>NZ_RQUY01000013.1 GCF_003992125.1 Veillonella caviae | reverse complement strand
TCAAAACCCGCACTCTGGCATATGTTCAATCTTTCGATTGATTACCTATCATTGTTCAGTTTTCAAAGATCTGTTTGCTAAGTCATCATCATGTCCTAGCGACTTGATTATAATATCAAGTCTAAAGCATTTCGTCAAGCACTTTTTTTAAAAACTTTAAATTTTCTACTCTGTGCTGTCATTCGAATTACGCTGTGTCCTAACGACTTGTATAAGTATATCATAAAGTAAAAATACGTCAACAACTTTTTTATCTTTTTGCAAACTTCATCTTCTCCTCATTAACAACACGCTTTTTCTCTGCTTTTTCTTAAATACGGAGTATCCCATAATACCACGTTACCATATACTTCAAAAACTATTTTTCTCTTATATAACAAAACCTCTACATATAGTGCTTATACAAACACATATGTAGAGGTTTTATTCTATTATTCTGCAATAGCTACATATCGTCTAATTCCAAAATGATATAGTCCTAATGCTACTACCATTACTAATGCTGTCAGTTGATACAGATGATTATAACCCCAAGCATTAGCTACCAAGGCAAGTATAACTGATCCTAAACCAACACTGATATCTAAAGCAAGAAAATATGTAGCTGTTGCCACGCCAGCACGTTCCATTGGTGCAGATTGAACTGCTAACGCTTGAAATGCTGGTTGGGCCGCTCCATACCCTAACCCCAATAGCGGCGCTGTACTAATGATTATCACGGGACTACTAGTAAAACCTAACATTCCCAAACCTAAGATAAACAATAGTATACCTGGATATATAACAAAAGAAGATCCAAAACGGGCATACACTTTTCCAACTATAGGACGGCTAATAATAATCATAAGAGCAAATAAGGCAAAGAATATACTCCCCCATATTCCTTCTCCCATAGCATTTAACTCAATAGGAATAAATACTAAAACTCCAGAATAGGTAAAACCAATAAATAATCCCATTAAAGCCCATGGCAAACTGCGCTTTTCTATAAATTGTGATATATGCCAGCCTTTCCTCTCAGTATATTTTGATACCGACAACGATTTAGGCAGTTTTACAACATTACTTAATACTAATGCAAAACCTGTCATAACTGTTAAAAAACTATATAGTGCAGAGCTTCCATAACTCTGTAGCGCATATAAACCAATAGCCGGCCCTAAAACCATTGCCACATTTGAGAAAACAGCAAACATATTGATGCCTTCCCCTTTTCTTTCATTAGGAAGAACTAATACTGCTAGGGCCGCCATCACAGTAGTTGCCAACGCAAATACAATACCATGCAAGCCTCTCAATACAAATATAGTATTTAGAGATGCGGTAAAATTGAATAGCCCCATAATGATGAAAAATAACGCTGTCGATAATAGTAATATATATCGCTTGTCAAAACTATCAATTAATCGTCCTGCAAAAGGTCTACATAAAATAGTACCTATTTGAAAATATGTCATAGCTAGGCCTGCATCAACTGCACTGCCTTCCAAATCTGATGTAAGTACAATCGGCAAAGCTGCTACCAATACATACTGGGTCATATAAAAAATACCACTACTTATGCCATAATTTATGAAAGCAGGAGTCCACAATCGCTTTGTTTCCACTTTATCACTCTTTCTAAATTAATAAACTAGGTGCTTTATTATACGCTTATTGACTATAGAGTTCAACTGATACATCATCTCTTTAACATGGTTAGCAGTGACGAGTATATCCAGTCTCACTACATATATATACTGCGTAATAACAAACTCCCCTTTAGGTTTAATCCCAAAGAGGAGGTTGTTATTACTTTTATAAATAGTCAAACGTTATTTATAAATATATTATGCATGTTGATTACGCATATCATTTTTATTACCACTCTTCCACAATACCCAAAGAGATGTAGCTACGCAAATAGAAGAGTACGCACCACTTGCAAAACCAATAATCATACATAATGCAAAGTTTTTCGTTGTATCCCCACCAAACACAAAGAGCGATACACAGGCAAACATAACAGTAGCTAATGTATAGAAACTACGGTGAATACTTTGAGCAATAGATGCATTTGCCAAATCTGCAAAAGTATCGGTCCGTTTATGTGTATGTGTATTTTCACGAACACGGTCAAAGATAACTACTGATTCATTCATTGAGTAACCAACTACGGTCAAAACAGCCGCCAAGAAGGATGCATCAATTTCCAATTGGAAATAAGAGAATACACCAAGCACCATAATCAAGTCATGGAAAATGGCAGCCAATGCAGATGCAGCAATTTTGTATTCAAAACGATAGGTAATATATAAAGCCAAAATAGCAAAGGCAATCACAAGGTTTAACAATGCATGCTGCGTCACTTCAGAACCAATAACAGCACCTACTGTTTCAATGCGTTTTACCGTATTCTCACCAAGATTAGCAGTCATTTTTTCCACTACTGCAGCACTTTCACTAGGTTCCAAATTACGAGTACGAATCATAACATCTTCCCCAGATGTTTCAGCTGCTTCACCAGACAATTGAATCTGTGCGTTTTCAAGATTGAATTCTTTTAACACATCACGCACCTGACTCACTTCTACAGCCTTGTTAAATTGTACTTCTACGATAGTACCACCAGTATAGTCGATACCAAAGTTAAATCCTTTAGTAAAAATAGATACCAAGCTGGCAATAACTAAGATTGAGGAAATCACAAACCACCAACGATGATGTTTAATTATATCGAAACTCATTTGCGTTTACCTCCTTTCAAAGTTTTAGGTTCAAATGCTTCTGCACTTGTAGCAGGAGAAATATTGGCACCAAACCAGAATGGATGATTTGTAAAATTACAGTCAATTAATAAACGAAGTAGGAAATGGCTTACAGTAATGGCAGTAAACATGCTTACTACAACACCAAGGCCCAAACTAATAGCAAATCCTTTCACAGGTCCAGATCCAAGAATAGCAAGAATGCCCGCAGTAATCATAACCGATACATTAGCATCTGTAATAGTAGACAATGCACGTTTAAAACCAGCTTCCATGGCTACACGCATAGATTTACCAGAAAATACCTCTTCTTTAAAACGTTCAAAAATCAGAATATTCGCATCTACTGCAACCCCCATAGAGAGGATGATACCAGCAATCCCAGGCAAGGTCATAGTCGCATCAAAGCCTTTGCCTAATACGAGTAAAAGAAGCATAACGTATACAAGAAGTGCTACATTCGCTACAAAACCAGATAGACGGTATAACACGAGTAAAAAAATCATAATCATACCGATACCAGCACCGAAAGCTACTACAGATTTATCTTTAGAATCTTGCCCCAAAGAAGGACCTACAGTACGAACTTCCAATACATTAATTTTTACAGGCAAAGCACCTGAACGCAATAAGATAGCTAAATCTTTAGCTTCATCTAATGTAGCACTGCCAGAAATAGTGGCACGACCACCTGTAATAGCTTGTTGTACTACGGGATTTGTCAACTCTTGCCCATCCAATGTAATAGCAATCCGGCGACCAATATTTTTAGATGTTAAATCTGCAAATTTACGAGCCCCTTCATCACTTAGCTCAATGGCAACGAGAGGTTGTTTATTTTGCCCCAACTCTTCTTTTGCATCTTTTAAATCGTCACCAGTCATAACGGTTTGTCCTTGATCATTTTTAAATTCAAGAACTGCTGTTTTACCAATACGTTTAATAGCTTCGTCAGGATCTTTTACCCCTGGTAATTCAATGATAATACGACGAGCCCCTTCCCGTTGTACGAGAGGTTCAGATAGACCCATTTCATTAATACGTCTTTCCAAGATTTGTTTTGCTCGTTCCACCGCATCATTATCAGCTGCACCTGAAGCAGAATCCTCTGCTTCCAATACGATATGTGTACCACCTTGTAAATCAAGACCTTGCTTTAAGGAATTTGCCAGTGGCACAATACTATATACAAAACAACCAATAATAACTACAATGGCTATAAAAAATTTGATAATAGCCTTGCCTCTCAAAATCATAACTCCCTTCTATTACACTACAATTCTATAACACCCTGTTCAGTTGCTACCATAGGCATCCGCTGGTCGTGTTCATCCATCGGTATCGGTTCATCCATAATTTGTTGAGTCCATGCGACCCCCATATATTGTGATGGTGAAAGTTCTTTCAAAAATCGATCGTAATAACCATTCCCCATCCCCATGCGACCGCCATAGCGATCAAATCCAGCACCAGGTACTAAGATCAAATCAAGATTTTTCGGATCAATAACACGATACGGTTCACGAGGCACCCTTATATTGAGTACACCATAAACCACATCTTGTATATCATATAACCGAACCGCTATCATTGTGGTCTTATCCACACAGACTGGCACATACACTTCTTTGCCATCCTTAATAGCATGTTCAATAAGCACATCTAAATTGGCCTCTTTAGGCATAGCTAAATAAGCCATAACAGAATGAGCTTTTTTATAGGCTGGCAATGATATGATTACATTCGTCAATGGTTGTGTCCACTTTTGACAGACCTCAACAGACAAAGCAGCACGCCGAGCCTTACAAGCCTGACGTACTGCTTCTTTTGCAGTCATTAGTTAGCTTCCTTATTTTTCTTGGAAACCACACTTGCTACAGCAGAGCGAGAAAAAGTCATTTCTACTTTATCTGCTACTTGTACTTTTATTTTTTCATCATCTAATTCAACGATTTCTCCATAAATGCCACCAATTGTAACGATTTTTTGGCCTTTTTTCAAGCTACTCAAAAGATTAGCTCGTTCTTTTTGTTGTTTCTTTTGTGGTCTCCACAACAAGAAATAAAAAATTACTACCATTAATAAAATCGGCCAACTTGCTTGTAAGATTTGTTGAATGTCACCCATCGATATTCCTCCTCATTAAAATTCATCATGTATTTATAAGTATAGTCATTACACTACGGTTTGACTAGACTTATTTCATTATTTTTTGAAGCTATCCCAAAACTGCATTCTAAATTGAGGGAATCGATCCTCTAAAATAGCAGTCCGCATTTGCCGCATAAACTCTAATAAGAAATAGAGATTGTGATACGTAACCAAACGCAAGGCCAATATTTCTTCAGCCTTGTATAAATGGCGTAAATATGCACGAGAATAGTTTTGACAAGTATAACATTGGCAACCTTCTTCTAATGGTCCCCAATCGTGAGCAAATTGTGCATTTCTAATATTGAGACGCCCATTCCAAGTCATGGCCATCCCATTGCGTGCCACCCGTGTTGGGTACACACAGTCGAACATGTCAATGCCGCGTGCCACGCCTTCCACTAAACAGTCTGCAGTACCAACGCCCATCAAATAGCGTGCCTTATTCGTAGGTAATAAAGGCGTTGTAAATTCAAGGATTTCATTCATTAAATCAATAGGTTCACCTACAGATAAACCACCTATGCTATAACCTTCAAAGTCCATAGCTACTAATTCAGTAGCACTTTGTTTGCGCAAATCTTTGTACATACCGCCTTGTACAATACCAAACATCCCTTGCCGGTCAAAAGCAGTACGCGATTCTTGGCAACGCTCTGCCCAGCGAGTAGTACGAGCCGTAGAGCGTTTTGCATAGTCATGGTCTGCCGGATATGGAATACATTCATCAAAGGCCATGGCAATATCAGAACCTAATTGTTCCTGTACTTTAGTAGCGACCTCAGGAGATAGAAATTTTTTAGAACCATCGATGTGCGATCTAAAAGTAACTCCTTCTTCTGTAATCTTACGCATATCGCCTAAACTAAACACTTGAAATCCACCGCTATCAGTTAAAATAGCTTGATCCCAATTCATAAATTTATGTAAGCCACCAGCTTCTTCCACCAATTCTGCACCAGGGCGCAAAAATAAATGGTAAGTATTGCTCAAAATTACTTGAGACCCAATAGCTTTTAATTCTTCTGGGGTCATCGTTTTTACAGTGGCTTGCGTGCCTACAGGCATAAACATAGGTGTTTGAAATGTGCCGTGCGGCGTATGTAATAATCCTGCACGGGCTCCTGTATGAGGGCAAGTCTTTTGTAATTCATAAGTAATGCTCGGCATACTAGCTCCTAACGTATAAACATAGCGTCACCAAAACTAAAGAATCGATATTTTTCACGTACCGCTTCTTCATAGGCCGCCAAACAATGTTCACGGCCTGCTAAGGCGCTAATTAACATCAATAATGTAGATTGTGGCAAATGGAAATTTGTCACCAATGCATCTACCATTTTAAAAGTGTATCCAGGATAGATAAAAATCTGTGTCCATCCACTAGTACCTTGTAATACGCCATCATCGGTAGAGGCAGACTCCAATGTGCGCACAGAGGTGGTTCCAACAGCAATAATGCGCCGACCTTTAGCTTTTGCATCATTGATACGTGCTGCAGTTTCAGGACTTACACTATAGAACTCACTATGCATATCATGGTCTTCAATAGATTCTACAGACACAGGTCTAAATGTGCCTAGACCTACATGAAGGGTAACAAATTCTAATTCTACACCTTTAGCTTTAATTTTCTCTAACAATTCTGGTGTAAAATGAAGCCCCGCCGTTGGCGCTGCAGCAGAACCTTTTTCCTTTGCATATACCGTTTGGTAGCGCTCTTTATCTTCTAATTTTTCATGAATATACGGCGGTAATGGCATTTCACCGATTTCCTGAATAATATCATCAAATATGCCATCTACCGTAAATTCTACGATGCGACCGCCAAAATCTGTTTTATCTAGAACGGTAGCTTTCAATCGTTCATCAAAGACGATGACTTGCCCTACAGGACATTTTTTACCTGGTTTTACAAGGCATTCCCAGCGATTTTCACCGCATGGTGTCAGTAAAAGCACTTCCACTTTGCCACCAGAACCTTCTCGATGGCCGTAAAGACGTGCAGGAATAACCTTTGTATTATTAAATACTAGCACATCTCCCTCATTGAGTTCTTCTACTAGCTCATAAAAATGAGCCTTATGCTCTACTGCACCAGTTACCTTATTTAATGTTAATAACCGCGACGTGTCTCGTGGTTCCACAGGAAATTGGGCGATTAACGCCTCTGGTAATTCATAATCAAAATCTGTAACTTTCATTATAATCCTTACTACATATTTTTAGGTAATCTTCAATATTTATATAACTATATGACGTTTCTGTGCATAGTATACTTCATCTAAACGATGAGGAATTGGCACAGATTCTGTTAATACATTTTTTTCAATGTTATCCCAGTATAATAATGTTTTAAAATGGCTTGATAATAATTACTATCCCCTGGTTTAGCTTGCTTTGCCATTTCAGCAGCGCCCCATTGTGACATACCAAGACCATGCCCCCAACCATGCCCTTTAATGTATACCGTGTCATTTTTACCTGTGAAAGTATGGTACGCTTTGCCACCAGTCTTTGTAGGATTATAATTTACATAAAAATCAAACAATGTAGATTTCAAGCCCAAAATACCGCGTAAATCATCGCCACTAAGTGTAACTTTTCCAGCAGTACCAACAAAAGTGGCATTCTTGATACGCCCAGATACACCACGGTCTACAGATTCCTTGCCAGGATTGCCAATCGGGGTTAATTGAATGCTCTTTAATTTACCAACGCCCTTACTAGCAGCATTAAGTTTCGCTTCTAAGGCATGACGATTAGTAGTGACGGTCCAATTTGCCGCACTAGATTCGGTAGATTTGAAATCTTTAACGCCCTTTAAGTATGGAATATCATTGCCCCATACATTGACACTGTTTTCTGTATAACCTCCACCATCAGAATGGAACAATGCATTAATGGGGCGGTTGTTATAAAGCATGACCATACCCTTTGTTCTATCTACTGCTGCCGTAGTACTATTCGTTTCTACGCTCACACCACCATAGACTTGGTAATCTGTGGTAGTACTCACATCATAAAGCTTATCCCTATTTTGCTCCATTGTATGCATTGCATAAGTACGAGCAGCTACCGCTTGTGCTTCAAGAGCTGCTGCCGGCCAAGATGGTACGACTTCTTGTGGTACAACACCATATAAATACGACTCTAATGGCACTGCATTGATAACCATCATCGTACCATTGCTAGCACGCAAGGTAAGACCACCACGATAGGATTTACCTTCAAACGTAAAAGAGTTTCCATTTATCGGTTTTAAGGTCACTACAGAATCAATAGTTTTACCATTAACCGCAATTTTACTGCCTCGCACACCAATTTTTGCAACCTTGTAAGATGTTACTTTGCTATTATGACTATTTAATACAGTCACCCCTGAAGATGAAGATACTGTAGCATCTTGTTTGCGGTTGCCTAACAAAACACGTACATCTGGTGTATTTTCAATGCGATTCATCTGATCCTGGTTATCAATTTTATGTTTCGTCACTATAGCAGCATTTTGACTAACTGTCGATTTCTGAGAAGTCGCTTTTGTAGTACTTGCTTTAGAAACAGATGTAATTTTAGTATCTACAGTTGGCTTTGGCGCTGGTTTTGTTACAAGCGGTTTAAACGTAGATTTGCTTATTATATTATGAGCTGGCACTTTCACCAAAGGTTTCACTATAGATTTTGATACGACCTTCGTAGTAATCGTATCCGTTTTTGTATGTACGGTTGCTGCATTCACACCACCTGCACTATGAATACCAAGCAACAGTGTTGTTATTATCGTCAATGGTAGGTATTTTGTTTTCATTTTATTTCCCTATTTGTGCAATACCTAGATGTTCATAAGCCAGTTTCGTCGCCACCCGTCCTCGCGGTGTACGACCTAAAAAGCCTAATTGCATCAAATATGGTTCATACACATCTTCGATGGTATCTCGCTCTTCACTGATGGCTGCTGCTATTGTTTCAATCCCCACAGGGCCACCATCATAATTATCAATAATACATTCCAATACACGACGATCGATGCGATCAAGTCCCATCTTATCCACATGTAATCGTCGCAATGCTTCATCTGCAATTTCTGCAGTAATCACACCATCTCCTACAACCTGGGCAAAATCTCGCACCCGTTTTAACAGTCGATTGGCAATTCGCGGCGTTCCTCGAGAACGACGAGCAATTTCTGCCGCTCCTGATATCTCAATACCTATATTTAAAATTTCTGAGGCTCTCGTAACAATAAACTCTAATTCATCTTGCTTATAATACTCAAGACGACTAACAATACCAAATCGGTCACGCAACGGTGCTGCCAAAGCACCTGCCCTCGTAGTAGCGCCCACTAGAGTAAACTTTGGCAAATCAATGCGCACTGACCGAGCACTCGGACCTTTACCGATAATAATATCTAAAGCATAGTCCTCCATAGCGGAGTACAATACTTCTTCTACGCTACGCGATAGTCGATGAATTTCATCGATAAACAATACATCATGAGCATCTAAATTCGTTAATATAGCCGCCAAATCACCAGCTTTTTCAATAGCAGGTCCAGAAGTAATGCGAAAATTAACGCCCATTTCATTTGCAATAATGCCCGCTAATGTCGTCTTACCCAGCCCTGGTGGACCATATAATAATACATGATCCAGTGCTTCTTCACGCTGCTTGGCCGCTTGAATATAAATGCGCAGATTATCCTTTGCTTCTCGCTGACCAATATATTCATTGAAATATTTCGGTCGCAGGCTATATTGCCACATATCCTCTTCTCGGTCACCGCCGCCCATTAAACGTACTTCTTCGTTCATGATTAACGACCTTTCCCAAGCTCAACTAAACTAGCTTTGATTAATGCAGACACATCACGAGTACCATCATTTAAAGACTCCACTAATGATTCTACATCCTTTTGAGCATACCCGAGGGATACCAATGCTTCAATAGCTTCTCCACTAGGTCCCCCATGAGTAACTGCAATTGGTTGAATAGCTGCCGGGCTATCAATGCTAATGCTCGTCATCTTAGTCAATTTATCCTTTAACTCTAAAACCAATCGTTCTGCCGATTTTTTCCCAATGCCTGGCAACTTTGTCAATTGTGCTACTTGTCCATTAATAACAGCCAATTTGAAAGCCTCTGGCGTCATGCCTGACAATATGCCTAATGCTACCTTAGGCCCTATACCAGATACAGAGATGAGCAAAATAAACAAATCATATTCATCTTCTGTGGAAAAGCCATATAATTGCATAGCATCTTCTCGAACGTTTAAATAAGTAAATAAAGTAAATTCATTTCCTTCTATTAATTGTTGTCTCGTTGTTACTGGTACATATACGCGATAACCCACGCCATGAACATCGATATAACAAGCATCTTTAAATAGATGCGTTACAATGCCTCTCACATATCCAATCATAATCGCACCTTCTCCATTAATCGTTCCCGATGAGAACTATGGGCCGTACAAATAGCCACCGCTAAGGCATCGGCAGTATCATCAGGTTTTATTTTTTCTCGTATACCTAGAATATTCATAGTCATATAAATGACTTGCTCTTTATCCGCTTTCCCATAACCTGTTACAGCCTGCTTAATTTGAAGCGGTGTATATTCATAAAGAGGAATACGCTGTTGCTCTGCAGCCAATAAAATAACGCCTCGCGCTTGTCCCACTTTTATAGCGGTAGTAACATTGCGATTAAAAAACAGTTCTTCAACACCAAATTTATCTGGCTTATATTCCTCTAAAATATCGCTTAAGTCATTAAATAATAATTCTAGCCTTTGTGAATCTGTTAATTCCTTCGGCGTCGTAATGGCACCATATGTAACAGGTTTCAATCGGCTACCTTCTACATCGATAATTCCATAACCGCATATAGCCGTACCTGGGTCAATTCCTATAATACGCACGCCATCCCCCTTATACCTATATCAGATACATCCCCACATATATCTGCCATTACATAATCTATATTATTATACCATAAAACAGGCGCTCCCATAAGGGAGCGCCCTAATAATATCCCTCATATCTCAGCAATTACAAACCATTGTAATACACCTACTATATAAGACATTTGTACCTGATTTTATTCTTCTTCCTCTGGGAGTATCCCATTGTGATACACGTTTTGTACGTCATCAAGATCATCTAAAACGTCCAACATTTTTTGCATTTTCACCGCATCATCACCGAACAATTCGATAGTCGTATCTGGTACCATCGTGATTTTTGCCACTTCTGTTTCAATTCCTGCTTCTGCCAATGCAGCTTCTACAGCATCAAAATCCTCTGGTGTGGTATAGATCTCAAATACATCATCTTCAGATTGCAAATCTTCCGCACCAGCTTCAAGAGCAATCATAGTCACTTCATCTTCGTCGTGACCTTCTTTAGCAATAACGAATACACCTTTAGATTTAAACATCCAACCTACACAACCGCTTTCACCAAGATTGCCACCTTGTTTAGAAAATGCATGACGTACATCGGCAGCCGCACGATTGCGGTTATCTGTCATAACCTCAACAGTAACAGCAACACCAGCAGGACCATACCCTTCGTATACGATTTCTTCATATGCGTTCATATCCGTAGCGCCTACACCTTTATCGATAGCTCGTTGAATATTATCTTTTGGAATATTATTTTCACGAGCCTTTTGTAAAGCCAATTTAAGACGCATATTACCAGTCGGATCAGCACCACCCATACGAGCAGCTACCGTAATTTCACGGCCAATTTTCGTCGCCATTTTAGCTTTCAATGCATCGGTTTTACCTTTTTTGTGCTTAATATTAGCCCATTTAGAATGTCCAGACATAGACGCCTCCTATTTACTCCACCATGCTTCACCACGCAAACGGTCAAGAATAATCGACACAGCGCTACGCACGGATAAATGATTATATTCACCATGACCATAAATTGGTTCCAAAATATAGTCAAAGCTTTCCATAGTTTCTTTTGTCATACCATAACCGGTACCAAATAATACTAACACAGGCACCTGTTCGTTTTCAAGGTGTTTACGCATTGCCCCGTAGGTGATTGTATTATCATATGTCCTCGCATCCGTAGTAGCGATGATAGGTTTAACACCTTCTATTTCTTCAACCATCCGCACTGCAACAGCAATAGAATTAACCAGTTCTACGCCTGTGAAAGCATCTTTTCGATCCGGATTATAAGTGCTACCAAATCCTGTTTTCCAGTGTTCCATAATAGTAGCCGCCAACTCTCGCTGTGCCGGAATATTATGGATTACAAAATATTTTGACACATCATACGTTACGGATGCACGCGCAATATCGTGAATATCATAATTTGTAATAGCTGTCGTAATCACTTCCTTATGTTTATTCATAATAGGATAGTGTACGAGGCCAATATATAAGTTTGCCAATGCTAGATTCCTCCTATATTCTTCTAAATATTGCTTTATTTATTTGGGAGCAACGTGGGAGCAATATAAAAAAAATATCCAATAATATAAATGTATTATATAGTCTATTTATATACATATATAAAATATCATAAATAAAAAATCGTAGCTATTTAAAAGTAAATAAAAAGGGGCTGTAACAAAATAGCCCCTTCGTATGTCACTTCATAGGCCCATATAAACGTTCCATACCTTGACGTGTTACTAGCCATGATTTACCTGATTTTTTATGTTCTAATTCTGTAAACCTTTTAGTTTTGCTTCGCCCCAAACATATTTGTTTGATAGAATCCGCGGGAATCCCCCAACGCTCGCTAGCCTCTTGTGTTGTCATTACATCATCTAACTTCACTTAAATCACCCCAAAAGATACTAATAAATTATAAATAGAAATTGCTAAAGCGATTAAGCTAATTATAAAAGTTAGTCTTGAAATCATACGCTCGCCATTGATATAATATTTAGGAAGAGTGGGGCTCTTTTGAGCCCCTGTGGTTACTATTTTAATAGTTCGTTAACCGCTGTGATGAGTTGGATTAGAGCTATTATAATTGGTAGCCACTTTTTTATTTTCTTCCTAAACTTTTTCAATGGCCTCACCTCCTTTCTGCAACCATTATAACACGTTATCGTGTTATTTGCAATAGTTTTTTATTCTTTTTACAAACAAAAAAGAGCCTACAAACTTAGATATTATCTAGGTCTGTAGGCTTTTAGTATTTTAAATGTGCTAATATCTCGAGTACAGCGTTAAATAAATCATGTACAAAATTTTGAGATTTTGTACATCATTCAGTATGTAATTATTTTCATGTGCAAAAGATCGATATTTTGAACATTAGTCTAGTTCATTGATATATACTAATGTGCCGTTTTCAAACACTACCTCACAACGTACATTGTAAGTATTTGTCAAAATATACTCAGTAATCCCCTCCAATTTTGGTTGTATATCTTCAGTAAATTGATAGGTTTTACCGTTGTACTTTAATGTTTTCATAATAAGCCCCTTTCTTTTAATTCAGTTGTTAACATGCATAATGCCTCTCGCATTTCATTACGCATACGGTCATATACACCTTCATATACATCTGGTGCTAAACTAGGACTAATCCATTCATCGGTAGAATTAGCACGATAGATCCCAGCAATTAAATCATAATCAAAGCGGATATGGTCAATATAAGATAAGTTCCATTCCTCTGTATATCCAGGGATGAATTGCAACGCTTCAATAAATAAATCTACGCCATATTTAGGACCGTACTGAACAGCACGGGACCACAATACATCTTTTAACGTGTCGCTGTGCTTTTCTACGTGGAACATATTATTTTTCAATAGCTCTACCGCCACATCATAATAAGCATGCTTGATATAGTCATGTTGCATGGATTTAAACCCTTGTGGGTCAACAATCCCAATATGTTTCCATTGATTGATGAAAGCATTACTGTTTACCCTACCACTACTCTGTAATGCCCTTGCGTAATCTGTGTAAAATCCGCCTTGTCTCAGTCCCCAACCAAGGAATGCATCTACTGAACCTGTTTCACTCGCTAATTGGTACGCACCATAGGAGATACCTCCTAAATCACCTGCGCCTGTTGATACTGTTGCAGGGTTTCCATTGCTTTCATATAATGCACTCAAGTCACCTAATGCCATTTATTTTGCTCCTTTCTATTGCTTTCACGACCACCGAGATACCCCACCAATCCAGATGAGATACTCATGGCCAATTCGTTATATCCTAAAAGGACAGCCATAATATTGACCGTCCCTAATATGATGATGGTTAGCACCTCACGAATACTTATTTTTTCAAAATTCATAGGCCTCTCCAAATTTTAATTAATTCAATTGCTCGGTTATACCATTTCCCAAAGTCAATGAGGTCATCTTCTACGATTTCTCGTAGATTCTCTAAAATCGACCAACATTCGGACAAAAACGGAATGGCCATGAATACAAAGGCAAATACCTGATCTGCAAATAGTTCCGTAGTCGGGATAGGTATATCCGGCAACGATACAAATATCACAGATAAGAACATCCACGCAGGATATTGGATACACAATTTAATGAGTAAATCACCTCGCAAGCGTTCACTCATCAAATACCGTTTACTTTCACCATGTTCATTTGTATAGGTGCCCCGCCCCCAACCGTACCATAACAATGTAGTTATACAATTTATGACCGTGTTTTTACGACTATTATCGAGGTTATACCGCAATACCTCAATGGCCACACGTTGGCACGCATCGATAAATACAAGGGTAGTCGTCAATATGACCACCACCCCCATATCAACAAGATGTGCGTGGGATACGCCGAGTAGTATTTTTGTTATGACTTCATTAATTAACTCCATTTACAACCTCATTTCGAGTATAAAAAAACACCCTTATTGGGTGCATTCTAGCTAATCACGGATTACTGTCTTCAGTATGCTCTTTTTTATTATCATCACTACTACTTACATCACGTAATGGTTGATGACGGATACACTTCTTATTTGTACACGTATCATACAACCGACCTTCCACACGTTCCATAGGTCGTCCGCACAAAAAGCATCGTTTTGTCATTATAATTTACCTCGTTTTGTCATAAATTCTAATTGTAGTGCCTCGCGTTGTTGACGTAACTCATTGGCATACTCAGTATCTTTATCGATAACTTCTGCCCTAATGATTTCATCATCAAGGGCCTTGAATTTCGCTTCATATTCTGATGCCACTTGTGCCGCTTCTTTGGCTTGTATTTCTTCTGCGGATACTTCAACATAGGCATCAACAAATTCGCCATTGATAAATTTAGGAGATATCATATTGCTTGGCAAACCATCCACCTCGACAATTGTAAATCTGTCCGGTTCGTCCATTGCCACTTCATCATGCCATTCTTGATATTCTTGCCAATTACCTTGGCTATCTACAAATATTTTCATCATTACCTCCACATTACTAACACTGGTACGCCGTCAGCAGACTGGCCCCGATCTATGACGTACAGTTTATTATTTTTAACCACCAAAGCCCCTTCGGAATCAGGGAATACGAATATAATTGGGTCTGCTATTGCTCCATTAATGATATTGGCGGTATACGATTTATGTCCAACAACATTGTTAATAGTATACGTATCACTAGTCCAAATCCATGTAATATGCAACTCTTTCCAATTACTAGGGATATCGCATAGGGCTGTTCCGCTGGTAGGCATAACAAAGGCAGCACGATTTACGCTGTACAATTTTTTCCAATCCAAATCCTTAAGCAGTGCTAGATCGTTTGCTCCAACTGTGTCGTTGTACCATATCGGGCGTTCTAAGCACGATAGCGCTACTTTTGTAGTATTTTGAGCACTGCCGACATCTAGATTTCTAAAAGTACTTCCGCCACCTGATTTTATTGAGTGAACGGGATTACCACTCCCATAGGTTATACTTAATCCACCTGTTAATGTTCCGCCTGTCAGTGGTAAATATGATTTAAATTGATTTCGAATATCGTTATGCGCACTGCTTGATGAATTGTGTGCATTCAAATCATTAATACCCTTTGTATCAACGTACTCCTTAGTGGCTAGCAATTTTCCATTTGAGTACACCTCACCAAAGAACCGAGTTTTATTATCTTTATCTAGCAAATATGCTCTTGCTACGATATTACCGCTAGAATCTCGCTTAATAGCGCTAATAGTCCCATTATTATGATCATTAAAATATGCATCTAAATTGCACCAACTTTCAGACGCACTTTTCCCTGTTGCAAAGTATGCTTTGCCGGCCATACTCGTTTGAATAAAGTTACTAAACTGCATAGTATCATTACCCGTACTAACAAGGTCATTTACATGCAATCGACCTGTTACAGTGCCACCTGTTAATGGCAAATAGTTATTAAACATTTGGCGGATATCAGTATGTGCACTATTTGAGCTGTTATGCGTATTAATATCATTAGTGATTTTAGTTCGGATATCACTATGTGCACTACTAGATGTATTGTGTGCATTCAAATCATTAGTACCCTTGGTATCCACGTACTCCTTTGTTGCCAATAATTTTTCATTTGAATACACCTCATTAGGGAAGTACGTTTTATTGTCGGCGTGCAAGAGAAAAGCTCTTGCGATAATATCCCCATCTGCATTCCGCTTGATAGCGCTGATATTGGATTGCTCAGGGTTGTTGAAATATCCGTCGATATTAAACCAACTCTCCGAAGCACCTTTACCTGTTGCAAGATATGCTTTGCCGGCCATACTCGTTTGAATAAAGTTACTAAACTGCATGCTGTCATTCCCAGTGCTAACAAGGTCATTTACATGCAATTTACCTGTTACAGCGCCACCTGTTAATGGTAAATAGGGTCTATCTAATTTATTAGGCGTTACAGCTCCGTCTGTAATGCTTGTTGCGCCCCATTTTTTGCCATCAACATATTCTTTAGTCGCGAGCAATTTTTCATTAGCGTATACTTCATTCGGGAATCGGGTTTTATTATCCTGGTCCAGCAAAAAGGCTCTTGCCAAAATGTTAGAGTTCTCATCTCTCTTAATCACACACATCTCAGCAGTATCAGTATATTTAAAATACCCGTCGACGTTAAACCACGATAGATTACTACTTTCACTTTTACCACTAGCTAGATACATAGTACCCGCCTTGGACCTTTCAATAAAGTTACCATATTGGCTTGTTTCGGTGCCCATAAAAACGGCGTCATTCACATATAACCGACCTGTTAATGTTCCGCCTGTCAGTGGCAAATAGTTTTTAAATAGTTGCCTAATATCAGCGTGTGCACTGCTTGAGGTGTTATGTGTATTTAAATCCTCATGTGTAACAAAAGCGCCTGTATCAATCGTTGCGGATACTTTACCTGTATTCGAAAATGTAATGTTCAATGTAATGTCCTGACTAACAACTGTTGCACTGCCATCTGCAGGCATTGTGTCGGGAGTGTTATCCGTCATATAAGCGAATAGAATTTCACCCACATCAGGATCAGTGGCAAAAAGGCCTAGTTCTCGCATTTGATATGCGGAGCCCAGGCCTTTATTTGTTAGTGTAGAATTGATAGTTACGATATTATTGTTTGCCTTAACACTGCCGATGTTAATATCCTGCACTTTATTTACCATAGCAGTTAAAGCATTAATAGAGCCGGAGCCGGAGCCGGAGCCAATTCCTAACTTTGTAAATTTAAGGGTAGTTAAACCCGCATTAATTTTGGCTTGTAATTTCGCCCCTACATCGGTAAGGACAAAGCCTGACCAGTTTGCCATATAGCCTCCTTAGCATCAAATATCATTATTTAAAGTTGTATTAATTATAATAGTCGTCGCTTGCGCAACAGCTGCACTCGCATATTCAGTCATTCCGACACATAATGAGGTCGATAAGTCGCTATTAATGACTAAATATTTCACCACTCCTACCGCCCCCGCCACATATTCCGTTACATGAATATCTCGTTTGAACTGTACGTAATCTAGCCACGATCGTTTATTCTTAGTAGCGTTAATTAAGGATACTAGGCGATTAATATCGGCCACCCCGGTAAGCGGAGCTGTAATTCCCGATACGCGGAAACGATACGGGGCGCCACCATAGCTAAACCACTCCTCAAGCTGTCCACTTTCATATACAGTAGCAATAGCAGCTTTAACTGCAAAAGGCGTGCCCTTATGCTTATGAATAGGAATGGACTGCTCGACCATTCGGCGCTTCACGTCGATAGGATATGACGTGTCATATTCATCGACATGAAGATGGTATGCAAGATGGTCCAATACAGATTCTTTAGCCGTATCAATGCCGCCCCACAAGAGAAGTACTGAGGTGTCAATTCTATTCACCATAAACGCATCAAAAGTTTTGGCCAACGAAATAATTGGCTCCTTTTCAATTGATGGAGTAAGCTGATTCGCAATGCGATAATCCTTATCGTGTATCACTCGTCCTCACTCCCCGCCATTTTCACGGATTTAAAGCTAGCAACTGCTACGCTCGTATCCGTATCCACTACCGTAAATTCAGGAGCGGTAACAACGACCCGCTTAACCCCAGCGACTTCCATCACCAAAGTAATTAATTTAGACGGATTAATATCTCGACCGATAACTGATTTTTGCCATAGCTCATAAGCGGTAACCGCTTTAGTCACATTAGATTGTACAGTCGATGTATCCGCTTCTTTATCGATGTAATACGTGACATCAATCTCATAATTAATCGCCTTAGGCGCTTTGACGGATAGCTTATCTGTAAGAGGTCTCCGTTTCTCGTCGGACAGATAATCCTTAACTTGTGTAAGAATTTCTTCCCCTGGTAGCTCTCCGTTTTCAAGCAGCGGGTAGATATCAACTACCCCCGGCTCCGGTGAATTAATCCCCACATCGATAATGGACGCGTTGACCGATTTAGCGAAGAACCGATAGGCGCCTTCAGGACCTGCCACGCTAAAGCTTTCAGGAGCCTCGTGGATGCGGTCACGGAATGCTTCGTCGTCCTCTATCCCACTGCCGCCGCCACTCGTAGTGATATTAGCTATCGAGTCTACATAGGCAACTGGGTCGATAACGGTCGCTATCTCGCCGGGCAAGAAATTATTTCCTTCCGCCCCGGATTCTGTGCAAGTCGCTTTTACAACACCTATAAGCTCTCCCGCCGGAATAATCAGGTCCTCGTCAGTAGTAAAATACAGTCCGGAGTCGGATGCTACCCGTGTACCCGCATCAATTACAGTTTCTTGGCTGCGCTTAGCAGACAATGTGGCCTTTAGTGTTGTAGTGGCCGATTTTGCTTGGATTCGGTCGACACTTGTTAACGCGCCGATGTGGTCCAGGTTATCGCCTAGTGCATACTTAAGTAAGTTCTGCTTACCGGTGTAATTGATATCGTTCAATAGCCGAATAAATACCTCAGCCATAAATAAACAAAAGAGCCGTGAAGGGTCACCCTGTGCAGGTGTTCGCCCCACGACTTCCTTATACTTTGCCAATACCCAACCTTTGACCTCTTCTGCATCGGACGAGACAAATTCGATATCCGGCAAATCAGATAATTTCATACACTCACCTTCACTTTCGGAACAAGTCGACCTTCTAGGGTGGCTGTGAAAGAGATATCCTCAATCGTGACTCTCGGTTCATAGTGCTTAATAGCTTGGAATATTTCGTTGGATAACTTGGCCTGTGCCACATGCATAGGCAAGTCAATGACCCGTCCGTCAATTCCGAACTCTCGGTCAAGAGGGATAGTTCCTTTCATAGTAGATATAATTGTTTGCACATTCTGCAAAATTTCTGCTAACTCCGTATCTGGCGCCAATGATATTGGGTACGTCAATGCAGAGTTAATTTCATATGTCGCCATCTACACCCACCTCAATATCGAATTAATCGCATTAAATTTTTTACCAGTAGAATTGAGCAGGGACTGCTCTTCAACCTTATTCGTGTCGTCGTATTCCCGTAACGCGAGAGATATCTCGACCGACATAAGCTTGCCATAGGCATCAAAATACTGCCCGTTTTCCTCTAGCGACTCGATAATGAAGTAATTTTGACTAACAGGTTTGCCACCCAATATAAAGGGTACTACGGCCCCGTTATCGCGATAATCGCGTAGTCGTCGCAAGATGGATTCGGGGCTCTGCCCTAGCGACTTAGACACGAGAATCTTAAACGATAAATGGGTAAGCCCCGGCCCCGTAAATTGAAGAACAGGTTTGGTGTGCATAAGGGAATGTTCTTCCCATCTGCCCGAACCGGTTCTTGAATACTCGGAAGGCGTGATTACATTGTTAAATGCGGTATAGAACACTATATCCGCCAAGTATCCGATATACATCGAGCCTCCTATTCTGGCACGCTAGTCGTAGCACCACCTGGGATTACACCCCCGTGAACGTGATTGACAAGAGAAATGCCGTTAACGATGACATCACCACCGCTAGCATTAATCATCAAATTACCGCCTACATTGAGGGTCATATCTCCTGGCGTATCTAACACTCGCGCCGCTGCACCTGCGCCCCCTGGGGGTGCGTCTTCGATACTAAAAAAGCTACCAATAATAAAGCCCTCGTTGAACCCGTTGCCGTTTTTATTTGGAAGCATAATACAAAGGACTTGATCATCGATAGCTGGCATCCAATAATCTTTAGTCGATTGACTGCCCCGATTAATAACATGCAACGGGGCAGATACCTTATCATCTCTATCAGAGCGCGTTACTGTAGCCATACCCTCGGACGCATTTAAGGACGATACCTGTCCAATGAATATAATTTCCGATAGAGCTCTTAATAGCTGGTTAATATCCAATTAAACACCTCCTAAGGTCAATGCTCGTAGTATACGAGCTCGATAAGGTATGAGTAGCTTTCGTTAGCAAGTAGTTACCATCAAAAGCGCCAAAGCCTTCGAGGCGGACAACCTCGCCTGCCATAAGCATGATATTGCCCGGCATAGAAAAAGAAGCCGTCATCGCTTCCGAATTGGCTTCTCTTAATTTCTTACGGGCCAGGCGTTCCGCCTCGGCTTGGGTTTCACATTGTTCATCAACCTCAAGAACAGATAAGTATGTCTTATCCTTTAAATCGGGGGCTTCAAAAGTCGCTTCTATGAGCTCCTTAGACTTCCCTTGCTTGTGCCGCACATGGCAAGCACGATATATGTTCCGCGTCTTACTATTCAGCTTATAGCTAATTAGACTAGGCACGACAAGCATTGTCTTAGCTTCCTCTTCGGTAAGCGCCTTATACTGTCCGCCAGGACGGCGAATAATAATCTGTTCCTTTTGGTTATCATACTTGTACACATCGAGTACAAATAATTGGTCGACACTAGCTTTGACCGCAAAGCCCACATCTTTGCAGACCTTTTGTAGGTATGCTAAATCAGACTCCGCAGACTGTTCGGAATGATCAATCGAGGGGTCTGTATCGCAGTCCCAGTATAGTGTCATATTATTTCGAATCGCTATATCGGTAGCAATCGCTTTAACAGAAGTCTTATCCCAAGTCTTATTGACTTTCGTTTCCCGAAGGCTTGAATTACCTTCCAAGGCTACCGCTTTTAGCGTTACCGTATTAGGCGGGCTCGACGACTCAATCTCATCAAGCTGGAACTTCCCAACGTGAAGGGCCACTTGCCCGTCACTTAAGGTGTTCCAGTTTAGAGAATTCATCGTAATATCGATAAACGAGCCGTGGCTCGGATACCAGTCATTAATCCATAGGTTACCCCTATCCTCTAATGAGATTGACAGGTCATCTACTGTCCCCGACATGTTATCGGTGTAAGTAGCAGATATAAGGAACTTATCAACAGCATCGGTAATATCCTTTTGCTCTTTCGTTCCATAATGCTGATACCCAACATCCATCCAAGCTCGCCTAGATAGTTTGGTTTCGGGAGTGAGTTTTTTCTTCCACTCCTCTACCTTTTTAATTTTCATCGATAACGTACTCATTACTGCCTCCATGGCGGAAGATACGTGGGCCCATTTTCTACTGGAATATCAGGGCATACTAGCCAAATACCTTGTGGAAATACCGCATAATCGCGGTATTCCTGATTAGCATCCATGAGTAACTTGATGTACTTTTCGTTGCCGTATACTTTGTAGGCTATATAATCCCACATATCGCCTTGTATGGTCATGTAGTTAGTCATAGCTTAACCTCCGTTGATTGGATGTATAACGTTGCATCATAGCTTCAAATTCTCTCATTTTAGCGTCAAGTGCTGCCGCAATATCAGACTGACTTGCATTACCCTGCACCGTAATTTGCGGAGCAAATGTAACATTCACATCGCCACCGCCAGACCATCCGCCCATAGGACTTGCTATACTAGGGGCCGTAGGTCCACTCACTACAGGGGCTAATGTACTGTTCACACCTAGCATTTGCCCTGCTGTTTGCCATAAGTTCATAGCATTTTGACTCCCATTAATTGGGATAATAACTTCCGGGTAGCCTGCTTCGGCGACTAATCCTAAGTGAGGTCGAGTAAACACACCGCCGTTAGCATGAGGTTCTGCCCCACCAGCTACACTTACGCCTACATTGAAGCCACCACTAAAAGCTCCTTTAATGGATTCCCACGCACCGCTAATCGCGTTAGATACCGCACTAGGGATTTGGTTGACCCATTCAAGAACTGCGTTATATGCATCACTAGCCCACTGTTCCGCTGCAGCCACAAAAGCAGTACCCGCTTCAGCGCAATATTCCGGTAAGTTAAGCAAGAAGTTATACACCCCTGTTACCAGGTTACTAATCATGGATACTGCCGTAGCATAGGCACTACTAAGCCAAGCACTCATGAGTTCGAGGAATTCGCTGCCTGCTGTTGCTATAGCCGTTGGTAAATTCATAATAAAATTAACAGATGCGTCAATAGCCGCCCCGATAAGGCTCGGTAATTGGCTGATAACGCCAAAAATAAAGCCAATAGCGAATGCGATATTTTGAGGAAGATTTAACCAGAAATTAATGTAAGCCTTGATACCTGCCACGAGTAAATTAAACCCCGCTGTAACAAATGCTACTACCGCACTAATAGCTGTCGATATACCCGATTTAATCGCTTCCCATGCGCCGATGATAGCACTACGGAACCCCTCGTTCGTATTCCATAAGTACACTAATGCTGCCACCAAGGCGATAACTGCTACCGCAATGAGTACATATGGATTAGCCATTGCCGCCGCATTAGCTGCCAATTAGCTCACCTTAACCGCGTCAAGTGTTACTTTCATAAGTGCATAAGCCGCACGGACATTTTGCACAGCTGCCACGATCGTATTAATCGTCAAAGCCGTTACCACCAATCCCGCTATAGCTGCCGTAACACCTACAATACCTGCGATAAGTGTAGGATGTTCTCCTGCCCATGCAGCAAAAGCGCCAGCTACTGATGCCACGGTACTCAAGATGCTATTGACTGCCGGCAATAAAGCCGACCCGAGATTAACAGCCAATGCTGTTATATTATTCTTGGTCAATTGCAATTGGTTTTCTGTAGTGGCCGACCTTGCTTGGTACTCTTTCTCCATGGACCCCGCGTACTGTGTCGCGTCGCCTACTTTGTTAAAGTTATCCTTTAACCCATCTAATTGCGTTAAAAGAGGGGCGATTGCACCTACTGATTCCTTGCCGAAGAGTTTCGTCATCGTTGCGGACTGTTCTGCTTCCGGAAGTTCCCGAATTCGTTGCAAGACATCAATAATCGCGCCTTGCGCATCGGTTTGCATTCGGTTAGCCATATCGGTCGCATTAAGCCCTAGCTTTTCAAAAGCCCCGGCTTGCGCTTTCGTCGCTACGCTTCCTGCCGTTAACGCAAGCATCATGTTCTTGATGCCCGTAGCCGCGATTTCCGACGATGTGCCAGTACCCGCGATAGAGGCACCTAAAGCGGCTACTTGCCCTGCAGACAATCCAGCCGTAGATGCCAATGGCCCAATTCGAGTAACGATATCTGAAATAGGACCGCTACCCGCAGATGTAGTATTTGATAGGTAGTTGATTTGGTCGGCCAATGTCGTTACTTGGTCTTGATTCATCCCAAAGGCAGTGCGCCACTGCGCCATCATTGTCCCCGCCTCATCGGCAGAAATATCAAATGCAATGCCCATTTTAACCGCACCCTCGGCAAATTGCTTAAGATCCTTAGCGGCAATACCTGCTTGGCCGCCCGCTGCTACGATCTTAGCAATACCCTCGGCAGACATTGGTAATTGCTGCGACATGGTGATAATATCCTGTTTCATCTGATTAAACCCCTCGGGGGTATCGAAATCAACAGTTTTACGAACATCGGCCGTAACGCTTTCATAGCTCATAGCTTCCTTAACCGCTAACGCAATCGGGGCCGCCGCTATAGCGGTACCCGCTGCCGCGGTTTTTAGCCGCCCCGCGCTCCGCTGTAACTTTGACGAGGCTTCTTGCTTAGCATTGACTTTCTCTAGTAAGTCGGACCGTTTAGCGATAACATCGTTAATTTCCTGTTCTCGCTTAAGAATATCCGCCTGCAAGTTAACCTTTTCAAAGCCTGTCGCTTTAGCAAAGCTTTTTTGTACCTGCTTGAGTTCCTTATTAGCCGCACTAATTTGACGCGTCAAGTCTTTTGTTTGACTCACCGCTTGAGAGACGGAACTAGATAAGCTCCCATCAAGTTGCCCCTTGATAGCTATGGCCATTTCTAATACTTTATTTGCCATTAGCGACCTCCCTGTTTCTTATGCGCCTTTTGCATTGCTTTATTCTCCGCATCAATCGCGTCTCTTATCTCTTGGATGTGAGCCATATTTTCGTCAACGCTCAAGTATCGGAGAAAATAACCCATAGGGGAATTGGAGTACTTTGAACAGGCCAAAGCACTCCGGATGAAGTAATGCTCAAGGTTTTTTATTTTTCGGAACCGAGCAAAAAATTCTGTGTATCCAAGCAAACTTTAGTAAATTCTTTACCAGGCAATGCATAGATATCATCGACTTTCACGCCTGCTGCTGCGGCCGCTACATGGGCTTGGTATGTGAGGGAGATAGAAGGCACGCTGATATTAGGGTCTTCTTTCTTAGCCGCCTTTTCACACCTAATCAAGGTATAACCTGTCACATTGTCAAAATTTAATTTGATAGCTTTTTTTGCTACAGGTTCCACAATAGGAACCTCTTCAGCTACTGGAGTGGATTCGACTACAGTTTCTACTTTGTTCATTTCTTCACTCATGTTCTTTTCCTCCTACGGAATTAAATACCTAACGCGGCACGTACTTCGGATAACATATCTTCGTCACCATTAACATCTTTGTAACCATACTTATCAATTTCGCGGATGATTTTGCCATCCACTTCAATCTTCAAGTAGGTTGTTTCGATAGTATTGGTAACACCTACTGTATTACCCGCTTCATACGTGCCGTTTTCTTTCGATTTAGCACGACCGCGGATAACAATTCGGGATGGCTTAATCACATAGCTATTAGTAGCACTATCCCAATATTGGAGAGCTCCGCAAGCTTCGACACTAACTGGGCGCCCGCCAGTCCATTTGTGGGCTGTTTCGGTTGGCAAATTCCAGCTAATTTTTGTTTCCATAGATCCGTAGTGACCTAAAATAGGCGCGTCTACTTCACCAGCAATCCCCACCCCTTTGACTGTTTGTGTCAAAGACGCTTCTTCCGGAATTTCAATGGATACAACACCGTGGCAATTATCACGGCCCTCATCATATACACGGAAGTCATTCAAGACTTCTGGAATTAGATTTACGCTCATAATGACCCCCTATTTAAATAACTGTTCAAAATAAGACACATCGTACTCAGATATAGACTCGATTTCCTGTGCAGGAATTGGAGGAGTACGGTATTTATGGAAACGAATTTTACCGGCCAAAAGGTCAGTAACAGGATTTTCACTTTCCTTAAATTCAATCCGCCCACCAAGAATAAATCCGCGAGATGTCAACCCATTCAATCGAATACCTTCGGAATCAAGAACAGTCTTGATATTACGAGGTAGGATTGGCATATCAACTTTTTGCCAATAAGTAAGAATGAATGTTTGGTCGTCCCAGTCGAAGAATCGGCGAACGCAAATAAATGTATCCTTTACATCAGTTGTACCTGGGTACGCACCTGTGTAGTTGCCCCAAGACTTCCAGCCGTTCACATTGAGAGCCGTCATAATGCCTTGAGAATTCAATAGGTTCGCTTGAGAGTTATTAAGGGATACCTCTTTACCATCAGCTAAGCACAAACCTGTAATGTTGATGTCCTTGTTAGACGGGGACAAGGTAGGGATATCGCTGTTGCTGGCATCGCATTGACCGATAATCCCGATGATATGTGTAGACATGTGAAAAATGTAATCCCCGTTGCGAACCATTGGCCAACACACGATTTGCGCCGCGCCTGTATATCCGTTTCCGGTTTTCCACATATAAGCATCGGTATACTTTTTAACTTCTTTAGCATCGATATCTGTAACAGAAGTCGCTCTAAATAAATTATTGATAACACGCGATTTAGCTTTCATCACAGAAGCCACAGTTGGCTCTTGTGTCCAGCCTGGTGCTGCCACTAGACCAGGTACAATGCTAAATTGGTGATACACTTCATCGAGCAATTCAAGACCGGTCGCATTACCTTCCGAGTCGACACCGCCGATAATATCAGCTGCTTTAACCCCGGACGCGTCAACTTCGTCATACGTAAGTTGTAGTGTTTGGGAGTCGGCTAACACACCGCCCTCGACAACAGTAATAACGAGTTCTTCATCAGCATTAAATGCCGCCGTAAAGTCAGTAATAATAGTACCTACCTTACTTGTAGCTGTACCGTCTGTAACTTTAAGTGTGTTCAAAAGCACAGGTGCCGCCACAGTACCTACACCTTTTTCCAAAGTTACAGTAGTCGTGGAAGACTTTTTATGCCGCGCAGGATCCAACACATTGACAAATACAATTGGTGCTACTCCGTACAATTTAAACTGCGCATAGATTTGTTCACACAATGTGAATTTCTCCCAATCATTGCTATACCCAAGAGCCGCTACTGCTTCTTCATAGGAATAACAAATCACAGGCTTGTTAACGGCTGCGGTAGGGTCCTCTGTCAAGTGGACCGGAGCCGTACCGAACACAACAGGAAGTCCTGCATTAGTTTCCACCGCAGAGATGACAGACGTTGCTATTTCGCTCGTCTTGACGCCATGATAATAGGCCATTTACTTCACTCCTTTGTAAGATTTAATCGCATTTCGATAAAACACATTTAATTGCGACCCTTGGGTATTAAGCTGTTCGATAGCCTCGTTCAACTTTTCCACGGGCACAAATAGGTGCATAAAAATAGGATCCTCACATTCAGGCTTAGGTGCGCCGTCGGTAAAGACCATGAACTGGTTAAGACGACTGCCTTTGAATGTGGGGCCCACATAGACAACAGAACGCATATTGGTTCTCCTTATTTAATTGACTTGTTAAATGCAAAGACGTCATTAAGGTTTCTCCGAACTTTCGGAATATATACCTCAAATTCCAAGTATCCCCACCACTGTGGCCAAGGCTGGTCATCAGGAATCATGGTAGTTACTTTATGGTCTTTAATTTGGTACTTCATGTCGATGGGATTCTGCGATAACAGTTCCTTACGCACCACTTCCAAGAGGTGGTACAAAGATATATGCCCCTCGGTCATACTCTCATCATAGGTCGTTACTTGAACCGTAATTCCTACGATACTGTCCGTGTCATCCTCCACGGTATAGGGGTGTACGACAACAGCGGGGCATAGCTTACGCTTTTCCGCATTGCTAGTAACCCGCGGAAGGAATCCGCTATACACGCGAATACTATTATCGGTGACGTCGCTGTATTCCTCGAGCGCCCGTAATCGGCCCTCTAAATACTTAGCGACTCCCTCTGATACATCTAATGGTGTCATTACTTGCCTCCTAGCGCTCTGTCAAGCTCATGCCATAACCGTTTTTCATACATGTCCATGCCTTCTTCTTGCATGGCATCCTGTACCCGTGCGTTGCCAAATAATTGGGGGAGTGCTGGACCGTATACGCCTTTCAACGGCATACGGTCCTGACCTTGTCGTTGTACGAATAAACCCGACTTAGGATTCACAAATCCGCGCTCAACTTTGGCTTCTGTCCCTTTTTTAATGGATACAAAAATACCGGACTTCTTAACCTTAGTTTTGTACATTTTTTCCGCTAAAGGGTAGTCACCTTTAACGCGGATTTCTGTCCCGTCTGTCAAACTTCTAAACGATACTCCGGATTTAACAACACCCGCCCCTTTAACGGCATAGATTTCCCGAATAGCTTGCGTCCCTGCTTTTCTAGCAGTTATAGCGGCACGACGGGAGGATCGTTGTACAATTTTAGCTATATTATCATCACTAAGAGCTTGCATTGCCGATTCAGCGACTGCTATACCCTTACGATCCAATTCAAGTTCAATCATACAAATCCCCTCGTTTCAGCCCGCAACTCAATACTAGCTAACCCATCTTCTTCAATGCACTGGTTAACGGTATAAGGTTCGCCGTCTAGTATAAATACATTTCCCTGATGTGGGAGCTCCGGTAAGTCTTCGGAACGACAATGCACGAATACTGACATGCCGCTAATGCCATCATCAGCGATATGAGACCCGCTAGTCATGAATGACTCGCGAGCCGTCGGCGCTTGGATAACAGCATTACATTCAGTACCATTCAAATTATGAATATCTGCAAATTCATCAAGATTCAAGAATACAGGCAAATCTAATTTAATTTGATTCTTGAAAATCATTTCTTTTTAACCGCTTTCGTAGCATCTGCAGATGGAAGAGTTGCTTCTTTAGTATCTTCTACATCTTCAGGCTCTTCATTCTCAGTAGTCGCTTTCACAGAGTCATCGGATTTAGTATCTACCTTATCCTCTTTTTTAGTGTCTGCTTCCGGATCTTTGTATTCCGCGAATTGCTCATTTGCTAAGAGCGCCTTAGCGATGGCTTTGTCTGCAATGTCAACGATTTTACCTTTCCCGAATAATTGACCTTGATGTGCTAGATATCCTTTTTTAACTAAGATTTTCATACGACTATCCTTTCGTTTTAATTACGCCCCAGTCATCCACGAATTCAGGCGCCAATACGCAACGACTATACATAGTCAATGCCAATTCTTGAGTAGATTTATTACCTGCATAATAAGGTACATAAATACCGGAATATGTTACATATCCGTTAGCTTCCTCATTAAGCAATGTAACTGCGCCATGCAATTGACGACCACGACCAGGAACGCCAAGAACAACATCATCAGCACCGATGAATGGAGTTGCTTCCCCTTCGTCATTCGTATACGTTTCTGTGTAAGTGTATACATCAAGATTAAGACCCATAATGCGACCTACATAACGAACTTGTGGGCTTGTATATTGAGGTGCGAAGTTCATGATAGAAAGGTTTTGTGCGTTAGGAATCGCCAACCATTTCATAATTTCATCGTTGCCGAGAATATACTTTTCAATATTTTTCCCGCAAACCATAACAGTAGGAATCATGCCGGAGTTTTCTTGAATTGTTTCAGACAAGTTTTTAATGTCGTCAAAAATAGTTGCGCCAGCTTTGTCCCATGTAACAGAAGGTGTTACTTTTTGGTCCCAATCAAATTCGATAGTATCCAATAATTCAGTTGTACCATCATCCGCATAACCTTCGATGTTGCACTTGCCGGTAGTTAAAATATCAGCCGCCATTTTGTTCTTGCGGTTGATAATTGTACTTTGCAAATAAGCCAAGTCTTCAGCTTGCATCTTAGCCGCACGTTGCGCTGGAGATACGGAGCTGACGATATCCTCGCCAAAACCACGTTGATTCAATTAAGCTGGGTCAACGATAGTACGAGGGCCCATCATTGGTGGCTCGTAAATGTTAATTGTAGAGCCTGCACGTTTCATATTCACACCTTTAGCCCCACGAGATACAAATGGTGCCAAGCTACGGCCTTTTTTGCGATATTCTACCGCAATTTTAGTAGATAGTGCTGGTTCCGGAACATTTGGAAAGAATGTGTCGAGCAAGAAAGAAGCAGGCGTTTTAATGCGCTCCATTGCTTGCATAAGTGTAAGAGTATCTTTCATGTCGATAGCCATGTGTTAAATCCCCCTATGCATGAATGCTAGTCAAATACAAATTAGCGGCTTCGAACTTATCTTCGTTGCCCGCAATTTTAAATTCAGAAGGTACAATCAAGTTTTCGCGATTAAATCGACCTGAAATATAAATAGTACCCACTGTATCGCCTTTAGATGCATCTACATCATCGGCTACTATACCTGCCGGACCTAGTTCAGCAGTGACAGCTATGTATTTTCCATCTGTATTTTTGGAAACAACTGCACCACGTTTCAAAGTAGTTCCAGATAGTACCGTTACGTTTTTAGTCAATGTAGGGAATTCAGGACCGCCCAAAAGACCATCATATTCCACGCCCTGAATTACTTCTCGGATTGCCATATTAGTTAGCTCCTCTCATAGAATTTGCAAAGTTTACGACTTCATCCAACGCTTTTCTACGTCGGACTTCTGCATCGTCTGCAGGTGGAGTCGCTACCGCACCCACATCTTGGGCACCGGATTGAATATTATCTTGAATTAGTTGCGTAATAGCTTCCAAAGCTTTATTTTGTGGTTTAGGCATATCTACCAAAGAATCCACAAAAGGTTTGATATCATTGACTGATTGCCCATTCGCTTTTGCAACTTCGATAATACGATTTACCGCTTCATTGCCGTTTTTCATAGCATCAAGTGCTGCAATGCGTTCGCGTTCTACCGTTACTGCGTCATTAGCAGTAGGCACAGCCACCGGCGCTTGCGTATCGATACCCAACAATTCTGCAATTTTGTTCAAAACTGTTTTTTCGTTTTGTTCTGGCATTGGTTCTGCCCCCTTTTGATTAATAACTTGTTCAATTTTAGCTGCATTCTTGGCTGCATATTTGCAAGATACCTTGTTAACGACTAACAAGCCTTTATTCATAACAGCCTGTTCTGCGACATCTCCGCCAATTTCATCGATAAACCCATAGCTTTTAGCTTCATCCGCTGTAAGCCATGTTTCGTTATCCATGAATTGTTTGAGTTCGTCTTCAGCAACGTTAACATTGCGTTGCAAATATACATTAACGATTGTCTGCTTAACACTAGACAAGTAGTTGGTAATCTTCTCTAGCTCATCCGCATCATACGAATCAAGGAGGCATACAGAAGGATTATGGATCATGTATAAGGCGTTGGACGGCATTACCACCTTATCCCCAGCGCAAGCCACAATAGTCGCCGCACTGGCACAAATACCGTCAATCATGACCGTTACTTGTCCGACATAGCTTTTCAGCATGTTATATATGGATTGTGCTGCAAATACATCCCCGCCGCCGCTATTAATACGGACCGTCAAATCATTCGTTCCACATCGCGCCAAGTCGTCCGCAAATTGCTTAGGTGTTACCTCATCGCCCCACCAGGACCGCTGAGAAATATCCCCATACAGCATAAGTTCAGACTGTTCCGTGCCGTTTTGCCCAATGCTATTAGAAAAAGACCAAAACTTCTTATTCATCGTCCTTGTCACCTCCTTCCTCTGCTAGATTTGTGCCAACTGGAGGATTATCCCTGCCAGCTAGCACAGCAGGCACCGATTTAGAAAGCCCATACTGTTCAATTAGCTTTTGTTCATAGGCCAATTGCGCAATATTTTCCTCTAAGTCAGTGCCCGTCATTTCAGCTGCTTCGCGTTCACGAGTCGACAACCCGCTTTCCACGCGAAGGTTGCTGCCATTCATATCCTTAACTGGGTCAAGGATACTCATAGTTGGACCGAACCAGTCCGCGTTCATCCATGCTTTTTGGATAAGAGGATCATCATAAAACCCTGGTGCGTCAATCCGACCGAGTGCAATGGCTTCCCGCAACCATGATTCATAGACCGGCTGGCAAAAGTCTCTTGCAAACCATACTCGGCGAAGTTTGTATTCTTCCCACGCTTGCAAGAGCGCCGCTCTTGATGCAGAGTAGGACGAAGTAAATCGCTTCATAAGAACTTCGTATGGTTGGTTTAGCGCTGCCGCTACTTGCTGTAAGCACTGTGTAACGAATGGGTCGTATGTCGATTGGCTATTAGAAGAGTCCACCGACTTAACATCGACCCCTTTAGGCAAAGCATTCAATGTGCCTGGCCCTAGGTTATACTCACTTACGTCCACCACAGGTTCGTTAGGGTCTTCAACACCGCTATCATTCAACATATCGTTTAGTGTTGCGCTGTTATTGGCTGATTCTGTAAAGAACAAAGCAAAAAACGATTTAATAATGGCCGAAGTCAATTCGGCATTAGTGTATCGGCTTACCTGTTTAAGGGTTTCAATAACTGGCGCCAAATAAGGCACCCCACGATACTGCTCTGGGCGCGTATCGTGGCAGATTTGTAACACATTTTGCAGCCCGGTGTTAGCGCCAAAAGCACTAACGCGTACCCACTCAGTAAGTTCGCCGGAGGAAATAGGGTCCTGTGGCACGCGATTGGATATCCAATAGGCGACCACAGCCCCTTCCGCATCAATTTCCACCCCGTTGATAATACGATTACCTGTTTTAGTGTTCCTCATTTCCACGCCATACGGGTCGGACAACACATACATGCTGTCGCTTTGAGGGTTGCTTACACGAGTACCTTCAATAATTTGCAGTCGCAATGTATAGGGCATGTCCTGTCGAGGGTTCTTACGACGAAATACGGCAAAAATATCGCCATCCGTCATATACCCTTGGTAAATAATGCTTTGCAAATCGTAGAAACTGTTGCGCCGATATAGGTCGCAGTCCTTCGAATCTGCCCACAATGAGAACTCGGTTCTAACTTTCCGTGCCCACTCCCGCGCTTCATCGGCGGAAATACCTAGCAATTGAAAGTTAGGCTTAGGAAACACCTTAAGCCCCGCCCCCACTGTGTGCGTATTACTTGTCACAATTGCCGCGGATCCTATTGGTGTATTAATCGCTTGGTCCGCGGAACGATTACGAAGCACAGTAAGGTTAGCTCCGATATCCGTTTTAGCTGACAATTTTTGCGGATTCCATGCCTTTAGGCTTTTATTCGTTTGAGATGCGCCACCATCGCTGTACCCGCTATTTCTAGCCGTCGGCATACACGACTTGGCTTGTACTCGTCGTTTTCGTGCCATCATATCCTCCTAGTCCCTAAATACTACCCGCTTTGACCTATGATTGCCTTTAGTACCGGTATCATACTCGTCAAGTGTTGCCCCATCAGCTAATAGCTTTTCAATCATATCCGTTACCTCTGCTAGGTTAGCCCTCGTGAGTGTACGATTCCCGATTGTATAACTTTGACCGGATAGGATAGCTTCTTCTGCGGCAACATATAGCTTTAATCGCCTATTCTTTAGCAACATTCTTGTTGTCGTCATACATCCTCCTAATAAATACTCGCAGAACTAGATGCCCTGCGAGTTGATTTCTTATGTTTAGTTACTTTTTTAGGTCGTATCTCGACCGCTTTAGTGCCACCATTGCGTACGACGTCTTCCAATTGATCCCAATTAGGATTAATCGACTTCACACAGGCTAAGTTATAGACTCGTAAATCAAGCGGTTCATTACGAACCCCCGCCGTTGGTTCCCAAATTTCACGGATAATTCCGTTCTTTTTAACCCGCTTTTTGTGCTCCGAAATAATACCTTTGAAATATATTTCATCATATCCGCGGTTAGAGAGTACCGTTTCACCCTCATCGAGAGGATAATGGAAGTATTTCGCCCCGATTTTCTCAATTGCTAGACGATTCATTACTTGTTGCTTACCATCATCAACCCCAAGCATGACAAGTGGAATATTGGCTCCCGATGCCTTACCTATTTTGTAATTAAGTGGAATGCCTGGTGTACCGGAGTAGCCTTTAATAGCAAATCGTTGCTTGCGGAAATTCTTTGTGCAATATTCATACACATTACTTGTGTAATGCCCACCGGAGTCAATGAAAGTCCGCACGATATTCAGCCCAATCCCGTTCGAGAACCGATAAGTCCTATCAAGAATACTGTCTAACTCATCCCAAGTTGCTTGATTATCAGGCTTACCTAGAATTACACCTTTACGAATCCCCCAACTCTCTTCGCCTTGTCCCCATCCGGTAATCTCATACTCTAACCGGTTATCTTGCGTATCGACGGCAGCCGTTAGGAGTAAAACACCATCAGGAAGTTCAGCCCCATAGGCCTCTCTTCGCTTAAGAAATTGTTGATAGTCCTCAAATGCACCAGTTTGTGCATAACTTTCACCAAACCGTGTATTCATGACTACTTTTTCACGGGCAGGGTCGCCTTTAGCTTCTAGCCACTCCCTCATGATCGTCTCCCACTTTAACCATGGCGACGTAAACCCATTAACAAAAAAACTGCGTGTACCATTTTGTAACGCAGCTGGGTTTTTCGATATGTATTTTTGATGACTACGGCGCATCTCGATTTCCGAAAATTCCATACCGCAGTCAGGACAACGCCACTTCACATCATTCACAACTACAACCTTACGGCCTTTTGCATCCTTATGTTCCGTGTAATCGCAAATCATATCAATATGCCTTAGCAAATGATACTCGTCACAATTAGGACAAGCATGTTGCCATTCCTCCTGTGTCCCCGCGATATACTCAACATCAATCCGACTAGATCCCTCATTAGTTGGGGTACTAAATAAACCCATAACATTATTCCAAAATGTAGTCATTCGCTTAGCCGCCAAGTCTACTGGATCGCCTTCCGTTCCTGCACTATCTGGGAATCGGTCAACTTCGTCCGCCAATAAAACACGAATAGGACGAGAAGCCAATCCTGCTGGGCTATTGGCCCCCGTCATAATCAGTCGTCCACCAGGAAATAACTTGGAAAGAATCGTATTGCTACCATCTCTCTTTTTAGCAGTGCTTGTATCCTTGCTATTCGCGTTAAATATCTTGCCAAGCACAGGTGTATCAGTAATCATTGGCGATATACGGGACTTTGAATAGTCTTGAGCAAGGTCAACTGTTGGCTGAATCATCATAATAGTCGATGGATCAAGGTGCGCATACCGCCCAATGACATTATTCATTATGTCACTTTTCCCTATCTGACTGGCCGACTTAACGACGACTTTATGGATACCCTGTTGTGTGAACGCATCCATCATCTCTTTTTGGTATGGTGCACGGCTCGTTTTCCACCGCCCTGGTTCTGCAGATATACCCTTTGATAGCATGCGGTACTCATCGGCCCATTCGCTAACACTAGTTTTAGGAGTGGGCTTAAGTCCTGTTTGCGTGATAATGTGCCACAATTTACTTGCTGACTTCATCCGCATCACCTTCCCATTCGTTATCCATGAATAATTCTGGAGTATATTCGCTAAGTTCCATGAGTTTTGATTCGATTTCTTCCGTTAAATCGGAATAAATCTCTTCTTTAGTCTTACCTTCTAGCAATGGTCCCATCTTCGATGGTATTCCTAAAAGTTGTGTCCGTAAATTAGACAACATTTCTACCATAACCATCTCAACTACTTTTGCGTCGTACACATCACCTTCCATCTTAGCTAGTTTTAGCTCAGCAATTTCCCGTTTTGCACGCTCATGCCGCGCCTGTTCTGCCTTTAAATCGATTGTCCCGTTTCCTGCATCCGCATCAGAAGAATTACCTGTTTGGTATTTGTAGAAATTTTTTAAAGATTCGATGACTAAAACTGCCCCTGTAGGAGACATTTTTACAACATCGTCCTTTACAAGTTGACTTACCCGCTGTTGAGTAATTCCAAGGACTCGGCCCATTTCCGTCTGCGTCGTCGTAAGCAGTTTTAAATCTTTCGAAATTTTCACCGAAAATAGACCTCCTTTCAAAAACTAACAAGCGCAATAAAAATTTTAAATCTAGGCAATTTTTGGGGTCTCGGCGACCGCACTGGATTTATACACAGCAGAAGGACCCATGGAAAAAGTTATCCACAGTCCGCTATCTATAAACCTTAGTATCATGGCTACGATACTTACCACGCCGCTTTTCAACTCTAGCGGTCTTAGTTTTAATTAACGTATCAGCAGGTGCATACGACCGACACATGCCATTGATATGAATGCCTTTAGCCTTACACCATCCTCGGACGTTATTCAAACAAATCCGTTTTTCACAATATACATCTGTCAATCACACCACCTCTTTTCGGGTAACAAAAAAGACGCAGCCGTTATGACTACGCCTTATATTAAATTTTTAACCACTCTATCAAGTTTATATGCATAGAAAAAGCACCCACTATTGTGAGTGCTTTACGCTAAAGCTAGCAATAAAACTATTTAATTCAGCATAAAATATTAACCATATTAAAAATACAGAAATAAACGCTAGTACATTAGTCCAAAAAACATATGGCATTCTCTTTTGTAATTTTGATATAAAATTACATTTTTTACAGGAAGAACAGCTTTCATTTTCATCACATGACATTAAAATATTTTTATGAATTAATCTACTAACAATGTAAAGTAAAAAAGCTATCGTATTAACTACAGAAATAAATAACAATGATAGTAATAATAAAACTTTTCCTACCTCTATCTCTTTAGCTATAGCAATTAAATGTCCACTATAATTAACCTGCGCTACAACAGTAAGAAGAATCGTCATAAAAATACCAAGAACTGCTATTTGCCCTCCTCGTAAAGAATCAATCTCCGTCTTAGCCGCTTGAAGTGACACGTTTATTTTATCGGCATCATTATTAGATTTACTTATTTTGGTTTCAAGCATATTATATTGAGTTTTTACGTTTTCTTGATATTGAGCCCAAAATGCAATTCGTGCATATTCCAAACGAATATGGTCTTCAAGTTTAAAAAACTGTTTTTTAAATGACTTAAGAAAGTTAATATTATTATCATCTTGGCTATCACATTTAATACGTTCATGAAAATAATCATGTAATGTGTCTAAATTAACAATTAAATTAGATAATTTACTGCCATCTTTTGTAATAATCGAATTATCCTCAACTGCAAGTCGGATAATGGCATTGAAGATATTTGCATAAGAGTGACGGTCATTATTCTGATAAGAATCAGCCACCTCCCTAAGACATTCTTCCAACTTATTTTTAAATTCATCAGTAGGAATCATTAATCGTTCAATAAATTTAACTATTTCTTTGTTATTTTCACCATAACTTTGCTCATTACCTTCGGGAATCTTAGAAAAATCAAGGTTACTATAGTTATGCATCATCCCTCCGCAAATATTCAGTACTGAAATAATCTTTTATTTTATCATTACTAATAAATCCATCTCCTTGATTGTACGCATAATACCATGGTGAACCTTTCCTATGGGTTTCATTAACTAAAGATATTGCTGACGTATCTTTAAATGTATCAATAACATAGTCTATGTGATCTCGAATTGAATCTAAATCCACATCAGACATGTACTCCATTAAAATTGGATCTGAACCATAAGAAGAAAAATTATAATATACACTAGGAACTACAGGTCCATATTTCCATGCTTCCAAGGAATCATCAAATGCTGGTTTCCCTGTCATTATTAAAGTTACTCCTTGAACGAAATACAAAAGTTTTTGTAACTTAAGATTACTAACAGGTTTATCCATCCTCATTGACTCTGTAATAATGTATTTTGCAACCTTTAGTGCTTCCATAGTTACGCTCACCACCCAATTCTAGTGTCTCAGATTTTAAATAAATATATTTTGTCTTTTTATTATACGCCTTTCTAATTAGAACAACAATATATTTATAAATTTTCAACAGCAAAAAAGACACTCAAAGCGAGTGCCTTTTCTGCGATTAGTATTTTATGCTTTAAGAGGTTAATAGGAACTATTGCGTAGTTTCTACACGTACACTATATCATAAACCTCATGTATTAATCTGTATTAACTTTTCCAAATTGCTGAATTGCCAATCCATTTAAGTAACCTCGTGCATGAATTTCAGATACATTCATAAACTCACCAACCTCTTGCCAAGGTTTCCCCAATACATACCGTTGGATAAGTAGCACTCGCAAATTGGATTCCGCTACATTGTTAATCAACCGATTGGCCTCAGCTCGTAATTGAATAAGTTCCGCCCATTGCTGGTCAACGTCTTGAATTAACTGTAAAAGCTTAGCGATTTTATCAGATGTATCCGTTGACGCACCACCAGTCACTCTATCTTTACTATAATCAATAGCCGAAATAGAGTAACAATTCTGTCGATAAGTTTCTAGTTCGTCTTCTTTACTTTTGAGCTCCAAATTTGCATCTAAGACTTTATATAAATACTCTTTTGCGGTCAATATATCACTCCTTTTTATTTCCGCGAATTTCCCCCGCTAATCAAATATATCCCTCTCTACATCTAACCATTTTTCAACATATTTTTTAGTAGGCCAAAATACTACTCCTACTATTACTACCCATAATGCTATCCAATCATTATCTGTAAATCCATAAAATGCAGCTTTTATTAAATAAACTATTAATAGTATTGAAAATAAAGAATCGATATATCCACATACATCTGCAATATAGCTTTTTAAATCATTATTTAGTTTCATCTGTTTACACTCCTATCATCCACTTTAAAATCTTAAATATCCCTACATAGAAGATAGCCCCCATTAACGGAATGCCCACTAGCCATACAAAGGCACAAGTCCAATCAATTTTACTCATCTTCGTACTCCGCTTCTATAAATTTAATGATCATACGCCTAACAGTGCGTTCTGGCATGTTAGTTCGCTCTGAAATTTTATTAGCTATTTGATTTACACCTCTAGCTAAGGCAAACATACAATCTTGCAAACATACGTTAGTGCCGTCAACTTCGCTTTCTACTTCGGCGCTATCGGTATCACGATTAAACTCACATACGATATTAATACATACTGACCGTTTTTTTTAACCCGAATAATTGTTTAACATTCATGAGTATTCTCCTTAGTTAACCACTCGATTTCAAATTTGATATACTGTATAGCCTTCTGTAAGTCCTCGACCTCTTTACTCGGGTCTTTAAATCCGGCACGGTCGATATATCACTCCTCTATTCCTCATCCACTAACTATCGCTCTCTATCATATTTGTTAGAATGCTTCGCCTCCATTACTAAGCTCTCTCAAGAAAAATTCTGCTTTTCTATAGTCTTCCGACTCCTTAGCAGGATCTTTTTTACCCGCACGGAATTGATACTTTAGTGCGTTACCCTTGCACCATCCTTTATATTCCTCGGGAGATAGAATGGCCCGAATTACATCAATGCTTTCCATTCCGTTTGCCAGCTTATAGTGTGGCGGATGGTTAACCATATCAACCGTTTCCATTTTAGAAGTAATTGCCGCCTCGACCCTATCAGCTATAACTCCGACACTTTGGCCAACTATTGCATTTTTTGTAATAGATACCCCCTGCTTAGGCGCAGGTGGTGTCATTTTAGCCTTACAGGATTCACAGTATTTATAATTTCCTTGCCCAGCAGTAAACGTCTTACCACAACTCTGACATTTCTTTTGCATAATCTCACTCCTTATACAATTCTTTACGATACTTAATAGCTTCTAAGAGGGCATCTTGCCCTGCTTCTTTACGTTCTAATGCTTTCATGACTTGTTCGTCCATCGTGCCTTTTGTTACTAGGTGGTGGATAATCACCGGTTCCGTCTGCCCCTGTCTGTGCAGTCTAGCATTCGCTTGCTGATATTGTTCAAGACTCCACGTCAATCCGTACCACACGATGATATTGCCACCGGCCTGTAGATTCAGTCCGTATCCTGCTGATGCGGGGTGGGCAAGTAACATTTGTATCTTGCCCTTGTTCCACTCAGCTACATCATCGTCGGTCTTTAATTCGACGGCTTTCGGGAACGCTTCTTTAATAGATTGAAGGTCATGTTTGAAATTATAGAATACTAACATCGGTTTTCCTTCATTCGTTTCTACCAATTCTTTCAATCGTTCAATCTTCTCATTATGGACGACTACGATTTCACCATCATCGTTATAGATGGATCCATTTGCCAGTTGTAACAATTTACCGGCGAGTGCTGCTGCATTAAGTGCACTCACATCGTCATCATCGACTAAACTAAGCACGTGCTCACGTTCCATCTGTTTATAGAGTTCCCATTCTTTCGGGCTCATTTCTACCGTGATTACATTTTCGCTACGTTCAGGAAAACTTAAATAGTCTTTAGCTTTTAAGCTCATACAGATATCTTGCATCTTACCAAATATCGCAGTATCCGCATTTGGCAATAGCCTGTAGCTGTATACTACGTGACCGTTTGTTTTATCCGGTGTAAAGTAGCGGCATCGGAACTCGGTAAGCGTCCTACCTAAACGTTCACCTCCATCTAAGAGATACATTTGAGCCCAAATATCCATTAAGGTATTTGGTGCTGGTGTGCCAGTTAAGATAACAATGCGTTTAAAAAGAGGTCTCATTTTACGCATAGCCTTAAATCGTTTAGCCTGTGGATTCTTAAAAGAAGAACTTTCATCGATCACCAACATATCGAAAGGGAACCTCTTTTTCGGTTTTCCGAAATAATAGTCATATAACCACTGTACGTTTTCACGATTTATCACATAAACGTCAGATTCACTCTCTAAGGCCTGTATACGTTCCTTCTCGGAACCTAACACCTTAGCCACGGTTAAATGTCTTGTAGCGCTCCATTTTTGCGTTTCTTGGGCCCATGTAGATTCTGCTACCTTCTTAGGTGCGATGAGTAATACTTTTTTTATGTCAAAGTAATCATACATAAGCCGTTCAATCGCAATAAGTGTAGATATTGTCTTACCGAGCCCCATATCCAGTAACAATCCGTAATGGGTATTATCAATGATCCGTTGTATTGCAATGCTTTGATACTCGTGCGGATGGAAGTCCATGAATTACCCTTTCTATGTCATATACAAACAGCTCGGCGTCCCGCTTTCCAGTTAAGACAAATACCAAAGCACCCTGTTTACGCAGTCGTGAAATCTGAACTCGTTGATTAGCCATTAACTTGCCCGTTGTGGCTTTTAACTCAATGAAGATAACACCTCCACCAGGGAGTACTACAATCCGGTCCGGTACACCATCATTTCCAGGTGACACGAATTTCATATATATGCACCCTCGTTTTTTGAGTTGATTTCCTAACCAACGTTCGATATCCTTTTCTATTATTCTCACCTCGTTCTCAATAAATAATCGGCAACAGGCTTCAGCCCACATGTTATCTGGCTTCATCGGGGTTGTGTTGCCGATGTTGTGTTTTTTTGTCTCATATATATATATACGCGTATTTGCGTTTTTTACGTGTATACGTATACAATCACTTATTCATATATTTATTATTTTTAATTAATAGTAAATAATAGGAAACATCGGCAACAAATATTATTTAAAACAGATAGTATCTATCTTTTTCGTGTTTCCGATTTTGTTGCCACACGTGTTGCCGTTGCCGATTATTTTCGCCATATCAAAATATATCGATGTATATAGTTGCATAAAAATTATTTCGATAAACATCAATATATAAAAATTAGCTAATCGGCAACAAAAATCGGCAACACGATTATTTACGATTTTTAGCTATCGTTTTAGCCTTATTTTGGAGAGTGTTCGCATCCCTAACAAACGCTCTTTGCACACCGTACATTTTCCCAAAACGCATCTTCCCAACGCTCTTTGAATAAGGGCTCCACCCTTTAATAGATTGCAAAATGTCAATGATTTCTCGTGCCTTTGCGTTCTGCAGGTTCTTCCTGTCCCCCTCCATCACTTCACACCATATCTCGAGGGCACACACCCGCTCCCGCTGCACTGAACCACAATGATCGTCATCGCCATAATTCCGAATATACTCCCTGCGATCGTAGATGTCTTTAGACTCCCAATCTTCAGGAAGTAGCATTTCGAGGTACTCTTCAACAAGGCCTACGAGTTCGCCGCCTTCTGTATGCGATAATTGCGCCCTAATGGCTTCTTTTTTTAACTCATCATCTAAATCTAGTGGCTCTCCTTCAGACCAATAATAAAAAGCTTCCGCCCATAGCTGATCCACTTCCTCGTCTGTAATAGCCCACGAATTTTTACTTTTGCTGTCTGCATTACCTGTGATTGGCCAAAATCGTCTGTTACCAGTACGGTCCTTCAAAAATAATAACGTATTAGTAGACCCCGCAAATACGCATTGGCGGGGATAATCTTCAGTGCGCTTGCCGTAGGGTGACCTGAACCGGTCAGAGGTACGGCTGATAAAGGCCTTAACGATTTCATTATCGTTCTTGTAGGTCGGTGCAAGTTCGGCGAGTTCGACTATCCAAGAGCCTTGAATTTGTTCTAGGGCGTCTTTGGTTTTGATGTCAACGAGTGAGTTGTTAAACCATTTACGGCCTAACCGCTCTAGGATTAACGATTTACCTAAACCTTGCGCACCGTATAATACAATAGCCGTATCGAACTTCACACCAGGCGTCATTACCCTAGCAACGGCACCACACATCCATTTACGAGTAACAGCCCTAATGTAATCGGTGTCTTCAGCACCGATATAATCGATGAAGAGAGTATCAACTCTACATTCACCATCCCAAGTTAAACCGGTTAAGTACTCCCGTACAGGATGGAATTTATTATCTTGCGTTACCTCCTGGAGCGCATCATCGATGATGCCTTTACCCTTTATAAGGTATTTTGTGGCGAAGTAGTTACGAAGACACGCATCATCGGTATCCGTCCAGTAAGGGGTCGCATCCTTACCTCGCCACGGCAGGTCGTCAGTTACAACTAACCGGTGCGCAAATTCGTCAAGACATATACGTCCTCTTAAGGCAGGGTCTTGTTTAAGAACCAGCAAACAGTTAAATACGTCAGACTCAGGATTACCTTTACGGTCACGTTTAAGTTTTGCCCGCAGGCCTTCTTCATCGTCCGTGATATCTTCGAACTCCATATCTGCCATACGTTCCTTGTCGAGCAGGATTGGTGCTGCGCCGTCTTCGTTTACAAAGTCTATCATGTCTTTGTAACTTGGTAATTTAGTAACTGCAGTCGCAGGGTCCTCACCAATATCTTCGGGGCCGAATAAGTGAATGCGGACAAGGTCAAACGCATTAACGAGCTTACCGCTGATAGGGTCAGTTGCATGGTTGGAGTAAGCGAAGGTATCGTTATCATAAATTACTAAACCACCTACTGAGCTACCTTCCGTATATGTGTATCTGCCCTCAACTTGTGTCGGCTCATACACTCCGGGAAGGAACTTTTCTATCGCTTCCGTGATACTGTAACTCCGACAAAAAGCACCAATAAGGCCTTTTTTCTCTAAAGGGTTACCCTGCTTCTTGGCCGCATCAAGGCGAATTTGTGATTCCTTTTCCGATGTTGGCCAAAGGCTCGTATCACGCCAGTCTCTGTAAGTACTCAAATAGGTATCTACTGAAACAAGTGAGCCTTCACTATGCTGATATACGTATTCGACGTCTTTAGGATGGCTAGGCCAGTACATAAGGCGCTCAGCCTGGTGCGTAGAGGAATCGAAAGATTCAATACCAATATCATCGGCAATTCGTCTTGATACGGCTTGGTACTCATCGGGAGACATCGCTCTATCGGTGGGAATGATGATGCGGTATCGAGGATTATCAGGGGTGTGGCTGTGCGTACTGTATAGCACGTATTCCATTCCGCCTAGTTCCATGTCGAGGTCTAATAGGAAGTCCTCACTAGGATTATCCGCATCAAGAGTAATCAAGTACCGCTCTATCACAGCGCCTCTTACACGTCTACCATTTTTAGGGATATAACCGCCTACAAAACCGCCGACATCTTTCTTTTGGCCTTGATCAGCTTTAGACATCTTGGCGTATTCAGCAGCCGTTTCATTGGTTACAATAGGCTCAGCCAATTTATTAGCCAAAGCACTCCAAGTCATTTTTTGCGATTTCCAGCTACGGGCGGAGCGACTTTTGCCCGTAGCTATTATGATATTTGTATCCATGTTACATCGCTCCTCCCTTCGCAAAATGAATATCCCCTAAATATTTAGGTACTTGTAATTTATGCTTTTTAACCCATTGGCATACAGCATAATTAATGTTGTGATTATCGCGTACACCCCTGTTATTTTTAAGCTTAGCCTGGTGTATTACTGTAAAGGCTTCAGAGGTATCCGTAGGATTTACCTCAATACACGCTACTGGACGACTGTTTTCAAACACGCCAACAATAGCACATTTTTGCTCTTTAACTTTTTCTACATAGGTACCTACGCAGTTATTGAGTTGAACGCCTAGTCGAATTATGTCGTGTGTTGTTTTAACCACAGTAAAATCTAGACCACCAACGGAGTCTATTAATTTTTTATGTAGCATGCTGCGTTGTACTGGAACATTTTCTGCTTTTTCAAATTTGGATATACACACAATTTCGTCATGCAGATCCTTAATTTGGATACGTCTAGCCCAAATCTCCTTCTTCCTAGCTCTTGATAACCGATTATACATATCCGCAGTATCTTTTACTTCCGAGTAGGAGTCAGCGTTTTTTAAGAATAATAGGACTCGGCGTTCACCGTATTGGTGACGCATAAGCTTAAGAAAATCAGTAACAATAAGCAAAGCTTGTCCATCATTCCATATTGGCCAGGATTGGATATACCCAGTTTTACCGCCTTCCTCTGCCACAAGGTCTGTAAATGCTTTCTGATAATCCATGCTTTTGAATACCTTGCTAGCAGTTTGGATCACTTTGATATAGAAGAAAGGACGGATAGTTAGTAATTTTCTAACCCAGCGCTTATCCGGTACTTTATAAAGCTGAATAAGAGCTTTGATAAACGGTACGCCGGTACTGGTTAACTCAGTAATAGCAGAAGTACTTGTTAAATTAGCCCCGAAAGGTCTGAAGTAGGCGTCATGGTCTCTAACTAGAGTGTCATTTAACGCAGGCGCATCCGGCGCGTACATCTTCCATACTAGATTATGGAGTAAGTTATCGAGCGCGCCGTATTTGGACGATAGTAGTACCCCTTGTCTGATTGGTTTAACTTGATACCCAACTCGTTTTGATAACTTAGCGAAGTAAGCTTGTTTTAGCACTTTAGCAAAAGTCTGCAGCTCCTTTTTATATTGCGATAACCGGCAATTTGGAGTTGCTACTAGCCAGTATAGGGGCAATGATTTTGAGTAAAACACCGATATATTAGGCTCAATTTCTGATATTATATCGGCGCGAGTGCGCTTCTTTTGAACTAAGAACACTTTTCCTTGCTTGAAATCGAAGCGCAATATATCGACGAGATGTGGTTTGTGCCCAGGGTAGATAGATTGTGTATCGTTATCAACATATACTGTGTGATAGTTGAATTTAACATCGAGGATTTTCCCCCGATCAATGACCGATAGTTCTATATCTAGTGGAACATGGGCGGTACCGGAAGCATCAGCTACACAATCACATTCGGCACCTCTCGTACTAATGAGTTCTCCACATTGTGGGCAATAGAACTCATTTGATATATAAGGGTCTACTATTCTACCCATACCGGAAGATACTGAGGGCCACAAGCAGGCAAACGATTGCCCGCAATCCACGTGGTAATGTACAGCAGGTGACCAAGAATTCACTTGCTTGCGCCGTACTAGGTCATACAGCTTGCCAACTGATAAACTAAATAATACCCTCATAAGGCGCTATCCTTTCATCTATAACAAATCGTCTAAATCGTCTTCTTCAGGAGTTTCATCAACTACTGGGGTTTCATCAACCGGTAACTTTTCTTCTACAGGTTCGTCTTTTTTCTTAGCCACGCGTTTACGTTTTGGCTTTTCTTCAGCAGTAGCCTGTTCTTCTACTGTTGGGTTTTTATCCGCCTTAGGTGTATCTTCTGTTTTCTTACCGTTTAATACTTTAAGACCTAAATCGCAAGCGGCGATACAGCCTTCGCAATACGCCATAGCGGAGTCTTTGCGTTCGCTTGCAGGAGCTTCTTTTACGAGTTCATATAAGCCGTCGATAGCTTCGCGTTGTTGTTGAATTTGGTTTTTTGTAAGTTTCATAAGAATTATCCTCCTAATCCTTCATATAGTAAGGGTTCTCAAACCCTGCTGCATTTAATATAAGGCCCTCGTTCCAGGACTCGGGCTTACACATAATATCGATTACTTCATCTAAACTGCCTTCGCCTATAGGTGCTTCGATAACCACTTCGTCGTGAATATGGGCTACAATTTTGTAACCCGCTTTAGAAAGCCGTAACATCGCTGCAGCTAAGCAATCTCTTGCAACAGCTTGTACAATGTTTTCGACGAGCTTTCCGCCGTAGGTTTCAACTCTGCCCCATGTATTCTTAACCTGATCCATTCCATCATATTCAATCGATTCACTACCGAACCGGTTAAGCCCTAATCGAGGTCTTGCATAGGCAAGTCTACGCCCGGACGGTAACTCGATAAACATAAACCCTTTTGATTTAAAGAATTTAATGTTGCCTTGCCTAATTCGTACAGGTTCGCCAGTCTTAACAACTTTTTTGGCTGCGCTATCTGCATCTTTCCAAAATCTCGTAATTCGTGGGCTGGCTCGTCGCCATGCTTCGATGATTCCAGGGAGTTCGCTTTCTGGAATTTCTCCTTTAGTATCCATCGCTTTCATAGCTCCTACACCGCCACCATACCCGAGTGCCAGTTCCGCTACTTTGCCTTTTTGCCGTAAGTGGCCATTTACACCGTGCTTTTCGACCGGTACGTGGAACATGCTTGATGCTGAAGCGCAATAGATATCTCCGCCTTGAGCGAATACATCCTGGCGCCACTGCTCGTGAGCTAGCCATGCGATAACACGGGCTTCAATAGCACTAAAGTCAGCTACAATAAATCGGTGCCCGTCCTCTGCTACAAGAGCCGTACGAATGAGTTGCTTAATCACATCACCAGGATTTCCGTATAGTAGGTCTAGCATTTCTACATCTCTACTTTTTAGAACTTCCCTGGCCGTGTCTAAATCTTCTAAGTAGTTACGAGGGAGGTTCTGTAGTTGTACTACACGACCTGCCCATCGTCCACTACGCATCGCCCCATAAAACTGAAGCATGCCATGGATGCGACCATCTGAACATACGGCATTTTTCATGGCCAAGTATTTTTTAATAGAGGAGTTACCGAGTACCTGTCTATTTTGTAGTACCTTGCGAACATCAGAAGGGATATCCTGTGCCAAGAGGTTTGATACATCGTCTTTTCGCATTGTTTCTATATCATATCCTAGTCTTGCAGTTAGCCACTCCTTAAGTTGCATAGTACTATTAGGATTCTCTAATCCTGTTAATAGTTTAGATGACTCGGTAGCTTCTTCTACAATTTCGTCGTTGCAGGCAAGCGCCGCATCGACGAGTTCCATATCTACTTTCACGCCTCGCCAGTTGATATCTTGGTCGAGTAGCCAGTACTCATGTTCAATGGCAGGCGGCTTCAACGAAAGCAGGCGTTTACGAATCGCCTTCTCAACCACTACGTCCTGACGGTTGTACTCAATGTACTCCGCCCATTTATCAGGCGCATCCTCAGGCATATTTCGTGTCTTAGGATTCGTCTTAGTTGGTTTTCGTGGTACAGAGAAAAATTGGATTAACCGTTTACCTCTTGAGTCTTTGGCTTCACCTAATCGTAAAGCCTTAGACACATTATCAAGGCTTGCAGGTAAACTGCAGTATAACGCTAGTACAGAGGTACATTCCCAGTTCGTGTAATCCACATCAGGGAAGTACTTTTTTAGACAAAGCATTTCGAATCCTGCGTTGAATGCGGTCTTTGTAATTTCCTTATTATACAAAGCGTCCACCACCCTTTCGTGTAGTGGATTCTTTGTCATATCAATTACTTCGACTGGTTCATCATCAAAGCTATAGGCAAAGAGCAGTATTTCAAATGTCTCATCATCAACGTATCGCTGTGTACCGAACTTAATCGGACAGTCGCTGTACGTTTCCACATCAATACTGAGCTCCATAATTGCCTCCTTAGATTAAATCGTCATCGTCCATATCGCCTAAATCGTCGTCGCCAAAGTCATCAGCAGATACGTGAACACCACCAAGGCGGTCACCATCTTTAACTTTACGGACACCATTTAGACCAAAGCCTACGCCTTTCTTACCGTTGAAGTTGTAAGCGAATACAGAAAGTGCTACCTGCGCATACACGCCTGAGTAAATTTCTTCTTCAATGTCGAATTGATCCATCTTGATTTTGTCACGAGTGAATACGATAGGTTGTTTATCACTATTCGCATTGATGAAGAACTTGCCAGCATATGTTTCAGGTTGGTCTGCTACTGCTTCATCAGTATCACCGTCGCGTAAGTTGAGTTTCAAGTAAGCAGCTTTACCCTCTACCTTAGCTACTGCTTTTGGATCAGCCTTAAGTTCTTCGATTGCTTTTTCAAAAGCCTTGATAGTCTTCTTATCTGTTTTATCAATAATGATTTGGGAACTATATTTTGCTTTGCCGTCGTCGTTTTTACGAGGTTGAGCGATGTTTGCATAGGAAAGTCTTACGATACCAGTTGTTAATTTAGCCATTGTTACGGTCTCCTTATTTCTTAAATGGGTTACAATCATATTCGAACCCTATTACTGTATTAAATAAATTATCTAATTCATCTTCGATATCGGACCGCTCATCATCTAAAGCAGTCCATTCGTCATCTTCTTCCCAAGAATATTTGTCTGTGTCTAATTCTTCTTGGTAGTAGCGTTCTATCGCCTTGCATTTAGCGTCAACTGCACAGTATCGAACGTGTAAGCTAGTGGCATATGCAATAGTGATTTGGTAGAGCTCGTCGAGGTAGTGCCCTCGCTCACGAAGCTCTTTGGCAATTGCTTTTACGGTTACAACGCGCATATCACACCTCATCCTCGAATTCATTTGCCATTGTTTCCACGGTATTAATCGCTGGTCGTTTATCCGACTCAGGGACTAACGTAGGCTTGCCTTCCGGTTTATCAATATATGCTTCTAAGTATTCGGCAACGCCCTTTTTACCGAGTACCTTTTGCAAGTTAGTGATACCTTCGAGTTCTCGAGGCTTGAAGATGTCTTCTTCCCTATAGCCATTATCGAGTAACGTTTTAGCTGCCGCCTCAGGATCCGTGATAGTACGTCTTGATGTACCCTCCACTAATTTGAAGCCCGGCCATTGCTTTTCACCGGATAATGCTTTCTCGTATGCAAAGTCGTAAACGCCCTTAATCCATTTCGTGATTAAATCTTTCATCGCTAGGATGTCGGACACTTCTTGGTCAGTGAGTAATTGATTGAGCTTACCGCCATTCTTGTAGAATGTAGCAAGGCAAGTATCTGCTAATGCTCGACAGGTGTGCCGAGCTTTACAGAAATTACAGTAATCACAAGGCGTACATTCGCCGATACCTTCCCAAGCACGTTGCGCGATTGGTTTTATTTCTTCGCCCCAATCAAGCAGTTCCTCAAGTGCCATTTCATCGGTAGATACGCTGTCCAGTCTAGGCTGAACGATGGTCATACGGACCGATTTAACGTCATACAGGAACTCGTTAACGTCGTAAGCACCTAATGCGTAGAGTCGCATTTGTGTATTTTCAATGGCACTCACTGGAACGCCCTTACCATACTTCAGGTCGATTACTTCCAGGATGCCGTCTGCTACGATTACCATATCGCCGGTACCGAAGCCCTCCGGTACCCACCTAGAAAAGTCGAGCCTTGCTTCAATCATGGCTTCCGCATCAGATGAACGGGCACAAGCCTCGTTCACCTTTTCTTCGCAGATGTCAACATATCGGTTAACGGCTTCTATCATTTCAGTAGAGTAGTCATCTAGCTTAGGGGCTTTTTTGCCTTCTAGCTTATGCCGGAGGGTTGCTTCTGCCAGGCCGTGAGCTACAGTTCCTTCCGCAGCATACGGTGATTGTTCATCAGGGAACATCGCTTCTAGCCTTGCTGAAGGGGTACACACTAGCCACCTGGCGCTACTTGATGCACCTAGTAAGGCGTGTTTCTTAGCCACGACTATTCACCCATTCCATAATTTGAATGCGTTGTTCATCGGTAGCAGATGTTACCTTTTCCGCTCCGATGCTATCTAAAAAGGCTTTGAATTCGCCTTTTGCTTTCGTTTTATCAGCGGCTTTTGCCATTACGTCTTTCACTGCTTCACGAGTTGCTTCAAGGCTTGGTGCTTCCACTTTAGGTTCTCCAGCTTTTGCTGGTTCCACTGTAGGTGTTGCTGCTGCTTCTTCCTTATGAGCAGGTGCTTCTTCTTTAACAGGTTCAACTTTAGGAGCAGGAGCTTCTACTTTTGGAGCGTCCTTCTTATCGGGCTTAACATCGCAAGTTGTCCAGTTCGCTGGTTCTACGTCTTTAACCGGTGCGCCTACGATGGATTGATATAGGTCTTTCACCTCTTGTTCTAATTCAACGGCTTTATCTACTGTGATTTTTAACTCGATCATTGTTTTATTTCCTTTCGGTTTAACGATGTGATATACTTTAAATGGATATTTTTCTATGTGCCCTTTACGCATTGCCGTGCGTGAGGGCATTTTTTTTGTGCCTAAGCATTCATCAGGAATGCAGTAATCTTTATTTTGGCACGTTGTACAGTCTCGCAATGGCCTCACCTCCTCTCAAATAGCTAGATAGCCTTTAATATCATACGGATTTCTTGACCCACCTGTAAGCGATCCTTGAACGTATCTTGGCTACGGAAATCTTCCATGTAGACTTCTAACATTTCTCTGTAGATGGACGCTTTGAAAGTTTCCGGACGCTCTACATATTCACGATACGCCTTAAGGATTGTTACGGGTTTGCCGTAGTCGTAATCGATAAAGCCGTTACGCTTTAGCTTCGCCTTAATATTTCTTACTTTATCGTTCGACCAACCTAACATATTTTCCACTTCTTCGTTGGAAATCTGACCGCTATCACGGTAAGCGTTGTACAATACTTCCTGTTCAGTCATGGCCTAATCTCCTTTTTAAACTTTTAATTCTATCTGCCTGTTCTGAAATAATAAATACCGCACCAGCTAGTATGAATTGGATAATGGCCTGCATCATTTCAATTCTATCTATTTCAAGTGCTCCCATTGTTCCTATCATCAATAGGAATGCTATTATTTTTAACACCATAATTTCCCTCCTAAAAAATTTCAGTTGGATCGATAAATTCCCCCAAGCGTTCAGATATAAGACCTGTAATAACTACTTGGTCTTCTGCAGGAATAGATAACTTGCCTCGTTCCATCAAATCATACATAGCTGTAGGTATACGAAGTTCCGCAGCCATTTCACCTTTGAAGAATCCTGCAGCACGCCTATAAAATCTAAGATTGCTCATATTATTTACAACTTCCCCTCTAACCACAACTTAAATCGCTTCTTCATAATTTTGTATGACCAACATTTAGAATTATCTGATTTAAAAGCAAATCCAAACGGCAATTTACCTGCTTTTAAACCACATCTAATGGCTTGCTCTGTTAGCCCCGACAGCTTCGAAGCCTCTTTTACAGTCATCACTTCATTCATTTTTCCACCTCCTTTATCTGTTTATTAGTATTACTTCCCTAACATCCTCGTTTGCTATAATGGATATAGAAAGGAGGTGACTACTATGGATTTAAACATCAATCTTAATTTGCCAGAACCAGCAAACAAAGCATTAACTCCTGTTGCTAATGCTGCTGGCGAAACACTATCTAATATTTGGAATGCTTTTTTAGCACCAGTTAATTTATGGGCTAAGAAAAAGATTATTAAGCATGAACAAGATTTTTTAGAATTCAAACAATCAGTAGAAAAGCATTATACCGATATTCCTGATGAATATAAAAGTGAACCGACCTTAAGTATTATTGGACCAGCTTTAGAGGCGTCTAAATTCTATATCGAGGAAGAATCTATTAGGGAAATGTTTGCTAGACTAATAACTGCTGATATGGATTCACGAAAAAAAACAATTATCCATCGTTCTTTTGTCGAAATTATTAAACAACTCTCGCCTCATGACGCCTTATTATTATCTATTCTTCCTAAAAATGGCCCACTAGGCGAAATTCGTTTACATGATAAAACCGACGCAACATATTCTTTGCTAACAAAACAAGATTTAATTCTCATCCCTACAATTCCACAGTTAATAGATATTGATACTTCTATAGCAATTAATAATCTTAATCGATTGGGATTAGCCAAAATAGACCATGTCATGTCTATTTCTAATGAAAGTTGTTATTTACCTTATGAAAACCTAATTGAATTTAAACAAGGAATTTCTTTGGTTCAAAACAACCCAGAACAGTATTCTAAAGTAATAGTTAAGAAAGGAATGTACTCAATCACGCCATTTGGTGATGCCTTTAAGTCTGTCTGTATCTAATTCAAAAATTTTCTTTTCTACAAACTCAAACATTTTTATTGTTAAGAAACCGGCTACAGTAACGTTAATAAATGTTGATATTAAAAATGCGAGCGTTAATAAAACATAAGTATAATAATCCACGATAAACCTCCTTAAATTAACAAGTAAGAGCATTACTTTAAAAGAGATAAACTTCGGTTTATCTCTTTTTTTATTTCCATACGCATCAGCTCCTAAATGACCAACCTCATTTTGCTATAATAGTTATAGAAAGGAGGTAATTATAATGAACGATAAAGAAAATTTTTATATCCCAGACCCATTCAAACAAATGCGAGAATTATCGAAATTACACCAAATACAATTTCATCTACCACTAATTAATACAGCAATGTCGTCAATAATAAATTCAGACATATCAACCGCTATGCAATCGGCAATGACCCCCTTTATGCAAAACCAAATACATGTATCACAAAGTATCGCACTCCAACTAGAGCCAATGCATTCATTTCAACAGGAATTTCAAGACTTCATGAATACTTATGAAAAATCTTATATCTCTATGAATGCACAAATTAGAAAGAGCATACTTTCTGAAGAAGTTAAATCCATAAAGAAGGCTTTAGAAAAGTTACCCAAAGAGGATCTAGAAGACGTCATACAAACTGCTCCACTAGATGAGCCATATGTAACAACCAACCCCGATTTAACTGACTTCGCTATGCTTATGAATACGGTTATTGAAATTCATGGTTTTACAATTACAGTTAAACAACTTATTTTTGTTTTCGTAACATTAGCCACCTTAGCGGGTTCGGTATCCACAAAATAGGACGTTGAAGAATATTACATTTCCCACAAATTAATCCAACCATACTCACAATCGCACCTAGCATCATACCTTCCAAATAGCAAAACCAAAATAATGTTGTAAATGTTAATCCTGTATACCAATCTTCACTTGAAAGAGCCTTGTTAGCGCAAGGCTCTTTTTTATTGCCTTTCATATCCTTCCTCCTTTCATCTATTGTTTCGTAACTTTTAAAAACACTAGAATTTAATTCTAGTTAAATTCCAAAAAAAATTAAATCAATTGGAATTTTATATGCATCAGAAATCTTTTTTTGATAGATTGGATTAACTAAAGCAGGGTTTTTCTCCCATTTTAACAATCTATCTTTCCCAATCCCAATAATTTTAGCCGCCTCAATTAATGTAAGCTCTGCATTAACTCGTGCGGCTTTTAACGAAATTTGTATTTGCAATTTCTATCACCTCACTTTCTGAATTCATTTTACTAGAAATAAATTCTAGTGTCAAGAATTTATTTCTATTCTTCTAATAAAAACATTGCTTTTATTAGAATTTTATTCTAATATATAAGTACAAAGTTAACTTTTATAATTAAGGAGAAAGATTATGCCGTTATCAACAGAAGAAATGAGAAAGCTATTCAGCCAAAGACTCGCACAAATAATGGCAGAGAATAACATTAACCAAGTAGAACTTTCAAAAATATTAGAAGTTAGTGAATCAACGGTAGGTAAATGGCTATTAGAAAAAGCTATGCCTAGAATGGGAGTTATACAAAAACTAGCTGACCATTTTCACGTTGGCAAAAGTTATTTTTTAGAAGAAGCCCCTAACGAAGGTTACTACACAGACCCAGAGGTAGCAGAATATGCGAACAAACTAAAAAATAACCCCGACATGCGTTTGTTATTCGACGCTGCCGAGGATATGACAAAAGATGATATAGATTATGTAGTAGATTTAATTAATAGGTTAAAAGGCAATGAGTAAAACTTGTTTTTACAGACTACGTTTTGCCAAAAGATACACCAAAGCCATCTATACAAATCAATAAATAGAAGTATATACTATAGTTACAATATACATTGTGAATCAGAGGACGGAACGGGTAGCCGTCACCGGCGGGATTATTCCCAATTAGGAGATATAGGAAGGTCACCCTACCTATTCACATGTCCATAAGAGCTATAGTATAACGCTATAGCTCTTATTTTTTTACCATTAAGGATTTGATAATTTATGAATATAAACCTCATCTACACCGCATTACGCCCCTCTCAAACAGCGGTTGTACATGCTAATGATGATGGAACATATACAATATTGGTTAATTCTAATAAATCAAAGCAAAAACAAATAAAAGGGGTATTGCACGAACTACAGCATATTAATAACGACGATTTTTACACAGAATTACAGGCTGATATAATCGAACGTATACTTCACAATCAGCAATTAAAAGAAGATTTAGATCATATAAACTTTTATTATCATGTTATTTAATACGAACTATTGTTCTGTGACGAGTTAGTGTCCGAGCATTACGATATTACTTAATAGATATTAAAAATAGTGAACAGGTCAATATATTTGGCAAAGTTGTTATTTACAATGTGATTTTATAGACAGGGCGTGATTAAATGGAACTTCTATCACTTGATGAATTTAAGCAGCTATATAGAAAAACTGCAAAGAACTTTCTGAAATTCATTTCTGAGTTATATAAGAAAGACCAAATGTATGCGCAATCATTCGTAAAATGGCTAGCAACATATATAAATTATCACATTACCAAAGAAATATTTAATCCTGCTTTCTTGCCTAGTTACAAGCAAGGACAAATTATATTTGTTGACTTAGGACATAGAGTCGGATATGAATTTGGGATGCCACACTATGCGATAGTTTTAGATGCTGATAATCGAAAGAAAAGCCAGACACTAACAATAGTCCCATTAACATCTAAAAAAGCAAAACACGAAACTCGGACATTCCCATGGGAACACGAACTAACCGTAAGCGTTCGAGATCTACTAATTGCGAAGTTTATGGACAAGATAGATATATACGCAAATCCAGGATTACGTGAAGAACGAGAAAGACTCATAGAACTCGTACATAGTGCACCTGATAAAGAAACATTTGAGAAAAACTACAATAAAATACTCATCAGCTGCATCCATAAAATAGTTATGGATCACAAAGAAGTCATCCTTCTTATACAACATATGAAACAAGGCTCGATTGTCGACATTAGTCAAATAACAACTATCAGTAAACAGAGAATAATTACACCAAAGAAAAAATTAGATCCGTTATACGATATAAGAATCAATGACAATGACCTATCGATAATAAAGCATAAACTGAATCAGCACCTATCTATTAGCTAGTTGACATAATAATAGAGATACCTTATAATAAGAGTACAGATTGGGCTATGAATCCCAAAAAAACATTGTAAGTTGCTTTGCAACATAAAGAAGGTATCTCAGAAATGAGGTACCTTCTTTATTTATATAATATTTAATTAGGCTTATAGGACAAAAAGTGTGTGTAAAAACCCTTGTAATACTAGTAAATATCTAGTGTTATAAGGGTTTAATCT
>NZ_RQUY01000012.1 GCF_003992125.1 Veillonella caviae | reverse complement strand
TGGAATGAGCTACATATGTCTACAAATTTTCCAACTTATTGGGATTAGTCACACACACTTTTTGTCCTATAACCCTATAATTACGATGCTGTCGATACATCCAGCATCCCCCTCAATTAATATATTAATCTCATCGATCTAATTAGGTAGTTAACTCAGCTTTTCCCAAATCTATATGGCATTAATTCGTCTAAGGATACTACTTTATAGTCCCCTGTTACATTTGCCATAATGATATAGGGAATATCAAATTCACTTATTACTTGTCGGCATGCACCGCAAGGCGTACAAGGAGCCTCTGTATCAGCGATGATAGCAATAGCCTTAAACCGATGATATCCCTCAGATATAGCTTTGAAAATAGCGGTTCTCTCTGCACAATTCGTCATGCCATACGATGCGTTTTCTACATTACAACCTGTATATACCGTATTATTTTCACAAAGTACGGCAGCACCGACAGCAAAATGAGAGTATGGACTATACGAGTATTTGCGCCCCTCCATAGCCTTTTCTATCAGCTGTTTCACTAACAAATCAGAAAGCATATTAACTATCCTCCCTATATTATTTCAATAATAAGGCATGTGATACATAAAAAATCTGCTATTAGCTATCCTATATTTAACATATATTCCATCAATGAGAACTCGTCAACCAATCACTTTTAAGTAATATTAATTAATCACTTCTAAAATTGTATCACCTAAAACAAGCTTTTCTTCGCCTATACGAATCGCCTTCATATATATTGATGCCGCTCCTTCAAATAAGCTTTCATCATTAGCATATAATGTAGCTAATACATCACCAACGACTACGGCATCACCTGTTTTCTTATGCATCATAATGCCTGCAGTCATGTCGATAGGACCATCTTTGACGGTACGACCAGCGCCGAGCATAACGGAAGCGATACCGCATTGTTCGGTATTCATATGTTGTATATATCCAGAAGTCGTAGCCATCACATCATAACTATATTTAGCCGTACCTAGCAATGAAGTATCGTCTACTACATCACCATTACCACCTTGAGCCATAATCAGAGCGCGCAAGCTTTCACAGGCACGACCTGACTCTAACGCAACCTGTACTAACCCGTAACATTGATGATAATCACCCTTATTAGACATGACCAATAGGTATGCCGCCATGACAAGGCATTCGTGTGTCAAATCACGAGGCCCATGATTATGCAATGTATCAATGACCTCGCGAATTTCCATAGCATTACCAATAGAATAACCTAGAGGCACATCCATGTCCGTTATAATAGCACACATGATGCGGCCATTTTCACGGCCAATATCCACCATCGTCTGAGCCAGTATACGAGCCTCTTCAATGGTTTTCATAAAAGCACCACTACCCATTTTTACATCTAACAAAATAGCATCAGCCCCAGAAGCAAGCTTTTTACTCATAATTGATGATGCAATAAGTGGAATGCTATCCACTGTAGCAGTCACGTCTCGAAGGGCATAAATTTTCTTATCTGCTGGCGCAATATTATCAGATTGACCGATAACGGCTACACCAATATCATTGACTTGATTAATAAATTGTTCATCACTCATTGTAGTCATAAGACCTGGAATAGATTCCATCTTATCAATTGTGCCTCCAGTATGACCGAGACCGCGTCCAGACATTTTTGCCATTTTGCCCCCGCAAGCGGCCACTAACGCAGCAATAATGAGTGTCGTTTTATCACCCACACCACCAGTACTATGCTTATCCACCTTAACACCTTTAATATTAGATAGATTTACCATAGCACCTGACTGCGCCATCGCCATCGTAAAGACACCGAGTTCTTCCTTTATCATGCCAGTAAACATAACAGCCATCAAAAAGGCGCTCATTTGGTAATCTGGTATAATACCCTCAACATAGCCTGTTACAATATATTGCAATTCCTCTGGCAACAGAACTTCATTATGTCGTTTTTTTAGAATTACATCATACATTCTCATAGTTATACATCTTCTTCTAAATGATTTTTCACCAATGCTACTGCCGCACTAGCGCCAATACGCGTACAACCTGCCGCAATATATGCTTTCATAGCCTCTATGGAACGAATGCCACCAGCGGCCTTAATTTGTACATGAGGACCAATATATTTCTTAAACAATTCCACATCTTCCAATGTAGCACCACCGCTACCAAAACCAGTAGACGTTTTGATAAAATCAGCACCGCCGTCGGTAACACATTTACAAAGCTCAATTTTTTCTCTATCGATGAGATAACAGGTTTCGACAATCACCTTTAATATATGACCATCACAAGCTGCTTTAATAGCTTTGATTTCTTCTGTAATGGCGTGAAAACCCTTCTGTTTTACATCTCCTAAATTAACTACCATATCGATTTCCAATGCCCCATCAGCGATGGCCTGCTTTGTTTCATTCACCTTTGTTTCTGTCGTTTGGTATCCTAATGGAAATCCAATAACTGTGCATATAGTCAAATCTGGATACGCATTGTGCACCGATTCTACAAAATCTGGTGGTATACAAACCGATGCTGTATGATAAGCTACTGCCTCATCACATAATGTTTTGATTTCCTCCCATGTGGCCACTGGTTTTAACAAGGTATGATCCACATAAGACAATAATTCTTTACCAGTCATGGATAATCCCCTCTTTCATGACAACTGTAAAAATACCCCTTTATAAGTAGAATATATTACTCAAATAAAATGATGATTCACCTAACACCATTAACAAACCAATTCCATTAGAAAAACGACATTTGCTCTGGTTCTGGTTCTTTATGTAACGCTTCTTGAATGGCTTTATTTTTCTCATCAATAAACGGTTCTAATGGAACGCCCGTCTTAGCCAATAATTCTGGTAATGAATGGGCATCTTTCAAACGAGCTGCCTCAATAGCCACTTTTGCACATGTTTCAGCATCATCTAAAGCATAATGATGTCTAAATTCTACGCCTAGGTATGCTGCCATTGTGTTTAGTTTATGATTGACTAAATCTGGCCATACAGCGCGAGATAGTTTAACTGTACATGCGTAATCTAGTGCGGGCCACGGAATTTTATAATAATCTAAGGTAGACCGCAATACATTCATATCAAATTTTGCATTATGGGCAATCATAATTCTACCTTTTAAGTGATTTTCATAAATAGAATTCCATAATTGGTCAAATGTTTTCTCATGCATTACATCTTTTGGTTCAATACCATGAATTTCAATACACTCAGGGTCAAAGGACATAAATGGAGGTTTTATAAGACTATACGCTTTTTTTGTAATTACCCCATTCGCTACAGTAATAACCGCTAAAGAACAAGCGCTATTTTTATATTTATTAGCTGTTTCAAAATCCAATGCTACAAAATCTAACATATTTATCCTTTCTGCGCGCCTACGGCGCTTTCAGTACATTATTTATAACGAATATAGCCCTATACATGGGGCAAAATTTCTATGTGCCAAATACTATGATACCTATACTCTATAATCAATAAAGCCTATTAGGAATTATATTCATTTCCTCTACTATTATATCACGAAATATATAGGTATAGATTCCCGTTCTTATCCATTGACAGGACGCCCCTTAGTGTGTGAAAATTATTTAGATATATAAGTACTATGGAGGTTATAACATGGCAGATGATAGACTCATTGTCGCCCTCGACGTGTCCACGATGGATGCGATGAAATCCATCGTTTCGTCCCTCGGTGATTCCGTTAGTTTCTACAAAGTAGGTATGGAATTGTTCTACGCCGAAGGAGATCAAACGGTTCGTTATTTACAGGACCAAGGAAAACATGTATTTCTCGATTTGAAATTACACGACATTCCTAACACGGTGGCTCACGGCGTGTCATCCCTCACTCGATTAGGGGCTAATTTAATTACTATTCACGGTCAAGGTGGTCCAATAATGATGAAAGCTGCCGCTCAAGCAGCACGTGAAAGTGCAGAACAACTAGGCATTGAACGACCTAAATTATTGGCTATCACTGTCCTCACCAGTTTCGATGATGAAGCGTGGACATCCATTGGTGGTCAATTACCGATTTCTGACCAAGTGATTCGTTTAGCAAAACTCGCCAAAGAGTCTGGGATGGATGGCGTTATATGTTCTGCATTAGAAGCGAAAATGATTCGCGAAGCTTGTGGCCCAAACTTTCTCATCGTTACCCCTGGTATTCGCCCATCCTTTGCAGCAACAAATGACCAAAAACGCATTGCTACACCAGCCAGTGCATTAGCAGATGGTGCATCACGCCTCGTTATCGGTCGCCCTATTACACAGGCTGCAAACCCACAAGAAGCTGTACGTTTAATTATTGAAGAAATGGAGAGTCTATCCAAATGATGACAGAACAAGAAGTAAAACAATTACTCATCGACACACAAGCTATTTTAGAAGGTCACTTCTTATTAACATCCGGTCTACACAGTCCAATGTACGTTGAAAAATTCAATGTATTGCAACATCCCAAATATACAGAAACATTGTGCAAGGAACTGGCTGAACGTTTCCGTAATCAAAATATAGAACTTGTAATTGGACCAATGACTGGCGGTATTTTATTAGCTCACGAAGTAGGCAAAGAACTTGGCACACGTGCTATTTTTACGGAACGCGAAAAAGGTGTTATGACCCTTCGTCGCGGTTTCAAAATCGAGCCAGGAACCCGTGTACTTATCGTTGAGGATATCGTAACTACAGGTGGTTCTGTACAAGAGGTAGTCAACGTTGTAAATAACAGCGGTGGGGAAATCGTCGGTGTAGGCCTTCTCGTTAACCGTTCTGGCGGCAAAGCAGAGTTCGGCGTACCAATGGAAAAAGTGCAAGCCCTCTTAAACCTAGAAGTACCAACATACCAACCAGAATCCTGTCCGCTTTGCCAATCTGGTACACCAATGACAGAACGCGGTTCTAAGCATATTAAATAATTTACTATAAATATTTATACTTACCTAATACGAAAAGAGCAGCCCTCAAGAACTGCTCTTTTCGTATTAGAAATTGTATCAACAAAAAACGCCCCGAGAGGGCGTCTTTTTATTTGTGTGTTATGTGTAAAAGAGATTAGATACATATAGTATCTTGCATAGGATCAACCTATACAATGTGGATACACATGCCTTATATATCCACGACTATTATTGTGCTGGTGCTGCTTGTGGAACTGGCGCTGCTTGTCCATCTTGTGGAGCTACTGGAGCACCTTGAGGTACTTGACCATTACCTTGTAGAGCTGGTGCACCTTGAGGCGGCATTGGGGAACCACCTTGTGGTCCTCCATTCATAGGACCATTCGGTACTTCCATTCTTCGATCTTCTCTATGCGAGCCATCGTATTTGCCATCTTCCATATGCCCATCATGGTGAATATCTTTTCTAACATTGTGAGGCCCATCATGTTTAGGTGGCTTTTTAAATTGCGCTTCATTTGTTTGCATCCATTGCGTTACATTAGGTAAGTCATTAACGATAAAAGATGTCACTGTACCGACTGCAAAAATAACAGTCAAAATTGCTGTAACTATAATACGTTTCATATATATTCCTCCATTATTATTGTTCTTTATTGAAATAACGTTTCCTTACAGCTTGTAATTCAAAACCAATAAAGATACAAGTTAAACCACCAAATAATCCCATCCCAAATATAGTTATTAAAGTAACCATAGAAATAGCTGGTAAGGCGGTTACATTTTCAAAAGGCTGCCAAGAAATGCTGAGCAAATACATAATCGCTGGAATACAGATAAATACAAGAATACCTGCTGCGATAGATAAACCACCACCAATGGCGAGCAATGTACGTGCCGCAGTACGCGCCATACTTGGCAATTGTGGCAATAAACGTTCTTTATAATCTTCTAATCGTTCATATACAACTTGCATATTAATCTTTTTATCCCCTGTTTCAGCATTGGATTCGGTAATTAAACCAGCATCTACATAAGATGCATAAATTTCCTCTGGTGCACCTAAGGACTTAATAATTTCTGCATCATTAAGTCCTCGTTCATAACCAGCTAAAAAATGATCTTCATATACTTCAATGATATCATCTACATCTGCTACACGAGCATTCTTAAAAATCTGACGTAAAACCTGTAAAAATTGCTCTTTATTCATTAATGTCCACTCCTTTTAACAATACGTTTACGATACTAGAAAATTCATTCCATTCGCAGCGCATACGATTATATGCGTCTATGCCAGATTCTGTAATATGGTAATATTTGCGAGATGGACCAGAGGGTGATTCCTTTAAATAGGTTTCCACATATCCTTCTTTTTTCAATCGGTTAAACAATGGATAAATCGTTCCTTCTGAGATTTCGATATACTCGGAAATCTTGCTGACAATTTCATATCCATACCGATCATCTTGAGTTAGTAATGCTAATACAAGCATATCCATAACCCCTTTTTTCAATTGAACTTGCATGGTACCTCCTACAGTGGGTATTCGTAATATATTATGTTGAATCTATATCATCGGTAATTAATTTTCTGTGACTACCGCCTTATCACATTTATATAATAACACAATGTACCTAATAATACAAGGTACCTTTCTAACTAAAAATCATATTTTGATTAAAGAAAAAATAAGCGCCTTACAAAGCGCTTATTTTCAATATAACTAATCAGATGAAGTTTGTCCTAATTGTATTTGACCCTTCACAGTTCCACCATTATGTGTATAAGACACGAGAATAGTGTCACCAGGGCTATGTTTATCGATGACCTCTTTTAACTCTACTAAGGTTGTAATATCTGTACCATCCACTTGATCAATAGTATCCCCCTCTACAATGCCAGCTCGAGCAGCAGGACCAGTAGAATCTAATTGCACCACTAATAAACCATTGCCACTATATGTTACATTATTCCGGGCTGCCGTTTGCTTATCTACAGCCCATACACCGATATATGGACGAATAACCTTACCATTTTTAATGATAGAATCTATAATCGGTTTTGCTGCATTAATAGGAATTGCAAATCCCATACCTTCAATACCTTCTTTTGATATTTTAGAACTGTTAATACCAATTAGCTGCCCATCTGCATTGAGAAGCGCACCGCCAGAATTGCCAGGATTGATAGCTGCGTCAGTTTGAATAAGAGGGAATCGTTGACCTTGACTATCCACCGTTCTAGCCAAAGCACTAATCACACCAGATGTAACAGAGCCCTTGAATTCAAGTCCCAATGGATTTCCGATAGCAATAGCCGGTTCCCCTACTTGTAAAGAATCAGAATCACCAATTTCTATAGGCTTAATATTATTAGGTGGCTCAATTTGAACTACTGCCAAGTCTGATTGTTCATCAGATCCAATAACAGTACCTGTTACGGTAGTCCCATCAGATAAGGACACCGTTACCTCCCCATTACGAGCACCAGCTACTACGTGATGATTTGTAACAATGTGACCTTTATCATCAATGAGTACACCAGATCCTACACCTTCACCGGCATAAATGGTACGATTAAAAATATCTCTTTGAAATACTTGTGTTGTAATTCCTACAACAGCAGGACCAGACTCTTTAGCAGCACGTACTACATAAGTATCACGAGATGCTGTTAGTGGTTGAGTCGGTTTTGCTTGCGACATCACAGTTGTTTGTTGCATTGTGTCTTTAGGTGCCCAAAAGTAATAACTACCACCAGCGCCTACACATACTGCGAGAGCACAAGCAATCATAGTTTTTTTATATTTTTGTATGTTCATAATCTGTCTCCCTTGCTAGTAATATATCTTCAATATGCTAAATATATCTATTCTGTTGCATAGTTTCAGTATCTAAGTATGGAATTCTATACATGCATAGCACTGATGCAGATATAAAATAGATTTTATAAAATCAATCAAAGATGTATCTATTATAGCCTTACTTATATGAGAATGCAAGACAATGACATATATAATATACATAGACTAAGCTTCAAGTTAAACACATAAAAACAGCCCTATCCGCAGATAGAGCTGTTTTCTTTATGGAGATTAACGACGGTTAGCTTCGAAGAAGTTAATTGCTACTTCTGGGAACATAGCATAAGTTAATACATCGTCATCTGTAATGTTATTGTAGCCTTTGGAAGCCAAGTCTTGACGGTAACCTTCCATTTCTGGTTCGATTAAGTCAGCTGGACGGCAAGTGATAGGTTCTTCATCACCGATAATTGTTTGACGAATTTCGTCAGAAATTGGAGCAGGTAATGCACCATATTTACCGCGAACAAGGTCTTTAACTTCGTTAGGAACCATTTTATAACGGTCGCCCATCATAACATTCATCATAGCCATTGTACCAACGATTTGGGAAGTTGGAGTTACCAATGGAGGGAAACCTAGGTCAGCACGTACACGTGGCATTTCATCCATTACATCGAAGAAACGATCGCCCATACCCATTTCGTTCAATTGATTTTGAGTATTGGACAACATACCGCCAGGGATTTGGTAACGACGAACAGCTGGGATTACATCACTAGCTGGTTTCAAGTTAAATTCTTCAGCAATTTCTTGTTTAACTTTACGGAAATGTTCAACCAATGGGATGAATTTATCAAGATCTAAACCTGTATCAAATTCAGTACCTTTGAACATTTCAATCATAGTTTCAGTTGCTGGTTGGCTAGTAGCATGTGCAAATGGGGAAATAGCAGTATCAATAATATCTACGCCTGCTTTAGCAGCTTCCCAATATGTTGCAGATGCAAGACCGCAAGTGAAATGGCTGTGTAAATCGATGTCTAAGCCATCACCGAAACGTTTTTTGAAAGTACTAATCATATCATATGCATCAGCAGGAGCCATCAAACCGGACATATCTTTGATACATAAGGAATCAGTACCCATTTCTACCAATGTTTCCGCTACTTTCAAGAAATTTTCAGTAGTATGAACTGGAGAAATTGTGTAAACCATAGAAGATTGTACGTGAGCACCTGCTTTTTTGGAGAACTCAATAGCTTTTTCCATATTGCGAGGGTCATTCAAAGCATCGAATATACGAATGCGATCGATACCGTTGCGAACTGCTGCTTTACAGAATGCTTCTACTACATCATCAGAGTAGTGTTTGTAGCCCAACAAGTTTTGACCACGAAGTAACATTTGTAAAGGAGTATTCTTCAAGTTTGCTTTTAATGTGCGAAGACGTTCCCATGGATCTTCGTTCAAGAAACGAAGACAGCTATCATAAGTAGCGCCGCCCCAACATTCCAAAGCTTCGTAGCCGATTTCGTCCAATTGACCAAGCACTGGTAGCATTTGACCGATACGCATACGAGTTGCCAATAAAGATTGATGACCGTCACGAAGAACGGTTTCCATAAGTCTTACTTTTTTAGCCATTGTTAATCCTCCAAATCGAAATAGTTCTATGATGTAATTTTATACACCATCCGAATCACTATCTCATACCTATTTGTCAACGTATTTTATAGTTCCTACTTATGTAGGTGAAACACACTATAAATCGTTGGAACATACTTATATTAGACTACTTCTAAAATTCTTTGTCAACAAATATATTATGCTTATTACTCATCAAAACATCTGATTTTACCTATGAAGAGACTTTTATGAATATCCATAACCTCCCCAAAAGCCAGATTCTACCTTGCATGTTTAATCAATACCGAATTAGTATCTTAATGAATTAAGGTTGACAAACCAATCGTTATAGCGAAATAATTTTTATTTATAAATGCAAGTATATCAAGTTTTTTTAATGTAGTTTACCGATTTATCTTGATTTATATAATAGCTTATCAATTTTTATGATGACAAAAACAATGTATTTTAAAGATTATAAATATTCATATCAAAAGCGTTTTTCTATTTTAAGTAATAAAAAATGTTTTATCGAATAGCTATTAAATTGATTTAACCTTCTTTGGTGCCGTTTCAAGAACGATATTCTTACCCTCTCGTTTTACTTGAATAGAAAATGCCCCTTCTCCTTCTTTAAAATACTCCATTTTAATATCTAAAAGCATTTTACCAATTAAGGTCTCTACTTTTTCTGTTAGGAACTCGCGATAAAATGCTTCTTGTGTATGTTTAGAGCTTTGATGAATCACAGGTTTAGTCGCTGCTTTTTCAACTGCAAGCATAGTATCCTCAAAATTCTCCTCCTCATTCCATTGTTTCATCATATCTGCATCAGACAAGCCTTTTTGAATTTTAAATTTTGCCATATATATATCTCCTTTATGAGTTATGTCTAGTATCTATTATATCACCAATAGCTTCTTTCACCTGAATAGGATCAATGCCTATCATACAATAAGGTTCACCTTTAGGGCATTTTCTCTTTCTACAGCCTAAGCAAGATAAGCTTTTATTTTGTATAATGCGATAATCCCCAGTAATAGGTCCCCATTCAGCAGGATCGGTAGGGCCAAACAAAGCTACTACAGGTTTACCTAGTGCTATGGCCATGTATAGACCACCTGTATCGCAAGCTACTACTACATCGCATTGCTCTAATAAAGCAGCCATTTCACGTAATGTAGTCATCCCTAATCGATTATAAAGAGGAATTCCATCTTTCTCTGCAGCGTCTATTAGGGATTCATATTGTTTGACCTCTTTAGGCCCACCGAAACATATAAAATCAACACTATGCTCCATGCCTTTCACGAGTTCTTGCCATTTATAAGGGGCCCACTCTTTAGTTTTCCACGATGTTCCTAATACTAATCCAACACGCGGTTTGTGGGAACTTTTGAAATATATATGTATCTGATCTTTAGCTACCTGTCGTTCAGAAGCAGTTATAAACAAATCCATCTTTAACAAATGTGGGGCATCATATGTTGAATCATCAACTGATAAACACTCAACTTCCTTCTCTAATAGCTCTGCAACCTCTATATAGCGTTCAATCACATGCCCCTCTTTTGACTTAGTTTTTCGATTAGTAAACAACCAATTTAACTCTTTAGTGCCACCTAATCCTAAACGCAAAGGCGCCTTAGAGGCAAGTAGTACGAGGCCAGTAATTAAACGCCCTTGCACATCTACAACTACATCAAAATGATACGGCTGTAATTGTTTACGCAATTGCCACCACATAGACCACATTTTTCGTAAATGTAATTTTTTGGAATGTGCTTCATATTCATCACGAGCCCAAGGAATAATAACATCTACATACGGATTATGCTCTAATAATTCCGCCATACTAGGTGTTACTATCCAATGCAATATTGCATGAGGGTAATGTTGTTTAATCCAACGAGCAGCGGCCGTAGCATGTAAAATATCGCCAATATAACTTAATCGTACAAATAATATATTCAACTACACCGCCTCCATTCCTATAGGAATTAAGTATTGATAGAAAATACAGCCTTTAAACTACTAGAGTATAAAGGCTGTGCATGTATTTTTTTAACATGTAAATGATTAATACTGAATAATCTAAACTCAACTCAATATACCAACATATCAATCATAGATGATCAATTCTGTTTTTTTGCACTCCTAGAATTACTATTAGAAGAGCTAGTATTCGACGACGAGTCCGAATCATCAGTAACTTTTGTAGTCTCTTCACTACCATTAGCAATAATATCTTTTACGTCACTCATGGTAACCTCAGATAAAGTTGTAGGATGAGTATATTTAAACACCGGTTTAAAACCTACCCCTAGTTTGCCAGTATATACGGTTAATGCATTATTATCGTCATCAACACGAGCAATATAAATAACTTTATTCATATCTACACCGAGCAATCTAAATCGCCCTGGTGGGTTGATAACGCGCCAACCACCTTCAATGCCATTAAACACAAAAATATCACCAGTACGAGCATTATCATAGAAGAAATTATCTTCATCATAAAATACAGCGATACGTCCAATGTCAGTGGCTTGCATATAAACGCGACGAGTGTCATAGTTAGCATCAGTACGATAAATGCGATAGTCTCCATCTCGAACTTTTACCTTCATATATACTACATTGGTGGCCTCCGAATAAGCAGTATCAACGATACGGCTGCCACGAGGTACATCTTCCAACTCTGTATCTACTTCATGATCTGGATCATCAGCATTTAACCGAGCCATGATAACCTTGTTTTCCGTATACAGCCCCATGATAGCATAGTTTCTGTCTGGCATCCAATCGAAATAACTAATAGAGCGCCCTTTTAAATTGACTGTTTTCGGTGTGCTTTCACCAGCCTTATAAATCCGCAAGGATTCATCGGTAATAACAGCCATAAATTGATGATCATAGGACACATACTTGCGCCCTTCTTTGACATCAGGGAAATTTTTTGTGTCATCCTTGGATGCACCGGCCACGTTAAATTCCGTAGTAGGTGCAAACACATATTGATCTAAGTACAAATAAACGCCTCCTTGTAGGAGAATACCTACAACAAAAGCGCTCAATACGCGGGTAAATGGTTTCATAACCCCTCCTATTTCACGATAAATGCAGTAGGAATCATACGTTCCCCTAATAAATCGGCCGGTTTATTTACAACCTTACCATTGAGATACAATGTAGAACTGGATCCACCATCGAGATTGGCCGCAATATATGCGCCCTTTTCATAAAGTACATCTTGTACATCACGCAATGTAGCGCCCAAGGAATATCCCGGTTGACGACCATCGATAACAAGGAACAGCACAGTACCATCCCTACGTTGACCGATAGCCGTACGAGGGCCTACGCCCCAACCACCATCACCTTCGGTAATCATTTTTTTACCATCTACGATGAGCGGTGGGCCAAAGGTAATACCTTCCATAGCATTCATATCACCAAGTTCTGTTTTATCATAATTGCCTGCAATAAGATTACCAGACTTGGAGAAGCCTACAAAATCTACGTCTTCATCAGGGCCTACGTCCTTACCAATAATGTATTCCCCATCATGCAAAATAAAACCATATGGCAAACGACCTGTACCAGTACCATTTGGATCGTGGAAACCACCACCATTGATGGCTGCTACAGCACCATTCATTTTAGCAATATTGCTTGTGGTATCCCCTTTTTCTTGAATGTTGGCAGCCGTAGCCACTTGAATGCGACGTGGATCTGGAATTTCAAGGATATACCCTATATAACGAGGAGACTCGATTCTCTCAAGATTTAACGATTGGTCTTCACGAGCATTAAATTTAAACAAATCTTGACTTTTTACAGCCCCAACAGTACCTAAAATATTTTGTAATTCATCAGGGCTAAATAACCATGTAATATATTGAGGATGACGAGATTGTAATATAGCACCAATAACGGCACGTTTTACATTATTGAAAGGTCCAAACAGCACCACAAGTGGCGATGTAACAACGGTGAATAGAAACACCATAATAATGAACTTCACCCAATTTTTCTTAAACAATGTACCTCTCCTTATAAATCACTGAAATATTCAGTGCTAATACGTTCTTCAAAATGCTTAATATCAACGGCATTCCCAACCCATACGCGCAAAATATTATATGGATTATCACCTTCGTGAGCCCATCCAGATTTCATAGCCATCGCCATTTTAATGCCTGACTCTTTTGCAGCTACATCGGTAAATTCGTTCTTATCACCATAGGGATAGCAAAACCATGGATTATCTTTGATGCCCAATTCGCGTTCCAATGCCTCTTGGCCTTTTTTAATATTTTCTACTTGTTCCTTTTGTGAAAGTTGCCCCATTTCGATATGTTGAAAACCATGATTAGCAATGGTCATGCCACCTTGCTTCATTTCCTTCACTTGCTCCCAAGTAAGTCGTGTTCCCATATCACCAGGGTTGATAAAAACAGTAGCAGCAAAATTATATTCTTTCATAATTGGATATACGATAGAATAAGTATCCGCATACCCATCATCAAAGGTGAGAACCACGGGCTTTTCAGGAACGCTTGCACCGTTTTTAACATAATCATACAATTGATTCATGGTAAGCGGATGATAGCCATTGTCTTTTAAAAACTTCATTTGTGCTCTAAACAAATCTTCACGAACGACTGCATCATTATCTTTATCTTCACCAATTTTATGATACATCAGAACAGGAATCCCTTTAGGATGTACCATCGTCACTGGCGATGACGCATTTTGTTTACTTTCAGTTTCGCTACTCCCTTGTAGACCACAACCTGCCAACAATGCGATAAGCACAATTACAATGAGTCCCATCAATGAAAATTGCTTCATAGGTCCTCCTTATAGTAGACATAATTTTATAAAATACATTATATCATTTATGCCTAAATTAGTAAAAACTTAGTATAATTGTTCTAACAATTCCATTATAATAGATATAATTGATATACGTCACTATTAATGACTAGGAGAACCCCTATGAATAAACGACTTACCCTCATCCAACTAGATGTACATGTAAAAGATGTAGAATACAATTATAATCGCGTTACTGAATTATTACATAAATCGTTATCGCACAATCCAGATATTATCGTATTGCCAGAAACGTGGAATACTGGATTTTATCCATCTACAGAACTCATCAATTATGCTGATGCCAATGGGGAAAGAACCCTCTCATTGCTCAGCACCTTTGCACGTGAACACGAAGTCAATATAGTGGGCGGTTCAGTAGCCGTTGCAATAGATAACAAAGTATACAATACATCATATACCTTCAATCGGAGCGGTACATTAGTAGGTGAATATTCTAAAATACACGGTTTCAGCCCTGCCAAAGAAGAAATCTATTTTGCAGGTGGTACAAAAACAACTCATTTTGAATTAGATGGTATACCATGTAGCACAGTCATCTGTTATGACATTCGCTTTCCAGAACTCGTTCGCATGGCTGCACTACCTCATACAGAGCTACTGTTTGTGCCTGCCCAATGGCCTACGATGCGTCTACGCCATTGGCAAGTCCTCAACGAAGTACGAGCTATCGAAAACCAATTATTCCTATGCGCTGTTAATGGTTGTGGCGCTATAGGACGAGTCCAAAGCACAGGCCACTCCGCCGTATATGATCCATGGGGAACCAATTTATTAGAAATGGATACTAATGAAGACATCGCCACCGTCGATATCGATTTTGATGTAGTAGCAGATATACGCAACAAAATTAATATATTTAAAGATAGACGACCAGAACTATATCATTTATAACATAGATTATTTGTTACTTTTGACAAACTATAATAATAGAAAAAGACACCAAACCTTTGTATACTAGCTCTTAATATTAGACTTAGAGCAATCTAATATTAAGAACTAGTATATTTTACACAGTAAGGTTAAGTGTCTTTTTTGTTTTACCAGAAGCAACAAATAGACGGTAAAAATTAAAACTGTATGAGATTCCACATATCTTCCGGCACTTGTTCCAATGGTTTGTTATCAACTATGGCTTGACGCAAAATATCGATGGTATCTTGCACCTCTTGTTTATCCTTTGTATTGGGGTCATGCAAAATAATACGATTCAACGAATCTTCTCCAAAATGCTTTAAGTATTCTTTTTCTACTTGATAAAGTTCACGGCGTAAGTATTTCATATATGTTCCTTTTATAATCAGTATTTTTTAATACAGAAAATTTAAATCATGTTATAAGTATATATTTTCTCATGACCTACTTCAACAACCAAAATTTTTCAAGGTTTTGGCGTAGGACCATCCTTTATTACTATCGCTAAATGGTATCCAAAACAAGAACGTGGCCGTTATGGCGCTATTTGGAATATTACCAGACAAAGCTCACCTAATACAGGCTTATAAGGTTCTCCCTTCCTGTTTTCCCTCTATAAAGTAAAATTTATTATAAAGTCAAAAAAAACACCGCAACAAGCAGTGGTTTAACTATCATAAATGAATAAAATACATTATATATTTTATAATTCATTACAGTATATAAAAATATTGGTGCGGTTGGAGGGACTTGAACCCTCACGAGCGTACGCTCACCACCCCCTCAAGATGGCGTGTCTGCCATTCCACCACAACCGCATGGAATACAAATGGTGCCTCAGGACAGAATCGAACTGTCGACACACGGATTTTCAGTCCGTTGCTCTACCGACTGAGCTACCGAGGCATTTTTTGTAAAAAAAAATGGCGACCCCGATCAGATTTGAACTGACGATCTTCGCCGTGACAGGGCGACATGTTAACCGCTACACCACGGGGCCGCATATCAACTCTCGTTGACTACTTGTATATAATAACACGAATATTTTTCTTACGCAAGTACTTTTTAACGTTTTTTGATGATTTTTTTTCTAAATATTCGAATCTTATTTTATATACGTTAAAAAACATCTATTATATTAATATATCGCTATAAACCTCTTATATTCATTGCCATACATATACATTGTACAAGAAATATATGCTACAATATAAATAGTTTTACAAAATAATGGAGATACACTGATGAACCAAAAAAACTCAACTGCTATATGGACAGTGCTCATCATAGTTATCATTGCAGCATTAGGTGCAGCATGGTATTTTTTGTGGTACCTTCCTCATACACCAATATATACACTGCAAATCATTCGCCAAGGTGTAGAAAATAGAGATGCAGATACTGTATTACAACATATCGACACTACATCATTAGTAAAAAATATCGTTACCCGCGAAGGCAGCACCTATGTGGATACCTCTTCGCCTTTAGGAAAAGCAGCTGTGGCAGCAACCAAAACCTTTGGACCTGCCCTTTTAGACGATGTAATTCGGAAATACGTAGAAAATCCAGAAAGCTTTAAATCACCCCCTACGAATTCAACTACAAATACCATCAACTACGACGAAAATACTCACAATACCTATTCTATGATTGATCGCATTCAACGAGGTGAATTATTTAAACAACACAATCTAGAAGTTAAAAATATTACTTCTAGTGAAAGTGACGATACCGCCACAGTAACAATAACTATACAAAACAACACATTACATATAACAGAAGACATCCGTATCCTCATGCGCCACCTTGGCGATGGTATATGGGTCATCTACGATATTCCAGATATTGAAACATTATACAAAATCACACGAAAATAAACTTTTTGGGTTATCTACAATATTCTGGACATCAAAACATTATAACAAATCACAGGAAAACAGAAGAACTCGTATATAGTTTGCTAATTCCCTAGTATTAGATTCTTAAGGTCTAATACTGGGAATCAGCACAATTCTATATACGAGTCTTTTTTATCTATTCTTCGGTACCACTGCACAGGTAACAGTTACTTGTGAAATCAAACGGTCCTCTTTATCACGCATATCAAATTTCCATACATGAGAGGTTTTACCTTTTAACAGCAACTCACCATGACCGATTAAAACACCTTCAGATTTCATAGGTCTTAGATGATTAGCAGTTACTGATTGACCTACAGCAAAGGCATCATCAGGTAATATCATATTGCTCAGCATGCCTGCCAATATTTCACCAAATGCCAATGTGGCACCGCCGTTCAAATAGCCTTGTGGCTGTGCATGATATTGGGATAAATGCATTACACCACGGCCCGATAATTCGCTGTTTAATACAATAGAATCAATTTGCAAATCTTCTATCATAGTCATCGTAGCACCTCCTTTTGGTTCATGAGTAGTAGCGACTCCACACTATTATATAATCTAAAAACCATATACTATCAAACAAGACGGCATCTGTGTACCTATATATCAAAATAAATAGTTACGTACCAGTTTTATAATACTCTCTTTTGTATTGCATAGTCCTCGATTCGATTATCTAGAACCGAAATACCTAGTCCAGCCCCTTTAGGTACAAGCATGCTCCCATCAACAAATTGAATATCTGGATCTGTTAAATCACATTCAAAATAACGAGATGAATCAGATAAATCACCAGGCATATAGGAATCACCTAATGCAGCTAACTGAACATGCATCATTTTAGAAATGCTTGATTCTACCATACTACCAATCCAATACGGTATTTGATGCTCACGACACAACATAATAGCCGCACGGGTTTGTACTAAGCCACCGAGGCGCCCCACCTTGACATTGAGTACATCGAGGAGATTATGCTCAATTGCATAGGATAGATCATCATAACCTAAAACAGATTCATCTAAACATATAGGCGTCGTAATAGTCCAATCAGAATCTAACCGCCATTTTTTGTAGGATACTAAATTCGTAATTTGAAATGGTTCCTCTATGCAAAGCAATCCCAAATCATTATAAGCAGCAACCTCCAAAATTTGGTCATATGTATAACTTTGGTTGGCATCTACTGCTAAATCTAAATTTGGATAGGCCTGTCGAACCAACTGGGTTCGCTCATAACCATCGCGAGGTGACACCTTTAATTTAATGCGATTACAACCATTAGCTACATGTGTATCTATTAATGGCAAAAGCTCGTCTATAGGCACATCACCGATGACAACACCACTTCGAATCGTATCAATTAACGGTTGCCCCATCATAAATGATACAGAATTAACACCAATGCGACTACAGTGTAAATGAATCAGCGCATTTTCTAGACCTGCTATAGTCATAGGCATCGCATCTCTTTTGAGCCAAAACTGTAATTGCTTCACATAAGTCATAAGTGGCTTTGGTCGCATCAAACGGAGATGGAATATATAGTCATCTACTAACTTTATCCAACATGTATCTACTGTTTCCGCCGTATAAAATGGATCTCTGAAAGCTACGCACTCACCATAGCCCACATACCCCTGTTGATCTTCAATACGAATAATGATACTTTCACGAATGCGTACAGAACCTTGGGAAGTCTTAAACTCAAATTTCAAAGGTAATGCCACTCGATATGCCGTGATAGATTTGAAATTCAGTATATCATTCATGATCGACTCCTTGTTCTGCTAATTCTTGCAATTCTCGGCGTACGATTTTCCCTGTTCCATTTCGTGGTAACCTATCTAGTATATGAATCGTTTTAGGCACCTTGTATTTTGCTAAACGATCTAGCATATACTGATATAATTCAGATAGTATAGTATGTGCACTTTCACTAACATATTTATTCTGCAAAGCCACAAACAACACAGGTACTTGTCCCCATTTCAAATCAGTCACAGGCAATACAGCACATTCTTTCACAAGTTCATGGGCATAGAGCAAATCTTCAATTTCCTTAGGGTAAATATTTTCGCCTCCAGAAATGATGAGATCTGTACGGCGATTCAATATATAGAGATAGCCTTCATCATCAATATAACCTATATCATCGGTATTAAAATCTCCGTGAATTGGTTCTTTCCCAATATAACCAGTCATGAGCATGGGCCCATTGAGATGAATTTCACCAATACCATCTATATCGGGATTCACAATATGCACTTTCATCCCCGGCAGAGGTGTACCAACGGAATCGATTTTATCTAAATTATCCAGCACCGACATAGTTACACTTTGGCTAAAAGTCTCCGTCATGCCATAGGTTTTATAAATAGGCAACTCCTTTGCCACGCACGCATCGACCAAAGGACGTGGAATAAACTCGCCACCTAATAAAATGACACGCAATTGATGGTGCACAATACGCGGTTCCAGCCGTTGCAAGATAGTAGGTACTAAAGACATCATATTGATGCGCTTCTCCTCGATGAGTTTGAGTACTACCTCCTCATCATAAGATGCCATAATATTCATAGCCGTTCCATTATACAAGGACCGCATCAAAATAGATAATCCACTCACATGGAATAGTGGCAATACCATAAGCCAATTATCATCATCTGTTTTGCCTAACACCTCTTGCGATGCGGTTACATGAGCTTTGATTTGCCCCCACCGAAGCGGTACTGATTTAAATTGTCCTGTAGTAGCACTAGTATTCATAATGGCTGCTATATCAGTATCGGCGAAATTCCACTCAAATATGTCGGCTACCGCCTCAATTTCTTGGCAATCACCACCAATAGCAGTCACCTCTGTCCACTCTACTACATCCATAAAAGGAATTATATGTACAGACATTGGCAACTGATGTTGTCGTTTTTCACTACACAAAACAATATTAACACCTAATTGTTGTAGTTGATTTTCTAGCTCATTCTGTTTTAAATGCACATTGAGCAACAGTATCTCCTTATGCAATAACATGGCCGCCAGCATATGAATAGCCATAGCAGCCGAATTGTCAGATAATACCGCAATTCTTTGTGTATTTTCTAACTGCGGTTGCAACCATTGAGCAGTATATATAGCCCAGTGATATACTTGTTCATAACTATATTCATTAATACACAACCGATGCGGATACTGTTGTGCATTATATCGTAACCAGTCCATAATTCACCTCCCTTTCTATCCTATCTAAGTATAAGAAAGGCGCCCCAAGAGGCGCTCAATCTTATGTATTCCATATATGTAATTATATATCGACTGCCCCTTTGAAAAATCAAAATTCAATCTTACTATTACAATATATAGCTTATTTCAATTATATACAATTATAGCGTATTTCGATTAAGGGAATTTAGGGAATTGACCAAAATCTGGTTTGCGTTTTTCTTTGAAAGCATCGCGCCCTTCTTTGGCTTCGTCTGTAGTGTAGTACATCAAGGTAGCATCACCAGCAAACTGCTGTAAACCAGCTAAACCATCTGTATCAGCATTGAAGGAAGCTTTTAACATACGCAAAGCCATTGGGGATAACGCAAGGATTTCGTTGCACCATTGCACTGTTTCTTCTTCCAATTTATCGAATGGTACTACGCAGTTGACCATGCCCATTTCATAGGCTTGTGCTGCTGTGTATTGACGGCAAAGGAACCATACTTCGCGAGCTCGTTTGTGACCAATCATACGAGCTAAATAGCCAGCGCCATAACCAGCGTCAAAAGAACCTACACGAGGACCAGTTTGACCGAATTTAGCGTTTTCAGATGCAATAGTAAGATCACATACGATATGTAATACATGACCGCCACCGATAGCAAAACCGTTAACCATAGCAATAACAGGTTTTGGTGTTACACGAATGAGGCGTTGCAAATCGAGTACATTAAGACGAGGAATATTGTCATCCCCTACATAGCCGCCATTGCCGCGCACTCGTTGGTCACCACCAGAACAGAATGCTTCTTTATCTTCCCCTTGACCATGATTAGCACCGGTCAACACGATAACGCCTACCTCTGCATCATCACGAGCGATGGTGAAAGCATCAATCAATTCCATTACCGTTTTAGGGCGGAATGCATTGCGCACTTCTGGACGATTAATGGTAATTTTCGCAATACCATTATAGGTTTCATAAATAACATCTTCATAATTGCGATCTAGTACTTTCCAATCAAATTGACTCATGAACTTAACCTTTCTTATATAAAAACTCTGCCAAAGCCGTCATAAACTGACCTGGCGCTTCCACATGTACATTGTGACCTGCATTTTCTACACAGACATGGTAAAAGTTTGGCAATACACCAAATACATCTCTCCCTATTGTAGTATATTTTGTATCTAATGCGCCACTAATATATACACAATCCATAGATAATTCTGTTAGTCTAGTCCCCACATAGGGCATCACGCCCTGCCCAGAACAACGCAATGTTTCTGCTAATGCGTAAGTACTATTATGGGCACGACGTTTGTAAATACGCTCTTGAACATCTAGAGATAATCTTTTTTGAGACTCAAATATAGGTATATTTGCCCATTTTGTAGCAAACCACCCCCCATCATGATTCTCGATTTGACAAGCTAGTTCCTCATCTTTGAGTCGTCGTTCTTCTCTTTCCATATCATTCTCGATACCCACAGAACCGCTTTCCAATATGAGTTGTTTAATGTCATCTCCATACTGTAATGCATAAAGCAGTGCCAAGCGAGCCCCCATAGAATACCCCATAAGAGCGTAGCTTTCACCAGCAACAGCAGTGATAACGGTATGCAAATCATGGAGCATACGAGGGATGCTGAAAACATCTGTATCCTCTGGAATATCGGAATCTCCGTGGCCGATAGTATCGATACGAATTAACTGATACCCAGGAACGACAATACCATCCCAAGTATAGCCAGACTCTGAAAATCCGTGCAGACATATCAAGGGTTTTCCATAACCTACCATAGTCAAACCATAGCGATAGTCGCCGAGATCTACGTACATGCGCTGAGCGCTGTGATGTTGAAATGTATCAATAATACTACATGCATGTATGCTCATAATAATCCTCTAGTCACTCACTAAAATAAAATGTGCCTATATGGGTATCTTCATATTCGTAGCCATCACCTTTGCACCAAGTATATAAACCCTTACAGTTTCTCAATACGACCTGTATATCTATCGGGAATGATGTATAAGTTTGATGTAATTGGTAGCTATGATTCTTATTGGTAGGTATTTCAATAATATGAACCCCCTCTTGTGTCACAACCTTACTAAATACAGAAGAAAACTCATGAGGTGTATTAATTTTTGTGTATCCACAACCATATAATGTGGAAGCACTACGATAATCTAATCCTTGCGCTGTAGAGAATAGATATTCAAAATGCTTTGTTCCCTTTTGCGGCAAGTATTCAAAAATGCCACCCCCATCATTATTGTGCAAAATAATAGTGAGATGTAACTGATGTGTGTTAGCTACAGCAAGACCGTTCAAATCGTGGAACATAGATAGGTCACCTGTCACTAGTACCGTAGGTTTCCCATTCGCTGCCAATCCCAAAGCAGTAGAGATGGTGCCATCAATGCCATTAACGCCACGATTACCATAAAGCAATGAATCACTGCAATTAGCATCCCAAAAATAATCAAAATCACGAATAGACATACTATTAGCTATCATGATTTGACCACCTTCTGGCATATATTTCTGCAATTCACAAATGGTGCGACCTTCAAAGTTTGTAGGTTCTTGTAGTGCCGTATTTAGTTGTTTGCGCATTGCTACATCCATATATTTCCAACGGGCAAAGAGCGTATCATTTGACACATACGATTCATTGGATTTATTGAATTTATTCGATTCATTTGGTTCATAAAATTCTTCTGGCACATAGGATGTAATCATTTTACTAAATGCTTCATTAAAGGCAACAGCAGTACCTTGAATATGCCAATTCGCAGTTCCTAAAGGATTCATATAATCCATAGTAGGATTAACTACTATATAAAATGCATCTTTACAATGTGCAAGGAACTGCTGCACTCGTTTTGATATCACCATATCGCCAAATTGCACAATAACGTCTGGTACTAGGATATCCCATAGCTCCTTGTTTTTTAGGAATGCATCATACGATGTTATAGTTTGTTCCAAAAACGGCAAGCCCCTAAGACCATCAGACATAGTTGTATGCACTTCTGTAAATCTTGAGCGAATATCATCCACACCTTGCTTATGTTTATATACATGCGAATCACTATGTACAGAATCGCATGTATACCGCATATTAGATAAAGGATCTGCTAATACAGGCGCCTTTACTTGTTTAGCAAAGCGCAATATTGCCTCCCGCTCTTGTAATGGAATATTAGGACCTGCCAAAACGAGAAATGATTTACCCTTAAAAAGTCGAATACATTCCATCATAGAATCAAAATCTAGACTTAAATCCCTAGGCCTAGTAATAGTAAATTGACTGCCACCAGCTTCAAAATGTTTCCTATCAAGATCTGGCACCAACGGTTCAAACAAAGGCACATTGATATGTACAGGTCCTTGTTTAATATCTATTGCCTTCATATACGCTTTACGAGCTACCAACCGTGGGTATGTATAATAATGCTCCTCTTGAGGCACGGTTAATTCTTCATAATAATTAACAGCTGCACCAAACAATTTATGTTGGTCTATAGTTTGCGGTGCCCCTACGTGATGTAATGTATGAGGTCTATCCGCACTAAGCACAATAAGAGGTACACCGCTATATTGAGCTTCTAACAAAGCCGGCAAATAATGGGCCATCGCCGATCCAGAGGTACACACGAGAACGACGGGACGTCCAATTCCTTTGGCAATACCAAGAGCCATAAATGCAGCAGAACGCTCATCTACATTCATATAGGTTGTAAAATTACCATGTTCCATAAACAACATGGATACTGTTGTAGACCGCGAACCAGGGCTAACAACAACATGTGTAACACCGAGGTTTGCAAATTCATCTACAAATGCAGCTACATATTCGTTCATAAAATTCCTCTTTTGCATGGCACTGCTATAGTTTTATATGGCAGACACTCTATAGTCAGAAATACGCCCAACCTAAGTTGGGCGACGTCACTACTCGAGTAAAGTGCATTTTTGACTACTGCAGTACCATTTCTAATATTAGTTTTATAATGCGTCTAATATAGTCCGCATTTTTTGATTCGTTTCTTCATACTCCGCATCACTGTCAGAACCATCTACAACACCACATCCTGCATAAGCATAAAGTGTATTACTTATAACGAGAGCAGAACGAATGGCAACGACAAGAATGCCGTCCCCCATATCTTTCATAAATCCAAATGGTGCAGCGTACATACCTCGTTCATGCGCTTCATATTGCTGCAATAGCGCTAACGCCGTAGTTCGTGGTTCGCCGCCTAATGCTGGGGTAGGATGTAATAATTGTCCCCATTCCACAAGAGACTTTGTAGAATCTGTAGCAGTAATAATTGTCCGTAAATGGTACAACCGAGACAGTTCCATAATCTCTGTTTCTCCTATTTCTATATGAGGTGTTACGGTTTTCATAATTTCTACAATACGATCCCGCACAATATTATGTTCAAATCTATTTTTCTTGTCCTTTAACAGTTGCTCTTTTGTCCATGCTGTAGGTCCAAGCTTTGGTGCCGTCCCAGCTAAAGCATAACTTAAGATTTGATTTCCTCGATGGCGCACTAAAATTTCTGGCGATGCCCCTAAGAATGTACGACCTTCTTTTTCATAAGCAAAGATAAAACAGTTTGGATTATGTTCGACCAAATTATCTAATATGCTAGGCACATTAAAATCACTATCACTAGTATATTCAACCTCTCGTGAGGATACTACTTTGGTTACTGTACCATTCTTAATCGATGCATCTATGGCGCGCATCAACTGATTCCAATCTGCTTTATCATCTGAAGTTTCTCTATATACATGCTCTACACGTGGTACGTTAAAACGCTGTATAGCCTGTGGCTCTCCTGCATAGAGATAAAAAGACTGCCCATTTTCCACAATATAGTAGTGGGTGAAAGCAATCATTTCATGGCCCATATTAGCCCATTTAGGGTCTTTAGAATGATCAAAAAATGTGCCTCCATAAAATACATAAGCGTATTGTTTACGGCCTTCGTCATCTTGCACTGTAGCTAAACGCTTCGCCCCTACCACGATACGGTCACTTTGTCTATCCACCCAAAATACCCGTTCCTCATTAGGGAAATTGAGCCAAAACTCTATAGGATTGTCTAATTGCAAATCTTGTTTAGTATAGTTCATGTTCTATTATATCCATTCGAGTTGTAAAATCGCATTATTTTCTGATTAACCATATCTATTATTGTACCATGTATAGCACTGATTGTGTGCAGTATATTGATAATTCTCTGTAAAATTTTCACCAATACAGCAAAGAATTATCGCTAGCATAGAATCTATATAAAAATAGAGAATAGCTAGTCACAATGAACTAACTATTCTCTATATCAGCAAATCATTATTCGATTTTAACTCTCATTATACAACTTCCATGATTCTCGCGATGGACCTATCAAAGTTTATCAGAACAAGTCTTTCTTCCACATACCGATAATCGCTATAATCGAACATACTACAGATATACCGATAATAATAAAGAAACCTTGTGGGTTATCTTGAAATGGCAAGGCTACGTTTGTGCCCCACAAGCTAAAGATAATTGTAGGTACCGCCAAAGTAATGGTCAAGGCTGCTAACATTTTCATGACCATATTAAGGTTATTTGAGATGATAGACGTAAATGCGTTCATCATATTCATCAAGATGTTGGAGTACATTTCAACCATTTCAATAGCCTGTTTGTTCTCAATAATAACATCTTCTAAGAGATCTTCATCTTCTTCATACATCTTGAGCAAATGTTTATATGTACTATGACCATGCAAGCGTAGCAAACGCTCCATAACCGTACCATTAGTGCGCAAAGCAGATGTAAAGTAAGTCATGGATTTCTGTAATTCCAATAATTGGAAAAAATCTTTATTTTTCGTAGTATGGCGTAATTGGATTTCAATATCGTCCGTACGGCGATTAATTTGTTGCAAATACCGCAAAAACAATGTAGCTGTACGATAGAGAATTTGAAATAAAAACCGCGTCTTTTTAAAGGTATAGAATGTCGATAGTTGATTAGAAATAAATGGGTATAATACTTCTGATTCTTCAAGGCACACGGTAATAAAGAAATCTGGCGTCAAAAAAATACCAAGCGGTACCGTATCATACATATCACTGCCGCGGATAACTGGAATGTTGATAACCACGAATATATAGTTATCCTCTAATTCCACGTGAGAACGTTCTTCCATATCGAGAGCAGTCTTTAATACATCCGTAGGAATTTCTGTGAGAATATTAATGAGGGACAATTCATCGGGGTCTGGATTCACCAAATTTACCCATGAACCCTTTGTGGCATCTGATACTGTGTAATCTGCAACTAATTCTTCTTCTATATGCTTGTACACCGTAATCATGCTATCCCTCCTTCCAGAAATAAGAACTAATATTACCTTAAAATTATATACTATTTAAGTCACCTATTCAAATACAAATAAAACCCTCCTGTTTGGATGACTATATCTTGACCGACAATCAGAATGGGTAGTATAGTCCCCGCGGGAGGGTTTTATTGTACGTAAAGTCCACTATGCTAGGTTATTTACGATTTAAAATGCGGATAGAGTTAAGAATACAAAGGATAGATACACCTGTATCACCAAACACCGCCCACCACATAGATGCATAACCCATAAGGCCAAGTACCATGATGATGACTTTTACAACGATAGCAAATACTACGTTTTGCCACGCCACACTAAGTGTAGCTTTAGCTAAATCAATAACGTGAACAATAGATTGCAAAGACGGACGCATGAAGACAACATCGGATGCTTCAATAGCCGCATCAGCACCACTGCCCATAGCACCACCTACATCAGCACCTGCTAATACAGGCGCATCGTTAATACCATCGCCTACAAACATAGTAGGGCCATACACAGCACGAGTATTTTGTACAACAAATAATTTATCTTGTGGCAACAAGCTGGCATGAACTTCACTAACAGTAGTTTGTTTTGCAATATATTCTGCGCTAGCTAGTGCATCACCAGTTAACATAATAGTTTTAATACCATTAGCATTGAGTTTTTGAATAGCAGTGGCAGAATCAACACGAGGCTCATCAGAAATGATAATACGCCCCACATATTGTTTCCCTACAGCGACAAGCACTTCTGTACCGTATACAGAGGCATCAGCAGAATAACCAGTTACATCATAACGTTCGAGCAAACGACGGTTACCAACTAGAACTTGTACGTCTTCTCCTCTACTAGCCAGTCCTTGTACGATTGCCACTTTGTCTGCTGTAACCGCTCCATCTAATCCTTGCACACCAATGACTCTGCCCACAATACCTTCTCCAGCTAATTCTTGTACATCACTAGATACTGTAAAAGTAAGATTTTGAGCATTGGCAGCTTCTACGATAGATTGCGCAATGGGATGTGTAGATACTGATTCTACAGCAGCAGCTACACTTAATAAGACGCTTTCAGAAACAGAGTCATTCACTGGTTCTACAGAATGCACCTTAAATTCACCTGATGTAATAGTACCAGTTTTATCAAGTGCTACAGCTTTCACCCCTGCCAAAGCCTCGATAACACGACCACCTTTTAACAAGATCCCCTGTTTAGACGCATTGCCAATACCAGAGAAAAATGCCAATGGAACGCTAAGTACCAAGGCACAAGGACAGGAAATAACAAGGAATGTTAAGGCCGTGTAAATCCATTTGTGCCATTCCCCTGTGAGCAAGGATGGGATAATGGCAACAATCAATGCCAAGCCTACAACAATGGGAGTATACACGCGAGCAAAACGTGTGATAAAACGGTCAATTTTCGGTTTGGAAGATGCCGCATTTTCTACAGCATCGAGGATTTTTGTAACCATCGATTCCCCTAATGGTTTATCCACACGCATAGTAATACGACCGCTTTCATTAATACAACCAGATAATAGCTGAGTCCCCCTCTCAGCGCGAATTGGTACTGGTTCACCTGTAACAGGTGCAGTATTGACCCGCGTACTACCATCTAATACAGTGCCGTCCAAAGGAATTAAATCGCCAGGGCGCACTTCGATAGTCCAGCCTACTTCTACTCTTTCAGGTGCCATAACGATGATTTCACCACCACAGCATTCGTCAACTACACGCACCTCTTGAGGACGCATATCAACAGCATTCATAATTTCAGTACGACTACGATCGGTTGCTTTATGTTCAAAGAATTCACCAATACGATAGAATAAAATTACCCCTACCGCTTCTGGCAATGCATCGATTACAATGGCGCCTAATGTAGCAATAGACATAAGGAAATTTTCGTCAAAAATTTCACCTTTTAAGATATTGCGACCTGCTGTTTTTAATACAGGGAATGCCAACAATACATAGGCAATATAGTAAATAGCTGTTTCAATAGATTCAGGCATGCCTATACCTGGTACAATGGTGGTTAATGCTTCATAAATCATGAAAATCAACCCTACCCCGATAATACCGATAGTTACCGCATCAGAACCATGGTCATGGCTGTGATCATCCATTAGGGCTTTCGATGGACGTTCGTAATCTGTTACGGTTACACCTTCTTCGATAGCATCACAAATAGCTTGAATTTCGCATTTTAAAGCCTCTCTATCTTCCCAAGCACCAGTTAATCGCAATTGATGCGTAGCAATGGCAAAATCAGCCGATTCAATACCAGCCATTTTGCGGATACGATCTTCAATTTTCGCTGCACAATTCGCACAATTTAAGTCTTTTAAGAGTAGTGTTTCTTCCATGGAGCCTCCTTTTATACACATATGTAATCATATCATCTTATAATTATTTATTTTATGTTTTACATATTATATGAATATTTGTTCATATGTTTATTTTAATAAAAAGGAGATTCCTTGTCAATAAAAATTATCCATTAAATGGATTCATTATTTCAATTATTGTTCCGGTCCCAAATCTCGATATTCCACATCTCTGAATCGTGTCAGTTCACCAACGAATTGGAGTTCTACGGTACCAACAGAACCGTTACGATGTTTACGAATAAGGATTTCTGCATTATCCCCTTTTTCGGAGTTTTCATCATAATATTTATCTCGATACAAGAAAATTACAATATCTGCATCCTGCTCAAGAGAACCAGATTCACGAAGGTCGGACAATACAGGGCGTTTATCAGGGCGACTCTCAACGCTACGCGATAATTGAGATAATGCGATAAGTGGCACGTTAAACTCTCGAGCGATTAATTTAAGGTTACGAGAAATCTCCGATACCTCTTGTTGACGATTTTCACTGTTGCGACCACCATTGCGACCTTGCATGAGCTGAATGTAATCAACGATGACGAGGTCAAGACCATGTTCTACCTTGAGCCGTCGTAATTTAGCACGCATATCTTGTACCGTAAGACCAGGTGTGTCATCGATAAACAGTTTAGATTGGCTCATTTCTTCTGCAGCTTTAATGACTCTTGCCCAATCTTCGTTGTCCATATCAGCACGAGTTAATTTACTAGAATTAACACCAGATACAGATGCTAAAATACGGCGTACTAATTGTTCGGTCCCCATTTCTAAGGAGAAGAAAGCTACAGTTAAATTATTTAGCATCGCTACGTTTTGAGCAATATTCAAGGTAAACGCCGTTTTCCCCATAGCAGGCCGAGCTGCGACAAGAATTAGATCCGATTTTTGTAAACCATTGAATATATGGTCCACATCTCTAAAACCTGTAGGCACACCTGTTAATACACCATCTTGTTGTTGTAATAGATTTAATCGTTCAATACTGCTTAATACAGCTTCTCCAATAGGAGAGAACGATGATTCCGATCGCGTTTGTCCTCCTACATCTAATATCATTTGCTCCGCTCGATTCATAATCTCCGACGGTTCCTCTTCACCTGCATAGGTCATACCTACGATTTTGTTTCCTGCATCGATAAGTCGACGCATTTGTGCTTTTTCAGAAATAATACGAGCATGTTCTTCAATATTATAACCTGTTGCTTCATTGGCAAGGGATGTAATATACGCAATGCCGCCTATAGTATCAAGTTTTTTTCGGCGTTCCAACTCTTCGCTAAGAGTGATGAAATCGATGGTTTTATTAGCATATACTAAACTTAAAATAGCATCATAGATAATGCGATGTGTGTCGCGATAAAAATCATCACGTTGAACGATAGATGTTACCGTATCTACAGCGATACCCGTGCTCGATCCATCAGTTAATAAAGCGCCTAATACGGCTTTTTCCGCTTCTTCATTGTGCGGCGGTATACGTACGTCCATGTTGCCCTCCCCCCAAAACTAGAAAAGAAATCACCACACTCTTTGAGCATGGTGATATCAATTATTCTGCTACTACATTGACCTTAATAGTGCTTGTAATTTCAGGATGTACACGAACTAATACTTCATGTACACCTAATGTTTTCAATGGGTCTTTGATTTCGATTTTCTTTTTATCGATATCCACCTTGTATTGTTCTTTAGCCGCTTCGGAAATATCTTTGGCGGTGACGGAGCCAAATACGCGGCCATCTGCGCCCATGCGAACCTTGACAGTCACTTCCACTTTTGTAAGCTGTGCTGCCAAGACTTTAGCTTCATCATTTGCCACCGCTTTGTGATGCTGTACAGACTCTTGTTTTTGTTTAGCATTGTTTACATTCGTAGCAGTACCTTCAAGGCCTAACCCTTTTTTGATGAGTACATTGCGACCATATGCATCGCTTACTTCTACGATTTCACCTTTTTTACCAACTTTTTTTACATCTTCTAATAATACTACTTTCATTATGATTCCTCCTCTGTTTCTGCCGAGTGAAGAGCAACTAGTGCATGTTCTAAAATAGCCTTCTTCGCCTCGTCTATAGTCATGCCTTGTAATTGAGCACCTGCCACCGTGCGATGACCTCCTCCACCTAAGGCTTCCATTACAACTTGAACATTGACTTTACCCTTAGATCTAGCACTCACACCAATAGCACCATCGTTTAATGTATATAGTACAAATGCAGCCTCAATATCTTCGTTACTGATGAGCATGTCCGCCCCTTGTGCAGCCAATGCCATCATATCTTTCACACCTTCTGGGGCTACACCAATAGCCACCCCTTCGGTACGACTAGCTTCGAATACTATTTTAGCACGTAATTGAATAGAATCGAAGGTTTCAATAAACAATTGTCGTACCAATTCAATATCTGCTCCACCGCGTTTTAAAAACGCCGCTGCTTCAAATGTACGAGCCCCTGTTTGTTGAAAGAAATTCTTTGTATCCAATACAATACCTGCATAGATACCCGTTGCTTCTTGTTTTGAAAGTTTCACTGGAGCACCTGCATACTGAACTAGTTCTGTAACAAGCTCACTAGTAGATGATGCTGCAGGTTCTAAATAGGTTAATAGTGGATTTTCAATAAAATCGGCTGCACGACGGTGATGATCTATAACAATACGTCGTTCTGCAATGTTAAGGGCCTCAGGGGCTGCCACCATTTCAATACGATGTGTATCACATACAATAGCTAATGTATTAGAATCTACCCAATCCTTTGCCATTGTAGGAGTGATGATATGGGTGTGCCAAAATTCATCTTCATTCAGGATATTTACCATTTTAATAATAGCACTTGTTTCTTTGGAAAGCACCAATCGCACATCTTTACCAAGGGCTCTCGCAATAGATACGACGCCGATAGCGCCACCTAATGCATCGTAGTCTTCTCGTTGGTGTCCCATAACAAGGATTTTATCAGAATCATTCATCAATTCATGAATAGCTTGTCCTACTACGCGAGCACGAACACGAGTATTTTTTTCAATCCCTGCTGTATTTCCCCCAAAGAAGCGAGTGCTTTCACCATCCATAATACAAACCTGATCGCCACCGCGACCTAATGCGATATCAAGAGCTGCACGAGCACGGCTAGACACTTCTTTAACACTACCTGCATTTTCGCCAATTCCAATACTGATAGTGGCCGGCACTTGACGTGGAGAAGGCAATTTGCGGATTTTTTCCAAAATCCTGAACCCATCTTGTTCCATAGCCTGCAATGCACCACGGGAAATAGCAAAGGTATACATATCGTCTTGAAAATTGCGAACAAAGCCATCATGTTTATCGATTTCATCAACTACAACATTATTAATTTCCGCCCATAAATTCGTATATTCTCGGTCCCCAAGCCCCTTTGTTAGTTCCTCAATATTATCGATTTGAATCATGCCCCATACAGGTTGTTCTTCTTCTGCCTGAATACGAGCTCGTTCAATATCTGTAATATCCTTGAAATAAAGAGCCATCACTGCATGTTCGGCTAATTCATCATCAGAATTGACAGTAATACGTGTATCTCTAGGATTAATAAATTTATACACAACTTGAAAATATCGATTTCCGTAATGCTCTTTTAAAAATCCCGACTTTCCCCAAATCTTGTCGATTCTGAAACCGGGAATCAAGGTCGACATTTTTTGCAATTTATTCCAATCAACCTCTACCCAATCAGCAAACACGCTATTGTTCCATACCAATGTTCCTTGCTTATTAACAAGAGCAATAGCAGTTGGTAAATTTTGCAATGCAAAATTCTGTGCTTGTGTTACATTTTTTCCCATTACATTAAATTGTTCTCGTGCCAAACGTCGTCTATTGTGAATAGTGTTATAGTTCACTAAATAGGCTGCACCCACAATAATCAATGCTAATACAGCAATTGCCCAATTTAAATAGGCAATAATTAACAACAACATGCCTAGCACAGCGATAATGGAAATTTCTATAATCTCCCATCTGCGTTGAAAGGATTTCATAGGGGCCTCCTTTCTATTACTGGTTCCGTGACTGATAACGGGATCGTAAATCCATAAACATATCCATAATCCCAAAAATGATTAACCCGATAGGAGTCATTACATACAAAAAACCTAGAATAAGAATCTTAATAAATCGAGATATCTTATAGGCATTTAAAATACCGAGCAAACAGGCGATGCCATTTAAACCACAAACAAAGGCTCCAAACAAACCTAAATTCATACCGATGGTGGTAATAATGTAATTATTAATACCTAAATAAGAAGAACCATATACGAGGATGAGTCCCACAGCTAAGACACCTGCGCTCCAAATAGGCATATGCCATGTAGAAATAGATGGTATAGATTGTACTGGATTATTAGTGCGTTTCGCCATGAAAGCAGTAAAACGAGCCATAATATAAGATACAACTGCCATAGCGCAAAATCCGTAGGCTACAATCATCCGTTTGATTTGCTCAAAACTCTTACCAACTTGTTGCATATATGCTTCCACCTGTTCTGGTGGTAATTGCTGTTGCTGAACAGCAGTCATTAACGAATCTCTTAACTCAGTGTCAAAGGATTGCCATGCAGTAGACACATCAAAAGATGTAACACTAAATGTAACTAACACCGTTGCAATTGTAGTTAAACAAAGAGCAATAGTCGGCAACAAAATCAACTTTGTTGGATTCCAATAATTTCTAAATCCCATACCAAGAAAAATACTTGGCACCGCATACATCAATACAGTGCCCAACGCCGTAAGCGGACCTAATATAATGGATACTAATACAAATGATACGACAACAGCGGCACAACTATATCGAGTGCCCCATCGTATACCGACTAACGCAGTGGCAGCTGGCGCTACAATAGTAGCTAACAACGATAATAGAGGCACGCTGGCACCTACAATAGTTAACATCACTATGATGGCTGACAAAAATGCCGTTTCCACCATAGCCCGTGTATTTGTTTGATTCATAATACTCCATTCATCAACTAACAGGACAAGTAGTATTTTTTAATTATATCAGTTTGAAAACTTAACTTCAAATCCCCCATATCAGGGAATTGATACTACCTTAATAAAAAAGTAATTTCTAATTTTCAATTACAATTACTGCTGAAAACGAATATATTATGTATAAAACACTGAGAGCTATCGCCCAAGGGACACCCCTAGTGCGATAGCTCTTTATCATCTTATACGTCTTGAATGATTGGCAAAATCATAGGTCTACGACGAGTTTTTTCGTAGAAGAATTTACCCAATGCATCGCGAACATTTTGTTTGATCGTTGTCCAATCTTTAATGCGCTGTGATTCACAATCATCAATGACTTGATGTACACGACGCTCTGCTTCAATCATAAGTTCTTCTGCATCACGGACGTATACGAAACCACGAGATACGATGTCTGGACCAGATACGATGGTACCAGAGTGTTTTTCCATAGCCATAACTACGATTACCATACCTTCTTGTGCCAATTGTTGACGATCGCGGATAACGATGTTACCTACATCACCTACACCAAGTCCATCTACGAAGATAGCACCAGCTTGGACACGGCCACCTTTACGACCACCATCTTTATCAAATTCAAAAATTTGACCATTATCACCAATGAGAATTTTCTTAGGATCTACGCCCATAGAAACGCCCAATTCACCGTGACGACGTAGCATACGATATTCACCGTGAACAGGAATAAAGTATTCAGGACGCACAAGGTTAAGCATAGTTTTTAATTCTTCTTGGCTAGCGTGACCAGATACGTGAATACCGCGGTCTTTACCATACACAACATGACAACCGAGGCGCAACAAATTATCGATAGTTTTACCTACTGCCCCTTCATTGCCCGGAATTGGCGTAGCAGAAATAATAACAGTATCATTAGGTGCCAATTCTACGGTGCGGTGATTATTCGTAGCCATACGAGACAAACCCGCCATCGGTTCACCTTGGGAACCAGTAGTTAAAATCATGATTTGATCATCTGTGTAGTTATGCATAACATCTACATCGATAATCGTATTTGGTGGAATATTCAAATAGCCGCGTTCTTGTGCGATTTCTGTTACATTCACCATGCTACGGCCCATAACTACAACTTTGCGTTTGTACATAACAGCAGCATCGATAGCTTGTTGAATCCGAGATACATTGGACGCAAATGTAGCAAGCACAACACGGCCACGAGCCTCACCTACAGCTTGTTTAATAGCAGGTCCAACGGAGCTTTCAGAGCCTGTAAAACCAGATTTCTCAACATTTGTAGAATCAGACATCAATGCTAGTACACCTTTGTTACCGAGCTCTGCAAATTTGTGCATATCCATCAACTTACCATCTACTGGAGTTTGGTCAATTTTAAAGTCCCCTGTATGAACGATAGTGCCGATTGGCGTATCAAAATATACAGCACATGAATCAGGTATAGAATGGTTTGTTTGAATAAAGCCAACCTTCACTTGACCGATTTGAATTTCATCGCCTGCTTCCACTAAACGAAGCGGTTTGTTAGATACTTTATGCTCTTTTAATTTACCTTCAATCAGTCCGCATACTAGATTGGTAGCATATACGGGACAATTAATTTCTTTCATAAGGTATGCCAAGGATCCGATATGGTCCTCATGACCATGAGTAATAACGACAGCCTTAACTCGGTCGCGGTTTTCGATGAGATATGTCATATCGGGAATAACAATATCTACGCCGAGCATATCTTCACTAGGAAATGCAAGCCCTGCATCTAATACGATAATTTCATCTTCGTATTGAAATACAGTCATATTTTTGCCGATTTCACCAAGGCCACCTAATGGGATGATTTGGAACTTACCTTTATTAGCCCCATTTGGTTGGCGCCCAATTAAATCCGCCTGTTCATAAGGGTTTTTATCATGATTGCGCGTCATAGGGCGATTATTAACACGCATACGACGATTGTTATCAGAATCTCTGTCATTGTTGCGGTTGTTATCGAAATTACGCCGTGTAGTATTTCGTGTATTTCTTGCGTTCTCGCTATTACGAGTTTGTGTACCATTACGGTTGGTCCGTGTCTGACGAGGTCTACGTTCCATTTGTTGACCTTCACCTTGTTCCCCATTTGCACGTGGTCGGCGTGTAGTAGGTCTGTTCGTGTTTGTATAGCGACGCTGACGACCATCGCCAGTATTACGGCGTTCCGTTCCATTCCGTTGCTCACCTTGACGAGAATCGCCGGATAAGCGCCGTGTATTTGTACGATAGCGCGGTCTTTGTTCACCTTGCGCAGCCGTTGCAGTTGGTTCTACAGTCACTTGTGCAGCAACCTGATTGTCTGTTGTATTCACAGTTCCTCCTAAAATTTTGTTCATTAATTTGTTTAACATATATTCTCACCTATCACTTGAATTGATCTTTACAGAGGAAAAGATACAAACGAAAAAGGCGCTAATTACTAGCGTCTCACGAAAAAAGGCGCAAAAATAGCGCTACTCAATTGTTACCGTTCTAGTTCGCTTGTTCATTCGCCTCATGCAAATGAATATAGTGCATCATCAAACACGTGCAGCCGCTACGTTACGTTCAATTTATTACTGCTTGATGACCAATATAATTCCGATCGTTTTGATGAAAGCCCTGCTTTCATACGTTACGTTTAGTATACCACAAAAATGGCGTTAACAAAAGTGTATTGTTAACGCCACTAATTATGCAAATTATATAATAGATATCTTATTTCTTCATAAGCAAACAAAAGCATATTCCCTAGATACTACAGCTATTGTCATTTACAAATAGAAATCAGCATCCTTATAAATCCTGCCCTCCATAATTTTCTAGTGCCCCCTTAAATCCTTCACGATAGAGATTGGCCCCACCATTTGCAGGATGTCTAAGCCCTATAGCAGGTAACCCGAATCGCTCCAATGTTTGAGCCGATTTCTGCCCTACCGCAAACACCAGTGGGTCCGGTCCACCCAATTGACGATGGATATCTAATAGTTGCTTCGTATACTCATACCCAATCCGTTGCTCCTCTTCCGTAGGGGTACGATTTGTTAAAGGAGCCCCACTCTTATAGGGATGAAAAGGGAAAATATTCCACAACAAAGTATCATAAGGATTCACACCCAATTCAACGATTGCATTCCACACCACTGTATCCGTAGGTTCGTTAAATCCTAACTCTTGTTGTGTCCGTTTTAATAAAGGGCTAACAGGAGAACTAGTGCGAAGTAATGGCACCTCTGCTACATCACTAGATTTAATTGTTTTATGTTTCCCTAAAAGCATTCTTTCACAAGTGATAGCAATGCCAGAGAAGCGACCTCCTTGATATCCTACGGCTTCGGCAACAATAAAAATCTTTGCCCGTCCTAAACGAGGGAGTAAATAAGCTAACAGATTATTGCAGCGAATGGAAGGACTGGAGTTATCACATTCTAACTGTTCATCAAAATCCCCCCACGGATTAAATACCATTTCTTTTTTGTAAGATTTCAAACTAGTTAGAAAATCGGTTATCATAGATTTTTTGTGTGCCGATTGATTATTAATATAATGCAACCACATCGTATTATAGTTAAATAAACTCATATCTTGTATTCCCATTGTATATCGATTCTTCAATAATCCTCTATTGGCTATAATCACGACGTTACCAATCATGATAATTTAATTCTTAAACGCTTTAGCCCCAATGTCTGTGCGGTATTGCATCCCCTCAAATTCAATGTGGTTCACGCGCTCATACGCACGGTCTAATGCGGTGCGCAAATCTTTTCCTAATCCTACAACACCAAGCACACGTCCTCCATTGGTGACAAAGTGCTCGCCTTCTAATTTTGTACCAGAATGGAATATAATCGTAGTGTCATATTGTTTTAACTCACCGTGGATAACATCGCCTTTAGAAGATGTTTCAGGATAGCCTTTAGATGCCAAAATAACACAAGCAGCAGATGAGTCTTTCCATTTTACCTGTTTTGGTTCCAAAGAACCTGTAGCACAAGACAACATAATTTGTCCTAAATCACCTTCTAATAGTGGCAACACCACTTGTGTTTCTGGATCCCCAAAACGGGCATTAAATTCTACTACTTTAGGACCTTGATCAGTAATCATAAGACCTGCATATAAACAACCTACATAAGGCATACCTTCTACTGCCAATGCATCTACCATAGGTTGTAAAATAGTTTTCATCGCTGTATCCCGCAATGCATCCGTCAATACTGGTGCTGGCGCATAAGTGCCCATACCGCCTGTGTTAGGCCCTTTATCACCATCAAAGATGCATTTATGATCTTGAGATGCAATCATAGGCACAACAGTTTTACCATCAACAAAGGCGAGCAGACTAGCCTCTTCACCAGCCATGAATTCTTCGATAACAACGGTACTGCCTGCATCACCAAAACGATTACCACTAAGCATATCTTCTACGGCTACATTGGCTTCTTCTACAGTCATGGCTACCACTACGCCTTTACCAGCTGCTAAGCCATCTGCTTTCACAACGATAGGCGCCCCGGTGTGAGCAATAAATTGTTTTGCTTCATCCACATCAGAAAATACGCCATAAGCAGCAGTAGGGATATTATACTTTTTCATCAAGTCTTTTGCAAACACCTTAGAGCCTTCTAATTGGGCAGCCGCTTTAGAAGGGCCAAATACAGGGATGCCAGCCTTATTTAAATCATCCGCAAGACCAGCTACCAGCGGCGCCTCAGGTCCGACTACAACAAGGTCTACTTTATTATCTTTCAAAAAACGAATGAGTAAATCTGTTTGTGTCCAGTCAATACCTACTAATTCGGCAACGCCACCCATGGCCGCACTTCCAGGTACAGCATACACTTTTTCAACGCTTGGGGATATGGATAAACGCCATGCAATAGCGTGCTCACGACCGCCATTACCGATTACACATACTTTCATACTAATCTCCTTCGGCATATATAAAATCGTCATCGTAAAATCTACCGTATAGAAAACAATCTACACCACCCCAAAAGCGATGTAGATTGCATTACTTTAATGTTTAAAATGGCGAATATCTGTGAATACCATAGCAATACCTGCATCGTCAGCAGCTTTGATAGATTCTTCATCACGGATAGATCCACCTGGTTGAATAATGGCAGAAATACCGTGTTCTGCTGCGGTAGCTACAGTGTCACCGAATGGGAAGAATGCATCGGATGCAAGAACAGCGCCTTTTGCGGCTTCACCGGCTTGTTCAAGAGCGATTTTGGCAGAGCCAACGCGATTCATTTGACCGGCGCCAACACCGAGTGTACGTTTTTCATTAGAAATCAAAATAGCATTAGATTTAACATGTTTTACAAGTTTCCACGCAAATTCAAGGGCTTTCCATTGTTCTTCAGTAGGTTGTGCTTTTGTCACTACCTTGTAATTAGCACGATCTTCAACGATGTCATCTTCCGTTTGCACCAATAAACCACCAGACACTTTCTTTACAGTCACTTGACCCGATTCAGGTTTTGTCAATTCAATGAGACGAATATTTTTTTTCGCCGTCAAAATATCTAGTGCGTCTTGTGTGAAAGCTGGTGCCATAATGACTTCCAAGAAAATCTTAGCCATTTCTTCTGCTGTAGCAGCATCTACTTCACGATTCAATGCAACGATACCACCAAAAGCAGATAGCGAATCTGCTTCATAAGCATTTACATAGGCGTCGTGCAAATTGGCAGCAACGGCAGCACCACACGGGTTTGTATGCTTGATAATACATGCTGCAGGGTCATTAAACTCCCATACCATATTCCAAGCCGCTTCCATATCTACAATATTATTATAGGATAATTCTTTACCATGCAATTGTTTGAGCGCCCCCATACCATGGGCAGTGCCAATTTCTTTATAAAAAGCGGCTTGTTGGTGAGGATTTTCACCATACCGAAGGTCTGCTACCTTTTCATAAGCGCTCAAATATTCTGGCGGTGTAGGTCCTTCACCGATAACGCCACTCATGTAATTAGCAATGGCTGTATCATATGCCGCTGTGTGTGCAAATGCTTCTTTTGCTAATGCAAAACGGTATTCTTGAGTCAATTCACCATTTACTTTGAGCATGTCTAAAATTTCAGAATAGTGATTAGGATTAACCACAATACCTACAAAGGCATTATTTTTCGCTGCAGAACGAACCATTGTAGGGCCACCGATATCAATATTTTCAATAGCCTCTTCTAAAGATACATTTGGTTTTGCAATGGTTTCACGGAACGGATAGAGATTAACTACCACAAGATCTAAAGGCAAAATACCATGGTCCGCCATAGCTTGTTGATGTTCCCTATTATCTCGAATCGCCAAAATACCGCCATGCACTTTAGGATGCAATGTTTTTACACGGCCATCCATCATTTCTGGAAATCCTGTTAAGGATTCTACTGCTGTAGCAGGAATGCCCGCATCAGTAATAGCTTTCAACGTGCCACCTGTGGAATAAATGGTAACACCTAAATCCACAAGACCTTTGGCAAAATCTACAATACCAGTTTTATCAGAAACACTAAGAAGTGCGTTTTGAATCATCATTTCTCCCTTATTCCTTATAACTTACAATACGACCATCGATACATAATGCATCATTGCAAAATAGAGCTAGTGCCTCACGATAGGTAGCGTGTTCTACAGGCAATAGTCGTTCACTCAATGTATCCTCTGTATCATCAGCAAAAACAGGTACTGTATTTTGCATAATAATAGGTCCTGTATCCATGCCTGCATCTACAAAATGGACTGTGCAACCTGTAATTTTTACACCTGCATCGATAGCTTGTTGATGTCCATGCAATCCTGGGAAAGATGGCAATAGAGCAGGATGAATATTCAAGATTTTATGTTCATATGCCTCAATAAGAGGTGCCCCTACAATACGCATATAGCCAGCTAATACGATACCATCCACATCATAGGGTGCCAAAACTTGTAATTGAGCTAATTCAAAATCAGCTTTAGATTGGAAATCACTACGTTCTATTACTACGATAGGAATATTCCATCCTTTAGAACGTTCTACAATACCGGCATCGCCATGATCAGTAATAATAATGACAAATTCTCCATTAATAATGCCGTCTTGCATCGCCTTATATAAGGCCTCTCCATTAGAACCGCGACCGCTGGCAAATAAGGCTAATCGTTTCTTACGGCCTTCGCCATTAGAATTGCCTCGGTGTTCAACACAATGGAGATTGCCATTCGATGCACTTATGCTCGCCTCTTTATGCATCGAACTCAGCCCCTTTTAATACAACAGGACCATCGCCATCGATGATGCAACCGATTTCGTATACAGCTTCACCGCGACTTTCAAGATTAGCTTTCACATCTGCTACATGATTAGCATCAACGATGAGAATCATACCTATCCCCATGTTGAAAGTACGATACATTTCAGGCCATGCTACATTGCCCCATTCTTGCAATTTACTGAATACAGGAAGTCGTGGCCATGTAGATACATTTATCTCTGCAGTAACACCCTTCGGCAATACACGAGGAATATTTTCATAAAAACCACCACCAGTAATATGAACCATACCTTTAATATAGTTTTCTTGAATTAATGGCAATACTGCTTTTGGATATAAACGGGTAGGTGTTAGTAATTCTTCACCTAATGTTTTGCCAAACTCAGGAATCTGTTCATCAATAGAAAGATTTTTATGGTCGAAAACGATTTTACGCACTAAGGAAAAACCGTTAGAATGAACACCAGATGATGGTAATCCGAGAATCACGTCTCCAGATTTGATATGTTCACCAGTGATGAGCTTTGGACGATCTACGATACCTACGGCAAAGCCTGCCACATCATAATCACCATCGCCATAAAAACCAGCCATTTCCGCTGTTTCTCCACCTAATAATGCACAACCAGACTCTTCACACGCATTAGCTACGCCTCGCACTATATCAGCTACTTGTACAGGGTCAAGTTTACCTACTGCTACATAATCGAGGAAGAATAAAGGTGTTGCACCTTGTACGAGAATATCATTTACACTCATAGCCACGCAGTCTTGACCGATTGTATCATGTTTATCCATCATAATAGCGAGGCGCAATTTAGTACCCACCCCATCGGTACCAGATACGAGCATAGGGTCTTGCATAGAATGACCTGCTAAGGAATATAATCCTCCAAATCCGCCTAAATCTCCCACAACGCCAGGAGTATAAGTACGTTTTACAGACTCTTTCATCAATTCTACGGCTTTATTACCTGCATCGATATCTACACCTGCATCACGATAGGTTAATCCAGTTTTATTCGAGCACATATTTAACTCCTTCTTCTTGTTCTGTAGGTACATTGACTCTGTAATCACCATTAAAGCAAGCGAAGCACAAGTCTGCTTCTGGTACACCACTTACGGCGCGGCATAGACCTTCTCTAGATAAATAATGCAATTTATCGGCTTTAATATAATCTCTAATTTCATCTACTGTGTGCGTAGCAGCAATTAATTCCTTGCGCACCGATGTATCAATACCATAATGGCAGGAATACTCGATAGCTGGAGAGCTAACGCACATATATACTTCTTTGGCTCCCGCTTCTTTTAACATATTGACGATAAGACCACTTGTAGTACCACGCACAATAGAATCGTCGATGAGAACGATACGTTTACCACCTACTACGTTCGGCAATGCATTTAATTTCATGCGCACCGCCAATTCCCGTTCTTCTTGATTTGGTTTGATGAAGGTACGACCGCTATAACGGTTTTTAATCAAACCTTCTGCAAATGGAATGCCCGATGCACGAGCATAACCAAGTGCTGCCGTAGTACCAGAGTCTGGAATAGACATAACGATATCTGCATCGTATTTTGTTTCATTATATAATTCACGGCCCATATTAAGGCGCGCTTGGTATACTGATTGACCGTCTATATTACTGTCCGAGCGTGCAAAATAAATATATTCAAAAACACAAAGTTTTTTGTCGATTTTCTCTGGTTCTGCATAAATACTACTGCGTACACCATTATCGTCGATAATTACCATTTCACCAGGGTCGATATCGCGAATGAACTCCGCTTTAATAGCATCAAAAGCACAGTTTTCACTAGCCAATACATAGCCATTTTTAGTTTTTCCTAAACAAAGCGGTCTAAAACCTTGTGGGTCACGAACGCCAACAAGGGAATCATTAGTAGTAATAATCAAAGAAAACGCCCCTTCAATTTGTCGCACTGCATCAGCAATGCGCGCCTCTTGGGAATCTTCTTTAGAGCGAGCAATGAGGTTCACGATAACCTCGGAGTCCATAGTAGTTTGGAAAATAGACCCATCCGCTTCGAGGCGACGGCGAATAGCAAGAGCATTCGTCAAATTACCATTATGAGCTACTGCAATTTGACCACCTTGGTAATGAATAACTAAAGGTTGAATATTACGCGGATTATTAGAACCTGTTGTAGAGTAGCGCACATGACCTGTACCCATATGACTCTGTAAGCTTGGTAGTTCCTTGATGGCTTCTGTTAAAAGCCCCATACCTTTTTTTAGTTCTACCTTGTTGCCATCTGTTACTGCAATACCAGCGCTTTCTTGGCCCCTATGTTGCAACGCAAACAGCCCCCAATATACATATCGTGCAACGTCAATGGTGCGATCAAACACACCAAAAACGCCACATTCTTCATGCCACTTATCAAAAATCGAATCGTAATTCATCAATAACCCCCAGGTTATGCACGCTCGCCTGTTAAGCGGAACAACATTTCTTTATATGCATCTTCGATATTACCTAAATCACGACGGAAACGGTCTTTATCGAGCTTCTCACCAGTTTCGCTATCCCAGAAACGGCAAGTATCAGGAGAAATTTCATCGCCTAATAAGATTTCCCCATTGTGAGTGCCGAATTCTAATTTAAAATCTACTAAGGTTACATTTTTAGTAGCTAAAAAATCTTTTAAAATAGAATTTACTTTCATAGTGATTTCGGAAATTTTATCTAATTGTTCTTGCGTAGCCCAACCAAGTGCAGTAATTTGAGATTCATTAGCAAATGGGTCGCCTAATTCATCGTTTTTATAGCAGAACTCCAAAATTGGGTGCACCAATGGCGTTCCTTCTGGTACGCCAAAGCGTTTTGCCATAGAACCAGCTGCAATATTGCGAACAATAACTTCTAATGGCACAATGTCTAGCGTTAATACTAATTGATTACGATCATCTTCGCGGCGGATGAAATGAGTAGGTACGCCTTCTTGTTTCAACAATTCAAAGAAGAAAGAGGAAATTTTATTATTCAATACGCCCTTACCGAAAATAACATCATGTTTTTCCCCATTAAATGCCGTAGCATCATCTTTGTAATGTACGATATACGCATCGGCATTTCCTGTTTTATATACTTGTTTTGCTTTACCTTCGTATAAAAGTTCCAATTTATTCAAATCGATTTGTGCCATGATAGTGCCTCCATTTGTTATATAAACTACACCATGCGTGAATCTATATCAACGCATATATCTACGTATAATCTCTGTATACTTACAATATTTACAATAATAAAATCCGATTATATATGAATCATTCACCTTGCAAGGATGCTTGCAGTGCATCATTGTCAGCCAGTACTTTATCTGCCATGTCTTGACGGTATGCCTTATATTGCGCTTTTATGTTTTTATTGAAAGCTGCGCCTATTTGTACTACAAATAGGGCTGCGTTTTTAGCACCATCTACCGCCATAGTCGCTACCGGCATACCAGATGGCATTTGCACGATTGCCAACAAGGAATCAATTCCTTTTAAAGCCGTTGCATTTAAAGGAATACCAATGACCGGTAAAGTTGTAAAGCTTGCTACCACACCTGGCAAATGAGCCGCTGCACCAGCGCCTGCAATAAATGCGATAGCACCTTCTTCTTCTAATCTTTCCACAAAAGATTTAACTGCTTCTGGAGTACGATGAGCAGATGCAATAATCATTTCATAAGGGATTTTGAATTCATCTAATACAGAAGATGCTTTTTTCATCGTTTCTAGGTCAGACTTGCTGCCCATAATAATGCCAACTTTCATTATTCCTCCTAACAAAAAAACTCAGCTCAAAAACAGCCGAGTTTACACACAGATAGCGTCCACAAACATATTCATTTCAAAACCATATACATTTATTAATTCTTGATTAGAACATGTAGTCATTGTAGATTGCCCTCCTATCGTTATTTAAATTGTAACAAAGAGCGCTACTTTGGTCAATATAATTTTCGAATAATATTTATATTAATTTTAATAATCGTTCGATTTATTCCGAACTTTTACGGCAAGTTAAATTAATCAAAACATTGCTAGGCTACTAATACAAAAATCGCCCACACTCTTACAAGTATGGGCGATATAATTATTGTATAACGCTTTCAAAAGCCGATTTCAAATCACCAATGGATTCAGGAATATAATCTACAATAGATGTCATCAGAGCATACATCAAAGCTGGCTCAAAGGCATCATCAGCACACATATAGATACAGTCTAAATATAGACTGTTATCTTCATCTACATATAATTTATAGTTTTTATAAGTCGCATTTTCACGATTGATAAAAGCATTAATAGCTTGTAGATTTTGAGCATTCACCTTTTCAGGACCTACCACCAAACGGATAACACTATAAATACTATTGTCTAAAATAACGAACAATGGCATATCCCACAATGGAGATTTAATATACGAACGATACACTACAGTACCGTCTTCGTCATCGAAATCTTTACGTTCAAAGGCAATGATTTCTTCTTCCTTTAAAAACTTATCAAAAGATAACGCTTTTGGATTCATAATAACCTCTTAATTTTTGACCTGCTACTTCGAGGATTTCTTGACGCACTTCTACTAAATAAAGTTGAATGACTTCAAATATCAAAACAACCATTATTACGAAGATGTCAAATACTTAATCTTCTAAAAATACACAAGAATTATCTTTAAATTCTTTAATACGAACTAAAGACTCCACGCGGAAACCAGCGTTTTCCAAGCGTTCCCGACCTGGTTGGAATGATTTTTCGATAGCAATAGCCATACCCACTACTTCATCACCTGCATCTTTAACCAGTTTTGCAAGCCCCATAGCGGCTTCACCACTTGCTAAGAAGTCATCAATGATAAGAACTTTTTCCCCTGCTGGTAAGAATTTTTTAGAAATCGTAATGTCATAGTTTTCTTCTTTTGTGTAAGAATACACAACAGAATGATATACATCATCGACCATCAAAATTGATTTTTTCTTGCGTGCAAATACCAATGGTACATCAAGTTCAAGAGCAGCCATCAATGCCAAAGCAATCCCAGACGCTTCAATCGTCACGATACGTTGAATGCCTGCATCGCGATAGCGATTGGCAATTTCCTTGCCAATGGCTTTGAATAATTGTGGATCGATTTGATGGTTCAAAAAACTATCCACTTTCAACACACGATTGTTTAAGACAATCCCCTCTTCACGAATGCGCTGTTTTAATAATTCCATTTCGTTCTACCTCCGCATAACTATTATTAAATTTTATCCTATACTCCCCCTTAGGGTCAACTAAAAACACACTTTATCCTAAAAAAGCATAAAGTGTGTTATTGCTCTATATACTTATCATTAATAATACAAATTAGATACCGTAGTATATACATTATCGAAGCCAAATTCTTTCTCTAAATAGAAAGGTACACGACATATATCAATTTAATATTACAGGACTTTATCTCGTTTATCATCCTTATTCACCAATAAAGATGTAAAACGAGCAGCACCTTCTGATTGAGGGACGAGTCGTGATCTAACGAGAACGATATCACGCGTTGGTACAGGTATATCTGTGTCAATTCGTACAATAGAACCTTCTTGCATTTTTTCTTGCACCACATTACTTGGTAGCATAGCAATCCCCATGTTAATTTCCACCAAATCAAGCAATACATCGACACTGCTCAATTCAAAACGCGGTTTACTACAAGCACCATGAGTAACCTCATCAAAGAAAGTACGACTAGCTGTACCCTTTTGTAATAATAACATCGGTTCATTTAACAATCGTCCCTGATCATAGAAACCAGCACCTTTATATTCATGACCACCAACGAAAATATCTTGAATGCTCGCCAAAGTAGTTACCTCTAATTGCGGATTGTTACGCAAGCCTTCATAGTCATTAACTACGGCTAATTGCGCTTCTTTTTTAATGACTAAATCTACACAATCAGGAGATGGCTTATTGATAATCTGCAGTCCAATTTCACTTTCTTGTAGTTGCCATTTATGGAAATAAGGCAGCAAGAAGTGCCGGCACAATGTGTCTGTAGCAGCTAGATTTAAACTTTCATAAGCTTGATTCACTCGCTCTTGCAATTGGGTTATACCATTATCTAAAATAGAAAATGCTTTCGCTACAGTATCAAACAACTCCTTGCCCTCTGGGGTAAACGCTACGGATTTCGTAGTACGCACAAACAGAGGCATATTGAGTTCCCCTTCTAATTGTTTAATGCTTTGACTAATGGCAGATTGGGATACGCCCAATTCTTTTGCGGCACGAGAGAATGATAAATATAAACCTACCCCTAAAAATGCTCTATATAGATCTGCTGATACTGCCATTTTATCCTCCTCTGTTATATACTTATATTAGTAGTATAGTTCGAATTGTTATATGACTTTTGCTAATATAAATTGTATTGATGAAAGTTAATCCTATAACCTTCATGAAAACTTCACATCCATTAGCTTTTTTAATCTTTATATAAGTAAGATTATCTTTACTTATAAGTCTAGACCGACTATACTTATCTTGTCAACTCCAGCGACTAATTTATTATACATATTACAGGAGGATATATGGCTATCAATCGATTATTTGTCAGAAAACGCGATGCCTTCGCTCACGAAGCGAATCAGGTATTAACTACATTACAACAAGAACTCAACATCCCTGCTACAGCAGTGACTATTTATGAGCGTTATGATGTAGAAAATCTTAATTCTAACGCACTTGAAACATCCAAGCATTTAATCTTTTCCGAACCACCTGTAGATATTATTACAGATACATTAGAGATTCCAGCAGAGGCTTTCACCTTTGCCGTGGAATATGTACCTGGTCAATATGATCAACGTGCAGATAGTGCAGAACAGTGTATTTCCATGCTCACCCTCACAACAGGTCATACGGTACGCTGCGCTCGCGTATATGTATTAGAAGGGACTTTCACAGAAGAACAGAAACGGGCCATCAAATCCTATTACATTAATCCAGTTGATTCTCGTGAATCCAATCTCGATATGCCAAGCACATTGGCCCTAGATTTAGATGAGCCACAAGCCATTGCATCCATCGACAATTTTACATCCATGACGGATGAACAATTAACAAGCGTAATCAAAAATTATGGCCTCGCTATGACATTGGCGGACATCAAGCTCGTACAAGAGCAATATGCCAATGTGGAAAAACGCAATCCAACGATTACAGAAATTCGTTTATTCGATACATACTGGTCTGACCACTGTCGTCACACTACATTTACGACTGAATTAACAGATATCACCATCGAAGAAAACCGTTTCACCGCACCGATAATAGAAGCCCTCGAAGAATATACAGAAGGACGTAACCTCTTATATACAACTAAGGTAAAGGCTCGTTCCCTTATGGACATGGCTACTTTAGCAGTAAAAGAGTTGCGCCATGCAGGAGGATTACAAAACCTCGATGAATCTGAGGAAATCAATGCTTGTACCATTATCGTACCTGTCGATGTAGACGGTCAAGAAGAAGAATGGTTATTGTTGTTCAAAAACGAAACCCACAATCATCCTACAGAAATTGAACCATTCGGCGGTGCAGCCACATGCCTTGGCGGCTGTATCCGCGACCCATTGAGCGGTCGTTCCTATGTATATCAAGCGATGCGCATTACAGGCAGTGGTGATCCGCATACGCCATTAGCCGATACATTAGTTGGTAAATTACCACAAAAGAAAATTACTCAAGACGCAGCCCGCGGCTACTCCTCTTATGGCAACCAAATCGGTTTAGCTACCGGGGAAGTAAAAGAATACTACCATCCTGGTTATGTAGCTAAACGCATGGAAATTGGTGCTGTTATCGGCGCTGCGCCTCGTTCTGCTGTGCGCCGTGAAGTGCCTACCCCTGGTGACGTTATCGTGCTATTAGGCGGCAAAACAGGTCGTGACGGTTGCGGTGGTGCTACAGGTTCTTCTAAAGAACATACCGTAAATTCCCTCTCCTCTTGCGGTGCAGAAGTTCAAAAAGGCAACGCCCTTACAGAGCGCAAAATTCAGCGCCTATTCCGTCGTCCCGAAGTAACAACCCTTATCAAACGTTGTAACGACTTTGGCGCTGGTGGTGTGTCCGTTGCGATCGGCGAGTTAACCGATGGTGTAACCGTTAATCTCGATTTAATACCTAAAAAATACGCCGGCCTTAACGGTACAGAATTGGCTATTTCTGAGTCCCAAGAACGAATGGCTTGCGTCATCGCCTCGGAAGATGTAGAAACATTTGCGAAATTCTGTGATGAAGAAAATCTTGAATGTACTGTGGTCGCTGATGTAACGGATACAAATCGCCTTATTATGACTTGGCGCGGTGACACCATCGTAGATATTAGCCGTGATTTCTTAAATACTAATGGCGCTAGCCAACAACAAGAGGCAATAATAACAGCGCCTGCTGACACATCATATTTCCGTCGCGGATCTATTAGTGTAGATAATTTCAAAGACCAATGGATCAGCGCTGTGTCTACATTAAATACAGCCTCTCAACAAGGCCTTGCAGAACGTTTTGATAGTACTGTAGGTGCCAATATAGTTCTCATGCCATTTGGCGGAAAATACCAAAAAACACCGACACAAGGTATGGTGGCTAAATTACCAGTCCTTCACGGCGAAACAACCACAACGAGCATCATGACACATGGTTTCGTACCAGAATTATCGGCTTGGAGCCCATATCATGGAGCACAATACGCAGTGCTCTTGTCCGTAGCTAAATTAGTCGCTCTCGGTGGCTGCCGTAAAGATGCATATTTAACATTGCAAGAATATTTTGAACGATTAGGTTCCAAAGAGTCTTGGGGTAAACCAGTGGCAGCCCTGCTCGGAGCCTACAAAGCACAAAAAGAATTGGAAATCGGCGCCATTGGCGGCAAAGACTCTATGAGTGGCACCTTTATGGACCTCACAGTCCCTCCAACCCTCGTATCCTTTGCAGCGGTAACAGCGCCTATCAAAAATATTACGAGCCAAGATATTAAAGGAGCTGATCACCGTCTCGTATTCTTTGATGTACCTCGTACATATAACGACACACCTGATTGGGATAAATTCAAAGAAAACTGCGATTTATTGCAAGAACAAATCGAAAAAGGTCGCGTCTACTCTGCCTATGTAGTAGATGAAGGTGGTATTCCAGAAGCAGTAACAAAAATGGCCCTTGGCAACAATATAGGTGTAAAATTCGATACCTATGCAGAACGTGCTATTTTCCAACCTGCTCTCGGCGCCTTCATCGTGGAAGTAGATATTACAGCAGTGAATGCATTACTTGAACTACCAGATGTAAAAGTTATTGCCGTAACCCAAGAAAAGCCTGTTATCGAGTGGAATGGTCAAGAAGTATCCCTCAAAGAAGTGCAAGCAGCTTACGAAGCGCCATTAGCTGATATATTCCCATTACAAGCAACATCTGGTACTGGAGAAGCAGTAGCATATATTCACGATCAAAAATCAGCACCTCGTTCTAATCCATTCGGTGCAAAACCGAAAGTACTCATCCCTGTATTCCCTGGTACGAATTGCGAATTTGATTCAGCCCGTGCCTTTGAACGGGCTGGTGCAGAAGCGGATATCGTTGTTATTCGCAACCAAACGCCTGCACAATTGCAAGAATCTATCGATGTCATTCAACGAAAATTAAAAGAATCGCAAATACTCATGTTCCCAGGTGGCTTCAGCGGCGGTGATGAACCAGATGGGTCCGGTAAATTTATGGCTACCCTATTCCGCAATCCTGCTTTAACAGAAGGATTAGAAAACCTGTTATACAAACAAGACGGTCTAGTACTCGGTATTTGTAATGGTTTCCAAGCGTTAATCAAACTCGGTTTATTGCCTAGTGGCCATGTAGAAACATTGACAGCAGATCATCCAACATTAACATTCAACACAATCGGCCGTCATTTATCCCACATGGTACAAACTAAGGTGATTTCCACAAAATCCCCGTGGATGAGCGAAGCTAAAGCTGGCGAAATTTATACTGTGCCTATCTCCCATGGCGAAGGTCGATTCATCGCTAGTCCTCAGCAAGTATTGGAATTCAATAAATCCGGTCAAATTGCTACTCAATACGTAGATTTTGACGGTATTGCATCCATGGATGGTCGTTTTAATCCAAACCAATCTGTAGCTGCTATTGAAGGCATCTATAGTCCTGATGGTCGCGTATTTGGTAAAATGGCTCATTCCGAACGTTGTGGTCAAGGTATTAGCAAAAATATTCCTGGAAACTTAGAAATGCCTATCTTCACATCTGGTGTGAAATATTTCAAATAAGCTATAGTATAGCCTATTCTACCGAGTAGGCTATACTACTATATATACTATATATAGTATATATAAATTATCTATCAATTATATTTATGAAAGTTATCACTAAATTATAGCTTTCACAATCAGTTACATATTGCTTTTTATCGAAAAAATTAGTAATATTAAGTGTCAATATAATGTACTCATTATACATTCATGAGTAATACAATTCCTATTGTGAGTAAGAAAGGATTTAATTATGCATTGTGCTCAGAAAATGACCCATAACATCTACTGGATTGGCAGTAATGATTGGACAACTGAACGTTTTGAAAACCTATTCCCTATTCCAAATGGTGTTAGTTACAATAGTTATTTCATCGACGACGAGAAAACTTGCGTCGTAGATAGTGTAGATGCAGAAATTCGCGAAGAGTACTTCGATAACTTGACTCACCTATTAAACGGTCGCGATCTTGATTACATCATCGTAAACCACATGGAACCAGACCATTGCCAAACACTCTTAGAAACATTGGAACGTTACCCAAATTGTAAAATGGTTGGTAATGCTACAACATTCCGCATGTTTGAACAATTCTATCGCACGCCAAAACCTGACAACTACTATTTAGTAAAAGAAGGGGATGAAATTGTTCTTGGTAAACATACATTAGTATCCTATACTATGCCGATGGTTCACTGGCCAGAAGTAACTTGTACATACGAAAAATCCACAGGTACATTGTTCTCTGCTGACGCATTTGGTACCTTCGGAACTATCAACGGCGGCATCTTCGCTGACCAAACCGATTTTGTTCGCACTTATGAAGATGAAGCTCGTCGTTACTATACTAACATTGTTGGTAAATACGGCCCACAAGTACAAAATGCAATCCGCAAAGTATCAGGCCTCGATATCAAACGCATTGCTCCATTACATGGCCCAATCTGGCGTACACCTGAAACGATTCAATATATCTTACATAAATACTTGCACTGGTCCAGCTATACTGCAGAAGAAAAAGGCGTAGTTATCGCTTTTGGTTCCATGTATGGCAACACTCGTGACATTGCGCAACAATTGGCAAAACAGTTATCTAAACGCGGTGTAACAGATATTAAAATCTACGATGTATCTAAAACAAATGCTTCCTACATCATCGCTGATGCATGGAAATATACAAATCTTGTAACCATTGCACCAACATATAATTTAAACTTATACCTTACTATGGAAAACTTCATTCACGAATTAAAAGCCTTGAATTTCCAAAACCATAAGGTATCTATTATCGGTAACCATTCTTGGGCATCTGCAGCGATGAAAACTATGGTATCTCACTTTGAAAACGACTTTAAAGACATCGAAATCGTATCCGAACCTCTCGATATTAAATCTTCCCTCAAAGAAGAAGACCTACCATTAATCGAAAAAATGGCAGACGACATCAAAGCTTCTATGGATGCACAAGAAATCAAAGAAGTTATGTAATTACATAGCACTACATAGAAAAGCTCGCCTTTAGGCGAGCTTTTATTATATTTTCACAACCATAACCATTCTATAAAAAAATCATACAAAAACTATTTTTCATATTGACAGAAATGCCTCTATCTCGTATACTAATTAAGTACCTGTTACACAACAACAGAATACATGGAGAGGTGTCCGAGCGGCTGAAGGAGCATGATTGGAAATCATGTGTGCGGTTATCCCGTACCCAGGGTTCAAATCCCTGTCTCTCCGCCATAGTAAAAGAACTCCGTAGGAGTTCTTTTTTTGTATATATACAGCCTCTATAGATATATTATAATCAATCCCCCCCTTCCTATTCTCATCTATATAAATCTAAACTTTTAAGAAAAAATATCGGCTTATAGAAACATATTGCAATTAACAACTATAGAGTCAGTAATTTGAAACCACTATAGATGTAATCGTTATAGCACTATAGCATTAATAGTTCCCCAAAAACTATATACAACCAAAGAGGCTTACAGAGTAAAACGCATATGTTTTATTCTATAAGCCTCTTTAAATTACTCTCTTACCATGTGTTATGAATATATGTTGCCACATCGCCGATCACATCTGGATTAGTCCTGCAACATCCACCGATAATATTCGCCCCTACAGCACGCCATTTTGGTACATAATCAAGAAATCCCGATTGGCCACCAGACCATGTTTTTGTAATACCATCATAGACTTCTCCAAGATTGGGATATACGATAATTGGTTTTTCCGTAACAGAACGGATATCTTTGATTAAGGATTCAACATATTCTGGTGCTGTACAGTTAATACCAATACCCGTTACAGGGCGCACCTTATCAATCATTTCAGCACATTTAATAATAGTTTCACCACTAGAAATATGATGCTCATCCTTACAGGAGAAGGAAATCCAGCTCGGAATACCTCGAGTAGTAAACGGATCAGATAGTACGCGAGCTATTGCAATCGCTTCATCATAAGAAGGCACCGTTTCACAGGCCAATACATCCGGATTTTCTTCTGCAAACAAAGCCATACGAGGAAAATGGAATACTTCTAAATACTCTACTTGAACACCATAGTCACCGCGATATTCAGAACCATCAGCGAGGAATGCCCCATAAGGACCTACAGAAGCGGCTACGAGAGGTTTAGCCAACGCTCCTTCGGAGTAATACCGAATTCCATCTTCTGTTTCCTCTCCCAACGTAATTCCCCTCAATGTAAGCATACCACTTGCTTTTGCCTCAATAAATTCATTGCGCGCTTGTACTGCAAGGCGTACAGACATCTTAACGAGCTCTAAGGCCTCTTCCGTACCATACCCATGCGCCTTGAAACCAGCTACTGTTGCTTGATAACCGGAGCTTTCAATAATATCTGCACCAGCTGCTAAATAAGAAATATGCACTTTTTTAATCATTTCAGGGCTGTCAATGAGCACCTTAGACGACCATAAAGGGTCATTAATATCGCAGCCTTGGCGTTCTAACTCAGTACCAAATGCCCCATCTAATACTAGACCATCTCGTTCTTGTAAAATATCTAAAAAAGCCGTTCTTTTAGTCATATACATCTCCATTCTATGACGCTATCCCGTAGCAGCCATTACACCCTCACCATACTCTGCTCTAACCTAAGAATATATAGCCATATATGCTATCATACGTATCTTACAGGAGACACAATATTAGTCCTCACTCCAAAAGAGTAAGGACTAATCCACTATTGCTAAATTATATCATCTAATTACTGCTCAACTGGTGGTTCTTTACCGAACCATTTTTTATAAATTTCCCTATATTTACCATTTTCTTTAATCTTAGCTAAACCGCTGTTGATTTTATCTAGTAATTCAGTATTACCTTTTTTCACAGCAATTCCCAAAGGTGCTGCATCGTAATCTTCGCCTACTACCTTAGCAATACCACGACCTTTATTGGCTACATAGAACTCATTAACCGGTGTATCGTTGATAACTACATCAACACCACGATTTTGCAATTCTAGGAATGCATCAATAATCAAATTAAATTGGCGAACATCAGCATTCGGGATCTTCCCTGCAATTTCAGCACCAGTAGATCCAATAGAAACACCAATGCGTTTTCCCTCTAAATCCTTAAAACTCGTAATGTTTGTATTATCAGTATTGACTACTAAACCACTACCAGCAATGTAATAAGGATTACTAAAATCTACAGATTTAGCACGCTCTTCAGAAATGGTCATATCAGAGATAGCAATATCTAGTGTATTACTTTGTAATGCTGGTAATAGGGCATCAAAATTAAGATTTTGGATGTCTACCTCTGCTCCTTCTTCTTTCGCAATAGCAGTAATAATATCGATATCAAAACCATCTAATTTGCCAGTATTCTTTTCTTTAAAACCAAATGGTGCATATGTCGCATCTGTACCTACGCGCCAGACCTTATCATTATTTGTTGTGTTACTGCCACAGCCAGCGATAAATAGACTCGTAATCAATGTGAAAGTGCCGGCAACGGCAGTAATGCGTTTTAAATTCATGTATACCTCATATCTATTTTATGAGCAGTCAGAGCCTACTATACCTAAAATAGTTCTTATATAAATTACTAAATACTTATTATCTATATCATACTAGGCATATTTAATACAATAATTGCTCATATGATACTTCTTCTATAGTTATAATAACAAACTACGACTCATAAGGTCAATAATTCCGACTATATAAATAGGTTTTAAATCTATATAACTTTTAACTATAACGAAAGAGAACTCCTACCGATTACCACAATCTGTAGAAGTTCTCTTTTTTCATTTATTCCGATACCTTATCCGCAAACTAACCATTACTGACTAAGCAATACAAAGGATTTGCACCATAATAATAAACACTATAGTATTGTGCCATCACTTTGCTTTTTCTATAACTATGCTTTTTCTTCATATAGCTTCATACTTTTAATTTCTTCTTCTTCAGCACGCGCTCTCAAAGAAAGATCTTTATCAGTACCTACATAGCGGCCATAAAAGAAATAGTATGCCCCTAGTGCTACAAGAGCCACTACAGCAGTAAGTTGAAACATGGATGAGTAACCAACCACCTCTTTTACACCACCGAGAATATATGGCCCAAATCCAAGGCCCATATCAAGGGCGATGAAGTATGTGGATGTAGCTATACCGATGCGGTGTACAGGTACAATTTTAACAGTAACTGCTTGCCCATTCGACATAAATGTACCATAACCAAGGCCAACAAATACCGCAGATAGCAATACCACCCATGTAGAATGAGCTACTGATAAAAGCAAAATTCCCAATGCTAAAGATAGGAAACAAGGATATAATACAAAATTTTCCCCTTTCATATCGAACACAATACCTAATAATGGTCTTGTTACAGTAATCACTACGGCATAAACAACGAAGAAGAATGTACCGGCCATGATAAGATCAAGATCGCGCGTATAGGCTGCCATAAAGCCAATAACTCCAGAGTAGGCAAAGCCAACTAAAACGGATACAAGGCTTATGGAATTCATACGAGGTTCGAGGTAATCGGAAATACGGATACCTTTATGTGCTTCAGACTCTATTTTCAATTCTGGTTCTTTAAACTTCATACTCATAGCGCCAATAATACAGAGAATAACGAGGGCTACACAAAAAGCGATAATAAAATCATAACCCATTGTATGAAGCATCAAAATACCCAAGAACGGTCCTACTGCAGCGGCTAATGATGTAGACAATCCATAATAATTAATTCCTTCTCCACGACGAGACATCGGTATAATAGCGGCAATAATTGTGCTAGTAGCGGTTGATGTAATACCGTAAGCAAAGCCGTTTAAGAAACGAACACTATCTAGAATGGCAAGGTTTGGTGTATAGAAATATAATACTGTCGATACTAGATAAATGATGAGTCCCATATAAAGCATCTTACGACACCCTAGATTACTAATAAATCGCCCTGTTAATAGCCTTGCTACGACAGTACCGATAATATAAATACCAACGGCAAGACCTGCTTGACTAGCAGTAGCATGTAATGTGTCTTTTGCTACAACTGCAATAATAACAATTAATAAGTAATAAATTAAAAATACTAAAAAATTAATTAAAGTATCAAGGACAAATGCTTTCGTCCATAAGGCGTCTTTTACTTGGCTCATAATTATATCACTCCATTTTCTTGTCTATTGTTAACCATCAATTTACAACGATAAATTATAAACCTCTGACAGCAAAAATCAAGTGTTATTTTTGTAAATTTAGTTATAAATTATTTTAATAAATATCCAAATAAATAAAGTATTATGATAATTTTTAGTATTTTAAAGCTCATCTATTTTAATTATCAATACTAAATCAGTTATGTTTTATCATATATAATTTAATATTCTGCAATGCAAATCTATATCAATTGCCAAGCCACATAATCGAAAACACTACTCCTCCTGATACTTATAAACAGAAAACCCAGCATCCACAATGATACTGGGTTTTACTACTTCAACTATTCTATTGTAAAAAACTTGTCAATCATTCCCCATACACATCTAAACCAGATTGTACAAAGAACTGCCGATAAGCATCTACTTTTTTAGCAAGGCTCAACGGATACGCCCTTGATGTAGATGGTAATCTAGTTAACGTTAATTCACGACCTTCAAAAACATAAGGAATGGTTTCCCCCGATTTCGGCAACTTGACTTTTTTCGGCAATAAACTAAGCAACACTTCTGTAGCTTTACCACCAGTTGTGGCAATATGCTTACAATGTGGAATTTGTGCCAATACCTCAGCCAACGGTACAGGCTCTACTACCTTCAAAAATGCATCGGATGCATTCCCCTTTTCTCGAATTGCTTTCAACACGGTTGGACATGATGCAATACCACGTTCTGCTAAAAAAGCCTTAATCTTATCAGAGTCAAAAGCCTTTTCATCACCTTTTCTAAAATAATCCTTATCATGAAAAAACACCAACCCATAAACGCGCCACATATCATTTTGAAAGTTTGGATAATGAAACTCCATGGCACGTTTTTCAGATGTAGGCGGGAATGTACCCATTAGCATCACAGTTGTATTAGAGGGCAAAAATGGTGGAAACGGTCTCGTTTCCACCACTTCATTAGGCCCGATTGTAATTAGTTCATCATATTTCATATCGAACACTCCTTACATCGTCGTATTATAGATCAAATTATAAGACCTTTTCAACCATTCATTAAATACATAGTATCGAAATTACTTGCATCGTGTACCTAATCAAACAGCAATCTATATCAATTAGCATAACTTACTGATTAATCGGTTGTGTCATAATAGCGTTTACCGCATCAAAACCAGTTGGTACAGGAGATACCAAATAAAGACATACTACAGCAGCTATGGCCAATCCGATAGCCAAATAGGAGAAAGAACCACGACGGTCAAATTCGTAAAGTCCAAACATACGCATCCCTAGCGCTGCACCAATAGCAGTAATAAAGGACGGAATGGAGAACATTTTGTACACGCCAAAGACCACCATTAATCCTGCATAACCTCCAACGACAGTAATCATCGGTAACATACGATCCATCGGGCTATGATAATCACGAGTCAAACCTGCTGGATAATTGGAGCTTTCAACACCAAACAGACCTAATAAAACATTCATATCTACCCAGATAAATTCCCAAATACCTTTAAAAGCATTGCGATGACGGCCAGCATACCAAGCAAATGCAGTAATTGCTAAAATAGCGAGGCCAACGAGACCAAAATAGTATTCACTAGGAATCCGAGGTCCTGCATAGGCACCAATAGATGTTACAATAGCACTCAGCACGGATAAAACCACAACGCGATGCAGCGCAGGACGTTGTTTCTCGGGGATCCGTTTATACACGGTAGCCATCAATTCCAATACAAAACAAGCCATAAAGAATGCAATTCCTGCAGGGGGCATTACAATAGTTATAAGCACAGTGAAAATCAACGGAATTGCCATTTTCCAGCCTGGAAATAATACGAGTTCCTTATAGTTCAATCGTACATCTTGTGTTTCAGCAGTAAAATTGTTGTACACCACAAATAATAACATAAACGCTACCACATCAAGAGGCGTAGCGCCCCAAATCAACAAAGTAGGTACGATAATCATGGATAGAGCCACACCCGATATACGAGATAAACCGGCAGCCACAATACCGAGCAATAAAAATGGAGCCAATAATTCAAAAAAAGTTAGCATAGTAAACCTCCCATCATCATATAGTATTAAGTATATAGTAATTATGTATAAAATACTACATAATCCCGAAAGTTCTATTCTAATTTTTAACCATATCGCTCTTATCAATACATCCTCGCCAAGAACGATAGCGCAATGAGTCAATTTATTGTTTTTTTAATCTGCTACGCACGGCTGATGTAGAGCATTCCATTGTTTTGGCTATTGCTGCAACAGAAAAACCTTCATTACGCAATCGTTTTATCTCTCCCGCATCAATGGCTAAGGTCTTTCCTCGCATAGGAATGCCTGACTCACGTAAGTAGAGCGCTATAGTATTCGATTGTAATCCATAGGCAAGACCAATATCTTTCGTACTCAACTGGTGACAAGTATAGAGATACACCATTTCCTCAATAGGTTGCATCCGTCTCTTTTGACCGCGGATGCTAACCCCCATATGTCGTAAAATATGAAGAACTTTCCATCTTGTAATGCCCATCATCTGTGCAATAGCAGTAGTAGTATTGCCACTTTCATAAGCCTTTTTAATACGGTCTGGATCTATAGGCTTAGTAATAGACGGCGCAGTACAATAAATGCCATATTCTCTGAGTCGATTCGTTATTGTAGATGGGGATACACTAAATTGCTTCGATAGCTTATCAATACTGGTCCTCCCCTCTCCATACAAAGATACAAGGGTACGACGATTGATTTCTTTTTTAACAGCTCTACGTTCAATACCGTATTCTTCCATACGCCGCACAATAGTATCTACGCTACAAGCAAAATAATCCGCCACATCTCGTAATGTCCACTGCTCCACTACATACAATTGTTGCAATAATTCTTTAGGAATATTCCGTACACTACGATACATAAAATCACCGTCCTTTCATATTTATTATGAAAGCTTCGTCCATAAAAAATCAATAAAAAAGGGGTTCCTAATAGTCACCCCTGTGACTATTAGGAACCCCTGTAACTGTAATTCACCTCAGTGAATACAAATACTATTATCACTTTAAACACGATACCATTATTAACGCGACTTCATTTGTAAAGCTTTAGGCTTATCTAATATAATCGACCAACGCATCCCTTCTTTTACAGATATAGGCTGGCGTTGTCTATGTTGTTTCTTCTCTACCTTTGTAACATGATTCTCTTCTGACTGTGCCAATTCTAGTTTTTGAAGGGCTGCTGCACTTTCCCGATTGTACGCAGCTAATCGTTCTTCCAAAGTTGTCTCTGTAGATTGCTGCGTCTTTTTCTTCTTAGGTTCTATAACCTCTGATGTATGATATGCATCTATAGGTTCAGAATTATCTATGGTAGCAGTTTCATCTAGTACATTGTGCACAGCTCCACATTCAGCGTTATCGATTGTATCAACTTCATCTTTTTTATCGATTTTAATTCCATAGGCACGCTCCATGTCTTCCCATGTCATGCCACCCGTACTAGTTGCTTCAGAAGTATCCTTCTGTTGCTCTTCTTCAGCAGATTTATTGGATTTTAAAATATTACTAAGTACAAAAAAAATAATAACGAGCACAACTATAGGTTCACCGCTGATGGTAGATAGGACTGTGGATACAATATCACCCATAACCCCTCCTATTCACCATCTGCTAAATTTTCACGCATTTTGGTATCCGCTAAGACATTATTCATATTATAGTAATCCATAACACCTAAATTTCCATCCCGCAAGGCTTGAGCCAATGCTTTTGGTACTTCTGCTTGAGCTTCTACAACTTTTGCTTGCATATCTTGTGTTTTAGCACGCATTTCCTGCTCTGTAGCAACAGCCATAGCACGACGTTCTTCGGCGCGAGCTTGGGCGATTTTTTTATCCGCTTCTGCTTGATCTGTTTGTAATTGAGCACCAATATTACGCCCTACATCAACATCTGCAATATCGATGGACAAGATTTCAAAAGCAGTACCAGCATCAAGCCCTTTACCCAATACAGTACGAGAAATGTGATCTGGATTTTCCAACACATCTGTATGTTCTTCACTGGAACCAACTGTAGTTACAATACCTTCACCAACACGAGCAATGATTGTAGCTTCACCAGCACCACCAACGAGGCGGTCGATGTTAGCGCGTACAGTGACACGAGCACGTACTTTCAATTCAATACCATTTTTCGCAACCGCAGAAATGATAGGTGTTTCAATCACCTTAGGATTAACAGACATTTGAACCGCTTCCAACACATCGCGACCTGCAAGATCGATAGCCGCAGAACGTTCAAAAGTCAACGGAATAGATGCACGCTCTGCGGCGATTAATGCATCTACAACGCGGTCAACGTCGCCACCAGCAAGGTAATGGGCTTCTAATTGATTAACCCCTACATCGAGGCCCGCTTTATTAGCTTTAATCAAAGGCATAACAATTTGAGATGGGTTTACACGGCGCAAACGCATACCAACGAGGGTAAAAATCCCTACATTAACTCCTGCTGCCAACGCAGATACCCAAAGGCCCAGTGGCACCACATACAAGAAAATCATAACCCCTACCAATAAGACAGGTAACAATATAATAATTCCTAAATCCATAATCTCCTCCTGTTAAAATTCACATAGATACTAGCTTTATTATACTTAAAATTGTTGGCGCACAATATTTCGGCTGCCTATGACACGAACGACTACGATAGTAGCACCAGCATCAATAAAATCACCTTCTGTTACAACATCTATTAGCATATCATCGATGCGTGCAATACCAGCTGGTCTTAGTGGCGTATGAGCCACTCCAATCTTACCCTGTAAATCGCTTTGTACATCATTCGATACATACCCTTGTTTCGTTGTAGACCGTTGTCCGAGGGTAAATAATTTACCAATCCAAGTCTTGGAAAAATGATTAAAAAAGGTAACTAATAATAGTAGTAACACAATGGTGCTCCCTAGAACAGCATATGTTGCTATATCTCCACCACCAAGTCCAGTAAACACACCCCACATAAATAAGCAGTAACCAATAAGTCCTACAATACCACCTGGAATCACTAATTCTACAGCCATCAATAGAATGCCAATGACAAGCCAGAAAATAGAATCCATATGTACCTCCTCCCTTATTATATTGCATTATATTTTATACAATATATTATACAATAGACATTTGTTTTTTACTAGTGACCATATTGCCTTTAAAAAAACGCGTAGCCCGAAAGCTACGCGTTCTATAATCTCATACAATATTGATATACCTATGCTATCTTTCAATAGAATTATAAAATATACGGAATAACTATCCATTTATAATTCTATGCAGGAGATGCTTATATTTCTGTTTTTTTCAATTGATCATTACCAATACCTGTTTTTTGCAAAACAAGAAGTACAATACTCATCACCATACCCACTACAGTGGCAAGGCCCATACCTTTCAACACAACAGGCCCAATAACAAGTTCTGCGCCACTCAATCCGACTACTAAGATAACAGAGGTAAGAATCATATTAACAGGATTTGTATAATCAACCTTACGTTCAACGAGCATACGTAAGCCAGAGGCGGCAATGATACCGAATAAGAGAATAGATACACCACCCATAACAGGTACTGGGATAGCGTGAATGAGGGCTGCCACCTTGCCGACAAAAGATACAATCATGGCGAGTACTGCAGCACCACCGATAACCCACACACTAAAACAACGAGTGATTGCCAATACACCAATATTTTCACCATATGTGGTATTTGGTGTAGCGCCGAAGAAACCAGACAATACATTAGCCAAACCATCGCCCAATAAGGATCGTTGCAAACCTGGCTCTTTCATCAAATCTTTGCCCACAATATTGCTAGTTACCACTAAATGACCTACATGTTCAGCAAACACAACAAACAAAGCAGGCATAATCATAATAATAGCATTAATATCAAAAATAGGCATACCATAGAATTGTGGCAATGAGAACCATGGTGCAGACTCTACGCCAGAAAAATCAACTACGCCCATAATAGCTGATAATATATAGCCGGCTACGACACCGATAAGAACAGGAATAACCGCTAAGAAACCACGGAATACAACAGTACCGAGTAATGTAACAACTAAGGAAAACATAGAGATAATGATAGCTTGATGATGTGACATGCCAAGATTTTGGTCACCAATAAGCCCGGACATGCTCATCGCCACAGGAGCGAGTTCCAAGCCGATAATCGCAACAATAGCGCCCATCGCAGCAGGTGGAAATAATTTATCAATCCAACCGATACCAATATATTTCACTAGAATCGATAACAACACAAAGGATAAACCAAACACAACGAAGGCCCCCTTTGCCGCTTCATAGCCAAGGCCTGCAGATAATACAGCACCTACAGGAGCGATGAAAGCAAAGCTAGAACCAAGGTATGCAGGGATTTTACCTTTACATACCAAAAGGTATAACAGTGTACCGATACCATTCATAAATAAAGCCGTAGCAGGATCTACTTTCAACAAATACGGTACTAATACAGTGGAACCAAACATAGCAAATAAGTGTTGAAAACTAAGCGGTAACATTTGCCCCCATGATGGACGCTCTTGAATATCAATATAATCTTTCATTTTATCCCTCCCATATACGTCATAGTAAATAAAATCACTACAGCACAATGTACCTTATCATTCGAGAACGATGAACACACCATTCACGCCAAGAATACACCATAAGTATAATACACCCATACTATGATGGCGTTACACGTTTCGATGGTGGTGGCACAAAACGACCAGGCATTTTCGGTTCCACCTGCCGTTCTGGTTTAAAACGACTTTGTGTTTCTTCTCGAAGTGATGGCAATAGTTCTTTTGTACCAATGTTTTTTACACCTTCTACACTACGACGTGCAATATTTGCCAAAATGCCGATAGCCATATAATTCATCAATAGTGATGAACCACCATAACTGATAAATGGCAACGGTACCCCCGTAACAGGCAACATTCCACATACCATAGCGATATTAAAAAATGCTTGCCCACTAATCAAAACGGTAATACCGATAGCCAACCATTTACCGAATTCATCACGCGCCTTGTTAGCAATGCGGAATCCAAAATAAGTAAACATAGCTATGAAAAATATTACTGCTAACGCACCGACAAGCCCCATTTCTTGAGCCCATACGGCAAATGCAAAATCAGTATGTGCCTCTGGAAGATAAAAATATTTCGACGTACCATTAAGGAATCCTTGACCCAATAAACCTCCTGAACCGACCGCCAAGAGACCTTGTACTGTTTGATACCCAGAATCACGAGCTTGCGACCAAGGATCAAGCCAAGACATAACGCGAGCCCACCTATAATCTTCAGATTTAGCTAGAATGAATCCACCTACCCCAGCAATGATAAGACTAGCAGAGAAAAACACTTTATCAAATCCCGCTAGAAATATGAGCAAATATGAAAAACCTACCGTCAAAACCGCTGTGCCCATATCAGGTTGCTTCATAATAAGTACTGCAAAAATGGTGGGCCATACTAACGTGGTAAACATGTATTTACCACGTTCCTTAAAATATCCTTTCAGCACATCTGCCATAGTGGCCCCGCGAATAGGCTCTAACAAGGATTTAAATTTAGGATTCTTCCACGGTTTTTCTGCAATTTTAGCAGCCGTCCAAATGATAGCGGCTAATTTAGCAAACTCAGAAGGCTGTACAGAAAAAGCCCCCACTGGAATCCACCGCCGTGCACCATTGACAACGCTACCAACCAAAAGAACTAGCACTAAGCTGGCTAATGTTGCTATCATAATACGTTGCAATATATGGCGTTTCTGCAATTTCCGATAATCAAATCGATACAACAGCCCGCCTACAAAGACCGATAATCCCAAGAACAATAAATGTTTTGGAAAATAGCCTAACAATCCCGCATCATTAGTAATAGAATCCACATAAGTAGCACTAAAAATATTAAAACTACCAATAATAGAAATGATAAACACTGGCAAGAGCATGCCTTGCAAATCATTTTTGAACACCTGCCGGCGCGCCCCCTTTTCTTCCATTTTAGGCCTCCTTAGTAGGTTTTACCGCTTCTAATCGGAAAATTGGTTGACCTTTGGCACTAAACTTCTCTTCATATTCTGTTTTTACATTTGGCAAATCCGTACTATGTAAATCATAAGTTACATTTTTCAGCTCCCAACCGCAATTTTGGAATTCTTCGAGGGAAAACATAAACAAACCTTCATTGTCAGTTTTGAAATGCACCTCTCCACCATCTTTCAAAAGACGCGCATAACGATCGAGGAATGTGTGATATGTTAAACGGCGTTTTGCATGTTTTGCCTTAGGCCAAGGATCGCAGAAATTGATATAAAATCTGTCTACCTCGCCAGGTGCTACAATATCCTCAATGCCAGCAATATCGAATAGGGATACCTTCGCATTATCTCTCTCCCCTTCAAAAATCTTTTGTGCCGCATAATAAATAACACCGATTTGTACTTCAAAGCCAACGAAGTTGGCATCTGGATATTTCTCGGACATACCTGCAATGAAACGGCCCTTACCAGTACCTAATTCCATATAGAGAGGCCGTTCAGGATGCGCAAATGCTTCTCGCCATTTTCCCTTATAATCCTCTTGACCGGATAAAATAATATGTGAATCATATTCGTGGATGGCTTCATCAATCCACGGCTTTCTACGAAGACGCATCATAACTCCTTATCTTTCTTTTATAAAAGTTTTAATTTTAGCTTTTATCTATCCTTATTATTATAGAAAAACGAAAAAGGTAGGTCAATAACAAAAGCTCATGCACTCTAGATGCATGAGCCTTCTTGTTAATTGTTGAGCATATTTTCCAAATATTTAATTTGTTGTGGATTAAGACCAAGTTCTGCAAGGCTCTTCTTAGAAGAATCAAATACAACATTGGTATTACCTGACCGCGTCCCCACTGCCGCCGCTTCTACTAGTTGTTTATCTAATTTATCAAGACGAGAATGATTGCGGTTTCGTGGTTTTGGTTTTTTAATACGGAATGTATTATATTTCACCACTTCTTGGGAATCATCACTCTTACCGGTTGTCACCACTGCACTACTATTGCCATCGCTAAACAATCTACTGAGACCAATACGTTTAGGAATAAATTTATCATAGTCAACACCAAATTCAGGACGTTCTTCGCGCAATTGCTCAAATGTAGCTAGGGCTGCTTTCATTTGCTTTAACCCTGCTGCAGCATACAATTGACGAATAGCAATGCTAATTTCTGTAGGCGTTAATGTGCCTCTTTCAATAGCAGATGCGATGGTCTCACGCAACGCCTCTTGATCACCAGCAGCAGTAAAACGACCAATATCAACCAAATCCTTTTGACGATCGTTAAGCTCCTTTGGCACATAGGCATTTAACTCTGAAATAGATGGTGTATTTTTCGTAATCGGCTCCTTTACATCATATGCGGCCAACACATAACTACCGCTTAGAACTGCAATGCCTAATACTACAGACACAATTCGTTTCACTATTTCTAATCTCCCTTAAACAGACTATAACTCACATCATACAATATTACTTTTTAGTGTACTGTTATCTATTATATAATAATTGTTCTAAATTTTATAGTATAGCTTCTGAAAGAATCACCAAGAACAGAGCATCAATGTGCCCATCAATGCTCTACTCTTTGAATATTAGATATGAATTGGGTTTGCCACCATACAACTACCATCCCTCGGGGATTATATATTAACAATAGTATCTCTCAACATTATTGATATAGTATGGAATTTCCTAGGGAAATTATTTCACCATAGCCACTGCATCAGCTACGATTTGTTCTACAGACGTGCCGTTTTGTTTCAACAATTCAGCAGGGTTGTAACGATCGTGGAATTCTTTTGCAATACCATAGTTTTTCACTTTCATATGAGAAGGGCCATAGAAGCTTGCAATGCGTTCACCCCAACCACCTTCGATAACACCATCTTCTAATGTAAACACAACAGAGTGATTAGCTTTCAAACCTTCAAGCAATTCTTTGTCAATACCAGATGCGAATACACCGTTCACCACGGTTGCTTCGATGCCTTGTTTAGCCAATTCATCAGCTACTTCGTTAGCCATATGATAAAAATTACCTAAGCCAAGTAATGCAATTTTAGAACCTTCACGAGTTATTTTAGATTTATTTATTTCGCTGTAATCAGTGGTATCTTCAAGACCTGTAGAGATGAATGGGCCTACTGGCACACGGATAGCGATTGGATGTTCATTTTGATGAACTGCATAATGAGTCATAGCTATCAATTCTTCGTAGTTCGTTGGTGCCAAATACACAAGGTTTGGTATATTAGTTAACATTGGAATATCAAAGAAGCCCAAATGGGTTACATCATTCAAACCGTATACGGATGCATAATGGTTCAAAATAACCGCGCTATTGTTATTCACGCACAAATCTTGTACCAGCTGATCGTATGTCCGTTGCAAGAATGTACTGAATACACTAAATACAGGTTTACCCCCGTTTTTAGCGATACCAGAAGCCATAGCCACCGCATGTTCTTCTGCAATGCCAACATCAATGTATTGACGACCAGCTTCTTTGCGCCACTCTTCCATCATAGCAAAACCGCTTGGTGTACCAGCGTTGATAGCTACAACTGTAGGGTCTGCTTTGATTTGTTCCATCAAATAATCGGCCAATTTCCCTGCATAACTAGGACCATTATTTTCTACTTTTAGTTTGCCAGTCGCTAAATCAAAAGGCATAGACCAATGAAATTGTTCTTTGTTTTCTTCTGCGATTTTATAGCCTTTACCTTTTTGTGTAACAATGTGTAATACAATTGGATGCTCAATATCTTTTACTTCTTTAAATACATTGATTAATGTTTCTAAATCATTGCCGTCTGCAACAAATCTATAATCCAATCCCATCGCTTTGAAGATATTGTTAGGGCTTTCGCCATTCGTTTCTCGCAACTGACGAAGACCTGTATACAAGCCACCATGATTTTCAGCAATAGATTGATCATTGTCATTTACGATAGCAATAAAATTGCTATTCAATGTAGCCACATAGTCAAAGCCTTCAAACGCTTCACCACCGGATAAAGAGCCATCACCAATAATAGCGATGATATTTTCTGTATCCCCTTTCAAATCTCGACCAGTAGCAAGGCCTGATGCTAAGGAAATAGATGTAGATGTATGGCCGATATTAAAGAAATCATGTTCACTTTCACTAGGATCAGTATAACCAGTGACATCATCATAATGATCATGATCAAGGAATGCTAATGCACGACCGGTAAGCATTTTGTGAACATAAGATTGGTGAGATACGTCATATACAATTTTATCTACTGGCGAATTGAATACATAATGAAGGGCTACAATCATCTCTGCAACGCCCATTGGTGGTCCAAAATGTCCGCCGTGTTCAGACACCTTTGTCATCAACGCTTGACGAGCTTGTGTTGTCAAATCTTGTAATTCTTCTAAGGAAAGATTTTTAATATCCGCAGGGGATGTAACATCAATTAATTTCATAATAACTCCTTTGATATATTAATTCTCATTGAACTCTATACATAAGCATGTTATACTTTTCTTACTTCAAGTATGTTTATATTCTATAACTTAAAGTTAGATTTAAGTCAATGGTTTTAATTCAACTTTTTCCTATAGTAAAATATTATTAAAACTCATATCTATATCATATGTATCTAGTTACTATATACACCAAGTACACGAAACCTAGGCCTAACACCTCGTATATAGTGATAATGCATATATAACCTCACAAACTAATAACACATAAATTACCCACATATACTAATAACACATTTATAAAGGAGATACTATGGTATATACAGTAGGCGAAATCGCCAAGAAAATGAATGTAGCAGCCTCTACAATTCGCTATTATGACAAAGAAGGGCTACTCCCCTTTGTGGAACGCTCTGAAGGGGGCATTCGTATGTTCCGCGATGAAGACATGGAATGGCTACTTATTATTGACTGCCTCAAAAATACAGGTATGCCTATCAAAGAAATCAAGCACTTCATCGACTGTTGTGTAGAAGGCGATAGTCGTATTGACGATAGATTGCATATTATCCGCAACCAACGAGACCGAGTAATTAAAGAAATCGAAAACCTCAAAAAGCGTTTAGAAATGCTTAATTTCAAAACATGGTATTACGAAGAAGCCCAACGTCGTGGCACAGCACTCTTCTACAAAACAGTAACACCAGAAGAAGTCCCAAAAAAATATCACTCTTATTTTGAAAAAAAATGGAAAGAAGATACAAAAGCTGCTAAAACAGGTACGAAACCAAAGCAATTTAGGGTTATAGGACAAAAAGTGTGTGTGACTAATCCCAATAAGTTGGAAAATTTGTAGACATATGTAGCTCATTCCA
>NZ_RQUY01000011.1 GCF_003992125.1 Veillonella caviae | reverse complement strand
CAAACTTTTTACCAACACCTTTTGTCCACCATTTAAAAATTACTAAACAATTTAAAAAGGCGATGCACTCAGTAATTTACTGAGTGCATCGCCTATAAAACCAACACTTTTTGTCCTATAACCCTAATAAATCTTTTATTAATACATAATCCTAACAGAATATCACTAGATACATTACATTTACAATGTAATACTAGGAAGGTAATATTTTTTAAATAGTTTTATCGCATATTGATCGGTAAGACCTGCTACATAATCGATAATATCGATAGTAGAATACAGCCCATCTCGTTCTACATAAGTTTCTATATCTTCTGGGTGTTCCATAAAATGTGTAAATAAATTTTTCACTACGTGAGCCGCCTTATTGCGATCTGGAATGAGTGCAGGGGCCAAATATACATTTTGGAACATAAATTGTCTAAATACATGCATAGTACTTTCAATTTCCCCAGACATAACAATTTTAGGTTTATCAAAAGACTGTTCTACCATATCTTTTACCATAGCTGTAATCATACTAGATGGGGTGTCACCAAAATAAGTACGTACTTCTTCCGGCAAATCATTAGAAGTCAACATACCCGCCCGTTGCGCATCATCATAATCATGACATAAATAAGCAATACGATCTACAATTCGGATAATTTGGCCTTCTAAGGTATTCGGCACTGTCTCTCCCGTATGCCCTAAGATGCCATTGCGCACCTCTTTTGTTAAATTAAGACCTTGCCGCGTTCCGTGCTTTTCTAAGACTTCTACCATACGTAAACTCTGTTCATTGTGATTAAAATGACCTACCATCTCACGTAATGCATACTCACCTACATGGCCAAAAGGTGTATGCCCTACATCATGCCCCATAGCAATAGCTTCTACTAAATCTTCATTTAAACGTAATGCTCTCGCTACAGTACGACCAATTTGCCCTACCTCTAAAGTATGAGTCATACGAGTTCTATAATGGTCCCCTGGTGCAATATATACCTGTGTTTTATGTTTTAATCGTCTAAAACATTTACTGTGAATAATTCGATCTCGATCTCGTTGAAAGGCCGTGCGCAATGGATCCGGTTCCTCTTCTATATCACGAGTAGCTTCACGGCTTTTCGCCGCATAAGGAGATAATAATAATTCCTCCCGTTCTTCTATACTTTCTCTAATATTCATAGTACCTCACAATATATGTTACTAATATATAAACAGTACTGATTCATTGCTGTATGCATAGCTATGGACTAACATCAGAATGAACACATAAGGAAAAAGGAAGACTATTGCCTTCCCTTTTATTTTCCGTCACATATGCGATTCTTGTCAACTAATTGCATAACAAGAGAAGCTGTTTCTTCGATAGATTTATTAGAAACATCTAATACTTGGCAATGGAGACGACGCATAACCGCTTTGGCGTATTCTAATTCTTCATTGATACGCTCTACAGAAGCATAGTTAGCTTCATCTTCAAGACCAATAGCACGCAACCGCTCACTACGGATATTATTTAGTTTATATGGATCAATAACAAGACCCACAATTTTTTTAGAAGGAATTTTAAATAATTCTTCTGGCAATGGTACCTCTGGTACTAATGGCAAATTAGCAGCTTTGATTTTTTTATACGCTAAAAACATGGATAATGGTGTTTTACTAGTTCTAGACACACCAATAATAACCACATCTGCTTTTTCAAATCCTGATGGATTCTTACCATCATCATATTTTACAGCAAACTCAATGGCTTCCACTTTTTTGAAATATTCTTGGTCTAACTTATGTACCATACCAGCTGTCATCCTTGGTTTTGTAGTAGCCACTGTGCCTACTGCATCTAAAACAGGGCCCATAATATCTACAGCAGGAATATTATTTTCGGCTGCTTTTTCATGCAGATAAGTACGCAATGATTGAGATACAATAGTATGACAAATAACATGATGACCTTTTTTGGCATCATCAACGATTTCATCAATTTGTTCTTCATTTTCAATATATGGAATTCGTACAATTTCAATTTGTTCCTTATCGTATTGACTTGCAGTGGCTCTCGCTACCGCCTCTGCCGTTTCCCCTAAGGAATCAGAAATTGCATAAATAATTTTTTCTGCCATTACTTATACCTCATGAATACTACATTCTAAAAATATCTTTGTTATCGTCGTTTTCGATACACGTCCTACTACCGTAAATCGCTTCTTAGAATCATCATCTTCTTCGCGTACCACAACAGGTAAACAATCGACCTCATAATCAATCATCTTCTGCGCCGCTTCTACTAAAGAGTCATCTGCTTCAACAGCAATCACTTTGCTAACCGGTGTCATAATCATAGAAATAGGCATTGTATGTGCATCGGTTTGCCCCATAGAGGCTCGTAATAAATCTTTACGAGATACAACACCTACTAAATAAGACTCTTCGCAAACAAGAATCGTTCCCACATCTTCTGTAAAAATAGTAACGATAGTATCGTATAAATTTGTGTTTGGAGATACTACAACAGCTTGTGATAGCACATCTCGCACCTTATAGGATTTCAATGTTTCTGCTGTTTGTGTTTCATGGGATAATCCCACGTAATAGTAACCGACATTAGGCCGTGCATCAAGAACCCCTATCATGGTGAGCACAGCTAAATCAGATCGCAATGCAGAACGACTAACCTCTAAAAAATCAGCAATCTCACTACCCGTAATAGGACCTTTCTCACGCACAATATGGGCGATATCTTCTTGACGTTTTGAAAGCTTCACACCCTAACCTCCTTTCACATATAGCACTATTATAACCTATGTAACACACAAGAAAAAGAGGAGACCCATGGCCCCCTCTATATTTCTATGTAATAGTTTTACCACTCCAGTTCATCAACATCTTGACGGCCACGACCAGTAAGAGCATCCATCATCATACGTTGTTCAATTTGAGCCACCATTTTCTTCGTATTCTTAACAGCATCAGGGTTAACGGAAATAGAATCGATACCGCTTTTTACGAGGAATTCACAAAGTTCTGGATATACACTTGGAGCTTGACCGCAGATAGATACGGTTTTCCCGTCTTTATGTGCTACATCAATTAAATGGCGAATAGCACGACGAACCGCTAAATTACGTTCATCATAAATATGTTGCACTGTTTCATTATCACGGTCACAGCCAAGTACTAGCATAGTCAAATCATTAGAACCAATAGAATACCCATCTACATATTTATTGAATTGATCTGCCAAAATAATATTAGAAGGAATCTCTGCCATTAGCCAAACTTTGAAATCCTTGCCTCTTACAAGACCTTCTTGAGCCATCAAATTAGTAACAAGTTCTGCTTCTTCTACAGTGCGGCAGAATGGAATCATAACTTGTAAATTTTTAAATCCATATTCATTACGTACTTTTTTAATAGCTTCTAGTTCTAATTTGAAAGCTGGCAAATACTTAGGGTCGTAATAGCGAGAAGCACCTCGCCATCCTAATAAAGCACTAGATTCATGAGGCTCATATTTATCGCCACCTTTTAAATCCCGATACTCACTAGATTTAAAATCACTAAGACGTACCACTACTTGACGTGGAGCCAATGCCTGACAAACCTTACGCATACCTTCTGCTAAGGTATTAACAGCTACATCACTGCGACCTGTTTCAATAAGGTGCAATGGATGTTCATGAATGAATGTGGTCCAAATAAATTCTTCCCTCATTAAGCCGATACCATCACATGGTAATACGCCATATTTCTCTGCTAAATCAGGATCCCCTAAATTCATGTAAATCTTGGTGCCTGTAACAGGAATGTATTCACTTACAACAGCAGATGCATCTTGAGAATCTGCTGGTTTTACTAGATCTTCTAAGACACCATCATAAACAATACCATTTGTAGCATCTACAGTAATCATTTGACCATCTTGAATAGATGTAGTCGCTTCGTGACTACGGCTCTTAGTACCTACAATACAAGGTATACCTAACTCACGGCTAACAATGGATGCATGACAAGTCATACCACCTGCATCGGTAACGATGGCTTTAGCTTTCTTCATCGCTGGTACCCAATCCGGTGCAGTCATAGCAGTAACTAAAATTTCCCCTTCTTTGAATTCATCGATATCCTCTGGGTTAATAATGACATGCGCTTTACCAGCAGCTTTACCAGGGGATGCAGGTAAACCTTTTACAACGATATCACGATTTGTTGTAACTGCTGTATTCAATCTAGCATCAGCACTATTGGATTTGTCTTTTCTAGACCATACAGTTTCTGGGCGAGCTTGTAAAATCCAAATTTTCCCATTTCGTTCATCTACGCCCCATTCCATATCCATGTAACATCCATAATGTTTCTCGATAGCTTTAGCATATTCAGCTAATTCCAATACTTGTGCATCAGAAATGACTTGTGCTTTTGCTTCATCGCTAGGTACTACTTCTTCAATGCAATCCCCATCTTCTTTACGAACAAGGCGCACATGTTTATCATTAATCATACGGTCTGTAATGATCATTTTTTGTTTATCTACACGGAAATTATCAGGTGTTACCGTACCTTGTACTACGTATTCACCAAGGCCCCAGGAACCTTCAATGAGAATATTATTATCATCACCTGTTACCAAGTCAACAGTGAACATAACGCCAGCGGCTTTAGAAAACACCATCATTTGCACAGCTGCACTCAATGCTACCGTCATATGATCAAAACCTTGTTTAACTCGATAATATGTAGCTCTATCTGTGAAAGTAGAAGCATAGCATTCTTTTACTTTTTCAATAATCGTATCGGCTCCACGTACATTCAAATATGTATCTTGTTGACCGGCAAAGCTAGCATCTGGCAAATCCTCTGCAGTAGCACTAGAACGAACAGCTACAAACGGATTATTTTCGCCTACTTTTTGACCCAATTCTTCATAAGAATGGCGAATAGCATCAGCTAAGGATTGAGGCATTTCTTCAGCACAAATCATTTTTCTGATTTTAGTGCATACTTCACGTAGCAATGCAGAATTTTCTACGTCATCAAGGCTTTCTAATTCAACTCGAATGCGTTCTTCCAGACCTGTTTCTTTCATAAATTCGCGATATCCATGAGCAGTTGTAGCAAATCCATATGGAACAGGCACATTTGTAGCCGATGTTAATTCACCTAAAGAAGATGATTTACCACCTACTAGATTAACATCTTCACGTTTTAATTCATCAAACCATAGTACATAAGCTGTTTCGCGATTCATCGAGAACCTCCTGAAGATAATTAGTGCAACACAATAAACCTTTTATAAATAAATAGTATACCTTATTTAATAATCTGTCAATTTTCTATATGTACATTTATAAAACAATTCAAATTATACCTCTAATATTAGAATTATTTTATATAACTATACTTTTATATATAGTATATAGATATTATAAATCTCGATGTACTTATTACACTTGCTTAACAGATAGAACGGTAAATATCTAAGAAATTTTTCAATACTCGACCTGTCAGTCCCCAAATTATATATTGTTCATGAGAGTAAAAATATACAGAGTAGTTCTGTCTAATTTTCCAATCAATTTGATATCCTTCTAATAAATGATATGGAAAGTCTTTTAATGGTTTAGTACCAATATCTAAATGTCCAATTATAGGTTCCATATTAAGCAATGTTCTTAATGAAATAGTAAAAATTTCTCCCACTTCATCTCTATTAGGTTTAAACTCCAATGTGTGTAGTCTAACAACTACAGCATGTAATTTTACGCCGATGGCAGATACTAAACAGTCAACAGGGCCTACTAACTCGATTGTCTCCAATGGTATTCCCAACTCTTCACTGCACTCTCTAATAGCCGTATCAGCACCGGTTTTATCTTTTGCTTCTCTATGACCGCCAGGAAAACTAACTTCACCCGGTTGACGCCTCAAATTCATACTTCTTACTGTAAATAAAACATGATCCTCTTCATCAATTTTTACTAAGGGAATAGCTACAGCAGCAGTAATAACATCGATATCCGTAACAATAGTTTGTTCCCTGTTAGCTAAATATTGTTTTAGTTGTATATCCATTTATCTAACTCCATACGCCTTACTATATGCGTAAACAACAATCTATTTGTCTCTTTTCAAACATTTTAATCAACTATACTTAATAAAACTAATTTATAATACTTTCATTAACATTAAAATTAGGCACAATAAATATCTTATTGCGCCTAAAAGTTTAGTTGAATTTAATTTTAACGAATTTACGCTTCCCTACTTGTACAATCATATTGTCTTCTAGTGCTAAATTTTCTTCAGTATATTTTTCACCGTTAACTTTAAAAGCACCTGCCTTGATAGAGCGACGTGCTTCACCATTACTACTTGTAAGGCCTAGATCTGTACAAAATTGTGGTACAAAAACCGTATCACTTGGTTTTTCCATTACAAACTCAGGGATATCTGTTGGCAATGCTCGTTGTTGGAATACACGTTTAAACTCTGCTTCGGCTTCTAGTGCAGCTTCTTCACCATGATATAAACGAACGATAGTACGAGCTAAGAGCATTTTAGCATCTCGCGGATGTAACTCTCCAGACTGTAAACGAACTGTCATTTCTTCTTGTTCTTCGATGGACATATCAGTAACAAGCATAAAATAACGCATCATTAATTCATCTGGAATAGACATAGCTTTACCATACATTTCTTTAGGAGCTTCATCGATACCAATGTAATTACCCAAAGACTTACTCATCTTTTGAACCCCATCTAAGCCTTCTAATAAAGGCATCGTAATGACAATTTGAGGTTCCTGCTCATTTTGTTCTTGTAAATGACGACCCATTAACAAGTTAAAGGTTTGATCTGTGCCACCAAATTCTACATCTGCATGAAGTGCTACAGAATCTTGACCTTGCATTAATGGATATAAAAATTCATGAACACCAATAGGACGACCTTCTTTAAAACGTTTGTTAAAATCGTCTCTTTCCATCATTCGAGCCACTGTATAAGAACCAGCGAGTCGTAATACGTCAGCAAAATTCATAGATTCCAACCACTCGCTATTATCACGAACAATCGTTTTATCCTTATCTAACACTTTGAAAATTTGTGTTTTATAAGTAGCGGCATTTTCCAATACTTGTTCTTTTGTCAATGGAGGACGTGTTACACTTTTACCAGACGGATCACCAATACGTGCTGTAAATCCACCAATAACAATAACTACTTGATGTCCAAATTCTTGAAATAAACGAAGTTTTCGCAACGGTACGGTATGACCTAAATGAATATCAGGTGCTGTAGGATCTAAACCTAATTTTATGACTAATGGTTTATTTTCTTTAATAGAACGTTCGATTTTTTTGAGCAATTCTGCTTCATTAATTAATTCAGCAACGCCATGTTTAATTTGGCGCACTTGTTCTTGAGCTGTAATCATGGATATCCTCCTCATAAATCTATTGTTTTAGTATACCATTATAAGTACACTTTCACAATTATCTAGAGTATTTGTTTTATAATCACGTTAATCAAAAAGTAAGCTCCACCATTCACTATAAGTTACTTCTAAAAATAACCATTTTACAGTAAATGTGGTATAATATTTATAATTGCGTAATATAGTTTACGTTATATTAACTAAAAAACGAGGTGACTCTATGAGTAATAACTCAAATTTGAGAACTCGTCGTAAATCGACAACTAAACCTAGTTCTCCTAAAGCGTCCACAAAGCGTACGATTTGGATGATTCTATTATTAGTATTCCTCATTATCGCTGGTGGCGGTTGTGGTTTTATAAGTGCAACCATGTCTAATTTACCAGACGTATCCAATGTACGTCCTGCTGCAGCATCACAAATTTATGATGTACATGGCAATTTAATTACTAATGTTCATTCCGCAGAAAATCGTTTACCAGTTTCTATTAAAGAAGTTCCTAAAGACTTACAAGATGCCTTTGTAGCTACTGAAGACTCCCGTTTTTACAATCATCATGGTATCGATCCTATCGGTATCCTCCGCGCTATTTGGGTTAATATCGTACATAGTGGTGTAGCTGAAGGCGGATCCACTATTACGCAACAATTAGCTCGAAATGCATTCTTATCACAAGATAGAACAATTAAACGTAAAATTTCAGAAGCTTTGTTAGCCCTCAAAATTGAACAACATTACACAAAACAAGAAATTCTTGAAATGTATATGAACCAAATCTATTTTGGTCAAGGTGCCTACGGTGTACAAGCAGCTTCACATATTTATTTTGGCAAAGACGTCAATGAATTGACACTAGCTCAAAGTGCTCTACTTGCTGGCTTACCACAAAGTCCCAATTATTACTCTCCATTTAACAATTTAGAAGCTGGAAAACAACGTCAAGCCGTTGTCCTTGGACAAATGGTTAAATATGGGTATATCACACAAGCACAAGCAGATGAAGCTAAAAATACTGACTTAGGCTTAATCTCTAAACAAGAACAAACTCATGAAAATAACAATGCATCGTATTTCATTAATTATGTAATTGCTCAAATTTCCGAAAAATATGGTGATGATGCGATTTATAAAGATGGTTTAAAAATCTATACAACCCTCGATATGGACGCACAAAATGCCGCCATAGCAGCTATGCAAAATCTCCCTGATTTTTATACCGACCAAAATGGTTTACACCAACCACAAGGCGCTATCGTAGCCATGAATCCACATAATGGTTATATCGTTGCCATGGTAGGCGGTCGTGGTAATGACTCCTTTAACCGCGCTACCCAAGCAGAGCGCCAACCAGGTTCTGCTATGAAACCATTTGTATATTTAGCAGCTATCCAATCTGGTAAAACACCGGGATCTATTGTCGATGACAGTCCTGTTGATTTCAATGGCTGGAGACCTCAAAACTATGAAAAAGATTTTGAAGGTCCTATGACATATCGTTACGCATTACAACATTCTCGTAACGTAGCAGCTGTAAAAATTGCCGATGATACAGGGATGCGTAAAATTCTAAACTTAGCTAAAGATATGGGTATTACAACGTTAACAGATAAGGATAATAACTTATCTACGGCCCTTGGAGGATTAACTCACGGTGTAACCCCTCTTGAAATGGTAGAGGCCTATGGTGTGCTTGCTAATGGTGGTATCAAGGTTCAACCAACAGCCATTGTTAAAATCGTAGATCGCAATGGCCAAATAGTAGAGGAAAATTCTATTCAAGAAAAACGTGTTGTTGACGAGAAAGATGCAGCTATCATTACCAATATGCTCGAATCCGTTATCTCTGGCGGGACTGGTGGTAATGCTAGTATTGGTCGTCCTGCTGCTGGTAAAACAGGAACTACAGACGATTCTAAAGATGCTTGGTTTGTAGGCTATACACCAGATCTCGTAGCAGCCGTTTGGGTCGGCGATGATTATGGTTCTGAAACGTTACATGGTATTACAGGCGGTACTACACCAGCTATTATGTGGGGACAATTTATGGCTAGTGCCTTAGCTAATACGCCTGCTTCTGATTTTGTTGTACCTGCTAGTGCTGAGTCGATTATTAGTGAAGGTTATCACAATCCAATACCAAGTCCTCCTAAAACAGAGGTAAAAGAAGATATTCCTCAAGACACTAAAGATACTAAAAATACGGATACAAATGACACAATAAAAGAAGATGACACAGCAAAGGACTCGTCAAAAGAATCTAAACCTAGTAGCTCATCTAAAAGTAGCAAAAAAGAAGATAAAACATCCAAAGAAAGATAAAATAATCTAAAGTGGGAATCTATATGGATTCCCACTTTCTCTTTTGGTACAATCCCCATCACTAAAAAAAGCGTATACACATTGCTTTAATTATACTAGTTCAGTAAAAAACAGTATAATAACTCGCTGTGTATACGCTTTTAATTTTATTTTAACACTACATTAGTAGCCCCTGCACCACCTTCATCATAGCCTGCTGTTTCAAAATGTGCTACATGTGGCAATGTTCTAAGATAGTTGTGCACCCCTTCACGAAGGGCACCACTACCTTTACCATGAATAATACGCACTTGATTAACACCACCTAGCAAAGCTTGATCTATGAATCGGCTTACCGATACGGTAGCTTCATCTACGGTTTGACCTAAGATATTGATTTCTGTACGCACTTCTTTTTGACGTTGCACCATAGAACTGCCCGCACGTTTCCGTGATTTAGGCTGAGGTGCATTGTTCTCCCGTTTAATCTTATTCGATTCTTCTCTAGTAGTAGATTGCAATTCAGATAATTTGACCGTTGCAGTCAAGCCATTAATATCTACCGTAACGCGATTGCCTTTAATGCCCAATACAGATCCTAATGATCGCAATGTAGTGACAAATACGATATCTCCTATTTTCAAAGTATCTAACGAAATATCGTTTCGCTCATCGTCTACAGGGACATTCGGCACGTGTACATTAGAAATACCTTTTCGAGCTTCTTGAATGGCAATTTGTCGTTTATCCTTATTGGTTTCAGAAAATTGCGATTTCAACTGTTTAATGATGGATTCCCCTTCTACACGCAAGGAACGTTTTAATGCTTCTGCTTCCTCTTGTGTTTTTAACAGTATTTGTTTCCGTTTTTCATTAAACTGTTTCTTTTCTTTCTCAAGTTGTCCTCGCATACGACGGGTTTCATCTAATTCTTTTTTCAACGACCTCTCACGGTCAGAAGCTTTCCGCAATTGTTCATTTAGATCTGATAGAACTAATTCCATTTCGCTACTACCAAATTTAGATTTGTAGTCTCGTGCACGATTTACAATTTCTTTTGGCAATCCCAAACGTGATGCAATACTCAATGCATGACTGCTACCAGCTACACCAATATGGAGTCGATACGTTGGTTTTAATGTACGTTCATCAAATTCTACATGACCATTTTCAATGCCATCGGTATGGTATGCATAATTTTTTAACTCATTATAATGAGTGCTCACCATCATGAGCACACCCTTTTGCCTAAAGAATTCTAAAATGGATACCGCTAATGCACTACCTTCCTCAGGGTCCGTACCAGATCCTAACTCATCAAGCAATACAAGATCATTAGGTCCACAATGTTTGATGATGGTTATAACTTGTGTCATATGCGCAGAAAAGGTACTTAAACTAGCTTCGATACTTTGCTCATCCCCAATATCGGCGAATATGTTATGGAATATCGGTAAAATAGAGCCCGTATCTGCAGGAATGAATAGACCACTTTGGTTCATTAACGCCAATAACCCCAATGTTTTAAGGGATACAGTTTTACCGCCTGTATTGGAACCAGTAATTAATAAAACTCTATAATCCATACCTAATCGAATATCAGTAGGTACTACTTGGTTAATAGGAATCAGCGGATGTCGTGCTCTCATCAGATTGACTTCACGACCTTCGCTTAAGGTAGCTTGTACAGCTTTTTGAGCAATAGCCAGTTTAGCTTTACCATAAACGAATTCAATATGTGATACCTTTTCACAGGCATCCATTAAATCATTACTATGCTGTTTAACCAAAGCTGATAATTCTTTGTAGATTCGCAATACTTCTTGTTCTTCACCGATAATAGCTTCTTGTAATTCATTGTTAAGATTTACAAGGCGCATCGGTTCGATATATAAGGTTTGACCTGTAGCAGACCGATCATGGATTAAGCCGTCAAAATATTGACGATATTCTTGCTTTACAGGAATAACGTAACGATTATTTCTCTGTGTAATAATAGCATCCTGAAAATATTTTTGATTATCTTTGTCATGTAGAATCGCTTGAATATCATGTTTAATACGTTCTCTCGTTTTCGTAATCGTATTTCGCAATGATGTCAACTTCGGAGATGCCGTATCTAATAACTCTCCTTTATCATCAAATACACGACGGAATCGTTGTTCAATACGGTCCGTATTAGGCATCTCCTGCATCCACAAGGATAATAGCGGATATTCTATATATTTTGTATGAAAAAACTTAGCCATCCGCTTATAGGCTCCAATAGTAATATAAACATCCCATAAGGCTTCGCGAGTTAAAATGAAATCTTTACGACTTTTCTGACAAGATTCTCGAATATCGCGAGTACCACTTAGTGGTTGTTCTATTTCTGTTTGCCAGGACCGCACTGCCTCTGCGGTTTCATCTAAAGACGCTTGAATCATCTTGTAGTCAATCATAGGCTCTAATGCCAACGCCATTTCCTTAGCGATAGTAGAACTACAGTGATGAGCCAGTTCTTCTTTTATTTTTATAAACTCTAATACTTCTTCATTAAACAATAGACTACCTCTTTTATCTATCAATATATACCATAATAAGAAAATCTAAATCTTAAATAGTATCTCAGTGCCCCTATTTAATATTATATTTCATATAAAAACTACATGAAAAATAGCACTCATGGTCCTAGCTAGTATTATATACCACAAACCGTAAATGGCTTATAAAATTCCTCTAAAATAATGGCCTCTTGTAATAGGTTCATCATATACTTGTTTAGATGGTGGCTGTATAGTCCCATTAAGTATACCTACATACTCAGTAATGATATGCTTTAATCGATCTAAATCCATCTGACGACCATCAATGCGTAAAATAGATACACCTTTTTTCACCAAATCCGGTACATAGGCACGCATATCCATTTCATGACTATTCATTATATGCATACGACAATATGGATCCGTTCTTAAAGGGAACATCTCCCCTTTTCTATCTCTTAAAAAATAATTTTCTTTTACACATGGCATAGAGCAGGTAACTTTACTGCCAGTTCCTACAAAGCTAGCAATGACACAGTATTCAGATATCATCATTTCTGTATAACCATGAACCATAGCTTCTAACGGAGCTTGAGCATGTTTTGATAATGCACTAATTTGTTGCAATGTCAATTCCTGCGATGGTGCAATACTGCTCATACCAAGATTCTCCCAAAACTTAACAGTTGGTGTATTAAAAATATTTAATCCCGTATTAGCTTCAATAGCCCCTGTATAGCCTAGCTCTTGTAACCATAATAAAGCTTGTGGCACATGAATGGCGATACTAGTAGGATTAGCATTAACTATGTATTGTAATGTTTTTTTATAAACCTCAACTTCATCATCTTTAATGACACGAGGCGTTGTGAAAGTACAATACACACCTGCATCATTACATAAGGTTGCTACCGTTTTATATACAGATGATTCATAAGGAAGGCGTTGTAATCGATCACCACCAAAAATAATTTTTTTTGCCCCTCCAGCAATGGCAGTTTGCACACCCTCTACTTCATCTACTACAACAGATACAATTGGTAAATCACGATAGTCCAAAGCAGTTTTAGCAGCAAATGGGTAAGACCCGTTAGTATTATATACTTGTAGTGTATGCCACGATTTTACATGTGATTCTATTAACATGACTTCTAACGCTTCTACTGCATCACGGCGTAATGCATTCAGCACGCTAGCCGGCCACATATATTCCCCATTGGGAATTTCTACATAAGAAAGTTGGAATAACGTATTTCCCAAACGCCCCAATTGTTCTGCCACTTTTTCTAAAGAAGTTGGTACTTTATTTGCCAATACGGGAATATATTCATGTTGTACCGTTACAGATAAACCAGAGTCTAACATAGCTGTTAATTCCGTATACTGTTTTGCACCATCAATACCTATCATAAGATACATCGTTACATTATATTTCCGAGAAAATTCTTGAAGGCCTCTAGATTTGGCTTCTTTAGGTGTAGATGCTAAGTACATAGGGCCTGAGGCTAGTCCTTCTTTCGGTTTAGACTTGTAGAGAAGTGGATTAATACAAAGCCAATCTTTATCAATTGTATAATAGGTAATACTCCCGTTCGTTTGCAAAATTTTAACTAATGATCCTAATACAATAGGTTCATCTAATTCTAAGTAGACATTTCCTTTTTTTACATATGCCTTACCGATGGGTTTTCCTTGATGATTTGGGGCCACTACGGTCATCATATGACGACCTACGGAATCATCTAGATAAGCAGTAGAGAAACCTCTGTTAAACCCAGTTGCTAAAGCCTGTTGCTGTTCATCATTAATAGTAGCCTTATCTAAGATTTCTCGATACGTACCAATGACTTGGCGCACATAAGAAACCTTTTTCATGCGTCCTTCTACCTTAAAAGACGTAACTCCAGCTTTTACAAGATGTGCCATATGCTCACTGTAATTTAAATCCTTAGGACTTAGCAAATAGGACTCATGTTTTGGCAATAAACTAACCCCTTTAGAGTTTAATAATTCATAGGGCAAACGACATGGTTGAGCACATGCACCACGGTTACCACTACGTCCGCCGATGAAAGAGCTCATCAAACATTGTCCAGAATAACATACGCACAATGCACCATGTACAAAAACTTCAATTTCCGCTTTACAGTTAGCACAAATATGTTCAATTTCTTTTAAACTGAGTTCTCGAGCCAACACGACACGGGTAAACCCTAAACTTTCATAAAAACGCACCGCATCTAAAGTGGTTGCTGTCATCTGAGTACTACAATGAAGATGCAAATTTGGCGCTACACGGCGCGCAACTTGTGCTACTGCCAAATCCTGTACAATAATAGCGTCTACACCAACAGACTCAAGTTCTTGCAAATAATATTCCAAATCGGTTAATTCCGTATCGCCGATTAATATATTGACTGTGACGTATACAGAGACTCCTAAAATGTGAGCTAATCGTACTGCTTCGCCCAATTCCTGCATGTCAAAATTCGCCGCATGTGCACGTGCATTAAATCCTTTACCACCTAAATAAATGGCGTCAGCACCAGACTCTAAAGCAGCCATAAAATTTTCCATCGTCCCCGCTGGAGCTAATAATTCCATATTCATCCTCTGATTCTTAAATTTTACAATGTATTACTTCTATTATACTACAGGAGAACAGATAGACATAAAGGGATTACCATATGGTAATCCCTCTTGTAAGGTATATTAACGCAATTTACAGTTTTTATCATTCAATGCAGAAATGATGTTTTGAATAATGCCATCAATTTCTTCATCATTCAATGTTCCTTCCATAGAACGGAATTGCAAATTATACGCCAAGCTGCGATAACCAGCCTCTATATGTTCCCCTTCATACACATCAAAAATGGACACAGAGTGTAAGTACTCCCCACCATGTTCATTGATGAGTTCCATAATTTCACCACTTGTAACAATTACAGGTGCAACGATAGCTAAATCTCGGCTTGTACCTGGAAATTTACTAAATGGTTGATATTTAAACTCTGGCATAGTCAAATCTAAAATCGCTTCTAAATCAATTTCAAACATATATACTTTACCAGGTAAATCAAAATTTTTGCTTACTTGTGGATGTAATTCACCAAAATTAGCAATCGTAACACCATTAATAGTATAGTTAGCACTTACACCAGGATGGTAATAGCTTTCACCACAAGGAGTAATCGTATAGCCCACTACACCTAAGTTTGATAACAAACCATCTACTACGCCTTTTACGTCATAGAAATCCGTTTCACGTTGCGGTTCATTCCACGCTGGTTCAGTAGTTTTCCCCATCATAATACCACATGCCATTGGTCGCTCGTGAGGCACTTCTACTAATGGTAATGCTTTCGGCTCATATACATTAGCTGTTTCAAACAACCATAAATCTTTGTTTTGTTGTGCCATATTACGAAGAGCTGCTTCGATAACAGCAGGCACCAAAGTAGTTCTCATGTAAGGAAATTCTTCAGATATAGGATTTAGAATTGGAATTGCTGTATAACGACTATCTCCTTCTGGAAGCATCATATTTGACAAACCGTCTTTATGCATGAAACTAAAAGTAATAATCTGACTAAGACCAACACTAGCTAAATAATGCGTTACTTGCTTAGTCAATGCTTTTTTAGGTGTCATGCCACCAGAGGACAATACTGCATGTGGAATAGTTGGTACAATATTATCATAACCATAAATACGCGCCACTTCTTCAGCAATATCAGGCATACCGGTTACATCATCACGCCATGTTGGCACTAATGCATCAAGAGCATCCCCATTTTGAGTAATAACAAATTCAAGATTTGTTAGAATAGATACCATTCTATCTTTATCGATAGATGTACCAAGATAATCATTAACACTGTCTACTGTAAAAGTAACCGTACGTTGTTCTACTGGTGTAGGATATACATCGATAACACCCACTTCTACCTCACAGGAAGGGCAAATTTGTTGTAACAATTGCGCAGCTCGATCGATAGCATATGCCGTGTATTTATGATTAATACCACGCTCAAAGCGACCAGACGCTTCGGAGCGCATACCTAATGCTTTAGAAGTACGACGAATAGAAGGTCCATTGAATACAGCAGCTTCTAACAATACATGAGTAGTATCATTTGTCACTTCGCTATCGCGGCCGCCCATAACACCAGCTATGCCAATCGGTCCATTAGAATCTGCAATAACGAGCATAGACTCATCTAACTTGCGTTCAGAACCATCAAGGGTTACTAATGTTTCTCCTGCTTTTGCATTGCGAGCAATCAAAGTATGCCCTGCTACGCGATCATAATCGTAAGCATGCATTGGTTGACCTAATTCAAGCATAACATAATTTGTTACGTCTACAACATTATTAGTAGGGCGAATCCCACTGTTACGCAAGCGATTTTGCATCCATAATGGAGATGGTTCAATAGTTACATTTTTAACTACACGAGCAGTGAAACGGGTACACAATTCATTATTTTCAATCACAACCGAAGCTTTACCGTCGATGGAATTACCATTTTCATTGACCATAATAACTGGGAATAATGCCTTTTTACCAGTCATAATGGCAAATTCACGAGATAAGCCCACCATAGAGAAACAATCAGCGCGATTAGCAGTTAATTCAAACTCATATACTGTATCATCTAGCATTAATGCTTCTTTAATATCAAGACCGATTGGTGTATTTTCAGGGAAAATATAAATGCCTTCTGCCTCTTCTGGCCGTACTTGTTCTTTAGATAGTCCAAATTCTGCAACGGAACAGAACATACCTTCCGATGTAACACCACGCAATTTACCTTTTTTAATTTCAGTACCATCTGCTAAACGAGATTTATGATATGCTACAGGCACAATTTGACCTACTGCCACATTGGTAGCAGCTGTAACGATTTGTTTCGTAATCTCAGCGCCGTCTTCATCTAAACATTGTACTTGGCATACTTGTAATTTATCCGCATCTGGGTGTTTTGTAATTTCTACGATTTTACCAGTGTAGATTTTTTTCAAACCTGGGTCCATAGAAATAACATCTTCTACAGGAATACCTGCTTGTGTTAATTCATCTGCTAATTCTTGGGCAGGACGAGCTAAGTCAAGAGGTACATATTCATTCATCCATTGTAAACTTGCTTTCATTTCTACCTCCTAAAACTGTTCCAAGAAACGTACATCATCTTCAAAAAATAGTCGTAAATCACCAATGCCGTATAAGAGCATCGCAATACGCTCTACACCCATACCAAAGGCAAAGCCTTTTACCTTCGTCGGATCATAGCCATTGATTTCTAGAACTTTAGGATGTACCATACCGCAACCTAAGATTTCAAGCCAACCGGTATGAGAACATACACGGCAACCTTCACCACCACACATAACGCAGGAAATATCTACCTCAGCAGATGGCTCTGTAAATGGGAAAAAACTAGTGCGGAATCGAACCTTTGTATCATCGCCGAACATATGACGCAAGAAAGTTTCAATAGTACCTTTTAAATCAGCAAATGTAATGTGTTCATCGATAATAAGACCTTCCACTTGATGAAACACAGGGGAATGTGTTGCATCATAGTCCCAACGATACACTTTACCAGGTGCAATCATGCGAATAGGACTATTCGGTTCATGACGTTGCATAGTTCGTGCTTGTACTGGAGATGTATGAGTTCTAAGCAAGAAATTTTCTGTAATATAGAAGGAGTCTTGCATATCGCGTGCAGGATGGTCTTTTGGTAAATTAAGGCATTCAAAATTATAGTAATCTTGTTCTACTTCTGGACCTTCTTCAACGGTATAGCCCATTTTCATAAAAAATTCTTCAATCATTTCATTCACTGTTGTCAATGGATGAATATGACCGGTTTTTGGTGCTCTACCAGGCAAAGTAATATCAATTTTCTCTTCTTCTAAACGAGCATTCAACGCCGCTGTTTCCATAGATGCTTTCAACGCGTCTAATTCCGCTTCTAATGCTTGGCGTACTTCGTTTACCAAAGCCCCCATTTTAGGGCGCTCTTCTGGGGATAATTTTCCAAGGCCTTTTAATAAAGCTGTTACTTCACCTTTTTTACCTAAATATTTTACGCGTACGTCTTGCAACGCCTGTGCATCATTAGCCGATTTAATAGCTGCTAATGCAACCTCTTTTATGCGTTGTAATTCTTGTTCCATACAACCATCCTCCTAAATGACAAAATTCAAATTTCATTATATCAAATTTGGGTCATCTTCTTCAATGAAACGCCATGGTAAATCAGGCAAAGGCTTTTCTTCCAAAACATAAAAGGTGCCTCTTGCTAAATGTACTAGCTCCCCTAATTCATTATAAATACGCGCTGTAGCGACCATAGTGGATCGTCCATTATGTTCTACATTAGCTACACCTCTTAATAAAGTCCCACCTTTTACGGATTTTACATAATTGCCATTAATGTCGATGGTACTCACAGATTTGCCCAATGTAAAACAGGCTGTTCCCATCAAGCTATCAGCAAGACCTATGCATACTGCGCCATGAAGGTCGCCACGAAAATTACAATATTCAGTTTCATTTGTTTGCAATATCATCTCTGCATGTCCTAAATTCACTGCTGTAACTTCAGAGTCTTTCACCCATGCAAAAGGATTTAATTCTCGCAATTCATTAAAATATTCTATTAATGTTGTAGCCATCATATTCCTCACCAAAAATAAAATTTTTCATCTACTGTGCTATCTAAAATTGTCTCTACTATACCTTATAAAAACCACATCTACTGTACTAAACATAGTACAAATATAGTATTTTCACAAATTAATTCTTCACAATACATAAAAAGTGCGTTACATCATACAATATTGTATCATGCAACGCACCATATGCGAATATATCTATGTAAAATTACTTTCACAAAAATCTCGAATACAAATTATATTCCTAGTATATTCGCCATCCATTATATAGCTATACTATTATTCGTAATGCAACGCATCAATTGGATTGAGTTTTGCCGCTTTACGAGCAGGATAAATACCAAATACGAGACCGATGGCCATAGAGAAACCAAAGGATAGAATGATAGTTGGTATAGAAATAACGGTACTCATCCCCGATAAAGTACCTATTAAATGAGATGCACCAATACCTAAGGCAATGCCTATAATGCCCCCCATAAGACTTATAACAACCGCTTCTATTAGAAACTGTGTAACAATCACATTATAGGTGGCTCCTAAGGCCTTACGAATACCGATTTCCCGCGTCCGTTCTGTAACAGATACGAGCATAATATTCATAATACCGATGCCGCCTACTACTAACGAAATGGCTGCTACAGCACCAAGAAATAATGTTAAGGTTCCCGTCGTTTGTTCCATAGTATCCATAATAGATTTCATATTTTGAATGTTAAAATTATCTAGTTCTGGATCTTTGATACCATGACGAACACGCAATAAATTTTCAATATCGGATTGCAAACGATCAATACCACTTTCATCCTTCGCCACTACATAGACCATGCGAAGGTAATCGACCCCTTCTACGCGTTCCATAGCCGTTGTATAAGGGATAAAAATTGCATCGTCCTGGTCATTACCCATAGTACCATTACCTTTGCTTTCAAGAACACCGATAACGCGAAACGGAATATTCTGTACACGAATTTCTTTCCCTACTGGATCTTCACCGGCAAATAGATTTTTTACTACCGTTTGCCCCACTACGGCAATGCGTTCACGGTTTTGTACATTTTTTTCTGAAATAAATCGGCCTTCTTCCATATTCCAATTATTTACATCTTGGAAATTATAGTTAACACCACTTACGCTAGTAGTCCAGTTTTTACTTTGATAAATAGCTACATAGGACCCCGCCGTATATGGGCTGGCCGCCTTTACACCATCTAGCTTAGCAATTGCTTCATAATCAGAAACTTTTAAGGTTTTTTGAGAGCCTGCAGTAGGTCTAACCCCTGGAGTACGAGGTGCACCAGGCATAACCATTAACAAATTAGAGCCTAAACTAGAAATCGAATCTTGTATATCTTGTTTAACACCATTACCAATGGACACGAGGGCGATTACGGCAGCTACACCGATGATAATACCTAACATAGTCAATATGGACCGTAATTTATTGGCAATCAACGATGCCCAAGCCATTAAGAAACTCTCTTTATACATGAGTCACCTCCTGCACCGCCGCCATATTAAGATTTTGTTTATCTTCTACAATATAGCCATCTCTGAGTACTACGTTACGGCTTGCATAAGTTGCAATTTCCGGCTCGTGAGTAACGAGAATGATGGTGCGCCCCGCATCATAGAGACCTCGAAAAATATTCATTACATCAATCGTTGATTTAGAATCGAGGTTCCCTGTAGGTTCGTCAGCCATGATAATAGCAGGATCATTGGCGAGAGCCCGAGCAATAGCTACCCGTTGACGTTGACCACCAGATAGTTCTGCTGGTAAATGATCCATCCGATCACCGAGACCTACCGATGAAAGCAACGCCGCTGCACGATCTGTACGCGTTTTTCTATCAATGCCGGCATAAATCATCGGCAATGCTACATTCTCTAAAGCCGTCAATTTAGTAAGCAAGTTAAAGCTTTGAAAAACGAAACCAATTTCCTTATTGCGCACATATGCCAATTCATCATCAGACAAAGTGGCCACTTCATTACCATTAAGTCGATAAGACCCTGTAGTAGGCCGATCTAAACACCCCAAAATATTCATAAAAGTTGATTTACCAGAACCAGATGGTCCCATGATAGATACAAAATCACCTTTTTGTACTTGCAAATCAATACCGTGTAACACAGGCACAGATAATTTGCCATTCACATAGGTTCTAGTAATACCTTGTATATCAATAACAGAATGATTCATACCTCACCTACTAAAATGGTCCACGGCTAGTTTGTTTAGGCCCATTTACATCGCCACTAATAATAATTTCATCACCTTCCGATAACCCTTTTAAAATTTGTACATTCGTATCGCCAGTAACACCAGTAGATACAGCTGTTCTCACCGGCTCTCCATCTTTGATGACATATACATATTCTCCTTGTTTATCTGTACGTACTGCCGTCAATGGTACAACTAATGTATTTTTAATATCTTCCCCAAAAATTGTGGCACGCGCCGTCATAGTAGGCAAGAAATTATTAGAGATATCTGCTGGAATTTGTACCTTTACGGTATAATACACTACGCTAGAACTTGTGGTACCCATATTACCTTTAGTACCTTTTGCAATTTCTGTAACATAGCCTGTAAAAGTTTCACCTGGTTTAGAATCGACGGTAAATTCTACACGAGATCCTGATTTCACATTACCAATATCCGTTTCATCTACAGTAAGATAAATCTCTAAATTAGACAAATCCGCAATAGTGGCAATAATCATTTGTGTCGAAATCCCTGTGCTAATCGTTTGACCTGCTTTTAACGGTGTGCCAATCACAGTACCTGCCATTGGAGCTGTAATAGTAGCATCACTTAAATCTGCCGCTACTCGATCATATGTAGATTGAGCTCGTTCAAAACTTGTCACTGCATCATCATAGGTTTGTTGAGATACTGCATTTTGATCAATAAGAGCTTTATAACGATTCATATCAAGACGCGCTTTATCAAGCGCCGCTTTTGCATCATCTACTTGAGCTTGTAATTGACGCGTGTCAATATAAGCAATCACTTGGCCTGCTGTAACTTGATCATTTTCTTTTACAAGAACACGCTCCAATTTACCTGCCACATTAGTAGATACATCCACATAGTTTACTGGGTTTATAGTACCAGTTGAGCTAATACTAGTTTTAACATCCCCTTTTTCAACTTTACCTGTGGTATATTTTTGTTGCGTTTGTGCACTATTATTAGAATTCACATAATAATATGTACCACCACCTAATACACAAAGGGCTAGGGCGCCACCAATAATGCGTTTGCGATTCTTTTGAAAGAATGCTTTCATGTAAATACTCCTTATTTCTTTTAGAATAGTTAGCCTATTTTATAATAAGACTATAAAGTAATGTATTGTAGCGTGATTACATTCTACACCAAAATTCAAAATGATACAATCTAACGTTACTAACGACTCAATGTAGTTAGTAATGTATACTGAGATATGTCTAATGGAAACTTGTAATTACACGCCACCTCATAAGGGATAGCCTTAATTCTACCCTCAATGTATCCTAGAATTTGATTTTTCTCACCTTTTGCTATTGCCTCTAACGCTGCAGAACTCATACGAGCCGCTAATAGTGAATCAAATGCCGAAGGCGATCCCCCTCTTTGTAAATAGCCAAGTACGGTTAAGCTAGGATCAAAATACGTATGTGATTTAATATAGTCCTTCACCGCTTGTCCACCATAGGTACCTTCAGCTACCAAAATAATACTAAACTCTTTCCCCATTTGATGAGATTCATTAATCCGATTACACACAGCATCTAGTGAAATCTCAACTTCGGGAATAATGACAATCTCAGCGCCACAAGCTAAACCAGATTGCAATGCAATATGCCCTGCATGACGCCCCATAACCTCTACAATGGCTATACGTTCATGGGAATTAGAAGTATCCCTAATTTTACCTACTGCATCGACAACGGTATTTATTGCTGTATCAAAACCAATTGTATATTCAGTACCATTCATATCATTATCAATGGTAGCCGGTATGGTCATCGTATTAAGCCCTAATCGAGATAATGCTTCAGCACCCGCCATAGAACCATCTCCGCCAATAACAATGAGAGATTCAATGCCCATATCTTGTAAAACAGAGTATGCTTTTTCTTGCATAGCTAGTTCTTTAAACTCAGGAAATCGAGCAGTTTTTAATACGGTTCCACCAGATGTAATAATGCCACCTACATCACGAGGTCCTAACTCACGTATTTCTCTATTAATAATACCTAAAAATCCACGTTCGATACCATATACAGTATATCCATTATGAATGGCTTGTCTTGTAACGGCTCGTATAGCCGCATTCATTCCTGGCGCGTCTCCGCCACTTGTTAGAAGAGCTATTGTTTTCATATGCACCTTTACCTTCTATCGGTTTATCAATTTTCTTCTCTTTGGGTTGTCGTCGCTCTTTAAATTCTATTTGCGCTCGTTCTAATTCACGCTCAATAGACTGCATAAAGTCATAGGTTCGCCCATTAGTTGTATCTAGCACATAGTCACATTGTTTATACACAGGTTTCCACGATTGAATCATAGCATGTACAAAAGCACTCACATTCGTATAGTCCATAGTTGGTCGCTTACCAACACGTCTATTAACACGACTAACAATACGATATTGAGCAGCTCGAATGCCAATAATATAAGAAAATCGCTTTAATGTTTTTAATGTGCGATGCTCTATGGGGAAATTTCCACCTATAGAAATGACGGCTTCGTGATATAAACACACTTTTTTTAATACATCAAGTTCAGCACGTCTAAAGGCTTTTTCACCTACTTTTTTATAAATCTCTGCAATGGGCAACCCAAAACGACCTTCTAATACTCGATCGGTATCTACAAATTGCCAGCCTTTTAAATCAGCTAAATTACGGCCAAAATGGCTTTTTCCACTACCCATGGATCCGATGAGCACAATATTACGCTTTACTGTCATATTTTATTGCCCCTTATTCATACGTTACTTTTCATTGTACTATAAATATAAAATAAAGGCTATATATGTAACTATGCGTTGCATATATAGCCTAATCCACGTTTTGTAATACATATCAATTTTACTAATATCTACAATATATAAGGTTTTACTTCACAAGTAATATAAATGCTACTACCTTGGGTATTGATAGATATAATTCTTATAGAACAATTCTTTACTAATTTATTGACCTTATTATACCAAGCGAAAAAGTTCATGCTAGTACCTATTAAGGTGATGACAAGTTTATCATTATTAATTTCACTATGAGACACAACTAATGGTTCACTTCCAATACTTTGATATACAGATTCACTCCAATCATCATTGTTTATCAATGAATCCACTAATATTTTTTCTTTGGAATGTAAATATATATCCTTAACTTGTATCATAGCTTGATAATCTACTATATCTGATTCAATAGTAGTTCTATAATTTCTAATATAGCTATATCCAATTATACTGCCAATAATCATTAACATACTAATTACACTAAGACCGATCATTCTCTGCATGACTATGCTCATGCTCTTTTGGATGTCCATCCATATGGAATACAGTGTATCCACTATCTTGTTGTATGTCTTGTTTCCCATTGCATATCCACTTTATTAAATGACTTTGTACATATTGCATATAAGATTGATAGCTTTCATCACTATTAGCAATACCTACCATAGAAAAACCATCATCTGTAAAAATAATGTTTTGAATTGTTACATTTCCATGATTAGTCATAGCCCCATCTAATAAGATAATAGCTATATATTGTGTGTTATACGAACTTTTCCGTTGTAAAGTCTTATGAATTAATTGTTGCAAAGATTCATATTCCTTGAGCACTCGCTGATTGTCTTCATTGTTTTGAATAGCTAACCATTGACGCTGTATAGCCTTATAGTCATTATATCCTTCTATCAAAACGACTATTGATACAATAGCAAATAAAAATATAGCTATAGAAACAATATATATATACCACTTATATTGTTGTAGTCTGACATACCAACGCACATAACGAGGAAGAAAATTAAAATAACTTCTGTTACCAGCCATGTCCAATCCAATCTAGACCTCGTGCAGCAATGCCAATAGCCATATCCCAATCTAGCTCACCTAAATGACAACGTGTTTTACCTCTTCCAAGAAATACCATAGGAATATAGTCTGTGCTGCCATATACCTCTTCTAATGCACAAAGGTCGATTTTCTGTTCTTCAGTCAAATCATCAGTATTATAAAAATGAATCCCTTGTATTTCTTCTACACCAAAGCCCTGTAATTCTTCTTCTAGTTCAATAAGCGCCTTACTAATATCGGCACCATTAACTCTCACAATACAATCTTTAATACATACATCATTCCACCACACCCAAAGATGCATTCCCACCGATTCTACTATACCAGTTATAGTCCCACTGCGATATAACAACCCATATGTAACTGGTATAGGCCAGCAATCAATAATATCCACAGGGGCACAACTATCCATAATACCGTTCCTTAATAAAGTTAATTCATGACGGTCCGCAGCGGCTAAGAACAAATAATAGTGATGTCTTGGATATTCTCGTTTACAAGCATCTATTTCAAATTCATTTTCAGCAAAAGAAAAAACACCTTCTAAATTCCATTTAATAAATTCTTTTACATCAAAATTATGAGGATCAAAGGTAGACATAGCTGTTTCTGTTTTTATATCTGCCACCATACTAAACGAACCGTCTTGTAAATCATAAGCATTAATAAATCGCACAATATCTTTATCAATGGTACTCTGTCTACCCAATTCTAAAGCATCTGTAATAATCATAGTCTTATTTTCAATATGAGCCGTTACGCCAACAATACGTTTATCAGTAATACAGATTCCTGTATGTATAATTAATTCTGATTTCATAAGGTCTCCTTAATACGGTTTTATTGATACCACTTCAAAAGTATGATTGTTTCCTTCTTGTAAATATAGATGAACTCGTGCCGTATATCCATTTCTAATACCATAACTCATAACATGACGCGGAACACTCATTGTGGCATCAGCTTTTATATAAACTGTATGGTCACTGTCCGCTTCTACAATAATAGGCTGTTTATCGTCAAATGTGCCTCCAGATTTACCATAAGCTACAAACCAACGAGCTCCTCGTTCTGCATCATAATGAGCTTTCATGAGATTCATTTCATCTATAGTATTGCTCAACGAAAGAGCACTCAGTTGAAGCACTGCTATAGAAACAGTAGTGATAAAAAACATCATATACAATGATCCATATGTTATGAATCCATTAGGTTTTCTTATTTTTAAACCAATCATAATGTGTCGATATAGCTGTATTAACTTCATATCGAGCAATTCCTCCATAGCCTTGCGCGAATGTCGTAGACGGTACAAATCTATTATTTATAGTCCACGACAGATGTAAATCTTTATCATCACCTATATAGAATGGTTTAATACTATCTAATTTACGCTTATCTACGGTTCCTAGAATGCGGCTTCCACTAAGCGGTTGTAAACTACCGTCACGTAACTGTCGATACAAAGCTCTTCTTTTCACAACAAATGTAGTTTTTTTATCATCGTGAATAAACAAAGATGTATTAGAGTCATAAACAGATACCATATAAGAATTCCAAATAATATGCCCTACAATGGCACGCCTTGTATATCTGCCATCCTCTATCATGGCAATGCTATCATCTAATCGAGCAGCCCATATATAAGCAGTAACAGATATAGATAGCACCATCGTGAGCACTAATAGACCTAATAATAAACTCATAAGTAAAGAAGGTAATATGTACCCCTTTACTGTTTCTTTTCTATTAAACTGTATGCAATGAGATACCGATGATACTAATTTCACTGGAAGAAAACATATAATGCTGTGATACTGTACCATTTACAATAACCTCACTCTAAGGGCGCCCCTAAATACGTAGATACTTCATATACTGTTTTCCCAAATTCAACAGCTTGCACAGTATATCGACTAATGAATATACCATTAACTTCGATAGGTTCTTCTGTGAGTATATATTCTGTCGATGTAGTAGAAGAACTAAAATGACTTTTTGCTACACCTACTTTCGGCATATTCCCAGAATCATAAGCAGATTTACCTTCCTCAATAAAAGCTACCACATCTTGTTCAATTTGATCTCGATGGTAGGACATTTCAAGATTTTGTGTAGACAAAAAGAATATCTGTAACATAACAGGTAGTATAATCAACACAATGGTCGCCCCTATTATGGCATCGCCATATAAAAAACCCGATATACTAGCCTTACTAAAGTTTAGTGTTGTGTTTTTACATCTGTTCCCATCGTATACGGCCTGTTTGAACAGAAATCCATATTCGATTTTTTGCACCAGTCCTCGTATCTTGTAATATAAATTCGGTTCCATCATAAGGCAATCCATAAGCAGAAAAATATACACGCTTCATTATATGCATACTTTCAATATTAGATGGCAATACATGTTCTTCATATACCCCTCCATATCCTTCTCTAATTACATAGGAAGATTTTTTTAAAATAAACTCTCCTTGACTCATGCGTTCATTACGATGACCTAACATAGACCATAGTTGAACTTTTTTTATTGTATATACTACTTCTTGTGTACATAGATTTAATTCTGTAGATGAAGTAATCGGCTTACATATCATAGTCCCCATTAAGGCAATAATTATGATAAGAGACAATGCAATTAGCCATTCTACCAATATATATCCATCTTTATTACCTATATGGAAGTTATGATAAGCCAATATATATCCTCCCAAAACATAGAAAAATGTAAACCTTGCCACGCACCAAAAGCAAGAAAGGGACCAAATGGTATATATCTTTCAATAGGACGATTGATAGTTTTCATAAAGGCGAGATAGAGACAAGCCGTGAGAACAGATATATATATCATTACAATCATTTGCACTGGCGTAAACCATATAGAAATGGCACAGAACCATTTAACATCGCCCCAACCAAAACCATTATGACTGATATATCGCAAACAGATGGATATAATCGCTACTACTAATACCTGTATACATGTGTCGATATATACATGATGAGTAATAACAGTATATAAATAGCCTATAATAGCTAATCCAATAGCCCCTTCATTGGGTAATATAAAATACTGCATATCAATGGTAGCACCGGTTACAAGCACCAGAGAAAAGAAGCTTATACACAATATTTCTAATAAACTATACGATTTATAAATAAGAGGAACAAAGAGCGATATACAACACGTGCATAGAAACAAAAGTAATTTGATCCCTTTCATACACTACACCTTATTGTGTGGCACCTGGAGAAGTAACCACTACCGATTTTCCAGTATTACCATCTACTTGTTCATAACTGATAACATAATCCTTCCCTTTAGCATTCTTAACATGTTCTGTTAAATACCCTTCTTTATATAATGTTTCCACAGTAGGTGGTGTATCTAAACTCTTGTCAATCATATAGAGTTGTGTCGCGTTTCGAATAATTTGAATATCTGCTAATTCCTTCGCCTGCTTTGCTTTGTCAGCAGCAGACATAAATTGAGGCATCGCAATAGCTGCTAATATAGCAATAACCGCAACTACAACCATAAGTTCTACTAATGTAAATCCACCTTCCCTACGTTGTTGTAACCGATGGATACTCAATCGGTATTGTACATAACGCAAAATAGATTGGCGCAGATTAGCAAAAATAGTTATGTAGGACTTCATAATGACTCTCCTTTTATTAATAACTAAGAGATGAAATAGACGTAAATAAAGGATACATGACAGATACCACGAGAATGGCTATGCCAATGCCCATAATGGATAGTAGAATAGGTTCCATCAACCTTTCTAGGCGAGTTATATATTGGTTTAGTAACGAATCATAGTATTTACTACAGTGACGCAACATGGCAACTAATTCTCCACTTTCTTCACCAACAGCGACCATTTGCCATATAAAAGGATTCCCTATGGAGCAAGCCTCTATACTATGTCCAAAAGAATGACCAGCTTCTAGCATAGTTACCACCCGTTCACTACAAATACGACCATATCGATTTCTCCACACTTCTTTAGTCATCTTCATCATAGGTATAATAGAGATTCCCGAATCTAAGAGCAAAGCCCATACAGCTAATACATTGGTATAATACAGAGCTGTCAGTGGCGTATTACGGTGAGCCAATTTCCATAAACGCTTGTGTATGCTCATCTGAATTCGTTGGTTATTAACCCCTATGACAGTACAGATAACAATCAAAATGTGAACTCCAATATATATAAATGGATGTTCTCGTAAAGACTGTCCTAATACAAATAGTCCTCGTGTCATCCACGGTAGCTCCACGTGCATGGTAGCAAATACACGACTAAAAGACGGAATAATAAATAACAAGGTTACGAGAAAAAATACATTCATCAATAACAATAGAAATGAAGGATAAGAAATAGCACTAATAATTTTTTGCTTCCATTGCCGTTCATGTTCATAATAATTTGCAATATACTGTAATGTTTCTCCTAATGTACCAGCTGCTTCACCAGCCTCCAGTAAAGCTACAGCGATAACCGGAAATCCAAGTTGATAAAATGTTTGTGATAAACTTTGTCCTCGTTGGATTCCTTCATATAGAAACCGATACGCAGGATTACTATTCTGTTCATCCATCAACGTCAATGCTCTTCGCAACGGTATACCAGACGACAACAATAAACCTAGTTGTTGTGATACATCTGATATAGCCTTATAAGTCCATGCTGTCTGTTTCTCTTCTGAAACAGTAATATTACATATAGTATAACCTTCTAATTTTAATTTTGTTTTAATTTCATCTTCTGAATCAGCCCATAATAAACCTTGTTTTTTTACCTTTTCTTTTGTTATGACAATGTAGTGATAGGCTTTCATAAAGGCTCCATCTCTCTAAAAAGAACAACTATTATTATGACAATTGTTGATCAAGTAACTCATGCAATATTCGCTGTGTCCCATATTGGGATTTAATATCTCGTACAGCCATTTCTAAAGTTTGCATAGGAACCTGAGTTTCTTGAATTGACGGAATTTGAGGTTCTTTACGATTTCTAATTAAATTAGCTACCGCATTGGTATTTATTAAAATATCTCGTATAGTGATAAATTCATGTTCCCAGCGCAATAAACGTTGACATATAACGGCCCGCAATACTTGTGAAATCTGACTGCGCACTTCATCTTGTTGATCACCTGAAAGTAATGAAATCATACGTTGCACGGCCATAACAGCACGTTGCGTATGCATAGTAGCCAATACAAGATGGCCTGTTTCCGCAGCATGTAAAGCAGCCTCTAATGTTTCTCTATCCCGTAACTCACCGACCATAATAACATCTGGATCTTCTCTCAATGAATCTCGTATACCACATGCCATAGAGACCATATCAATACCTAACTGCCGTTGATGAATTAATGAGCGGCACGATGTAAACTCATATTCAATAGGATCCTCTAAAGTAATAATATGCTTATTCATAGTTTCATTGATGAACTCAATACAACAAGCGAGGGTAAATGATTTGCCACTGCCAGTAGGTCCTGTAACGAGGACTAATCCATCATGATAGGAACATATCTTTTTTAATAAATCCCCTTCATCTGTATCCTCTAATCCTAATTGCTTATGACATAACAAACGCAATGTACCACAAATACTATGATTAGCTTTGTACATATGGGTTCGCACACGTATGCCCTGGCAAGTAAAAGCTTCATCAATAGAATGCCACATGATTGACGTAATATGACATCGTTTTAAAATATCATCAATGATTTCTTGCGTACATTCTATATCTATAGATTCAAGGCCCTTAGCAACGCGCAGAAAAATGGGTTTATTCAATTCTAAATGTATATCTGTAGCCTCTTGTTCCTTAGCGAGTATCAATATAGATTCAATAGAAAATTCCTGCACGACGCACCTCCTCATTAGATGTATAGCCAGCTTCTATAGCTTGTTTAGCAGACTCTTGTAAGGTAACTACCACATAATCATCTATGCAATTCCAATCCATTGCAGTAGTAGGAATTTCTAAATATTCAAACAAACCCATACGACCTTTATACTGACCACTATTTACTAATCGACGTACGAGGCGCTGCGATAAAGATCCAATAAGCGTAGCTCGTAACAAATAAGGTTCTACCCCCATATCTATAAGTCGACTCACTACGCCTATGGCTGTATTCGTATGCACAGTCGTCAGTACTCTATGTCCTGTTAAAGCTGCTTTTACAGCTAATTGGGCTGTTTCATTATCTCGAATTTCACCAATCATAATAGAATCTGGATCCTGTCTCAATACAGCACGTAATCCTTTAGAAAAAGTAAATCCAATTTTCTCATTAATACCAATTTGAATAGCCCCCTCTATAGGTGATTCTACAGGATCTTCTAAGCAAATAAGCTTAGTTTCCTTCCTGTGTAACAGCCTGAGCATAGCGTATAAAGTAGATGTTTTACCACTACCAGTAGGTCCACAAATCACAATCAGACCATACGGTCTATTTAATAACTGCTCTATACGACACTCCAATTCTGCAGGCATCCCCAATTCTCTTAATGTTTTATGAACCCCTGCATTCCCCATAAGTCGACAAACTATAGTTTCACCATATAAACTAGGTAAACTTGATACGCGCATAGTGCCTGCATACTGCTTGCCACACCAATCCCAACGGCCATCTTGTGGCAGTCGCTTTTCACTAATATCCATTCCACTGAATACCTTAATTCGATTCGTTAACAAATCTGCATCAGCTCCACCAATAGTCATATAATCTTGCAATAATCCATCTAATCGCAATCTAACATGAATACCATCTTCCATAGGGTCGAAATGAATATCACTACTATGAGCTTCCATAGCATACTCAATAATTTCATCTAGTGTAATATCTACATACATGGTCACCTCCAACCTTGCGGTATATTAATAGATCACCTTCGTTTATTGCGCTGTATATTTCTCCATGAATTCTATAATTCCTCTTTATGAAAGTAAATTCCACAATTCGTGTATCATAATCAAAGAGATTGTATTGAATACAAAAAAGACCTAGTAAGAGCAATACGCCATTACTAGGTCTTTTAGTTTATATGTTTTTATAAGGAATCTATAAAATAACCTATAATACCAATATATATGACATTATAAGAGTTCATCTAACAATATAGGGCTGCAGATATAACATCTATACTCCCTATGCCTGCATGATTATTTCAAATTATAGAACACTTTATCACCTTTGTATTGAGCAGTTTCATATAACATTTCTTCGATGCGAAGTAATTGATTATATTTTGCTACTCGTTCAGAACGAGCTGGTGCACCTGTTTTGATTTGCCCTGCATTAACGGCTACAGCAATATCGGCAATAAAGGTATCTTCGGTTTCCCCAGAACGATGAGATACAACGCAAGTATAACCTGCCCGTTTTGCTGTTTCCATAGCATCAAAAGCTTCTGTTAAGGTACCGATTTGGTTTACTTTCACAAGAATGGAATTACCTACACCAAGATCAATCCCTTTTTCTAAGCGTTTTGTGTTCGTTACAAATAAGTCATCGCCTACTAATTGAACACGTTTACCGAGACGTTCTGTAAGAACTTTCCATCCATCCCAATCTTCTTCTGCTAAACCATCCTCAATAGATACGATAGGATATTTATTCACTAAATATTCGTAGAAATCCACCATTTCAGATGCGGTCAACACTTTACCTTCACCAGCTAAGTGATATTTTCCATCTTTATAAATTTCACTAGATGCTACATCGAGAGCCAATTTAAAATCGCTTCCTAATTCATAGCCAGCTTGTTTAATAGCTTCACAAATTACTTCTAAAGCTTCTTCATTAGATGCTAAATTTGGGGCAAAGCCACCTTCATCCCCAACTGCCGTGCTAAGTCCTTTATCATGCAATACGGATTTTAATGTATGATATACTTCTGCACAACTGCGTAAAGCATCACTAAAATTTTCCGCTCCTACAGGCATAATCATAAATTCTTGTAAGTCTACATTATTATCTGCATGAGCACCACCATTAAGGATGTTCATCATAGGAACCGGTAGTTCTTTAGCATTAAAACCGCCTAAATACAAGAACAAAGGCAAGTCTAGCGATTCAGCAGCCGCTCTTGCTACTGCCATGGATACACCTAAAATAGCATTAGCACCTAAATTAGATTTGTTATCTGTACCATCTAATTGAAGCATTAATGTATCAATAGCCACTTGTTCTGTTGCATCATATCCAATAATAGCAGGACCAATTTTTGCATTTACATTATCGATAGCTTGTAAAACACCTTTTCCATTGTAACGGTTTTTATCGCCGTCACGTAATTCTACAGCTTCAAACATACCTGTAGAAGCGCCAGAAGGAACCGCTGCAGTAGCAATAGTGCCATCTTCTAAACATACTTCAACCTCTACGGTAGGATTACCACGAGAATCTAAAATCTCACGAGCTACAACTTGTTCAATAACTGCCATGATTACACCTCATATATTAGTTAACAATTAAATTTTCCCCACTCATATCGCTAGGCTGCGCAATACCAGCCAATGCCAATATGGTAGGTGCTATATCGCATAATTTGCCTTCTCGTAAATGAATATCACCATGAGTATCACTTACTAAAATGAGCGGCACAAGATTTGTGGTATGTGCCGTATGGGCCTTACCTGTTTTATGATTAACCATAACTTCTGCATTACCATGGTCTGCAGTAATTAATAATTGTCCGCCTACAGATAAAATAGCCTCAGTAATGCGAGCTAATCCGGCATCTACTGATTTAATAGCTTTTACAGCAGCTTCAAAATTGCCTGTATGCCCCACCATATCAGGGTTTGCATAATTTAAAATTATCACATCATACTGTTTACTATGAATAGCATCTACTACCTTATCTGTTACCTCTGGAGCACTCATTTCAGGCTGTAAATCATAAGTTGCCACCGCTGGAGATGGCACTAAAATGCGGTCTTCCCCATCAAAAGGTACCTCTTTACCACCATTGAAAAAATACGTTACATGAGCATATTTTTCCGTTTCCGCAATACGCAACTGACGATATCCACCAACACTTAGTACTTCTCCCAAAGTAGATGGTAGTGTATCCTTTTCATACACAATATGAACAGGCAACCCATCTTCATATTTTGTCATAGTTGCCATGTAAATATCGAGAAGCTCTCGTTCAAATCCATCGAATTCGGGTTGAACTAATGCTTTGGTAAGTTCTCTACCCCTATCCGGTCTAAAATTACAGAAGACTACGGCATCGCCATTTGTAATACAACCCATTTTATCAATCACCGTAGGTACTACAAATTCATCGGTAATATTCTTATCATAGGATTGTTTTACAGCTTGACAAGCCGTATCCGCCACTTCCCCTTTACCACAAACGATAGCATCATAAGCCAATTGTTCTCGGTCCCATCGATTATCTCGATCCATACCATAATAACGACCACTTACAGTAGCAATCTTCCCACAACCGATGTGCTGCATGTAGGATTCTAAATCCTCTAAATAGGTTTGTGCACATTGTGGAGGCACATCTCGGCCATCAAGTAAAGCATGTACATATACCTCTTGAATTCCTAACCCTTTAGCACCACTGATAACTGCTTTGATATGTTCTAATGAGCAATGCACATTACCATCAGACACGAGGCCGATAATTTGTAAACGACTTTGTTTAGCATGAGCATATAGCTCTTGCATAACAGGACGTTTATAAAAATCACCATTTTCCACATCTTTTGTAATGCGTGTTAAATCTTGATATACAATGCGTCCGGAACCAAGGTTCAAATGACCTACTTCTGAATTGCCCATCTGTCCCTCTGGCAAACCTACCGACATACCTGATGCTTGTAGTGTTGTATGTGGGTACTTATCCCATAGAGAATTAAAAAATTCTGGTTTTGCCTGGACTACAGCATTTGTTGTATCTAATGTATCCCCCATGCCAAAGCCATCTAAAATAACGAGCATAACAGGGGCCTGTAATTTTGCCATTGTACTACCTCAATACACAATTTATGTTTAAGATTCAGTAACAGATAATTCTTGAGCTGCCATAATAATAGATGTAAAATCGTCTACTAATAAGGAGGCGCCACCAACCAATGCACCATCGATATTGGGTTCACTCAAAATTTTGAGTGCATTATCTGCTTTCACACTACCGCCATATTGAATGCGCACCTTATCAGCTACGTTTCCATTATATAACTCATTAATATATTGTCGTATAGATTTACATACTTCTTCAGCTTGATCAGCAGTAGCCGTCCTACCAGTACCAATGGCCCAAATAGGTTCATAGGCAATGATGAGCTCAGAAGCTTGCTCTGCAGGGATATCTTTCAAGGCTCCATCTAATTGGGAGTGGATAAACGATATCGTTTCATTAGCTTCCCATTGCGCCAAACTTTCACCAACACAGACAATAGGCTGAATATTGTGATGAAAAGCACTTTTAATTTTTTCATTCACCATACTATCCATTTCACCATAATATTCACGCCGTTCGGAATGGCCTAAAATAACGTAAGTCACACCTACTTCATTCAACATTAACGGAGAAACTTCACCTGTATAAGCACCAGCATCATGATAATCCATATTTTGTGCACCTACCTCGATATGCTTATCTCTCGTTAAGCACACCGCCCTCTCAAGAGCTGTAAAAGGTGGGCATACTACAACATCAACATTCAACTCTTTATCACTTAAGAAACTGTTAAATGCTTCAATCAATATAGATCCAGATGCAATGGTACCATTCATCTTCCAGTTTCCTGCAATAATTTGTTTTCTCATATTATGCCTCAGTTAACGCAGCAATGCCTGGCAAAATTTTGCCTTCTAAGAATTCTAAAGATGCGCCACCACCTGTAGAAATGTGGCTGATTTTATCCGCTAACCCACTTTTTTCAATAGCAGCTACGGAATCGCCACCACCAACAATGGTCATAGCATCTGCATTCGCTACCGCTTCTGCAACGGCATTCGTACCAGCAGCGAAACTATCCATTTCAAATACACCCATAGGACCATTCCAAATGATAGTTTTCATTTTTGCCAATGCATCGATATATAGTTCTCGTGTTTTAGGTCCAATATCCAGTACCATCCAACCATCTTCAATATGCTCTACATCTACAATTTTTGTATTTGCATCATTGCTGAAAGCATCAGCCACAACAGCGTCGATAGGTGTCAATAGGCGAGTACCTGCTACACGCGCTTCCATAACGAGGTCTGTAGCGATTTGCTCTTGACCTGGTTCAAATAAAGAACTGCCAATATTGCAACCTTGTGCTTTGATAAAGGCGTTAGCCATACCACCGCCGATAATCATAACATCTACTTTTGGCAATAAATTGGAAATGACAGAAATCTTATCAGTAACCTTTGCACCACCGATAATAGCTGCTACAGGTTTTTTCGGATGATTTACGGCTGCCCCCAAGGCTTCGATTTCTTTTTTCAATAAGAACCCTGCCCCCATAGGAATATAATCAGCAATACCTACAACGGATGCTGCATTGCGATGAGATACACCGAAAGCGTCATTGATGGCTACCTCAGCTAAACTTGCTAAAGCCTTTGCAAAGTCAGGATCATTTTTAGTTTCTTCATTATGGTACCGAAGATTTTCCAGCATTAAAATATCGCCGCCTTGTAGCTTTTCTACTGCTGCAGTAACAGTGTCCCCAATGCAATCATCTACGAAAGCTACAGGTTTGTTAAGCAGTTTAGAGAGATGTTCTGCACAAGGTGCTAATGTCATATCTGCTTTACGTTCTCCTTTTGGGCGACCAAAATGAGATGCTAAGATAACCTTTGCATTGTGGTCTACTAAATATTGTATAGTTTCTAATGCACCTCGAATACGAGTGTCATCTGTGATGACACCGTCTTTCATAGGCACATTGAAATCGACGCGCACAAATACGCGTTTATTATCTATATTCATATCTAAAATGGTTTGTTTCATCCTTATAGGACCTCCATTATAAACCTTTGCTTGCTACGAAAACAGCCATATCGATAAGGCGCTCAGAGTAACCCCATTCATTGTCATACCAAGAAACAACTTTTACCATGTTACCCTCCATAACCATTGTTAAATCAGCATCAACAATAGAACTGCGAGGATCAGAGCTGAAATCACAAGATACAAGAGGTACATCGGATACACCGAGGATACCTTTTAATTCACCAGCTGCCGCTTTACGGAATGCCTCATTAATTTCTTCTTTTGTAGCAGGTTTTTCAAGTTCACATACCAAGTCTGTAGCAGATACATCCGGTGTTGGTACACGCAATGCAAAACCATCCAATTTACCTTTCAATTGAGGTAATACTTTTGCAACCGCTTTAGCTGCACCAGTTGTAGTAGGAATGATAGACATAGCTGCTGCACGAGCACGACGAGGGTCTTTATGACGAGCATCCAAGATTTTTTGGTCATTTGTATAGGAATGGATAGTCGTCATCATACCGCGTTTAATGCCGAATTCATCACACAATACTTTCGCAAATGGCGCCAAGCAGTTTGTAGTACAAGATGCATTGGAAATAATGTGATGTTTTGCAGGATCGTACATATCTTGGTTAACACCCATAACCATAGTTAAATCTTCATTTTTACCAGGTGCAGAAATCAATACTTTTTTAACAGTAGGTTGATTTAAATGCACTTTTGCTTCCTCTGCATCACGGTACTTACCAGTACATTCAATAACAATTTCTACACCTTCTTCAGACCAAGGTAGTTTAGATGCATCGCGATCATGGAATACACGAATTTTTTTACCATCTACAACGATGTGATTTTCTTCTGCTACCACTTCATTAGGAATAGTACCATGTACAGAATCATATTTTAACAATAATGCAGTTCCTTCATTATCACCAGTTGCATTAATTGCTACTACTTCAATATCTGGGTTGTTGATAGCTGCGCGAACTACACATTTACCAATACGACCAAAACCATTAATACCAACTTTTACAGCCATTGTTATATCCTCCTTAAGAACAATTATATATAACATAAAGAATATAGAAAACGATTATAGTGTAGGAATATCTAAAATTTGACGCATCCCGTCTGCAGCTTGATCATCAATAATAAGAATGCCTTTTTTACAAGCCCTCATTATACTAATAATAGCTTCAGCTTTTTCAAAACCACCAGCTACAGCCACAACATGGGGTATTTTTTGAATATCTCCTAGTGAAAGCCCTATATTATTCGTTGCATATACAACAGAACCATCCATAGAACAATACTGCCCTAAAGCTTCCCCTACAGCACCTTTTGCAACTAATTTTTCCATTACAGATGATGGTATATGACGTACATTAGCCATGTGAATAGCTTGTCCAATACCAAATACCAATACATCAGTACTGTGAATCAATTCACTAATCTCCTTGATTTGTGGCTCTAAGGTAACAAGCATATGGAGCGAATCTGGAGATAATCCATCTGGTAAGTGAAGCATTTTATAGTTACCTTGCCAACGTTCTGCTAATACAGCAGCAATCACATTAGCTTGATGTTCTACAATCTCACCTACTCCCCCCCTAGCTGGCACTACCATAGGGAACAGCTTTTGACCAGGCATTTCCTCCGCCATCGCCGCCATAGTACTACCACCACTAACGGCGACAATAGAATTAGTTTCTACTAATTCTTGTACTACCTTAGCAGCAGTAAAGCCTATTTTCTTAAGCATCAAAGAGCCTTCCGTAGGTGTAATAATAACCCTATCGATACCCAAAGCTCTCTGTAAACGTTTTTCTAAATCACCGAACTTTTCCAGTTCGTAAAGCATATTGCGCAATTTAGGTACTAATTGATGTCCTTCTTTACTGAGCATAATGCCTGGTTTAGAAATATCTACCAACCCATTATGCCTAAGTACATCAATATGAGATCGTACAGTACGTTCTGGCAAATCTGTAGCAACAGCTAAGGTCCTTCGCCCCATAGGTTCTTCATAGGCTAACAGATTCATCAACTTGTAACGTTCCTTCATTACAATCATCAATTCGGGAGCAATGCGCTCACATATCATTAACAGCTCATTCATAGGGTTCCTCCTTTACCCTTTGATGAGAAAACGATATTTGTCCCATCAGGACAGGATTAGTCCCACTTAAATCAAAAAAATACCTTTACGATTTCATTTTATACCTAATCAATAATTTATTCAAGTAAAAAAACGCCTTTTCAGGCGTTTTTCAATGACTTTTATAGTGTATTACTTTTATTATACATTATAGAATAAATTATCGTAACTTATATTACAATCACTATAATTATTTGGTACCGAAAATACGGTCCCCTGCATCTCCCAATCCAGGTAAGATATATCCATGGTCATTTAATTTTTCATCTAATGCAGCTACGAAAATAGGTACGTCTGGATGATCGCGATTAACTACCTCTACCCCTTCAGGAGCTGCCACTAAGCACATAAGTTTAATGTGTTTAGCACCTTTTTCCTTGAGCAATGTAATAGCTGCAGATGCACTACCGCCAGTAGCCAACATTGGATCTGTAACAATAAAATCACGTTCTCCTACATCACTAGGTAATTTACAATAATATTCTACTGGTTTTAATGTTTCTGGATCGCGATATAAACCTACATGACCAACCTTTGCAGTAGGAATCAAACTGAGCATACCATTTACCATACCAAGACCAGCACGCAAAATTGGAATAATGCCTACTTTTTTGCCTGCAATGCGTTTACCTGTCATTTTTACAAGCGGTGTTTGTACCTCTACGTCTTCAAGTGGAAGAGAACGAGTAATCTCATAACCCATTAATAATGTAATTTCATCCAACAATTGACGGAAATCTTTTGAACCTGTTTGTTCATCACGCATCAAAGTAACCTTGTGTTGAATCAATGGATGTGTCATAACATTTACATTCATGACTGTACCCCCTATTTATACAATCAAACTTACGCTAATTGTGTTAGCCTTCTCTATTCATACATACTCTATCACATTTAAGAAAATCTTGCCATATAAATATAATTAATCTACATATAAAAAGAGATGAACAGCGACTGTTCATCTCTTTTAAATCTTCCATACAAGTATAATGTCTACTCTATCATTAATAGGCTATTAGCCTAACAATAATAACCATTCATTTAATTCAGAATGTATGATAACTACACCAATCCTTGTCTTATAAATTTGGGTATAAAGGATATTTTTCGCACAATACAGTAACGCGTTTTACCGCATTTGCTTGTACTTCTTTATCTTCTGGATGTTGTAATACAGCAGCAATAATATCTGCAATTTCCACCATATCAGCTTCAACGAGACCACGTGTAGTCAATGCTGGTGTACCTAAACGGATACCACTTGTTACAAATGGACTAGCAGGATCGAATGGAATTGTATTTTTATTAGCTGTAATGCCGATTTCATCTAATAGATGCTCTGCTTCTTTGCCTGTTAAACCAGTATTGCGCACATCTACTAGCATTACATGTGTATCAGTACCACCAGAAACAATAGTCAAACCTTTTGCTTGTAATTCAGCAGCCAATACTTTAGCATTTTTAATAACTTGTTCAGCATATACTTTGAATTCAGGCTGCAATGCTTCACCAAGGGCTACAGCTTTAGCTGCAATAACATGCATCAATGGACCACCTTGAATGCCAGGGAAAATAGCTTTATCGATAGCTTTTGCATATTTTTCTTTGCAAAGAATCAAACCACCACGAGGACCACGCAATGTTTTATGCGTTGTTGTGGTTACAATATCAGCATATTCTACAGGATTAGGATGTAAACCAGCCGCTACAAGGCCTGCAAAATGAGCCATATCTACCATGAAGATAGCATCTACTTCATGAGCAACCTCTGCCATTTTTTTGAAATCGATTTGACGGCTATATGCACTACCACCTGCGATAATCAATTTAGGTTTTGCTTCTAATACGATATTACGGAATTCATCATAATCGATTTGTTGTGTATCCGCATTTACACCGTAAGGTACTACATTAAAATATGTACCAGATACATTTACAGGGGACCCATGAGTTAAATGACCACCGTGGGACAAATTCATACCAACAATAGTATCACCAGTTTGTAACAATGCAAAATATACACCGAAGTTAGCTTGGGAACCAGAGTGAGGTTGTACATTGGCATGTTCTGCACCAAACAACCGCTTAGCCCGTTCAATAGCCAAAGTTTCGATAACGTCTACATGTTCACAACCGCCATAATAGCGTTTACCTGGGTAACCTTCAGCATATTTATTAGTCAACACACTACCTTGAGCTTCCATTACCGCTTGAGAAACGATGTTTTCAGAGGCAATCATTTCCAATTTATCGCGTTGACGCATCAATTCTTGATTGATAACTGCTTGTACATTAGGGTCTTGTTTTGCTATGAAACTCATAGAAATCCTCCTCATACGACTATATATTATGAAAGTATTTGTAATGATGTATTATTGTACTATATAAAAATTATTGCTCTAAAGCAGAGATTTTCTCTACTCGACGAGAGTGACGGCCACCTTCAAATTCCGCACCCATCCAAATAGTAACGATATCCTTTGCAAGACCTGGACCAATAATGCGTTCCCCCATGGTAAGGATATTCGCATTATTATGTTCACGGCTAGCGTGAGCAGAAAATGTATCATGACATAAAGCAGCACGCACACCTGGAATTTTATTAGCCGCAATGCCAATACCAATGCCAGTTCCACAAATTAAAATACCTCTGTCAGCATTGCCATCTACTACAGCATGTGCTACAGGCTCAGCAATATCAGGATAATCACAGGATTCCGTACTATGGGTTCCAAAATCTTCTACTTCATGGCCTAAACTTAATAGTAATTCTTTTATGTCTTGTTTTAAATGTAATCCACCATGATCACAACCAATTGCAACTTTCATAAGCCAATCTCCTATTCCTTGATAGATGATAACCCAGCTTTCACTAGATTATAAATTTGTTCTGCACATTCATTATACACCTCTTGAGAAGAACCAAAAGGGTCAGATACATCACCAGTTCCATAGCCCCATTCAGCTAGCGTTTTAATTTTAGCTTCGTCAAAAGGGAATTGGCGCAATAGCACCGATTTATGGTCCGCTGTCATACCGATAATTAAATCTGCAGTATTAACAAGTTCCATCGTTAGAGGACGAGATTCATGGCTAGAAATATCTGTAATAGACTGAACAGCAATAACTGCTTCTTCTGTAGGCTTTGCACCATATGCAGCAAATAAACCAGCCGATACAACTTGAACATCTAGTCCACATTCAGTTGCCAATACTCGTGTAATACCTTCTGCCATAGGACTACGGCAAGTATTACCTGTGCATACAAATAAAATTTTCATAATTACATCCTTACCGCCACCAAATGAGTAGCTATTTATACATTATAACAAATTTATCCAATAAGTAAAGACAAAACTCTATTGCTAATGGACATTTTATAGATATTCAATGTGCCCGCCACTAGCCTTTTCCATGCGATTCATAACAGCTACGCCTAATCCTTCTGGCTGTACACCTTCTGCTATAATATGCGTTACTTTAGCTTCGTTAAAAGATAATAAAGCACTGTAAAAATCGTGAGCCAAAGACACAGCATCGCCATGGTGTCCGTACACATGAATGCAATTTACTGGTACATCAGTCAGTATGGTAGGTTGCAAAGCCTCATATACTTCCTTACTAAGCAAATATCCAACATTGCAGGCCTTTGCAATATGCACAAAGTCATGACTAACAATTTCTCCCTGTTGCCTAGTCAAACTATGTACGTATTTATCAATGGCTATTGCTACATCCTGTGCATTTCCAACGAATGCAGTCATCGGTGCATCTGGTGCATAGTGTTTGTATTTCATACCAGGCGCTTTCGGTTTTGCATCAGAACTAAGCGCCTTATCATAAGTAACGGTAGATACCACGGTTTCTAGCATTTCCTTGGTAATACCACCTGGACGCAATATAATAACCGCATCCTCTTGTACTTCTACCACTGTAGATTCTACACCTATTGAACAAGGTCCTGCATCGACAATATAAAGAATACGACCATTCATATCTTCATACACTGCTTGTGCTGTCGTAGGACTCGGTCTACCAGATATATTCGCACTCGGTGCTGCTATAGGTACACCAGCAAGAGATAATAATTGACGACATATATCATGATCAGGACAACGTAAGGCCACTCTTTCTAAGCCCCCTGTAGCACGGTAGGGTACTAAGTCAGATTTAGGCAAAGTGATTGTCAAAGGCCCTGGCCAAAAAGTCTCCATCAATTGATATGCCGTTTTGGGAATTGCTTTCACAAGAGGCCGTATACTATCTATAGATGGAACATGTAGAATAAGAGGATTATCAGATGGGCGCCCTTTTGCAGCATAGATTTTATCCATTGCCTCAGCGTCTAGTCCATTAGCACCTAATCCATACACCGTTTCTGTTGGAATAGCCACTAATTCCCCATTCTGTAATGCACGAGCAGCTACTAACAAATCATTAGAGGAAGGATTAGACAATATATGAGTATGTATACTATCATGTGTGTCCATGTTATACCCCCTTATATACAGCGGTTACTACACGACCGATACCTGCTAAATCAGGTATTGTTTGAATATCGACATAATCCCCTGTATCTTCTAACAATTGACTCACCGCATCAGATTGATCGTACCCCACTTCAAAAGCAACTCTACCTGCAACACGTAAATATTTACTACAGTGTTTTGCCAATACGCGATAAAATACGAGCCCATCATCACCAGCAAAGAGGGCTATATGAGGTTCATTTAACACATCTGGGGATAACATTGACTTATCTGTTAAGCGTATATACGGAGGATTTGATACGATGATATCAAACTGTTGTGGATTCGATTCTAAATAAGAAAACATATCAGATTCAAAAAAAGAGCTACGTCCTTCTAATTGAAACGCTCTTTGATTCTCAGTAGCTATTATTAAGGCGTCATGAGATACATCTAATCCTAATCCCTTTGCATTTGGCAAATAATGAAGCAAACTTAGTAAAATCGTACCTGGTCCTGTGCACATATCTAAAATAGACAATTCTTGTTCTGTACCATAGGAACCAAGAATATATTCGACTAACGTTTCTGTATCAGGCCTAGGAATGAGGACTTTATCATTTACATGAAATGTAAGACCCATAAAATCTTTTTTTCCTATAATACTCGCTACACTATGCCCTTTAGCGCGTTCTATGACGAACGGTCTAAATGCATCTAGCTCGGCTTGTTCCAAGGGTTGATCATAATGAGTATACAAATAGATTCGTTCTTTCCCTAAAACATGAGAAAGCAGTACTTCCCCATCAAGTCGAGGTGTGTCCATCTCCTTGTTTTGAAAGTACTGCTCTGTCCACTGGAGAATGCGACCTATTGTCCAAATCTCCTTATTATACATTCGTATTAGCCTCCTGCATTTTAGCAGCTTGATCTGCTGCATTTAATGCTTGAATGAGTTCATCTAAATCTCCATTCAAAATAGCATCCAATTTATATAATGTTAAATTAATACGATGATCTGTCACACGACCTTGTGGAAAGTTATACGTACGAATACGTTCACTGCGATCACCAGTACCTACTTGACTCTTACGGTCTGCCGCTTGACTTGCAATAGCTGCTTGATCTGCTTGGTCTTGTAGTTTAGCACGCAATACCCGCATTGCTTTTTCTCTATTTTGCAATTGAGAACGTTGGTCCTGACAAGCCACTACAATACCTGTAGGCAAATGAGTAATACGCACAGCAGATTCTGTCTTATTAATATGCTGCCCGCCTGCACCACTGGCACGATATGTATCAATTTTTAAATCTTTTTCATTCACTTCGATATCTACATCTTCCATTTCAGGCAGCACCGCTACAGTTACAGTAGACGTATGTACTCTACCTTGTGTTTCAGTAGTCGGTACACGCTGCACACGATGTACACCAGATTCAAATTTCATTTTAGAATATGCATTCATGCCATCTACAGAAAATACGACTTCTTTGAAACCACCTAATTCAGGTTCGTTCGCATCAATCACTTCACAACGCCAGCCTTGGCTTTCTGCATATTTAGTATACATACGGAATAAATCCCCTGCAAAAAGGGCTGCTTCATCACCACCGGCACCGCCACGAATTTCGATAATAACGTTTTTATCATCATTAGGGTCTTTAGGCAATAAAAGAACTTGTAACTTTTCTTCTAACTCTTCTTTTTGTACCTTTAACTCTTTTAATTCTTCTTGTGCCATAGCGCGGAAATCTTCGTCCATGGATTTATCTTCTAACACTTCCATAGCTTCATCTAAACCTTGTAATACTTTCTTATAGGTTCTGAAAGTTTCTACCGTTTCAGATAATTGAGAGTGTTGACGCGTTAATTTTTGCCACTCTTGCTGGCGAGCAATGACTTCTGGGTCACTAATGCGCTGCTCTAAATCCATAAATTTATCTTCAATAACTTGTAGTTTATTAACTAACATAGTAAACCTCAACCTTAATTAATCTGTACTATCTTCGTAAGCCTCTTCCTCTGGTGGACGCACCTCTTCTAAGGCACGTATGGCCACCTCAATTTGATCGTCCTCCGGTTCTCGAGTCGTCATATATTGCAATGCTAACCCTGGTTTAACGAGAGCTTTCACAAAACTATTCTCACTACGTCCAGCAAGGCGAATAAACTCATACGCAATTCCTGCTACTACTGGCATAAGAAGAACACGGGATATAATTCGTTCCCACAAACTAGGCCACCCTAAAAAGGCAAACACAAATATACTCACTACCATAACAATAAGGAGAAAATTCGTACCACATCGAGGATGCAATCTCGTTTGAGAACGAATATGTTCCACTGTTAAAGGTAAATTATTTTCATAAGCATGGATAGTTTTATGCTCTGCCCCATGATACTGAAATACTCGCTGAATATCCTTTGTAAGACCAATAGCCCAAATATAGAGCAAGAAAAGAACTAATCGAACAGCACCTTCCAATAAGTTTAGTATAACATGATTATCCTGAATACCAGGAATAAATTTTACTGCATATGTAGGGAGGGCCAAAAACAAAGCGATTGCAAATACCGTAGAAAATACCATGGTGATTGCAATTTCACTATTAGACATTTCCTCTTCTTCATCACCGGCAGCCTTAGCCGAAAATGACAAAGCTTTCATACCAATAACAAGAGATTCATATAAAGCTACACAGCCTCGTAGAAATGGTTTTTTTAATATAGGATATCGATCTTGGATGGACGTAGTTATTTCCTTTTGTACTACAATGGTACCACCTGGTTCACGTACAGCTGTTGCTGTATAGCCAGGACCACGCATCATAACACCTTCAATGACTGCTTGTCCACCAACGAACTTTTTAATGCGTTCTGTATTCACACATAGTCCTCTCACAAACAAATAGAGGCAGAGCCCAAAGCCCTGCCAATAATTGTTACGCTACTAAAAAATTATTTACCATAACGTTTGTTAAATTGTTCGATACGACCACGAGCTTGAGTCGCACGTTGTTGACCAGTGAAGAACGGATGGCATTTGGAGCAAACGTCTACACGAAGGTCTTCTTTTACAGAGCCAGTTTGGAATGTGTTACCACAACCACAAGTCACTGTAGTTTGTTTATAGTCTGGATGAATACCTTGTTTCATTCTATACACCTCTTTCCAGCAATCAATATTATTCTTATAGATTATAGCACGAGGGCTGTACAAATGCAAGCAACTACTCTTTAGAAGCCTGTTTTTCCTCGATAGATTCTGCTAATATCGTTTCTAAGTCACTTTCATTCAAGATATCGCGCAATGCAATTAACTCTTCTAAGGATAAAGTAATACCTTTTTTCATGCTCGTATACTCACTATCCCAAGCACGAAGATCGAATTTCGGATTATATTTCCCCCAACTTGTACAAGTCAATTGTTTTTTCCAACCATCCTTATCTTCGGACAATGTACCGATTACCTTGAAAATTTCAAAATTGATAACAGCCATATGACCCTCCTTCCAATCCTATTTTTAATGTACACTATGTATCAATCATAAATTATGTGCCAAAACGGATACGATTTATTGTAAACTAAAATGTTGGGTTTTACAATTAATTTTTAAAATCGCTGTAATCTTCTAAATCAATAGATGTCACAACAGGTACAATTCCTGTAGCCACAGCATTCATACGATTATTCCAATTTGTATGCAGTTGAGCTAAACCTTGTTCATACTCTTCTTGAATGGCATCAACTTCGCCTATAACAGACATTTCGTCTTCTACAGATAATACTTGGCGGCGCACGCTACTCAACATATAGCCAAAGGCCTCTTCTGTTTGAACAAGCATGGACACTTCATTCATTATGGTTTGCCCTATAGTGCTAGAGAAATAAGCATACCACATATAGGCAATTTCTTGATCTGGGAACATCCAGTATATGCCATTCGGTTTCACAGTACTAACAGCTACTGATTTCTTGCCTTGTTCCCCTGTGAAAGTCAAGAAATAGGCGCCTGCTTCTGCTAAAGCAATACGCACCGATTCAGATAAACGACTGTCCATACAGTACATACCATCTTGCCCTAAAGCACGATCTAATTGACTACCAGGTAATAAAATAGAACGCAACGATAAGCCATAATTTAGTACAGAAAATACTGGTAATTGTGCAAACACACCATGAGGCAATGGAATATAATTAATTTCTTTCCATATATCGCCCACTTGTTCACGAAGGCCAATGCTCATTTTCTTTACTTCGTATTTGCCATACACAATTTCATAAGTTCCTAATGGTGCCCACTCTCTAATGAGCTCCACCTTTTTCTGATTCAAGAAAAATTGCAATGCCATATTATTAAGGCCTATTTGATTTTGTACCATTGTAGCAGGCAAGAATAAATGTGCAGTCCCTTCAGGCACAAGATTATGTAAACCATTGGCCACTTCTTCTACAATATCTTCACTAGATTGGAACATACCTACTGTAGCAACGAAGATATGATCAAAATAACTGCGATATGGCCATTGATTAATAATTTGCGCCATCGGATATAATCGAGTCAAAATACTGTAACATACATCAGATGCTGTATAAAGAACAACTTTTTTCTCTGGGTAAGACTGCAAAATATCGTCAATCATGCCAGCATACTCTTCTACATACGCATATAGCACGAGTTCATCAGTTTTACTATGGGCTTCGATACTTTCACGAACTGGGGTCGACCATTCAGTACCTACATTAAGGCCATCAATATAACCGGTATCGCTGATAAAATCAAATAATTCTACCGTAAATGACGGTCCGTATAATTTGCGGAACACCTCCACATCATAAGGTATCTTACCAAATGATTCTACTGTTGATTTTTCCGCCAAAGCATATAAATCATCTGCCGTAACACCCCACTCACGAGCACTGGCATTAGCAGACAATAATTGGTCTAGCACTTTAAAACGCATCAATTCATTGACAATATCGATTCCTTCTAATTGATATTGTTCAAACAATTGGACTAACTCAAGATTATTAGACTTCATAAATTATACCTTTCCTGCTGAAGGACATAAATGATTTAAAAAACAAGTATCACATAACGGTTTACGTGCTTTGCAAACACGACGACCATGATAAATTAACCAATGATGAGCAGCAGCCCAATCTTCACGAGGGATAGCCTTTTGTAATTTTAACTCCATCTCCTCTGGTGTTTTAGCAATGCCTAATTTTAATCGGTTAGAAACGCGGAATACATGTGTATCTACCGCGATAGCTGGTATCCCCCATAAAACAGATACTACTACATTAGCCGTTTTACGACCTACCCCCGGCAATTCTATTAGCTCATCAATAGTACGAGGCAATTCTCCACCATACTTTTCAATCAAAATTTGACATGTAGCAATAAGATTTTTTGCCTTTGATTTATAAAGGCCACAATCTTTAATGAGAGTTTCTAGTTTTGTTACGCCAATAGATAGCATAGCTGCTGGCGTATTGAGTTTAGGAAATAATCGTTTCGTAACGATATTAACTCTTTCATCCGTACACTGTGCAGACAATACAACAGCCACTAATAATTCAAAATCATTATTATATTCTAAGGCTGGCTTCGCATCAAAATAATGCTCTTCTAACAGCTTTAACTGCTCCGCCTTTATCACTTTTGTAACACGCATCATTATCTCCTTTCTCACTTGTGAAAGTACAAATGCGTACATATACTATCATACCATACAGATAAATTCCGTTCTATGGTATAATTATATGAGTTATTCATAGATAGAGCATTTAGCAACATATATTATATTATATTATATTATTGTTATTAAAAATCAAGCTATATTACTAGTTCTCTACTTATGAAAACCCATATCTTAAAACAACATAATAAAATATATACGAGGTATAATATGAGCAATATTAACGAAACATTAAAACGCATTAATGAATTAGCGGCAAAGAAAAAATCTGGTCAAGAATTGACACCAGAAGAACTAGCAGAGAAAAAAGAGCTATATGAGATTTATTTAGGCTTCATTCGTGGTCAAATTACAAGCACATTAGATCGCGTCCAATTTGTAGATCCAAAAACAGGGGCGATTACAGAGCCCAAACGTGCGCTTCGTGATTTAGCATTAGAGGCTGATAAAGATATTAAAGAAAACAAAGAAATTCACTAATAACAAATCGGGTAGTTAATCAATGATTAACTACCCGATTTGTTATAATTTACCTAAACGTTTCATAACATTATAAATGCTCTCTGCTAAACCTGTCATTTGGCATTTGGGAATACCACAGGCAGCTATGCGAATACCGTTAGCCAAGGCAATAACATAAATATGTTCTTTTTTCAATTCTTCACAGATTACAGTGCTCGCATCAGTAGGAATGGTAATAAAGAAACCACCTCGATATGGTAACATTGGCAAGCCTACTTGCTCTGCTTCTTGTTTAAAAATTTCAGCCCGATCACGGATTAATTGATAGTAACAATTACGTTCTGCTTCATAAGCAGCAAATTTATCTGGATCTGCCATAATATTGGCCATCGTACGCATAGCAGGACGACAATTGTTCGACCATGTAGCACGGCTAGTACATTTGTTGATATCTAAAAACTCATCTGCTACTTCTTCATCAGAGGAGATACCAATCAAAGCCCCGACCCGTTGACCATACATAGTAAACCCTTTCGAGAGACTATAGCAAACACAAGTGAGAATTTCTTTTGGTAAATTACCAAATTTTTTAAAGAAACTACGAACCTCTTCTTTTTCACCGGAAAAATCTAAGTATGCTACATCGATACCAATAATGACATTGTTGCGACCAATGGCTACTAATTCTTTTAAGAAGGACAAAATAGAATCCCAATCTCTATCCTCTATAGAGTATCCAGTAGGATTATTACCAGGCGTATTAAACAACAATACTACATTGGTTTGTTTAGCAGCTAATTCATTTACACGATTTTTGAATGCTTCATGATTAAAATTATTATGCTCATCAAATAATGCATACGTTACCAACGTACGACCTGTATCACTACAAATAATACGATACGCCCCCCAATACCAATCAGCAGTCAATACTTCATCACCAGGGTCAGTATAGTTATGTACTAAATGGTGTATACCGCCAGTACCACCAGCAGTGGCAATACTACGAATATAACCTTCTGGGCGAGATTGGCTAAAACAAGCCTCCTCAGCAGCTTTCAAAAAATCAGGCAAACCAGCAATAGGAGCGTATCCAATATGATCACAGTCATCAAGAGCTAAATATTCATCTTTTACAGTTTTCAAAAAGACCAGTTTACCCTCTTCATCATGAATAGCACCTAATGTGCCATTAACAACGAACTCACGACCATTTATCTTAACATCTTCAGCCGCCTGTCCAGCTGTTACAAAGATTACGTCTTTTAATTTTTTACCTTTAGCATGTTTAGCTGCAACACTTGTCATAGCGTACACCATCCTATCTCAAAAGAAACATTACATATGTATCATACCTAAAGTTTACAATTATGACAATGTGTATTCGTGAAATATATTGTATACATGAATGTTATTAATTAAAACTATAAAATAATTATTTTTTCTAATCAACAAAGAGTAATAAAACCACTTATTATATATATTTCGATATATCTAAAAACATATCAGAAACAATATATGATAAGTGGTTTTCATAATATATATTCAATTATATAAATTCTAAATTAGAATGTATAACCTACGCCAGCATGTAAACCTTTAGATGTTTTATCATTACTATCTACGCTGAATTTATCATAACCATAATATACATTCAAATCTACATTAGGTTTTACTTCGTATTGAGCACCAACTTGGTATGTTTGTTTAATATCGTTACCAAAGCCAGCTTTTGCAAAGCCATTAATTTTATCTGTTAATGGCACATGACCGATAACACCTGCTTGGTAACCAAGATCAGTATCGTGTGTACGGATTGCTGTACCTGCACCATATACGTTTACATTAGGATGTAATTTATATACTAAGGCTAATTGATGATCTTTAATATCGCCATTTTTAGCGTTTATTTTATCATAGGAATATTGTACAGCAGTTTTGTCGCTAAAATCATGTTCTAAAGAAACACCATAACCATCATTGTTAGTACCGCCGCCTTTAGAAACACGTTGTGCAAATGCATAATCAGCTTGAATTTTTGTAGATCCATCGCTTATTTTTGTCACTGGCACAGCTGCTGCAAAAGCACTACTAGTCATTATAGAAGCTGCTACTGTTAATAGTACTAATTTATTCATCGGTACCTCCTATACACATACAAATATATCTCAATAATTACCTACTTCATAAATTATCGTTTCATGAATGCAGGGATTTCTGGCATACTACTAGAAATTGTGTTTGTAGAACGAGCTGTAGTTGTGGTTTTGCCAAATTCAGGTACAGCTTTCGCATTAGAATTAAAACCTGTTGCTACAACAGTAATTTGTACTTTATCACCTAAGCTTTCATCAATAACAGAGCCAAAGATGATGTTAGCATCTGGATCTGCTGCGTCAGAAATAATTTCAGCAGCTTCATTAATTTCAAACAAACTAAGGTTAGCACTACCAGAGATATTTAATAAAATACCTTTCGCACCATCAATAGAAGTTTCAAGCAATGGGCTGTTAATTGCCATTTTAGCAGCGTCAGCAGCACGGTTTTCACCTTCCCCAACACCAATACCCATCAATGCTTCCCCTTGTTCGGTCATGATAGTTTTTACATCGGCAAAGTCAAGATTGATTAAACCTGGAACTTGAATCAAATCGGAAATGCCTTTGATACCTTGGCGAAGTACATCATCAGCTGTACGGAATGCATCGCTTAAAGAACATTTTTTATCTACTACTTGGAGCAATTTATCATTAGGAATAACGATGATAGTATCCACTTTTTGAGTTAAAAATTCGATACCTTTTTCAGCTTGTGCACGACGGCGTTTACCTTCAAATGCAAACGGTTTTGTTACAACACCTACAGTCAATGCACCGATTTCTTTTGCGCATTCTGCAACAACTGGTGCTGCACCTGTACCAGTACCGCCACCCATACCAGCAGTTACAAATACCATGTCAGCACCTTCAAGAGCTTTGATGATATCTTCACGGCTTTCTTGTGCTGCTTCCTCACCGATTTGTGGGTTAGCACCAGCACCTAAACCTTTAGTTACTTTTTCGCCAATTTGAATTGTTACATCCGCTTTCGATAATTCCAACACTTGGCTTTCTGTATTAGCAGCTAAAAATTGAACACCTTTTAAATCGCTATCAACCATGCGGTTTACAGCGTTATTACCGCCGCCACCAACACCGATAACTTTAATATTAGCAAAATCTGACATTGAACTTCCTCCTCTTATCGTTATCTATCATCGTCAATATAAATTCATTTTTATATATTTATATACTGATTAAATTATAACAATTACATACATTTTACACTATATTTTGAAAACTTTCCACTAAAATGATACTTCATCATTCTACTACTTTATCGGTCTTTATATACGGAGATGTAGGGTTTACATCAATATATTGTACATTACCTTGTCTCTTAACCAAGTCCTTTAACATAGATGCCGTCAATTCAGCTTTACTTTTCAAATTAGAACCATCACCTAAGCGAATCTGTACACCTGATACCGTATAAACTAATAACTGATTAGCATCGCCTACATTAACCTCTGCAATTTGTTTAAATGTATCGCCATCTAGATCTCGCAAATATTCTAAGGCCTGCAATATAGGTGTATCAGTTACCATATCACCAAGTAATATATTGCCCCCTTTTACACCTGATATTATAGGTATCGTCGTATCTTCAATAACAGATTCTGATGCGATGACTTGACCATTTTTATCCAATGTCAAATACCCAAATTGAGCTGGCACTACCGCAATAGCCTTACGTTCCACAATGCGTACTACCATAGTGAGGGGTAGCTCGTAACTAATTTGAGCTTCCTCTACCCGCAAATCCTTCGCTAGTCGATCTTTTAATTTTTCTGTATTAATGCGCAGAATATTAACTGGTTCACCAATATCACCAGCTACTTCTACATCTTGTACAGTGACTTTATCAGATCCAACAATCTTTAATGTTCCAAAAGGTATAGGCAGCGTCAACAATCCTACCAACACGAGAGCCACAGCCCCGCCTACTTTCAATACTTTCTTTCTGAAAGCTAAGCGTTCTTGTTTGGCTGTATTAGCCGCCTTAGTCTCCCCAGAGTTGGATGGATGGCAATTCATATCATCCATTTCATAACTCCTTATCTATTACGAGCTTTAAAATTTTCCACAGCCTGCAGTTAGTAGAATTTTTTCACATAGTTCAGGAAATTCAATACCGACCTCTTTAGCCGCTTTAGGTACTAAGGAGGTTGCTGTCATACCTGGCACAGTATTATATTCCAACACATACATATTATTATCGCTATCCGTCATCACATCAACACGGATAACCCCACTACCTTGTACTTCGCGATAAACTGATTCGCCAATGGATTGCATAATTTTCGTCATCGCTTCATCTATAGGTGCTGGTACTAAATAATCTGTGGCACCAGCAGTATATTTACTTTCATAATCATATTCACCAGAATGAGGTCGAATTTCAATAACAGGTAATGCCTTACCATCAAGAATAGATACGGTAAACTCACGCCCATTAAGAAATTGTTCTACAACAAGAATCGGATCATATGTCAAAGCTGCTGAAACTGCATCAGCCAATTGAGATGCTTCTTTCACAATGGTTACACCAATACTAGATCCTTGCGTAGCTGGTTTTAGCACAACAGGAAAAGAAAAGGTATCCTCAATAGATTTAATAATATCCACTTTGGATTCCATATTGCCATTGTAAGAACGAGATTCCGCAGTAGGAATACCAGCACCTTTAAATACGTCTTTACTTACTTTTTTATTCATCCCCACGGAATGCGCCATAATACCAGAACCGGTATAAGGGATTTCCGCCATTTCTAATAGACCTTGTACAGCACCGTCTTCGCCATAACGACCATGAATAGCATTAAATACTACATCACCTTGTAATTGTTCAATGTCTTGTAATAAAGTGCGAGGATTAAGTTCTAATGTAGATACATGGTATCCTTTACCTATCAATGCCTCTGCAATAGCAGCACCAGTACGGCGAGATACGTCTGCCTCTGCAGATGGGCCCCCCATTAATACGATGATATGTTTATCTTTCATTGTAAACCTTCTTCCAATAATGCTAATAATTTAGGTCCATATTGATTAATAGAACCCGCCCCCATAGTAATAACTAAGTCATTTGGACGTACTACTTTTGCTAACACTTGTGGTAAATCATTGACATCATCTACATAATTTACATGATGACCAGTAGCAGATTCAATGGCCGTTGGAATCGTTTGTCCATCAATACCTGAAATTGGATCTTCACCAGAACTATAAATATTCGTCATATAAATTTCGTCAGCACTGGTGAAAGCAGTAGCAAATTCATTCTTTAATAAGAAAGTACGAGAATATCGATGCGGTTGGAATACACAAATAACGCGGTGCTTTTCTAATTCCTTAGCCGCTTTTAAAGTAGCCTTAATTTCTGTAGGATGATGAGCATAATCATCTACCACCCATACACCCGCTACATGACCTTTTGTTTCAAACCGACGCTTAGCACCAACAAATTTACCTAAGCCTTTCGCTATAGTTGTTACTGGCAACTCACATGCTTCGTAAGCCACGATGAAAGCAGCTAAAGAGTTAAGCACATTGTGATTACCAGGCACTCGCAAACGAATACGCCCTAGATTACTGCCCTTGTGGAATATATCATAGACTAAAGAACTATCTTCGTAATGAATGTTTTTAGCTACATAATCATTGGACTCTTCTAAGCCATAGGTGACAAAATTACGTTTCACCTTGGTCATTACATACTGAATATGGTCATTATCACCACATACGACAGCCTTACCATCCATTGGCAAGTTTTCTACAAATTCACAGAATGCATGGAGTAAATTATCCATGTTTTTGTAATAATCCATGTGATCATCTTCAATATTAGTAATCACAATAGTATGAGGCTTTAATTTTAAGAAAGATCCATCACTTTCATCTGCTTCCACAACAGAATATTCACCTTTACCAAGACAACTACTACCTTTTAGATAATCTACTTCGCCACCGATAATCACTGTTGGATCCAAACAACCCTCTACAAGGATTTGCCCAATCATGGAAGTAGTCGATGTTTTACCATGTGCCCCAGCTACAGCAATCCCATTTGTTACATCTAATACAGCTTTTACAATATCGGAACGATGCAAAATAGCAATACCTTGTTCTTTGGCCGCTACTATTTCTGGATTATCTTCGCGAATAGCAGTAGAACGAACCACCGCATCAACGCCGTTTACATAAGATGCATCATGACCGATATGAATAGTAGCTCCCATATCTCTAAATGTATTAATAACATCCGATTCTTTCACATCAGAGCCAGATACATCAAAACCTTTTAAAATCAAAATATTGGCAATAGCCCGCATACCGGAACCACCAATACCGATAAGATGGACCTTACGAATACCGTCTAACATATTAACACTCCTTACTTATTTAGCTATGGATATAGCGAGAGTAGCAATATCGTGAGCCGCATTTGGCTTACCTAAATGCAACGCACAATTCCCCATTTGCTCTAATAATTTGCGATTATCCATAAACATTTCAATTTCACCGATTAAATCATGGCCCGTCAGTACTTTATCAACAATCATATGAGATGCCCCTTCATGAACAAAAATACGAGCATTATATGTTTGATGATCTTCTGCCGCATAAGGATATGGTATAAGTATAGATGGAATACCGCGTACTGCTAATTCCGCCAAACCAATAGCACCAGAACGAAATACCGCTAAATCTGCTGCAGCTAATGCTTTTGGCATATCATGTAAATAAGGCAAAATTAACGACGAATTTCCTAATTTTTCACCATCTTGAATGCCTAATTTCTGAAGGACAGATTTATATTCTCCACTTCCAGTAATATGAATTAATTTAATATCATTACGTCCTTTAAAATAATTATGTACATCTACCATAGCCGTATTAATGGTGCGAGCACCACGTGATCCTCCAGCGATAAGGACTGTAAATATATCGTTGGATACATCAAAATACTGTCGGCCATCTTCTCTTGAATCAACTAACACTTCTGGACGCACAGGGTTACCAGTGTACACTACGCGTTTTGCTTTCCCAAAGGATTTTACCGCCTCTTCATAACCAACGGCTACAACATCTACAAAACGGCTTAATAATTTATTGGTAATACCAGGAATAACATTTTGTTCTTGAATAATAGTTGGAATATGACGCAATGCAGCAGCCATTAAAATAGGACCACATACATAACCACCTGTACCAATCACAACATCTGGTTTAAAATCAGAAATAATTTTATTTGCTTTCACCAAAGACCATGCAGTTTTGCCTAGTGTTACCAATGTACCAAATGATAATTTACGCTGTAACCCCTGTACCGGAATAGTAACAAAGTCGATTCCTTCTTTAGGCACCAAATCAGCTTCTAGTCCATGTGCTGTGCCTACATAGAGAACCTCTGCATCAGGCTGTAGTTTCATGATTTCCTTGTAAATCGTAATGGCAGGATAAATATGCCCTCCGGTACCACCACCAGAAATAATGATTCGCTTCACAACCTTAGCTCCTTTCCTCTAATACATGAACCCAATGTTTAAAATCATCACCACGTTCTTCAAAGCAACTATACCAATCAAAACTAGAACAGGCAGGAGATAACAATACAATATCTCCCGGTTCAGCTAATTCATAACCTATATTTACGGCTTCTTCCATAGAATGAGCACGTCGAATATGATCAACCCCCATTGTTTTAGCCACCGATTCAAATCGTTCTGCCGCTTCCCCCATAAAAACAACATGCTCTGTACGGTCTTTGACAACACTCATAAAATCTTCTAAAGGCGTCATTTTATCATGACCACCAGCCAATAGTATCACTTTTTTATCAAATGCATCTAAAGCCTTAATTACAGAATCAGTGTTAGTAGCCTTAGAATCATTATAGAATGTAACATCATGTATAGTAGCCACTTTTTCAAGTCGATGTTCAACACCATTAAAGTCACTAATTACACTTTTAATAATGTCTTTGCTAACACCTAAAGCATAGGATAACGCAATAACGGCTAAAATATTTTCAATATTATGAGCCCCTCTAATGTGGATAGATGCATTATCAATAATGGCCTCTTCAACGCCATCCTTAACACCATAACACACACCATTTCTATAATGTGCACCATTTGTAACAGTTTCATGTTGGCTAATCATTAATACTTGTGCGCCAGCTCTTTCTGCCATTTCCTCTACAATACTATCGTCTGCATTGAGAACCACAAAATCAGTATCATGTTGATTCATAAAAATGCGCTCTTTGGCAGCTATATAGTTTTCCATCGTTTTATGTCTCGCCAAGTGATCTGGCGTAATATTGAGAACAATAGCACCAAGAGGACGGAAATTTTTAATAGTTTCTAATTGATAACTAGACAACTCAGCTACTAAATAACCACCTTCAGGCATATAGTAAGCCATTTCACTAAGAGAATCCCCAATATTCCCTCCTACTTTAACAGGTAATCCAGTAGCCGTCATCACAGCTGTTAACAATGTTGTTGTCGTCGTTTTCCCATTCGTACCAGTAATCCCAAGAATTGGAGATTTACAAATATCATAGGCTAGTTCGACTTCACTAACTACCTCAATATTACGGCGCAACGCTTCTTGAACAATAGGTATAGATAAAGCAATACCGGGAGAAATAACAATCCTGTCTACGCCATCTAATAAATCATTATCTTGACGTCCTGTAATAATCGTAACACCAGCTTCTTCTAAACGATGTTTTATAACCGTTTCAAATTGAACCTCTTTATAATCGTTTAGCACAACCTGTGCTTGCAATTGTCTTAATACCCAAGATGCACCGATGCCACTAGATCCAGCACCAAGTACAAGTATGTGTTTACCGCTATACTCCATGTATATCACCTAATTATTCATTATACTAAAATATCTTATCTTATAAGAATACCATTAAATGCCTTACAAGTTAAGACGTTCCCCTATAAAACCTACATTATCTATTTAATTTTTATATTTTCTATATGATATAAAATACTGTAGCTCACAGATAATGTAAATTATTATCTCATTTAATACTTTTACACTACACCAAATATTATTACATTTACATGGAGACAGTAGCTAACAGAACTCCAAGAATAGCTAGTACAGCACCGCCAAACCAAAAGCGATTAACTACAGTTTGTTCCGACCAACCTAATAATTCAAAATGATGATGTATAGGGCTCATTTTAAACACTCTTACACCACGTGTTTTGAAAGAAATCACTTGAATCACTACCGATAAAGCTTCCATAACGAAAATACCACCAATAATAACGAGTAATAATTCTGTTTTCGTTAAAATAGCCATGCCCGCAAATGCTGCTCCTAATGCAAGAGAACCTGTATCCCCCATAAATACTTTAGCAGGATTGGTATTAAACACCAAAAAACCTAAACATACAGCAGTTACCATAGCACCAAAATAAGCTATGCTTTCAGCAGCCATAGCATTAGTAGAGGAGCTAAACATTAAACCAATGACAGAAAAAGCAATAGCTGCTATTGCAGAGGTGCCGGACGCTAACCCATCAAGCCCATCTGTCAAATTAACCGCATTTGATGTAGCTACAATCACTAAAAAAGTTAACACATAATAGGCAATACCAAGATCTACATAAGTGTCTACCACAGGGATCCATAATGTTGTAGGAATAACCATAATTTCTGTTAAGCAATAGCAGAAAATAGCCGCCAAAATAAATTGTCCTAATAATTTTTGCTTCGCCGTTAATCCTAGATTACGCTTTTTAACCGCTTTCACAAAATCATCAAAAAATCCTAATAAACAATGACCTAATGTTAAAAATAAAATCATGCCTGTGGCTACATTCCATGGTGCAAAAATAGCCACACCAAGAGTTAAAGCAATCATCATAAAAGCCCCACCCATAGTCGGTGTGCCAGCTTTTGCTTGATGACTTTCTGGTCCTTCTTCTCGAATGCTTTGTTGTGCATGAAGCGATTTCAGCACGGGAATCCCTAGTTTTCCTAAAATGCACGTCAATATAAATGTTGCTACAAAGGCTAATAGAATGTGATAAATCATAACTCTCCCCTATTCATAAATAAAGTCAAATACGGCTAGTAATACTAGCCGATTCTCCCTTCTATTCACGGTCTTTCAATTCGTCAACAACACGCTCCATACGAAGCCCACGAGACCCTTTAACTAAAATTACATCGCCCTTTTCGCGGATATCCTGATAAGCATTAGCCATTTCTAAATGACTATTACAACGATGCACCTCTAGCCCTACTAACTTCGCTTCTTTGGCAATAAAATCAGCGGCATCACCAAAGGTAAATAAAACACTATATTTTTCTTCCCCAAGCAATCTACCGATTTGACGATGTCCTTCTTCTGTAAAATCACCTAATTCCAACATGTCTCCAAGCATGGCAATTTTGCGCTTTCCATCTAATTGACCTAATGCTTTAATCGCCTCTGCCATAGATGAAGGATTCGCATTATACGCATCGTTAAGAATTACAATATCATCAAAAGCTACGATTTCCTGACGCATCGGTGTGCCTGTAAATTCGCTTAGCCCTTTCTTGATTTTAGATGGTTTTACACCTAATGCACGACCTGCAGCAATAGCCGCTAATGCATCGTATACATTATGCTCTCCAATCATAGGCAAAAATACATCAAATACATCATCATAAGCCTTGCATGTAAACTTGATACCATCCTTTTTATAACGCAAATGACTTCCTTTAATAGTTGCATTACTATGAATGCCATAGGTCATAGTCTTCCCTTTCGCTATCGCACTCATAGCACTAACAAAGGAATCATCCTCATTGAGAATGGAAATACTATCCGTACCTAAACAACGAATCAACTCACCCTTGGCTTCACCAATCGCTTCTTTTGAACCTAGCAGTTCAATATGACTAGTACCTACATTGGTGATAATGCCAATCGTTGGTTCTGCAATGAGTGCTAACTCTTCAATCTGACCTAATCCACGCATGCCCATTTCTACAACACAGGCTTCATGTTCATTAGTGAGTTGTAATAACGTTTTAGGCAAGCCAATTTCATTATTGAAATTCTTCTCTGTCTTAAGCACATTAAACTCTGTGCTCAATACAGCTGCCACCATTTCTTTTGTCGTCGTTTTACCAGATGATCCAGTAATAGCAACGATAGGAATATTAAAACGATGTCTATGAAAATTCGCCAAGTCTTGATAAGCCTTTAATGTATTTTCTACTTCAATACAAAGGATTCCTTCTACAGAGTGTCCATTTTCTACAATAGCACCAATAGCACCTTTTTCAATAGCCGTTTTTATAAAATCATGACCATCAAAGGTATCCCCTCGCAAAGCTACAAACAAGTAGTCTGCTTCAATTGTACGTGTATCTGTAGATACATCAGCAAACTGTATTGAATTATCTCCAGTACAAGTACCACCAGTAGCTTGTAATATATCTTGAACTGTAAATTGTGCCATATTAGATCTCCTTAAGAGCTCGTCGTGCCTCTTCACGATCATCAAAGTGAATTGTTTGATCTTTTAAAATTTGATAATCTTCATGACCCTTGCCAGCAATGATAACAATATCCCCAGATTTTGCAGCACCAATAGCATGATTGATAGCATCACGACGGTCTACAATAACTTTATAACTAGTACCATCCCTCAACGCTTCCTTCACACCTACTTCTACATCTTTTACAATTTGTATCGGATCTTCCGTACGTGGATTATCGGATGTTACATAAATGATATCACCATATTTTGCAGCAATACGTCCCATGATTGGACGTTTTGTAGCATCGCGATCACCACCACAACCAAACACTACAATAATGCGTTTTTCTTTAATAGACTGTGCCGTTTGTAATATATTTTCTAAACCATCTGGCGTATGCGCATAATCGACTACAACAGCAAAATCTTGTCCTTCTTCAATAAGTTCAAATCGTCCAGGCACCGCACTAAAAGTTTTAAGAGCCGTGTCAATCGCTTCCATAGAAATACCTTCTTGCAAACAAGCTCCGATGGCAGCCAATGTATTATACACATTGAACAAACCCGTTGTATTCATAGATACGCGATAGATTTCACCATTATATTGTACTGTATAATCACTCATTTTAGTGGACATTTGAATATCACTAGCATTCAATGTACCTTTTCCTTGTGCACTATATGTAATAGTAGGAGCCTTCGTTTTTTGAACTACCCGTTCCCCATAAGCATCATCAATATTAATGACAGCCCCTTTATTAGATTTATGTTGATTAGAACTGCTAACCTGTTCAAATAGTTTACATTTAGCTGCTAAATAATTCTCAAAGGTTTTATGAAAATCTAAATGATCTTGCGTCAAATTAGTAAATACAGCCGTGTCAAATTCAACACCTGCCACACGGCCTAATGCCAACGCATGAGATGATACTTCCATAACACAATAAGTAACACCTTCCTCTACCATTTGATGAAGTATATGTTGTAAATCTACTACATCAGGCGTTGTATTATGAATAGGATAACTAGTATCACCAATCATAATATGAACAGTACCGATAACACCAACCTTATGACCTTGATTCTTCAAAATATGACGAATCATATGGGTAGTTGTAGTTTTACCATTGGTTCCAGTTACACCAATCATGCGCATTTTATTAGCTGGATAATCAAAGAAACTCGGCACTACTACCATCATAGCAGCGCGTGTGTCTTTAACGGTAATCACACACACATCATCATTAACTTGAACCGGTTTTGACACAATTATCGCTACAGCACCTGCTGCAACAGCTTTATCAATATAATCATGTCCATCTACAGTTGCCCCATCTAAGGCAATAAATAAACTGGAATTTGTAACCGCCCGAGAATCCGCAGTTATATCTGTAATTTCCAGATCTTGTGGTCCTATTATAGATGTTACTTCTAATGTTCTAATAATATCTGTTAAGGATTTCATACTATCACTCCTCTATATACACAAATGAAAGCAGCCCCTACGAGCTGCTTTGCCTGCTAGTCTATAATTTGCTGTTTCGTTTGTACATTGCGTTCTGTAGTTGCACTTTTAGTACTATATACAAAAGAATCAGGCAAAACCATCCCCAACTGTTCTACTGCAATCTGTTGAATACGAACTGGAGATTTTAATGATGCCACTTCTACATCAAGTGTATCATTATCCTTTGTTAATTGTACTACAGCAGTCTGTGTTTTAACTACTTCATACCCTAATTTTGTAGTATATGCATTTATAATCATCATAATGAGTACAAACCCAATAAGTACAGCAATCACCTGTACAATCTGTTTCATCACTGGGCTTAAATCAAAAATAATACTAACAGATACTTTTTTTCTTTGTGCCCCTACCAATACATCACTTTTAACGCGGCCCACAACAGGTTTTCTCGCTAGCATTAATTTAACCCCTTCCAATACTACAATTTAATCCCCACTCTGAGTTTTGCACTTCTAGAACGAGGATTTACTTCTACCTCCCCTGTGCTTGGCTCAATAGCCTTATTTTTCGCTTTAATAATTGCTTTATTATGACATACACATACTGGTAATTCTGGCGGACATATACATGAGGTGCTTAACTCTTTGAAAGTTTGTTTTGTAATGCGATCCTCTAAAGAATGAAATGTAATAACACCGATTCTCCCATTTGGCTTTAACATACTTACTGCATCTACAAAACTATCATGCAAAATAGCTAGCTCTCGATTTACTTCAATACGGATGGCTTGGAATGTTCGCTTTGCCGGATGAGGACCATCTTGACGCGCCTTGGCAGGTATTGCCTTTTTGATGATACTCACCAATTCACTAGTTGTTGTAATTCTATGATCATTACGGGCAGCTACAATAAAATCAACAATACGTTTGCCCCACCGTTCTTCACCGTAATCTTTAATAATTCGCAATAAATCCTGTGGTTCATATTCATTAATAACAGCTTCTGCTGTTAATGGTGCCGCCTTATCCATGCGCATATCTAGGGGACCATCATTCATATATGAAAAACCCCGTTCCGGCGTATCTAATTGATAACTGGATACTCCTAAATCAAATATAAATCCATCTACTTCTGTAATCCCATGAGATTCTAAAGCATATTTTAAATTAGAAAAATTAGTCGGTATAGTCATTACTTGGCATCGCAAATCTGACAAACGTTCCCTCGCTACAGCTAAAGCATCTTCATCTTGGTCCAAACCAATAATCATACCTTGTTCGCTAAGACGTTCACCTACGGCATGAGCATGACCCGCGCCCCCCAATGTACAGTCTACATATACACCATCTGGATTTGTCACCACAGAGTCTACCGTTTCATTCAGCAGCACACTGACATGATTAAATTCCACGATATCCTCCTTATAATGTAATACCTTCTAATCCTTCAGCTAAGGATTCTATACTATCTGACACTTCATCGTTATAGTTATCATAACGATGACGACTCCATATTTCTACGTGATCACCAGTACCAATAATCACTACATCTTTTTGTAATTCCGCATGTTCTCGTAACGGATTAGGCACTAGGATACGCCCTTGTTTATCAAATTCAAGCTCTGCTGCACTACCAAAATAAAAACGTTTAACAGCACGAGCATTAGCTTTATTAGTAGATAGTGATTGCAAAGCTTTGGATAGCTCTATCCAGGATGACTCGGTATAAATGGTTATGCAATTATCTAGGCCTTTTGTGAGAACACAATGTTCACCTAGTTGTTCACGTATTTTGGCTGGTATAATCAAACGCCCTTTGGCATCGATTGTATGATTATATTCGCCCATGAACATATGCAACACCTCCTTTGCACCCTTTTTTACCACTATATGGTAAATTTTACCACAATCCCCCACTCGATACAATAAATAATCCGCAAACTATGATAAATTTATGAATTTTTCGTTCTTAACTTCTATTAATCTTTCTTTTTCTCTATTTTTCAACAAATGTATGTTCGCTTTATGTAAAAACCGCGTAGAACAAAGCGTACTACGCGGTCTATAAACAAAAAAGACCTATTAATGTATATCAATACATTAATAGGTCTAATATGTTAACTAGCATATCATATTAAAATTGAGCTTCAATAGCACCTTGTAAATCACCTTTTGGCAAGAAACCAATTTTACGGTCTACTACTTCGCCGTCTTTTAAAATAACGAATGTTGGCAATACCTCTACTTGTAGTGCACGAGCTAATTCTGGTTCTTCATCAGCATTTACTTTTACAAAATTCGCTTTGCCTTCTAATTCGCTAGCAATTTCTTCAACAATTGGCATCATGCGTACACAATAACCGCACCAAGGAGCCCAAAAATCAACTACGGATACACCACCTTGATTCAATAAATCTTGATACTCTGCTGTTTTTAATTCTTTTAATTCGCTCATTATATCCTCCTAGGGCAATTGAACTAATACACAATCTTGAATTACATGTAATCCAGCCTCACTAGCTTTATTAAGAACTGTAGGCTTATCTGCTCCAGGCTGCAACCAAATGGTGTTAATACCTAGTGCTATACACTCATCAATAGCAGCTAAACCAGCCGCCTCGGGTATAACAAAATCTACTACACTAGGTACTACCGGAAGATTAGATAAACTAGGATAACATATATCTCCATCAATATTAGTTACATTAGGGTTTACTGGATAGACTTCATATCCATGGTCTTTCAAACACTTGTAAATCTTATAACCGAACTTTTCGGTCTTATGAGTGGCTCCAATTACAGCCCAAACTTTTTCAGCTAACGCGTCCTGAATAGTCATGTTACCACCTCTTGTATACTATTATAATACAATATCGAAAAATGTCAATTTATTACATCGATTTTTTTAATTACAAATAATAACTTCATATATCGAATATTAATACTGCTAAAAGATACTATAGTAACCATGTGCTAATGTTTTCTTCACAGTATATTTATTACGCTCGTAGTGCATCTATCACGATATTATCTTGATGTAATGCAGGTGTATCTAAGGTGAGTTCTATCAATTCCGCAAGTGATATAACTGGTGCACTACTACGCTCTATAAAACCTGCGAGAACAGCCAATTCACCAATAATACGTTCTGGCATCCATTGCAAAGCTTTTAACTCACGAATGGTAATACTCTTTTGTCGTTTAGACAAACGATAGCCCGCCGAATCAATTAGCAAGGGCGCATGTCCATATATTGGTGGTTGAGCCCCTAACAGCTTATATAAATATAATTGTTGCACCGTAGCATCTAATAAATCATGCCCTCGAATCACTTCAGTAATCCCCATCTTAATATCATCCACAACTACGGCTAAGTTGTAAGCATACATACCATCGCTACGACGCAATACAAAATCATCATTTCCAGATTGCAAAGTAAATACTTGATGTCCTTGATACCTATCATCAAATAGAAAGCTCTGCGTATCTACACGCAAACGATAAGATGGTTTCTTGTCAGTACAAAGCGCAGCTATTGCTTCATTACTAAGCATTCGACAATAACCATCATAATGGTGCCTCACTTCTCCACGATGAGGTGCAGAAGCTATCGACTGTAACCGCGCACGATTACAAAAACAAGGATATATACGTTTTTCTAATGCAAATGATGATAATATTTCATCGTATAATCCTAAGCGCTCACTTTGCCAATAAGACTTCTCTGGTCCTCCTACACGAGGCCCTTCATCCCAAGTGAAACCGAGCCATTCTAAGTCATCTAGCAGCGCCTCTCCATATTCACGTTTGGAACGCTGTAAATCAATATCTTCCATGCGAACTACATAAGTCCCATCCTGTTGTTTTGTAGACAAGAAGGATAAAAGGGCAATCCACACATTACCTAAATGAATATACCCTGTAGGGCTCGGTGCGAATCTTCCTTTCATGTATACTCCTTTTATCCTAAAGAAACAATATTATCAAATAAGTTAGATTCTTTAATCTTAGTTTCATTGCCCATAGAGCAAATATGATTATCTTTCAATACTGATTCTACCACATCAGCTAAAGCCACAATATCTTCAGGTTTGCATGCGATAACTTGTTTGCGGAATTCAACTTTATCAGCAATGTTAGCACCGCTAAAATAGATACCCATAGCACGAGGACCACGCAATGCTGGAGTCATTGGCAAATCAAGACCACTCATAGTACCAATAATGTATTTTCTCATTTCCCGATCAGACAATGTGAAACTACGCAAATATTCAGGCAATTCTTTGTAAACATTATAAGTTTCTACGAGATTTGGATCTCGATAACTACAGAAAATCATATTTCCATCATCAAAGAAGTTCGCAAATGCGCCATATGCACCACCTTGTACACGAATGCGAATCCAAAGGTATTCGTACCGTAAAATTGTTTCCAACACACTCATAGGGCCTACATGTTTAAATCCATGATCGATAAAATTCCCACCTTGTGCTACATACTGTACTTTACCAGCAGTAGCGATACCATCATTACCGAATGTATTTGTCAATTGTAATACATTGTGAGGCAATGACTCCGTACTCCATTCAGATAATAATGGTGTCATCAATTCTGTAAATACAGCCAATTCACCATCTTCACCAACAAACATAATCTCTACATTGTTAGCACGGAAAATCTTTCTTGCCACATCGGATAGTTTATCCGGCAATAGTGGCAATGCTGCAGGATTCGTAGCTAATTCGCTGATTTTTTGATAATACCCTAAATTTCCTGCATCACGGAATTTACCAACCTTAGACACTTGTGCCATAACACGTTGGCTTACAATAGTATTGCCACGTCGGAATGCTTCATTATCCCAAATCGCTTTATTTTCTTGCACCAGTTCCGTCAATCTGTTTACATCGCTATAATCAGCATAATGAATCACATCGTTTACAATGCGACATAAATCTGGTAATTTAGCATGTAATGCTTTACTACGCACAATCATAAGTGGCGTAAACTCATCTCGCTTACCATCTTTGGCTATAGCTGTAATATCGGAACTAAGACCACCAAGATTTAGATTGATATCCTTTGCCACATCTGCGTAAGGGCGAGTTGTATCAATACGACCTATAATATCACTTAAAATATCTGCATAGAATAGTTCTTCTTCAGTGAGTCCATCTAAATGAAAATAGTAGGCTACATAATTAATGCCTTTTGTAAAAGTTGGCACAAAATGAACTTTCGTTGCACCAATTGTACTTTCACAGCGTTCTACTTCCTCAATGTAAGGATTTAAATCAGATAATTCCAATAACGGAATAGATGCTAACGCCTCTTCACTATCTGGAGTTTCTTGCCGAATTTTCAAACGTTTCGTTTGCTCAACAATCGCTTCTAACTCATCTTGAGACATAGAAGATTTGATATTAGCCAATTGTTCTTTTACATCTCGATCTTTTTTCTCTTGTAATCCACATTCTGGATACATGGACACAAGGGCTTTATGATTGTTTTCTAAAATAGAATGACGAATCAAATCTTCAAAATATGTGCCGTGCAAGCCTTTACGAATATTTTTTAAACCTTCTTCGTAATGTAATAATTCTAATGGATCATTACCATATAACCAATTATCCATCATGCGGATTACATAAGCTAAACCAATAGGACGGCCACCGAAATCATTTTCGCGCAACGCAAATTCTATGCTATTCAAAGAAGCTTCAAGTAATTCTTTGTCGATACCTTCTTCACATAACTTTGTCAACGTAGCCTCAACAATGGATTGTAACTCCATTTGCTTATCCATATTAGAACCCGATGCATGAACAGCCCACATAGGTTGACGGATGCTATCTAAATAATAGCCACTCACGTCAGAACCAATCCCTGCCTTCACCAATACCTGTTTTAAAGGTGCTGCTGGAGATGTTAATAATGCATGCGTTAATACCTCAAAAGCAAGACTTTGCTCTGGTGTCACAGCAGGCAATACATAAGCTAATGCATGTAACGTACGATTATCGATACTTTCATCAGAACCAATACTATACGGATAAGTAACGATTTTACCTTCATTGAAAGGAGCCTGTAAAGTTACCTCAGTATCAACCTCAATAGCATCAAAATGACTCAAATATTCATCGTTAATAAAACGCAATTGTTCTTCAATATCCATGGTACCATAGAGGAAAATATAGCTATTAGACGGATGGTAATGAGTGCGGTAGAATTCTTGGAAACCTTCATAAGTCAATTCAGGGATGACATCAGGATTACCTCCAGAATCTACACCATACGTAGTATCTGGGAACAATTCATGCATCAATTCCCGTTCTAATATAGAATCAGGAGAAGAATAGACACCTTTCATTTCATTGAATACGACGCCCTTATAGGTCAACTCGTCATCAACGTTTTCCAATTCATAATGCCAACCTTCTTGCATAAGAATTTCTGGATCATTTGCAGCCCGAGGATAGAATACCGCATCTAAGTACACATCCATCAAATTGTGGAAGTCCTTATCATTCTTGCTAGCCACAGGATACATGGTTTTATCCGGGTACGTCATAGCATTCAAGAATGTATTCAATGAGCCTTTGACGAGTTCTACAAATGGTTCTTTTAAAGGAAATTTACGAGAACCACACAATACAGAATGTTCCATAATATGTGCCACCCCAGTACTATCTTGTGGTGTTGTACGGAACGCAATATTAAATACTTTGTTTGAATCAGGTGAATCTATATAAATAAGACGGGCACCAGATTTTTCATGCTTCATCTCATAAGCAGTGCCATTGATTTCTTCGATTCGCTCTATTCGATTAAGGCGAAAGCCAGAATAAATTTTATTTAATTCCATACTGTCCCTTCTTTCACAAATACATCTTACATTAATATATGTATAAAATAATTTTAAATCCTAACAGTTTATTATACCACATCGATAACTTTAAAACTATTTTCAAGAATAATTATCAAAATAATACAAAAGAACACCTCCCAACGAAGGTGTTCTTTTGTATTATAACTTATGATTTACCTGCCACTTTTTATTTCGCCGACTTGTCAGCAAACCTTCTAAGACAACTTCAAAATGGTCAAAACTCAAAGTGTACGGCGCATACATATCAGGTACTACTTTATAAGAAATAGTCACTTCCGACGTATCATAATTATAAAAAATACCATGCAAATTACTCACCGTTGTATATCCAGTTTGGGCTTGCTCTAATGTAGGGATAGGCTGAGTCTTAAGATTTGCCAATAAGTCTGCAATAAAACCTTCTTTGCGGCCTTGATCATTAAGCATTTCATCCATAAAAGTACGTAGACTATCCATATTGATATTAGCCTCGTTCGTTTAACAACAATCCATTATGAATAACGCGAACAGCGTCTTTTACGCGATCTTCTGCAACGAGACAAGAGATACTGATTTCAGAAGTACTGATAATCTCAATGTTAATACCTTCTTTACTAAGAATATCAAACATTTGAGCCGCTACGCCTGGTTGACCTAACATACCAGCACCGATGATAGATACTTTTGCCATTTTTTCATCAATATTTACAGCTTCGATATCAATAGATTGTTGTAATTGATTTAAAACATCACGAGTTAATACAACATCATCAAGCGCAACTGTAAAGATAAGGTCCGTTTTAGGTTCCCCTTTAGCACGGATAGATTGTACGATCATATCTACGTCTACATTTTTATCAGCCAAAGCTTTGAATACTGTTGCTGCAATGCCTGGTTTGTTTTCAACCCCTACGAGGGCTACTTTTGCTGTATTAGTGTCATCGGCTACGCCTGTAATTACGTGTTTATTTGTTTCCACAGTATAATCCTCCCGAATAATAGTGCCTGTATTATCGCTGAAAGTAGAACGTACATGAATTGGTACGCCATAACGGAACCCCATTTCAACGGCGCGAGGTTGCATAACGCCAGCACCGAGACGAGCCATTTCTAACATTTCGCCGTATGTAACTTCTTCTAATTTGAAAGCCTCTTTTGCTACGCGAGGATCAGTAGAGTATACACCTTCTACATCGGTGAAAATTTCACACACATCAGCTTTCATAGCACCGGCTAAAGCAACTGCGGTTGTGTCAGAACCACCGCGGCCTAATGTTACCATATCACCATATTCCGTAATACCTTGGAAGCCTGCTACTACAACGATATTACCTTCATCTAATGCTTCAAATACGCGATCAGGATCAACGCCTAAAATGCGGCCTTTGTTAAAGCTATCGCTACTTGTAATACCTGCTTGATCACCTGTTAAGGACACAGATTTTTGACCGCGTTCAGCAAATGCCATCGCCATCAAAGCAATAGTCACTTGCTCACCAGTGGATAACAAACGGTCCATTTCACGACCATATGGTTTAGATGTTACTTGCTTTGCCAATGCAACTAAATCATCTGTAGTGTCACCCATAGCAGATACGACTACGACGATACGGTCATCTTCTTTTTTTTCACGAAGGACGCGATCGACGATATTAAATATTTTTTCAGGCGTAGCAACGGAACTACCACCAAATTTTTTAACGATTAAGGCCACAATAATCCCTCATTTACCATTGTCAACTAAAAAATAACATGCATATACTTTACCACAAAACAAATAGCACTGTAAAGGGATTAAGGTATTAAATTCCACTCTAGAAAAACAAAGTTCTATTTTATGCAGACATATTATAATATGATTATAGTTACTTATAAACTATGTTACGAACAATATTATATGATTATTTTACAGCCTCTAGTTATGTAGAATTCAAACTGCAAAATACCTCTGACTATGTAAAATTCAAAACTGCCAAATATACTATAATATAATACAAAAGCCAGCCCTAAGGCTGGCCTTTACTAGTCGATTATTCAACAACGATATCTTTTTCAGATTCCCACAAACCGTGGATATTGCAAAGAGATACAGCAATCAATTTACCAGATTTTTTCAAAGAAACTGCTAATGTACCTTCAGAGATAGCATGTACAGGACCTTCATTCGCTGTTGCACCATCACCATGGATGTTGAAGTTTACAGCACCAATTTCGTAAGGCAATTGAGTGCCTTCTGCTACGAAATACAATTTAATCCAATCAATGTGATGTTCTACAGTGTTTGGATGAGCAATGTCTTTGCCAACGGACAAAGTAACGTGGAATGTTTCACCAGCTTTTACAGTGTCAACAGTTTCGATAACAGGAACGTGTTTTTCAGAAGCGAAATCGCCAGATTTAATGTAATCATGAATAGCCATAGTGTTAACCTCCTGGTTAAAAATTATATACATACTATGTGTATTAAAAACTTAACTTATGACTATATTATACATTTTCGATATAGATTGTGCAAGGACTTTTTCTAAAATTTTAGATATAGTTTTTTGAAAGATAGAAGTTTATCCCACTCCACTGCCTTGTTCGCCTTAACGGTGGAAAAAGTCGTGGGAGGAGCCCCTATCTTTCTCTCTATATATGTTATCTAAAATTTTAGAATGGAATTCCTTTGATGGCACTTACAGGAAAATCTTACGGTTAAAACTCAATTCCTTTTGCCGCCTTAATACCGTTCTGGTAAGCGTGTTTTACTACATTCATTTCGGTAACGGTGTCGGCTAAGTCGATGATTTCTGGTTTAGCATAACGCCCTGTAAGGATGAGGTGTAATCGTTTTGGTTTATTCCGAAGCATATGAACTACTTCGTCGACGGAGATAAGATTGTAATTGATGGCGTTGTTGATTTCGTCCATGACGATGAGGTCCCATTTGTCGGAGTTAACTTCGTCCACTAGGGTTTGCCACGCTTCTTGAGCAGCGGTTTTGTGTTTTTTTAGTTCTTCTGGGCTTACTTCATCCCGTTTATAGTAGATAAAGCCTTTCCCCATAGATTTTATGGTTACTGCATCGCCTAAACGTTTTAAGCCTTCTAATTCGCCATAGCCATTGCCACTTTTGATAAATTGTAGAATCAAAACCTTTAATCCTTGTCCAACAGCACGTAAAACAACACCGAGGGCTGCTGTGGTTTTACCTTTACCATTACCAGTATTTACAAGAATTAATCCACGTTCACTCATGTCTACTTCTCCCCTCATACGGTGCAAAAAGAATATTATTTTTGTCCGTTTTTATATACTTCACAGCGGTCCACGAAATGGCGTGCCCCTTCTTGAGATCCTGCAAAATTTAGGTGTAAATAGGACGCCAAAACATTATCGGTAGCGTAACCACCATCATAGGATTGTGGTTTGCGGCCCCCTTCTAAATGGAATGCCCACGGGAACGCCTCAATAGTTGGCTCCATAGTGGAAAAATGGAATTCATGACCTCGTAAAGATGTATTCACAGGACCCAGTAAGGTATCTCGTTTTGCTACCGCCGTTACATAGCCTACCTTTTGTAAGCTTTGCTGCATAATGCAATTAGCAGGAACAACTCCAACCGTATCATACGCACAGCCTTCAAAATCGTGGATTTGTTCACACAAATACATGAGGCCCCCACACTCCGCGTAAATCGGCATATGTCGTTTGTTTGCATTTACAATGGATTCTTTCATGGAAATGTTAGCTGACAGCTGTTCTAAGAACATTTCTGGAAAACCACCACCAAATACGAGACCATCTACATCAGGTATAGACTTGTCTTGTAAAGGACTAAAATAAACGAGTTCTGCCCCCTCCGCTTCTAACGCAGCAAGGCTGGCTGGATAGTAAAAGGAAAACGCCTCATCATAAGCAACACCAATTTTAGCTCGTTTACTTTCACCTGCATGAGTTGTGTCATTATAAATAGCCATAGGTTCTGCACTGACAACCACTTCATAAAGAGCATCTAAATCAACCATTTTTTCTACAGCACCGCGAATAGTAGCAATAGCCTCAGTAGGATCAATTTCTGTAACAGGTGTCAACCCCAGATGGCGTTCAGGAGAATGCATGCGATCATCACGACGAATAGCACCTAATACAGGAATCCCAATTTTTGCCATCCCATCACGCACCATTCGTTCATGATTATCAGAACCAAGGCGATTAAGTATAACCCCTCTAAAATCGACGTCCTTATCATAATCACGGAAACCAAGAGCAATAGCAGCGGCACTTTCACCCATAGCCTTACAATCAATGACAAGAATCACTGGGGCTCCCAATTGTTTCGCAATCTGTGCTGTACTGCTCACGCCTTCGCGACCGCCATCATAGAGTCCCATCACGCCTTCAATAATAGCAAGATCTGCGTCATGTGCCATAGAAGCAAAGAAATTTGGCATTTTACTAGGTGGTACTAGCCAGGTATCTAAATTATAACTATCACGGCCGGATGCAATTTTATGAAAGCCCGGATCAATATAATCCGGGCCCACTTTAAAGGATTGCACCCCATGACCACTAGCATGATACGCTGCGAGTAACCCCGCAACGATAGTAGTTTTACCTACGCCGGAATTTGTACCAGCAATAACAACCCGTGGAATGGGTACAGTTTTCATATGTATTACCTCTTACTCATAAAGAGAATCTGTATATCTAATATAAACTCTATATAAAAGCGTTGTTAGCCTATATAGACATTACCATTAGCGATCCTTGCGTTTTGCTAAGATAGTAGATAAATAGTTTAATTTTGTATCTTTCGGCATATTATCAAGGCCTACAAATACTTGCTCATCAGGCAAACCTACACGGCTAATCATTACTGCATCATCAGCCATATCATGTTTTACCAATGTTTCTTGCACTTCATCAAAGTTTTTATATACTTTCATGATAACCGCATCATCAGCTACAGCGAGAACAGCATCGATTTTTTCCTTTGGTGCCGTAGCAGGTACAATAGCCAATACTTCCTCTTTTTCTACAATTGGATAACCAAGATGAGAGCCAATAGCACAGAATGCAGTGATGCCCGGAATTGTTTCAATTTCATACCCTGTATTTTCAATAAGGCGGTACACATACATGTATGTACTGTAAAACATTGGATCCCCTAAGGTAAGAAATACAACATTTTTACCTTGCTCCAAATAGGATACGATAATTTGTTGCGCTTCTTTCCAACCTTCTGCTTGTGTTTCTTCATTGAGAACCATTGGGAATACAACAGGTACAATTTCTGTATGCTCTTGAATATATGGTTTCGCAATATCCAATGCTACAGAACCATCTTTTTTTTCAGTTTTAGGGGTAATAATAATATCTGCTTCGCCCACAATACGTGCAGCTTTCACAGTCATTAATTCTGGATCCCCAGGGCCTACGCCAATGCCATATAATTTACCTTTCATGGTGATTCTCCTATCTATTAGTATATGTTCAAACACATTTATTATACCTAATTTATGCACTATATACAAAGGAATTTCCTTTACAGTCTTGCAAATTGTGAAAGTATTCACCAATTCTATGCATCATCGCTTCACGAAAAACCTCATACATTGTGTACATTATAGGTACGTAGATATATTATTTCACAGTAGGAATCTCAGGACGATGATGACTGCGTTTGCCATATATATCATCAATACAATCTTGTACATGTTGACAGAAAATATCTTGTATAGAAGTATACTCACCAAGTGCTTGATGCATAGCCTCTACATCATAACCACCATCTTGAAGTACATTAATAACACTGTCCTCCTCATCACCGAACAAGTCATTCTGCGCATGGTCTCCCAATACGAGTAACAATGGATGTACATAAATCTTATTAGGCCGTTTACCATCCATCCATTCCCATGGCAAAGCTACATCCTCTACATAGGGTGCATTTTCCAAGGTAGCTACACGAACATGACCTAGACCGTTACGAATCAATTGATATTGCAAATAACCATAGCTAGAATTGCCAGAGCTCAAACCACCATGGCCGACAAACAACAATCCATCATCTTTAGAAATGTTTAATGGTTTTATAAATTTATCGATGAGAATTTGGTAATCATTGGGATGTTCCTCTTGCCCTATGTAATATACCAATGGTCGACCTACACGAAGTACTTGTAATTGACCTTCCCCTTCATGAGCGAGAATATTTCGTTTTAATTTATCAAATTCTTCACCACCAGTAAAATGTAATGGTTGTACATAAACGTGCGTATATCCTTCAGCGATAAGAGATTCCAATGCACCTTGCTCTGTAAGAATATGGATACCACGGTCACGCAATCTTTTCACGATAATGCGGGATGAAAATGCTAATCGCACTTCGTAATCAGGGAATTTCTCAGCAATACGCGATACCACTGTATCAATATGATATTCCCGAGCCGTGTCCACAGTGGAACCAAAAGCAACAACTAAAATAGCTTGTTTCATATATATCTCCTTATGATAAATCAATCTAATACTCATCATACCATAGTCATACATCGATGAGGATACCACCCCACGTATGATAAAAGCTATTATAACAATTTTTCATAGACTATAAATCTTAATTTCACTTATGATTATTTCAGCTTTCTTTAGTGATACAACTCCAATCTATACGTGACGAAACATCCGCCCCGAAGAGCGGATGTTTCACAAGGAGAGTTATGAAAATGTGTAGATATGAGCAAGATATTATCCGTCATACATGAGCTATGACAGTATTCTATATAAATTAGGAAATCATACTTTGAACTTCCATACGAGAAGATGTCATCATTGGCTGTACTGATTCAGCTCGTGAATTACGTTTGCGATCAGACATGCGCACTGCTTGACCTAAGTGTTTCAAGAATAAGTCTTGCACATATGGGTTTTCACCGAGGCCTTCATTCCAAATATCTACATTATAACCTTCTTCGGCAAGTAATGCGTAAATAGAATCAGATCGTTCACCGCCTAGATAATCCATCAAATGAGCAGAACCAATCAATGCCAATGGTACAACTAACACATCTTGGTGCCCCATTCGGTCTACTAAGGTAAGAGCTTGTTTAAACGTAGGAAATCCATTAGTAGTAAATACCGCTACATTCGGTGCAGCTCCATACATAGCTTTTAATTGCAATGTGGAAAACTCCAATTGATTTTGACCATTCGCCATTAAGATGATGGATTTATTCAACGCTTTCGTATTTACATGGCGTAAAATACCATCTAAGGTTGCCTCGTAATCATCAGCATAATTTTTAATACCAAGAGATGTTAACAGTGGTTTACCAATGCTAATTTGAGTGAAGCCATACTCACTGCTGTGTAAAAATTTAAGTGCTTGTTTACGCATTTGTTGATAACATTGATCCGCCACTAATGTAATCGGTTGAATGTACACTTCATCAATACCCATGCGATTAAACTCTTGCATGACTTCTGTAAAAGAAGAAATATGCTCATCATATTTATCATTCCATTTATCCACCAATGCATCGGACAAAAATACGCGGCGCACTTCCATATTACTATACAATGTGCGTACTTTAGATTCTATTACGCCAATAGACGTATTAACAGCTTCTTTATAAATGGATCCAAAAGATGCAATAATAATACCTTTCATATGTGACCTCCATATACCAACCTATATGAAATAATCTTCATTTAAATGAAAATTACTATCAATTACTATGTATTAATAGTACATGATTGGTGAATATAAGTCAATGAGAAATATTATCATAGAGTTGGTTCTTATATAGGAGTCTATGTCCCTTTAAAATGAAGATAAACAATTCCCACATCATATAAATTAAATATTTCTTAAATTGCAATATGAAATTGAACAGTATCCAAATCTACAATTCTATTAACTTCTTCAAGAAAAACATCCAAAGGGGTTCTATAATTTAGAAGCTTGCGTGGCAAATTATTACACCATTGAAGTGTTCGTTGAATTGTTTCCTCTGAAACGGCTTTTATTGGCATTCCTTTCGGTATACATCTACGAAGTAAACCATTATGCCGTTCGTTCGACCCACGTTCCCAAGCAGAATAAGGTCGAGCAAAATAAATAGACAAAGTTTCATTTTCTAAATCAGATATCTCTGAAAACTCTAAACCGTTATCTGCAGTTATTGTTTTACATAAGCAGGCTAGATTAACATCTTTAAACGTATTTAACCATGTATGCAGTGTTTCTTTTACATCAGTAGCCCGTGCTGATGGTCATCGTAAAGCCACATACAATCTGCTTTTACGCTCAAGTAAAGAGATTAAAACATGGTCTGTCTTATCTTTTGTTCCACTGACGGTATCTAATTCCCAATGCCCGAATTCCTCGCGCGTTTCAATCTTAGGATCACGAAGTTCTATGGATTTACCAAGTTCTCGCTTATGTTTTCTAGAAATAGATTTTCGTTGGGAACGCCGTACTACCAATGGTAAATCAATTGCTTTTATACCTAATACACCTTTGTGAAGATAGTTATATAAAGTTTTAGCACAAACAAACCCTTATGTTTAGCATATCCAACAGCAGCATCAAAGGACCAATGATCATTTAGAACTTTGCTTTCAATCCAATTTATAAAAGATTCTATAGCACCAACTCTCATGGTATTAAAGGAGCCCATACGTTGTCTTTCATAGGTTGCCTGTCCAGAATCAGCTAAATATACAAGTTGAGATGTACCTTGTCGAATTTGAATTACAGTACCGCGTTTTAATTCTGTATAAATAGTTGTTCTAGAACGACCCAGTGCACGTGAAATTGCAGTAATACTATCTCCTAGAACAATTCTATTTTCTAAATAAAATCGTTCTTCGAAGTTTAAGTGTTTGTTTATGCGTAATGTCGTGTTATGATTATTGTAGTCCATAGTGATTACCTCGGTTAGATTATGTTTGGTCACTTAAATCATAACACAAGGTTCACTATGGATTTTTTAGTTGTTCAATTTCATTCTACAATTAAGCAAAATTATAAGATATAAAAATACATGAGTATACATACTATTTACTTTGTAACCCACGATAAGCAAATTCGAAAATAATACGCTGAGCTTCTAACCACTGATCACTCTGAGACCACTTATATTGTTTATTAACGGCATATAGTCCGTGTACTAAAAATAAAAAAATAGATACGCCCACATCAAATGAAACCCCAAGCGCTTCTGCCATAACGAGCCCTTGTCGATCCTTTTCACACTGTATAATGCGTTTTAATACATACTCTGAAATTTGTTCATCCAAAAATAAAGGTAAATACTTTTTATGTCGTATTATACGCTGGCACAATGGCAGTCTATCAAAAATAGAATCGTATGCTTCTCTCAACGAAACAGAATTAGAAGCAGCTGATAAGGTGTTAGCTATAGTTTGTAAATTGTTGTTATCTACCATTCCTGGCTTTGAATAAGCGATTGCATCATCCACTAAATCATCAACAATCTCCATGATATTACTATAGTGTAAATAAAAAGTAGAACGAGTTATACCTGACGTTTTACACAACAATGTTACTGTTATAGACTCAAAAGAATGGTTCTTTAAACAACTAAGCACCCCTTCTTTTAACAACATACGTGTCATTTCTTTTCGAGTTATCATAAAACCTCCAATATAGACACTTTTATACAATATGTCTATTAATAAACAGAGTGTTAATTATTGTTGAGACTAGTATAACAAAACAAGGTACACTAATTCTAGAGATTACAAATAATAATCTATTCAATTAAATCAATAATAATTCAATTAAGGAGATAACTATGACACAATATACTCACATTCGAAATGCAACGGGAAAATTAACAATAAAAAACACAACATTTCTTATTGATCCATTCTTAGCACCAAAAGATACTTATCCTGGCTTTGAAGGAACATTTAACTACCAGCAAAGAATGCCTATAATTGATTTGCCTGTATCAATGGATGAGCTATTAAACGATGTAACAGCAGTAATAGTTACACATACACACCTTGATCATTGGGATGATACGGCAATCAATTCTATTCCAAAATCACTTCCTATTTTTGTACAAAATACAGCGGACAAAGAACTTATTACTTCACAAGGCTTTATCGATGTACGCATCATTTTTGAAAGTCTGGAGTTTAATGGTATCACATTAAGAAAAACAGGTGGCTCACACGGCACTGTAGAAATGTATGCCAATCCAGTTCTCGCACCATTAGCAGGCGATGCGATGGGCGTTATTTTTGAAGCAGCAGACGAACCAACTGTGTACCTTGTAGGCGATACAGTTTGGACAAGTGATGTAGAGAAGGCCCTCCTTCGCTTCGACCCTAACGTTATTATTATGAACACTGGATATGCTCAAATTTTAGGCTTTGAAGATAGTATTATTATGGGTACAAAAGATATTGGCCGCATGGTGGTACGCAAACCAGAGGCTAAAATCATTGCGGTTCACATGGATACAGTTAATCATACTGCAACAAGTCGTAAGGATGTGCGCAAATTTATCAAAGGCACCAACATTGAAAGCCATGTAGCAGTGCCTGAAGATGGTGAAACCATCACACTTTAATAGGTCTAAAACAATTAGTACATTATACTACGGCTAATACAAGACTAGTAAAAAATCTATCCACAAACAATCAGAACCACCCGTAAAACGGGTGGTTTGCTCACGGGCTATAAGCCCGTAATGCTAGGCCAGCGTCTAAAGGC
>NZ_RQUY01000010.1 GCF_003992125.1 Veillonella caviae | reverse complement strand
ATAAAAAATACTTTCATTTATTAATATTTTTATTTATTGTTATTTTTATTGACCGATTATTTATATTCAAATTATATATCATTCCATTTATCTATAACAAAATATATAATACGACATACAAAAAAGAGACCTCCGAAGAGGTCTCCTATATATATACTATTTAATGCAATTTAGTTTTCATACCATATGGTGTATAGTATACCAAAATGTATCCACATTAGAATTTGTAGTTAAGTTCTGCACGGTAGAAATCACTAAGGTCGTTACCGCTTTGGTCTTTAGAATTAAAGCCATAACCTGCGGACAAACCAACATTATCTTGTACTGCATAATCTACAGTAGCCATATATCCTTTGTAACCATTGGATGTATTAGTTAAATCATAAGCTTGATCCCAAGTGGAGCTTACGATAGGTGCATTAGCTTTTTGATTGAAGTATTGACCCTTAATATCCCAAGTACCTTGTTTAGATATATCGTAATTACCATAACCAATACCTGCAGTCCAAGCGGTGGAATCGGATACATTAGATGCTTTCAACCATTCACCACCAACCCATACTTTATCTTTGTTAAAATCAGCATTAAAACCGTATACATTTTGATTATCGAATGCTTGTGTTACACCATTATGGTCGAGATTACCACTGGACATTCTAGCATAAAAACCACCAAGGGTAGAATCTTGACCGATTTTACCTTTCAAACCTACATAAGATACAGATGGATTATCGGATTTTTCATTTGTGCTCGCTGCACCATCTACCATGTAACCATAAGCGCCTTGTAATTGAATCTTGTCGTTACCAAGATTTAATTGAGCCCCATCGAAAGAGTCATCATACATCAAACCACCACCAATGACTTGGTTGAATCGACCAGCTTTTAACGAATTATTTTCATTGAATTTATGATTTACATAAGCGCGGTCAAATTTAGCTTGGGAGCTATTATTTTCAGAACCATCACCGAATTCGTATTCACCTTTAACACGAACGACAGCTTCTGTTTTGTCATTTACATTGGCATTGAATTGTACTCGTGCACGTGCGTCAGTGAGGGATTTCGCACCATCTTTGAAAACGCCACGGTCATCAGAGCCTTGTGTACGCAAACGTAAATCACCAGTCACTTTTACATTACCAACTCGATCTTCTAATTTAGATACGCGAACACCGAGGTTGTTTAACTCATTAGAAAACTCATCAGCCAAACGATTAATCATCGCTTGTTGTTCTGCATTTGCGCGGTCTTGGTTAGCCATTGCTTTCGCTACCATTTGAGCCATTTCATAACGAGTGATGTTGTTTTGACCTTTGAAAGTGCCATCTGGATAACCATTAACGATACCAGTTGCTGCCAATTGGGAAACTGCTTGGTATGCCCAGCTATCTGGCGTTACATCGGAAAATGGATTAGCGGCGAATGCGCTAGTTACACCTAATACTGCTGTAGCAGCAAACACTGTAGCAAATTGTTTTTTCATAATCAATTCCTTCTTTCTGAAAATATGTTTTAACATCTATATAATCAGAAGGCTATAACACATTCGTTATGCTATACATAGGAATCTGTAGTAGAGTATCCACGTTTCCTCTTCTCTATCTTATGTATGTCACAACCTACTGTATTGTGCCTTGCTGTGATTTGAATATACTACCATCCTCAAAATTTGTAAAGCATTTTATACAATTAAATATTGTGAAATTTTATTCATGAATTATTTTAACACGAAAAACCAGTATTATAGTGCATTTTTTCATTTTTAATTTTGCAAAATTTCATTTTTCTTTATTAAATTTTGTAGTTTTTGTAATTAATTTTCAGATTTTACTGATTAGTATTTCTAATCTATAATAACAATACATTATTAATTTTCTAATAAATAAACAGGTTAATACCTATCACAAATGCGTTAACTCATTAATTCACATACAAATATTGAAAAATGCACTTGATTCTAATTATTGTATGCAAAAAGCGCTACCACAAAAGGCAGCGCTTTCACAAGTAATATTCTATTAAAATTAAGATAAAAAATGTAAAAATAGATATAACTAACGTTGATTATATTGCGTATTCAACGAATCCTAATACATGATCAATAGGTACAGGACCTATGAAACGGCTATCGCTAGAATGATTGCGGTTGTCCCCCATAACAAACACATACCCTTCTGGAACTACTACAGGTGTAGAACGACTAAAGTTCATATATGTATCCTTCGTGTATGGTTCTTGCAATTCTTGTCCATTGCGCCATACGTGACCATTTTTAAATTCCAATGTATCCCCTGAGCGTCCTATAACGCGTTTTACCCAAATATCATTGGTTTGTGCGTCTTTATTAAATACACTAACGTAATTCATCAATGGTTCTTTTACATCATCCATCCATGTGCGAGCGCGATTAACTCGGCTATCAATAATTACGATTTGTCCATAATCTGGTATATCTCGCATAATATGTTGCCATTTAGTCACTACTAAATATTGACCATTATGTAAAGTATCCTCCATAGATTCACCAGATACACGGGTAGGTTGTACTAAAAAGATATGGATGACCATAGCAATAACTAAGGCCAATGCAATAGCATACACCCAATCCAATATTTCTTTTACCAATTTATTATTCATTAATGACCTCCCTTTTTGAATCGACCGCCGAATACATCATGCACATCTTGAATAGTAATAAACGCAGATGGATCTACTTCATAAACAGTATCTTTTAATCGTGTAATCTCAAGTCTTGTAACCACGGAATACAGTGCATGTTTTGGTTGTTTCAAATAACCACCTTCACCATAGAGAATGGTAACACCGCGATTTAATTTTGCATTTAACGCATCTGCAATCAATTCCGAGTTTTCTGCATCAGTAATAATCATAACTCCTTTTGATTCATCAAGACCTGTAATAGTGATATCGATCATTTTATAAGCCACAAAATAGGCAACTAAAGAGTACATAGCACTATCCCAGCTGTACACAAATCCAGCGGCGCCTAAGATAATTAAATTCATCCCCATTATAATTTCTCCCACGGAGAATGTAGTCCGTTTATCAAAAATAATGGCAACGATTTCAGACCCATCCAAGCAACCGCCATTGCGGATGATAATTCCTACCCCAATACCTAAAATAATACCACCAAATATGGCGCCTAAAAAAGGATTGTTAGTAATTGGTTCAAAATTATGTGCTAAACTAGAGAAAATTGCCATCCAAACGATAGCAAATAATGTAGAAAATGTAAAATCTTTACCATTCACCTTATATCCAACATATAGGAAAGGTAAGTTTAAAAGTATTACAAATATACTAAAAGATAGGCCTGTTAATTGTGCAGCCATCAAAGAAATACCCACAACACCACCATCAATAATGCTATTAGGTACTAAGAACAAATCGAGTCCCACCGTATAGATTAAAGCGCCTACAATCATGAAGATGCCACGCTGTAATAGATGAACCCAATGTATTTTGTTTCTCACATTACTCATGCAAATCTCCTTTATCATATAAACGTTTAATGGCTTCATGCCGTTTTTGATTCAGTTCATCTAAAGATAGTTTAGATTCTTCAGATTGACTTACATATGTATCTAATTGTTTCGTATATCGACGAGCGATAACTAAGGCCGTCAAATCATCTACAGGTTCAGGCGGAAATTGCATTCCTCTCGGGATACATCTTCGCCACCCTGTAGGAGGATTATATTGCCAATATAGTTTACGTGCCTCTTCTGTAGTATGGGATTCATCAATTAAACTGGTGGTAATTTTATGATTACGTCCAATTTGTTGTAACAACGGATATAAACGCTTGTGATTAGTTCCATTACCACAAACGATATGTTGAATATCATGGTACTGTGTAATGATGGATTCCACATCTGTTAATAACTGTACAGATTCTATAATATTTCGATATATTAGTTCACCAGTTGGTGAGACAATAGCTATCCCCGTTTTTTCATTTCCTGGATCTACAGCCAGAATATAAGATATTTCATTCATACTAGTATCCTCTTACATTTCACAATAGTTATATTCTATCATAAAATAAATGACCTATGTATTAAATCTTAAATACATAGGTCATTTATTTTAATTAGAATTACTCAAAATTCCTACCGAAGGAACTTGTGTAATGCGGAGTTTAATATGCACTGGTCCAGATGCATAGGTATCACCATCTGCAATTGCTTCTACATGTACCTTTCCTTGCATCGTTGATACACGGCGAATAGCACTAAACAACTCATCACCAGGTATGGTACCAATATCACCTGTCAGGGAATCAGGAATGACCCCACGTTCTCTACCGTGTTCATTTACTTGTTTCAAGAATTGAATCATAGTTCCTTGTGCATTAAATCCTCCATCAATAACAGAAGAATAGATTAAATCACCAGATTTATAGATAAATTGTTGAGGATACACATGTATGGTTGCTATAGCAGGTTCGCCAGCGATGATATTCCCTGCTGCAGTGACTTGCAATACCATTGGAGTTTTTGCATCTACTATTTTTTGAATAGCTATTTCTGTATTTTGTCTATCTACATAGACTACACGTTCTCCTTGATTTTCTAAACCAATTCTTCTTAATACAAGTTGGTTGGTATCATTAACAATATTATTAACTGCATCAGTCGCATCTGATTCATTTAATCCATTTCTAACTACTGCTTGTGCTAGTAACTGATCTACTTGGAACAAAATAGTCCCTTCACGCAAATGAATAATACCATTTTGTAGCCGTTCTTGTGTAGACTGTAATTCAGCAATATGATTTTCCATTTTCGCTCGTGTAGCTTCTAAGTCAGCCAATTTTTTAGACACCTCATTATAAGACGCCTGCATGTTAATCAAATCAGCTTCGGTTGCATCTCGAGCTGCACGCGCTTCTTCTAACTCAACACGACTCGTTTCAACTTCTTTTCGAATAGTCTCAATCTCGGTTAATCGTTCTGATAATTCTTTTTTATTTGCCTCTAATAAGGCTTGTCCTTTGGCTAACTCCTCATTTTTAGCAGATACCTCTGCATTGAGTCGATTCATGTCAGCACGCAGTTGATCCATCCCAAACAGAGCAGTACGAACACTTTGGGATGTAAATGTTAACACACCTACCGTAGCAGCAGCAACAAGCAAGCCTGTTACAATAGTAACGATAATGGATGTATGTTTAGGGCGTAATCCAAAGAGGGACATCCGTCGCTTTCCGACCTTTGTACCTAATTTATCCCCCATATAAGCGATTAAACCGCCCATAATAGCAATAATAATGAGTATTTTTAACCCTACTAACACGGAGTCCCTCCTTTCATACAATACATACTAATAAATATACCTATAATAAACCCAGTATCCCCCTACCTAAGAGATGGAATACTTCTACGGGTAGGTTACATCAGGAGTATTCTTTCTAGCATCAATATTTACCTAGATACACGCCAGTTTAAATATAGCCCTGCAATAATTCCCAATACATCAGGGATTATAGCCGCTACAACAGTCGGCAAAGCACCACCTTTACCTAATGCTCCAGTAAAAGTCATAACACCATAGTATATAAAGATAATCAAAATACTAATGCCAAACCCAATAGATGAACTGGACCGTTGTTTTTGCAACCCTAATGGTGCCCCAACTAAGGCAAATACAAAGCTTGCCAATGGAATTGTAAAACGTTGATACATTTCCATCTCTAATTTGCTTGCATTTGTATAAGCAGCTTTATACGCTTTAATTTGATGGCGCAATTCTTTTATCGTTAATTCTTCAGGTTTTCTTTGATCTTGTTGAATATCGTTTGGATTCGATTTAATCGGCAATATTTGTTCCTTGAACTTCATAGTTCGTTCCACACCGTTTCCAGCAGAAACATCATATATAACACCATCATGCATAATCCATACCGAACCATTCCATTCCGCCCGATCTGCATTTTCAACTTGTTGCAATTCACCGTTATCATTAAATTGCTGTACTGTAATCATTTGAAGTTCTTTACTAGCACTATCAAAATGCTTCGCGTACATTAAAGTGCCAAGATTATTACCATTCATGGATTTCAATACCACATGATCTTGCGTTTGAGGTGTAGCATTTTTCACGATTTCTTCCCGCACAATATTTTGATACATATTATTTGTACGAGGTACAACAAACTCATTAAATGCCACTGCACCGATAGAAATAATAAGAGCCAAAATATATACAGGCATGGCGAGTCGTAAAAAACTCAATCCGCCTGCCCTCATAACGACAATCTCACTAGTACTACTTAATCGACTGAAAGCCATTAATGATCCCAATAACACAGACATTGGGAATGTCAAAATAATAATACTCGGCATAGCTAGAACAAATGCTTTCATTACAGTCAGTAATGGCGCACCATATTCAGTTATATACTGGGCAATACGAAATAATGTACCTGTACCAATAAAAATACTGGTGAAAGCAAATACACCAAATAAGAACGGGCCTATAAAAGATTTTAAAATATACTTATCTAATAAGCGCATAGCCCCTCCTATAATTTAAAGTTATTCCCCAAATAATGTTCCCTAGCAATTGGATTATTAGCAATTTCCTCTGGCGTACCTTCAAGCAAAATTTTCCCACTACTTAGAATATAGGCTTTATCGACAATCCCTAATGTTTCCCGCACATTATGGTCCGTTATTAAAATACCGATACCTCGTTGTTTCACATGTAAAATAATTTGCTGAATATCCGCTACCGCAATCGGATCCACCCCCGCAAAAGGTTCGTCTAACAAGATAAAATTAGGCTCTAACGCTAGACAACGAGCAATTTCTACACGACGACGCTCGCCACCTGACAATTGCATTCCCATTCGTTCCCGTACATGACCAAGATTAAATTCCTCAATCAAGGAGTCTACAATAAATTTAATTTCTTCTTTCGATTTTGTAGTTGTTTGTAACATAGCACGTATATTATCTTCTACAGACATAGAACGGAAAATCGATGCTTCCTGTGGCAAATACCCAATCCCCTCGGCAGCACGTTTATACATAGGTAATTGTGTAATATCTTTACCATCTACTGTAATAATGCCATTTGTAGGTTTTTCTATACCTACAATCATATAGAAAGAGGTTGTTTTCCCTGCACCATTGGGACCTAATAAACCTACAACCTGTCCTTTTTCAACGTGAATACTAACCCCATCTACCACATTGCGACCATTAAAGGTTTTTACTAAATTCTGTGTTTCTATATACATATATCAATCCTTATTGATTTGGGACGATGACTAATGTACTGCGTCCCCCTAATGTTTCCGCAGAATTATCGGCTAAACGAATTTTTAATTCTGGTGCATTTAATACATTGCCATTTTGAACAGCATGTGCATTACCGGATAATAATACCATTCCATCATTTTGATTGGGAGTTTGTGTATAAGTGGCACTGTCACCAGACCCAGACACATTCCGTTCAGAATTCGTAAATGTTACATCTCCTTGTGCTACTGCACGGATTTCTTTTAACCAACCTTCTACTTGATTTCCTGTTAATGTAGTACCTTCTGCAATAAGGCGAGCATTTCCAGTTACTTTACCATATTCAGTATCAGTATTGTAATCTACGGAGTCACCAAAAATTTGACGTTCTTGCCGTTGCAAATGAACAGCACCTGTCGCATTAAATTGGTTATCATTAATACTATGTACTGTTTCTGCCGACATGGCTATATCTGTTCCAATCATAGATACGCCACCTTCTAATTGAGCTTCTCTCGTTTTTGTATTATACCAACCAGTAGCCCCAGTCATAGTTTTGTCTTGTTGCGTAATAACCACATTGCCTTGTGCATCGGCACGTCCTGAATTACCATCATAAGATAATCTATCTGCACTGATTGTCAATGGATCATTATTAGCCGCCCATGCTGTTACAGATAATGTCATTAATCCAATTATTAAACTGACACCGATTCGTTGTCTTTTATTCATCATTACACCACCCTTATTTCTTGGTTAATTTTGCATTACCAACAGCACTAATTTGTTTTAATGCCATATTACCTTCTAATTTATCTCCCGTTAATATTACATCTTTGCTTTCATAAGTGAAAGCAGATTGAGATGTAAACTGCTTAGTTTTATTATCGAAATGTAATGCACTCGTTTTTAAAACCGCCTCATCAGTATTTGTAGCAGTTATACCACCATCAATATCTAAAGAACTTCTATCACCAGATAGCACAGCATGTGGTGCAGCTACAGTAGTTGTAACATTATCTTGATAAAATTGTCCTTTTAAATTTGTTAATACAACTGACTTAGAACGAGGGTCATATTCGATTTTTTCAGCTGTTAGAGCCCAAACTAATTTACCATCAGATTCTTCTTGAAGCTCAGCACCTTGAAAATTTACGAGTTGTCCAGAAATAGGTTTTTTAGTGCTTTCATCACCTGTATCTTGCATCAAATAGGCAATTAGACCTACGAGAACAAGCACAACAGCACCAACAATAGCAATCAATTTTTTATTGTTTTTCATGTGCTCTCTCCCGTATTTCTAGTTTCTCATTATAATCTACTATTTCACTCATTTTTGTCATCCATCTATGTTGGAACCAAATCCATTCATCTGGATGTTCACGAATAAAATCTTCTGTTACTCGTACACATTCTTCTGTTAGTTTATACATATCTACATCATCATCACCACTATGTTGATAATGAAGAGGTGGCAAAATATGAACAATGTGCCCCCCTTCAGGCTTACGAGATGCAAAAATAGGAACCACAGGAGAATCAAATTTTTTAGCAAATGTGGCAGGCCCTACAACAGCGGAAGAAGGTTGCCCTAGAAATGGTACAGGTAGCCCATGAATATATCCATCTTGGTCAGCTAAAAAACCAAGAAGTTTTTTCTTTTTCAATGCTTTTGCAGCAGAAACAATTTCATTGCCGCCACTAGCAAATACATCAAGGCCTACCATCTCTCTGTATTCATTCATAAAACGTGTAAACTGAGCATTCGGTTGTTTTTTTACAATCGTCGTAGATGGATAACCGTGAGCAGCAAGGGCAGCCCCCATCCATTCCCAGTTACCAACATGTCCAGTTAATACGATTACACCTTTATCTTCCTCAATAGCCTTTTCCAAGTACTCTACACCACGCATTTCAATATGCTTGTCTATGAATTGTTTTGTTAAATTAGGCATGTAAAGGATTTCCATTACACTACGACCAAGATTTTTAAACAAGCGCGCTATTAACTCTTCTGCTTGTTGGTCATTCATATTCATTCCAATTTTTATATTTTTAATGCCACGCAATTTTTGCTTTTTAGCAATGACCCCATATAAAGGGCCTAATGCGGCACCTATGAGCAAAATGAGCTTATATGGAAGACGACAAACAAGCCAACTGATACCTTTCACCAAATGGTATTGCCATTCATTATTCATTCTGCCCACCTCCTTTATTGTCCATGCTCATGAGCCTCCATAGCGTAGTCTTGAACAACAGAGTCCCACTTACCTTGAGCTTTTAAAATATATTCTACTGCATCGCGTACAGCTCCATATCCTCCATCACAGGTAGAGATAAATTGAGCTCGTTCCTTTACCTCTGGTGCCGCATTTTTAGGTGCCATAGGCAATCCTACGAGAGATAGGGCTCCTAAGTCATTTAGATCATCCCCCATATAAGCAATGGAAGATGCATCTATATTATGTTCATTGCAAAGGAATCGCAATGCTTCTGTTTTATTCTCATGTCCCATCAAAAGGGCATCAAATTTTAATTCTTTGCTACGTCGTTCCACCATAGGGGAAACACGTGCTGTTATAATGGCTAATTTAATGCCAGATTTTCTAGCTGCTGTGAGACCTAATCCATCGCGAGCAGAAAAAGATTTAATCTCCTCTCCATTTGATGTATAAATTAAGGACCCATCTGACAAAACACCATCTACATCAAGAACAATCCACTGTATATGATTCATTATACAATGCCTCGACGTAGTAAATCTGTAATATGAACGATGCCTAATGCACGTCCATTATCATCAACTACAGGTAGAACCGTAATAGGACGAGGTTGATTTTTTTCCATCATATGTAATGCTTCCGCAGCTAGTTTATCTTTTGTAATCGTCCTTGGCATACTTGTCATCATATCTTCAACAGGCCATTCTAAGAAATTACTACCAGAGTCTAATCCGCGACGTACATCACCGTCCGTAACTAACCCAATGAGACGACCTTCTTCATCGATAATATTAGTAGCACCTAATCCTTTTTCTGTCATCACGAATAGAGCGTCCCGTACAGTAGCACCTTTAAAGACAACTGGATTATCATCACTACCATGCATAATGTTTTCTACAGTTAATAACAACCGACGGCCCAAAGATCCTCCTGGATGAAAAACAGCAAAGTTTTCCGGTGTAAAGTGGTGACGTTCCAATAAACAAACAGCCAATGCATCACCTAATGCCAATGCTACAGTAGTGCTTGTAGTAGGTGCCAATCCCAATGGACACGCCTCTCTTTCTACTTGTGCCAATAGAACTACATCGGAATTTTTAGCCAATGTAGAATCAGGCTTACCTACAATACAAATTAATTTTGCACCAATGCGGCGCAAAGAGGGTAAAATGCTAATGATTTCACCTGTTTCCCCACTATTAGAAAAGGCTAAGACCACATCGTCTTCTGTAATCATACCTAAATCACCATGCACACCTTCCCCTGGATGCATGAATAATGCCGGTGTACCTGTACTGGCTAGTGTAGCTGCAATTTTTCGTCCAATATGTCCAGACTTTCCCATACCAGTACATACAACGCGGCCTTTGCAAGCAAGGATTACATTAACGGCATCTACAAAACTTTGATCTAATGTTGTGATTAATTGCTCAATGGCTTGTGCTTCTTCATGAAGCACTTGAGCCGCCTGTTCTAAAATATTCAATACTATCGCCCCTTATCGTTTCACGATTTTATCAATAGCCACTAAATCAGATAATAGTGATTCAAATTGATTTAAATACACCATATTTGGGCCATCGGATAAAGCTTCTTCTGGATTATCATGGACTTCAAAGAATAATCCATCTACTCCACTAGCAACGGCTGCACGCGCCAAATTAGGTACAAATTCCCTATTACCGCTTGATTTAGTGCCTGCTCCACCTGGCAATTGTACACTGTGTGTAGCATCAAAAATCACTGGATAATCAAAGGAACGCATAATTGGAAACGAACGCATATCTACAACGAGATTATTGTAACCAAAACTAAATCCCCGTTCAGTGAGCATTAAGTTCTCATTACCCGACTCTTTCATTTTATTAAGTACGTTTTCCATGTCTTTTGGCGCCATGAATTGACCTTTTTTTACATTTACGCATTTTCCTGTTTTAGCTGCACCGTATACTAAATCGGTTTGTCGACATAAAAAAGCAGGAATTTGAATAATATCAAGCACTTCAGCAGCTGGTTCAATTTGCTCAATGGAGTGGATATCACTCACTACAGGGACATTTAACTCTTTTTTTATAGAGCCGAGAATTCGTAAACCTTCTTCAAGGCCTGGTCCACGGAAAGAATTAAAACTAGATCGATTAGCCTTATCAAAAGAAGCTTTAAATACATAAGGCACACCTAAACGTTCACAAATCGCTTTTGCTTCTTTACCAATGGCTAATGTACGATCATAGTCTTCAATAACGCAAGGCCCAGCTAATACAAATAAGCCTTTACCTCCGCCTACTGTCATATTTCCAATTTGAACTGTTTTCATTTATTTCTCCTTTTGCTCGAATATAGCATTCACTCGAGCCAAGTCTTCTGGTGTATCAACACCGACAAATCGTTTATCTGTAACAATAACACGAATGGTATATCCATTTTCTAAAGCTCGTAATTGCTCTAGCGATTCTGTTTGTTCTGCCGCTGTTGCTTTCATCTTGGCATAGTCCAATAAAAATTGACGCTTATAAGCATAAATACCTATATGTTTTAATGGAGCATTAACAAAATCATGGCGAGGATATGGGATGAGAGAACGAGAAAAATACATGGCATCATTACGCTTATTCAGAACAACCTTAACGGAAGATGGTTCTTCATACTCATCTTCTAATAAAGGTGTTGCTACCGTAGCCATTTGTAATGTTGTATCTTCTTCAAATAAGGTAGCTAATTCATCAATCAATGTCGGTTCAATCATAGGCTCATCGCCTTGTACATTAATGATCAAATCAATATCCTTATATTGTGCAGCTACTTCAGCTAATCGATCTGTACCAGTCGGATGGTCCGCACTAGTCATTACCACTGTACCACCAAAAGAGGTAACCACATCATATACGCGTGTATCATCAGTAGCAACAATACATATAGATGGTTTCGATGCTTTTGATACTTGTTCATATACTCGTTGAATCATTGGTTTTCCTGCTATATTAGCGAGGGGTTTTCCAGGTAACCGTGTGGATCCATAACGAGCTGGAATTACACAACCGACTTTCACAATAAAACCTCTTTTCTACAAATCGTGTATCTTATTATTATACACTATATCCTTAAAGTTTCTATAAATTCATGTTTTCCAGACAAAAATTCAATACCTATAGATAGTACTATAATCGGTATATTTAAATCTTCGATTGTATGCAACTGACTTAGTTTAACTGCATCTTTCTCAGTAATCATAATAGCATCTGCCTTATGTGCAAAAGCCGCTTTCCAAATATCAACCACATCATCATTGGAAAAATCATGGTGATCCCCAAATCCCATAGTATGTACCACTTGATATCCACAAGATTCTAAAGTCTTAGTAAAAGATTGAGGATTACCAATACCACTTACAGCCATAATAGAATGTTCTTGCCCATAACCGATAGTATGCCCATCCATGCCTTGTGCCCATTCCTCCAATGTATATATGCGATTAGGTTTATGAATTGTTTCATAAATAGGTACATGTGGTAGCATAGTAGACAATCTTTTTTTGATAACCGCCACAGTACCTGGATCAACTTGATCTACTTTGGTCAGAACAATACTATTAGCTCGCTTTAAACCCTCTAAAGGTTCGCGCAATAAACCACGTGGTAACACATGATCATACCCAAATGGGTTTGATGCATCAATCAAAACAATATCTATATCCCGATGTAAGGCGCGATGTTGAAACCCATCATCCATAACGAGACAATCCGCACCGAGTTCATCGATGGCCATTTGTGCCGATATAGACCGATTACGACCAATAATAACGCTAGCTGTAGGCAAAACCTTAGCAAGAAGCCAAGCTTCATCACCGCTCTCCTCCGGTTCTACTAGGATATTACCGTGTTCTGAAATAACAATACTTTCGCTATTATCCTTAGCACGATATCCACGACTTAATACAGTGGGGTGATATCCTTTTTGACCTAATACATCACAGATAAACCGAACCATAGGGGTCTTACCTGTACCACCAGCGGTAATATTACCAACGCTAATAACAGGAATGCCAACAGAGGTCACACTAGCACCAGTGTCAAATTTTTTGTTGCGCATTGTAACGACTTTTTCATAGCCTTTGCTGAGAAATCCTAAGCTGCTTCTCGCAACAGAGCCGAGAATGGATGTATCTTCACCACTGACGATGCGTTTAAATAAGTCTTCACCATTCATGACTAACCCTCCTATGAGTGTACCAATTAAGGAATAATGTGATGGGACTCAAATAGTTGACGTAATTCTTTGGTATTACGTCTAGTAGCTCCTCGATTTTCACGAATAATATTGAGACAATTACGTCCCATTTCTTCAGCTAATTCAGGATGTTTACACAAATGTAAAACCATATCTGTTAAAGCGCTCTGGTTTTTCACTTGCACACAAGCATTACGGGAGTTAAGTAGGTTAAAAATCTCCTTAAAATTAAACATATGAGGACCTACTAGAATTGGTTTTCCATGAGCAGCAGGTTCTAAAATATTATGTCCCCCAGTTTTCACTAAAGATCCACCTACGAATATAATATCCCCTAGACTATAAAGACGACCTAATTCCCCTATCGTATCAAGAACCACTACAGGAATAGCACCATGAACCGGCTCTATCATATCACTACGACAGATAGCAGATAAGCCATACTTCTTCGCCAACGCCTGAACATCATGACCACGGTAAATTTCCCGTGGTGCAATAAGTAAACGAGCTTGAGGATATTCCTCTAACACTTGTTTAAAGGTTTCAAACACAGCATCTTCTTCCCCTTTATGAGTGCTACCAGCCACAATAATAGGGTGATTATGTCCAAACCCAAATTCATCAAGAAGCATCTGTTTTTCTTCATCAGTAACAGTAGCATATGTTTGATCATATTTCATATTACCGGTAACGGTAATTTCTTTTACATCAGCACCTAAACGACTAATATGATCCGCATCAAAACTAGATTGCATACAGAATCGTTCAATAGAACTTAACATCTCTTTTGTAAAAGCACTAATATAGCGATAGCGTTTCATACTGCGATCAGAGATACGACCATTAACCATCATAACAGGAATTTTTTCGGATTCTGCAATACGCAAAAAGTTTGGCCAAATTTCTGTTTCTACTAATAAAATGGTTATAGGTTTAATAATATGAAGGATTTTTCTTGTTAAATATGGTAAATCGAGAGGAAAAAAGATAATACCTTCTGCTTCAGGAATAATACGGTGCGCCATAGCGTGCCCCGTAGCGGTAACTACTGAAACAACAACTACTGCTTCTGGAAATTCCTTTTTTACCTCTTTCACCAACGGACTAGTAGCTACAATTTCCCCAACCGATGCGGCATGAACCCATATAGCTCGGCGTCCTTCTATTTTTTTCAATAATGATGCAGGCATATATCCTGCACTTTGTTTAATACGCTCGTAAAAACCCTCTTCAAATGCGAGACGGTATAGGATGACCGGTATGAGGCCTATCCAATAAATTATGAGCAATACGTTATATATCCAGTACATATTTATCCTTTATTGGAGAATTGAACAGAATAAAGATGATTATATAAACCTTCTTCTAAGGCCAATAATTCTTGGTGAGTCCCCTTCTCTACCAATTGACCTTGATTAAGCACAACGATTTGATGTGCATTTTGAATTGTACTTAAACGATGGGCAATGACAAAGGCTGTGCGACCTTCCATAAGACGCTCCAACGCTTCTTGCACTAATTTTTCACTTTCTGTATCCAATGCAGATGTAGCCTCGTCAAGAATAAGAATTTTTGGGTTTTTCAAAATAGCACGTGCAATAGCCACACGTTGACGTTGACCACCAGATAGAGAACTGCCCCGTTCACCAACTACAGTATGTAACCCATCTGTCATTTTATCAGTAAACTCTAACACATTAGCAGCACGCGCCGCTTCATACACTTCTTCATCAGTAGCATCTAAGCGACCATACAAGATATTTTCCTTAATAGTTGCATTAAACAGTACCGTTTCTTGTGGCACTAAGCCGATTTGATTACGCAACGATTTAAAAGTTACATCTTTAATATCTAATCCATCAATGGTAATAGAGCCACCTGTTACATCATAAAAACGAGGTAATAAATTTGCCAATGTCGTTTTACCTGCACCAGACGGACCTACTAGGGCCACGCTTTCACCAGCGTGAACAGATAAATTGAAATCCTGCAAAGCTTGTTTATCGCCGTCATAGGAGAAATGTACATGTTTAAATTCCACATCACCTTTAATATCAGGTAATACCTTAGCATTTTCTCGTTCTTTAACTTCTGTTTTAGTGTCAAGAATCTCAAATACACGATCAGCCGCAGCTAAAGCCTTTTGAATATTACCATATACTTGGCTCAAACGCTTAACAGGATTAGACAAATTAATAGCATAAATTAAGAATGCAATTAAAGAACCTGCCGTAATAGTACCAGTAACAACAGAATAGCCACCATACCAAAGAATAACAGCTACTGCAATAGCTGCAGAGAATTCTACCATAGGACTCAACAAACTAGTTAATTTTGTAGCTTTAATAACTGCATTAAAGTTGCGCTTGTTCTCTGCTTCAAACCGTTTCACTTCAAAGTCTTCACGAGCGAAGGATTTCACAACTCGAATAGCAGAAATGATTTCTTGCAATAATGCCGTAATATCAGCAATACGTCCTTGCACATCATGTCCCGCTAATCTAAGGCGTTTTCCAAAAACATTGATAATCACTAATACTACAGGCACTGTAGTAAAGGTAACTAATGTCAGTTTCCAGTCGATTAAGAACATAGATACTAAAGAACCAATTAATGTAACAGACTCGGTAATAAATGAAATTAAGTTGTCCACTACTGCCGATTGAAGCGCTGCTACGTCATTGGTGAGATTACTCATGATAACGCCAGTTTTACGACGATCAAAATAGGATAAAGATAAGCGTTGTAAATGTTTGAAAATCGCTTCTCGCACATCGATAATGACCCGTTGACCAATATAGGACATATTGTAAGTCTGTCCATAAGTAGCAAATCCACGTACTAGAAAGATAAGTACAATAGCACCTACAATGAGGTTGAGCATAAAAATATTTTTATCTTCCAATACTTCATCTACTACATTTTTGATGAGCCACGGCACCACTAAATAGGCCGCTGCAGCGATAATCATACAGATGACAGCAAATATCATTCGCTTGTAATAAGGCCTCACAAAATATAACAACCGTGAGTAACTATTCATTACTATTCTCCTTACCTAGGCTATAAATGAGTTCTGCTACGCGTTTTACCGCACCAGGTTCACCTAATTTATCTCTTACTGTGCGCAACTCTTGACGCATGTGTTCATTTTCTTTTAAATCATCTAACAGTGGTAACATATGTTCCACAATATTATCTGCAGATACATCAGATTGCAATAACTCTGGTATTACCTCTTTGCCCGCTATAATATTAGGCAACCCTACATGTGATAAATTCACCACCATTTTTCCTATTCCATAAGTAATAGGAGATACTTTATAAAGCAATATAGTTGGCAATTCCATCATCGCCGTTTCTAATGTAGCCGTACCGGATGCAGCGAGACACACATCACAAATTTGCATCAAATCATAGGTATGGTCTTCTGTAATCGTCACTGGTACGCGACGTTCTTTGATGAAAGTTTCTAACTCAAATCGGTCTATCGTATGAGCACGAGGCAAGAAAAATTGCACATCTTCATGAGATTGCAATAGTTTTTCTCCACTTTCTAGCATTACATCTAGTAAGGATAATACCTCTTGTTTACGACTCCCCGGCATAAGGAGTACCCGTTTAGCTTCTGCCCGTGCATTAAAATAAGTCATGCTTTCATCTACCGACATAGTTGGATGAACGATATCTACAAGAGGATGACCTACGAATTCTACATCACAATTATATTTACTATATGCTTCTGCTTCAAAAGGAAAAATAGATGCTACCTTGGTAACATATTTTTTTATAGTTTTGCCTCGGCTACTATGCCAAGCCCAAATAGTTGGTGCAATATAATAGAGTACAGGGATTCCCAATTGATGAGCCACCTCTGCCAGTTTCATATTAAATCCTGGATAATCGATACATACCAACACATCTGGTCGTTCCTTCATCATGATGCGTTTTAAATAAGTACGCAGTTTAAAAAACTTAGGTAATGATTTAACGATTTCAACAAGACCAATCACTCCTAAATTTTTAATATCATAGACAATACGCACACCTGCTTCGTCCATGAGGTTCCCACCCATGCCAAACATCTCTACAGAAGGATATATTTCACGAAGTGCTTTAGCTACACTAGCACCATGAGTATCGCCAGATGCTTCTCCAGCGGAAAACATGATTTTCATGATTAATCCTTTCTAGCATCTACAAATGCTTGGTTCACTGCACAGATAACGATATTATGACGGTTCGCCAATTCTAATACTTCTTGTTGCTGCACAAATATCGTTTTTTCTGCCTCCACAGCCAACACATTACAACCACTATCGATCATAGACATCAAGGTTTTAATACCTACCGCAGGTACATCAAAACGAACATCTTGGTTTGGCTTTTCTGTTTTTACTACAACAGATTCGCCACGACCTAATTCGCCACCGCGTAGAATACATTTGTCAGTTCCTTCAATAGCTTCGATAGCCATAGCCGCCTTATGTTTAACCACAACAGTTTGTCCGATGTCGAGTCCCCCCATTTGTTTTGCTAATTCAAATCCAAAGCAAATATCAGCCCATTGTTCTTCGGTGGGCTGCTTTTTAGAAAGCACACCGACCTTTGGCATGAAAGGCTTTAAATATGCTGTTTGATCTAAAACTGAAAAGCCTTCTTTTTCTAGTTCATCTACGATGGCCAACATGATGGTATCATCTTTACGATTTTTCAGGCGTCGTAAAACCCCTAATGTTTTCAAATCCGGAAAAGATAAACCTTTAAAGAGAATTTCTTTAGTTACTTTACCAAGCATAGTTAACTCAGTAACACCTTCACTTTTCAAAGTCTTGAAAATTTTACCTAATTTAGCAACTCCAATGGAATAAAATACATCTGCTTCTTGTTCTAGTATAGGATCTACATCAGGTACCACACCAATAACAACGACTTGATGTCCCAAAATATGAGCGGCACGCATGAACTCAACAGGTAAAACGCCAATACCTGCAATTAAACCTACCTTTGCCACGACTATACCTCCAATGTGGAAACCATCCACTTATATTAATTCCTTGCAATTTATATCAATTCGACTATGAATTTCTCTATATTTAGACATACTCATATACAGTATATTTTACTATAAAACAGTGTTTTTTACTATGAAAGTATGAAAATAAAACACTCTACATATTGAACAATTCAAAATGTAGAGTGTTTTATTAATCGCGACGTGTACGCATAATACCACGATCAGCATTACGCAAAAAGCGCAATAAGTTTTCAATTTCTGGGGAAGAATCCAATTGCATCTCCATTTCTTCAATAGCTCGAGATAAACTAAATCCAGAACGATAAATAATACGGAATGCTTGTTTCAAATTGCGGCGCACTTCCTCGGAAATACCTGCACGAGATAAACCTACAGAATTTAAGCCGATAACACGTGCCGGTTGACCATCTGCAATTACATATGGCGGTATATCTTGTACCACTTTCGCCATGCCACCAACCATAGCATTGCGACCAATTTTTACAAATTGATGTACACCTGCAAGTCCACCAATAACAACGCGATCTTCTACTACAGCATGACCGGCCAATCCAGCACAATTACTCATAATAACATTATTGCCAACGATACAATTATGTGCTACATGAGTACACGCTTGAAGCAAACAATTATTACCAACACGAGTTTCTTCACCTTCTCCAGTAGCTCGGCTAATCGTTACAAACTCACGGATAACAGTTTCATCACCAATATGACAATAGCTTTTTTCGCCTTTAAACTTTAAATCTTGCGGTTCTAAACCAATGGAAGCACTTGGATAAATTTCACAACGCTTACCTATGGTTGTCCACCCTCCAATGACAACATTAGCACCAATTTGTGTGCCATCTCCAATAATTACATTTTCCCCAATAACTGCACCGGGTCCTACGATAACATCTTTGCCCAATTTAGCATTCGGATGTACAATGGCTGTACTATGGATGTTGGATTCCGCATGTTCCATGCCTACAACTATCACTATAATCACTCCTTAAGTCTATTATACAAGGGCAAACATGTATTCACCGCTAGCACAAAGTTTGTCGCCTACATAAGCGCGACCTTCTACCTTGCCCATACGACCTTTTATCTTAACAATATCCACTTCCATACGAACTACATCTCCTGGTTTTACTGGATGACGGAAACGCACCTTGTCAATGCCTGTAAACATAGGTGTTAACCCTCTGTTTTCTTCTGGATATAATAATGCAATACCACCAACTTGTGCAATTGCTTCTGTTAACAATACGCCAGGCATAACAGGGTTACCAGGGAAATGACCTTGGAAGAATAATTCATTAAATGTAGCATTTTTAATGCCTACAGCACGTTTCATTGGCTCAAGTTCGATAATTCGATCTACCAAAAGCATTGGGTAACGATGTGGTAAAATTTCTAAAATATCTTCATGATTAAGAATCATTGCTGTGTCTCCCTTATTTCTTCCATTATACTACGAGCCAAGCAAGAATTTAGTTCATGGCTCGATTTTAACGCAATTACATGGCCTTCAATAGGGCCTAGTAAATATAAATCCCCTATAACATCAAGAGCTTTGTGGCGAACTAGTTCATCATCAAATCTAGGTACAGACAAACATGTTTCGTCATCATAGACTAATGCATTATCTGTATTACCGCCCTTTGCGAGACCCATAGCTTGTAATTGTTCTAATTCTTTTACAAATCCAATAGTCCGAGCTGCACTGATATGTTCCTTAAAATACTCTGGTGTTACATCGAAATCACATTGCTGTGTACCAAGTAGTGGATGAGGATTTACAGAGGTAAACGTTACACGATACCCATCATAAGGTACGATAAGTATAAATCGATGACCATCATAAATTGTATGGCTTTTCTTCACTTTGTATACTTGGCGCAAACTCTTTTGCTCTTGTATACCTGCTTGTAAAATTAAATCTACAAAAACAGCACTGCTACCATCTCCTACAGGAGGTTCAGGCGAATCCATTTCAATATAGCAGTTATCAATATTCATAGCACTGAACGCAGCTAGAACATGTTCTACAGTGAAAACCTTGGCATCACCATTTTCTAATGTAGTAGCTCGAATAGTGTTCGTCACATTATCAATGTGTGCTCGCACAGAAGGCATACCTTCGATATCCGTACGGACAAACACAATACCGGTATTATCTGGTGCCGGTTTGAAAACCATTGTTACTGGTTCTCCGCTATGAAGGCCAATCCCTTGATATGAAACAGCCTGTTTAATTGTTTGTTGTGGCTTACTCATAAGAAAGTCCTTTCATATGTAAATTCACGTTTACTATACACCATAATGTATTATACCCTATTTGCATAGCTGTTACAAGAATTTAACAGTATTTCTCGTTATGAAAGCCAAAAAAAAAAACGGCATCATATATATTTTTACAAACACATATAATGCCGTTTTATCAATTGAATCTAACTAGTGATACATCTATAGATTTAATGATACACATCTGGTGGAGTTTCAATTTTGTCCCCATAATAACGACGAGTCCATTTCCAACGGTTATGTAACCAAAACCAATCTTCTGGATATCTACGGATATAATCTTCCATAAATTCACTTAATAATGTTGTTGTAACAGCTACATCACGTTTTTTATCATCAGTCTTCTCCGCATAAATTGGTGGATGTACTACAAGTTCATGTTTACCTGAGTATGGACTATAATGCATAGTTACAAATATAATCGGTACGTCCTGCATACGTCCAAGTACAGCCGGGCCAACAGCTGTTAATGTTTCATAGCCAAAAAACGGTACTAATACACCATCATCACCAGGATCTTGATCCATAATCAAACCTAAAAATGCACCATTTTTAAGTTCTCTTACCATTTCTCTAACACCAGTCTTATATGTAACATGTTGATGCATTAATCGACGGTACTCATTAATAAATTTATCTGCATCACCCTTCTGTTTCATGGCTACCGAAATAAGTGGATAGCCTTCAGATGCAAGAACGCCACCAAGTAATTCCCAGTTACCACTATGCATAGCTGCTACAATAGCACCTTTACCATCGGCTAAAGCGTCATCTAAATACTCGCGATTGATAAATTCAATCATATCGAGATAATCACCATCTTTAATCTCTGGATATCGTAATACATCTATAATCATACGTCCAAAACGAGTAGTACTAGATTTTGCAATACGCTTCGCCTCTGTAGGATCATCTGTGATTTTACAAAATAAAATTTGCCCAATAGCTAGCCGTTTACGTTTAGGTGGCACTGCAAGCCAAGCAATTTCCCCCAACAGCGTGCCTAGTGCATATTGTATCCCATGTGGCAACATACATACGAGGGCACTTAACAACTTCATAAACCTATACATAGATGCATTAGCTCTCCTTCAGCTGTGCTTTTAAAGCGTCAATTTCTTTTTGTAACTGTTTAATCGTTTTAGTCATATCTGGCAAACGGGTTTCATAAGCAGCTAATTTTAGCCATTCTTTATGAGGACGCATTGGATAACCAGCCATAATTGCGTTTGCTGGCACATTGCCTGTAATCCCAGTCTTACCTGCAAATTTAGCATTATCGCCAATTGTAATATGACCCGTACATCCTGTTTGTCCTGCGAAGATAACATTATTGCCACACTTTGTACTACCTGCGATACCTACTTGAGCGATGAGGAAACAATTTTCACCAATTTCCACATTATGCCCAAGATGAACTAGATTATCTATTTTAGTTCCTTTTCGCACTAATGTAGATCCCATGGTAGCATTGTCGATAGTCGTACAAGAGCCTATTTCTACATCATCTTCAAGAACTACATTACCCACTTGAGGAATATGTGTATGTATACCGTCCTCAGTAGCAAAACCAAAGCCCTCTCCACCGATAACAGCTTTTGCTCGAAGTACTACACGATTACCTAATACACAATTTTCATGTACAATAGCCCCCGCATAAATATCACAATCATTACCCAAACGCGTATTATGTCCAATATACACATATGGACGAATTGTTACATTGTCACCAATAACAGCGTTATCATTAATTACGCAGTATGCACCAATGGCTACATTTTCACCAATAGATACATTTTCACCAATAATAGCGGTAGGATGAATTTCACGTGGCACCACTACTGGAGGGTGAAATAATTGCAAAATTTGAGCAAATGCAGCTTTAGCATTGTCTACGATAATTTGAGTCATAGGCGCATCATTAACTTCTTCTTCTAAAATAATAGCGCCAGCTTTACACAATCCAATATATTCTACATATTCTCCAATAGCAAAAGTAATCGCTTGCGGTACAGATTGCTCAAATCCACGTGTTTCTGTAATAACTACAGATTCATCACCTACAACGCGACCATTTACTAATGTTGCTAATTCCAGTACAGTTTTATCCACTGTTGCATTCCCCCTAAACTAATTCAGATCTATTGGGCTGACTCTTGAGGTTGAGCCTGTGCTTGAGCATCCTGACTAGCTGCTGCATTAGCTTCATTTTCAGCAGCTTTAATATCAGCATCGGATGCTTTGCCCATTTTATTGATTAAATCGTCAGTTACATCTGTGCCGCCACCAACAACAGCGCCTTTCTCGATGATAACATCAAGTTTTTTCTCTTTTACTAATTCATTAATTTGTTGTTCTTGATATTGTCTATATTCAGATGCTTTGGCATTTGAAAATGCTGTAAATTCTTGACGAGCTTGTTGAATCACTTGTTGTCTAGATGCTTCATCAGCAGCAGCAACTTTAGCTTGTAATTCTTTATCTTTTGCATTAATTTCTTTTGTAATAGCTAATCCTTTTTCAGTGCTATTAGCTACTTTCATAGAGTCTACATAACCAATATTATTATTGCCACAACCACCTAAGATTGGTAATGCTACTAACAATGTTGCACCTAATACTAAAGATTTCATTTTTTTATTCATTGATTTACTCCTTACTGAACTCGATAAGACGCTTTTATAGCATCAGTAATGTCGAGTCCTTTTATATTTCCACCATCATCGATTAAAACTAAATCTAACTGCTGTTCATTGGCAACCACACTAGCTCTCATTCGAATATCTTCTAATAAAGCATCATGAAGCGCATTTACTTCTGCTTCTTTATCAGATAAACGTTGCGCCCAGCTATCATTCCACTCCTGCGGAACAGGCAAATTATGTTTCGCCATAACTTCTTGTACCTGTGTTTGCATCATAGTATCTCGTTTTTTTACTAAATCAGCTTGAATAGTTTCAGCATATTGTTTTAATTCCGCTTCCCCTTCACGTTTCATAGGCTCTAATTCAGATTGAATTTTTTGTTGAATCTGTTCAATATCAACATTAGATGGCTTTCTCTTTTCCAACAACGCCTTTAATCGAGCTTCTTTTTCAGCCTTTTCAGCATCTGCCGCATTTTTTTGTGCTTCATCAATATAGATGCGACTATCAAAGGCATACAAATCTAATTGTAAATTTACAATCTCTAAATCGTACGCATTATGCGCCTCTTTCAACTCTGACAAATACTTAGCAGATAACTCCGCTCGTTTAGCATTTAACTTTTGGTTTAATTCTTGTTCCTTAATACCTATACGCGTTTGCAATTCTACATTGAGCGCATCTGTTAACGTATCATTTAACGCTACGTTTTTTAATTGTTCTTCTTGCAATTGTGCTTTTTGATTCAATGCCATTTGTTCCATCGAATATTGATGTTGCAATTGTGATAATTCATCTTTCGCTAATTTATAATCTTCGTAGGATGGATTCATTTCCAACACATCATCCAATCTAACCACACCTATAGAAGGGCCATTGTTTTGATGATTGGTAACAAAGCGATAAGCACCGAACATCGCTATTAATGCAACTAGCAAGAAAGCGATTAACCCTATATATGTTTTATCTAATTTCATACAGGTTACCTTTATTGACGCCTAATAATACATCATTTTGCATCAGAAGCCAGTTTTTTAAGCACTTGGTCTGTAATATCAACACCACCATACAATACGGTATCTTTCGTCATGACAACGCTCAAACCTTTTGCCTCACCTACGGATTTAGCAGCGTCCATCGTTTTTTCACGTACTTCTTTTGCCATTTCCATATCTTTATTTTGTAATGTAGTACTTGTTTCATCTGCAATTTTTTGTTTTGTTGCATCGTCTTGTGCAGCATCAATTTTAGTTTGTGCTTCCGTAGTCAATTGATTACGGTATGCTGTATAATCACTGGCAGCTTTAAGAAAAACTGGGTTTTCTTGAGACATCATGCGAGATGTATCTACAACACCTATATTACTTGCGGCACTAACGCCAGGCGTTGCCATTTGAGTATACGCTAATGCACCAATACCAATAATAAACACCGCAGCAATAACAATAGAGAATATCTTCACATTCGTCTTGTTATTCATCATTCTCATCATAATTAAATTTCCTCATTTCTGAAATTATAGATTTTGACAATACATAATAGTTTCATATGTTTATACATAAACTATTTTTGTACTGCCCTTAATAGAGATATTGGTGAAAGCATCCTCTGAGAAGGAGCTTTCACCATAATACATATCAATATTAGAATTGTGTACCAAAGCTAAAGTGGAATTTATTTTCGTCCTTACCAACACCATAATCAAGTTTTACTGGACCAATAGGTGTAGTGACACGGACGCCGGCACCAACGCCATAGTTAAAGGATTTTTTACTATCATACCATGTAACATTAGGCGCATCCCAAGCATCACCGATATCAGCGAATAAAACACCAGTGACTTTTTTAACTAATGGGAATCGGAATTCCAAAGTAGCATTATACATTTTTTTACCGCGGAATTGGTCATCTTCATAACCACGTAAAGAGTCTGCACCACCTAAAGTGAACAATTGGCTATATGGTGCATCACCTTGGATAAAACCTGCACGAGCACGGAATGCCAAGACATTTTTAGCACCTATTTTTTTATACATCCGCGTTTCAGCAGTAAATTTATAGAAATCAAAATCACCGCCTAAGCCATGACCTGCCCATTGTGCAGTATAAGAAATACGACGACCACGAGTTGGTTCATAAATATTGTCACGGGAATCATATACTTTTTGCCATGTAGCAGAATTAATACGTCCAAAGTTGTTTTCTACATAGTTATCATCGGCAAAATTATAGCTGCCATTATCCCAACGATTACCTGCCCCAGCATTTCTGTCATATCGGTATCCTGAACTGTCATCATCATCCCATTTATATTCATCTTTACGAGACTCTAGGGTTAAATAATCACGAGTATATTCTCCTGTTTGGCGTCCAAAAGAAATGTTAAATCCACGAGATTTTTTATTATATTCTGCCACTTCAGAACCATTTTCATTGTAATCAGTGTATTCATCTTCGCGATTAAAGTATGAAAAACCAAGGGAAGTCCCTTTACTATCAATCCAAGGTTTCAAATAAGATACTTGATAATTTTTGTAATTATCTTTACCTCCGATTTCCCAATGTACTTTAAATTTATCACCTGTACCTCGGAAATTTTCTTCCCCAAATTCGATAATACCCACCAAGCCATCAGATTTAGAGTAGCCTGCACCTAAGGTAACAGTACCTGTTTTATGTTCTAACACATCGACTTCGATAATAACATTATTAGGATTTTCATTGCCTGGTAACATTCTTACATTTACATCATCAAAGAAACCTAAGTTATATACCCGTTCTACAGATCGACGAACCAAGAACTTGTTAAACGGTTTACCTTTCTTTTGTACAAATTCCCGAGTGATAACCTTATCGCGAGTCTTTTTATTTCCTGCAGGGATGATATCTTCTACTACACCCTCTACTACGCGAATATGGAGAATACCATTATCATCTACTGCCACGCCATCTACGTGAGCCAACATATATCCATCGCGCGCATATGCAGCATTAATACCTTGAATTTTTTGTCCCACATAGACAGAGTTTAGCACTTGATCTTGTGGTAGAGCCATATAATTAGTTAATACTTCTGATGTATAAACAGTATTACCTTCAAATGTAACACCATGCACAACTGGATTAACGACTACTGCAAAATCTAATTTTACACCTTCTGGAACGGTAGTAAAAATTGGGTTAACTTCAGAAAAATAACCTGTATTACCTAAATTTTGCACATCTTTAAGTATATTATCAACGGCAACTACATCGCCTACCTTCTCAGTAAGAATCGGCATTAATTGTACCGCTTGTGCTTCAGATACACCAGAAATAGAGATGCCAGAAATTGTTTTACCAACAAACGGATTTACTGTTTCTGCATTAACAGATGTTACATATTGTGCCTCAATAGATGTAACAGTTTGTGTTTGACCATTTTCCGCAGCTTTGTCCAAATCTGTACCACCAGTAGTTTTGGAAATCATTTTAACTTGATTGTCATCTGTTTTTAATGCTGCATTATTAACGGTTACTGTACCATCAGAACCTTGTACAACAGTACCATCTTGAGATAATGCAGTATCCCCACGAGCAGCTAATATTGCCGCATCAGTTTCATCAGCAGCATTAGTTACAACTGTATTTTGTTCATTATACAGATTTGTTTCTGTGCGCACATCTCGTCTAGTAGCCATATCAGTACTAGTCACTATATTCATATCTGGAGTATAGCCTGCTTGTATTTCTGCAGCAAATACACTGCCAGTCCCCATAATGGTAGTCAATACTGACGCTGCCAGCATACTTTTATAGGCTTTCTTTGTTAACATAAATTCCTCCTAAAATCTATCCCTCTTAAAGAGTGTTAAATCTTTATTATTATAGCATATAATACTGGGAATGAGTACTACTTTAAATCAATTTTATAAAATCAAAATGACTATAACGAAGACAAATATAAGTATCTCCGTTATAGTCATAACATTAAAATTCGCGTGTCCAACGACCACCTAAATATGTATTCCCTTTAGAAGTATGCCAACTTGTCAATTTCAAATTTCTCTTTACAGAATACTCTACACCATATTTAGTTTGGCTATTATTAATTCCTTGTGTATAAGTGATCATCGTTCTAGGCAAGATATATTTACCTATTTCAATATTATAATGGCCTGCTGTATCATGGTTGGTCGGTTCATCAGGATCGATAGATCCAGTTGTTATATTAACACGATCAAGTCCCAAAGTATTTTGCAATGCATCTTGAACATACCCGAACGCAAACATCTGCACGCCAGCAACTGCTATAGCATTTGCATCTTCATTAGAAATGGAGCTACTATTAGTTGATGTACCTCTACCAAAGGTTAGCATAGAAATAATTTGTTTTCTTGATAGTTGCGGATCAGATTTAAGTGTTAAATTCATTTGATCCACAGTACCATTGACACCAATCATTATCGTATAATTATTAGTCGTCGTTTCCGCATCTAATTGAAGTCGTGGTAAATACGAACCATTTACAAAATTAGCCGTTCCTTTTGTAATAGCGAATGTATGACTTAAGTATTTAAAAGTACCATTATCCACATTAAACTGACCACGAGCTTCCGGATAAAATACAGACCCACCAAAATGTACATCGCCACCAATGGTCATATCGTATAAAGTTCTATCATAAAGCCGTACATTTTTGCCAGCATGTACAGTAACATCCATACCAAGATTTTTAGTACTTTCACTACTTTCATAGGAAAGCGGAATCTTAAGTTTCATATCCTCTAGATCAATATGACCCATCAATGTAGGAATTCCATCTCTATCAGCAATATATAGTTCACCTTTTAGAGGACCTGATACATATTCATTAGCTAAATCAATACCTTCTAACTGAGCTGCCATCCGATAATTAGTCATTATATGACCTTCCCAATTAACCTTAGCAGCAAGACCTGCAGTCCCCTTACCCATTATAAAACGAGATTGGAAATCGCCTTGTTGTCCTGAAAAAATAAGGTCTGCATCGATATTATTTATTGGGTTTCCAATTTTATCAATGCTAATCATTCCATTTCGGATAGATACAGTGCCATACGCCTCTGGTTGATCAATGGTTCCTGTAATATGAACAAGCCCTTTTAATTGTCCAGTCGCATCCTTTACTGATGATAACATCAATGGAAGTACGGCCATATCAGCATCATTAAAGTCTATGGTCATATCCATAGCTTTGCTATCATTAGCATCTAAATAACCAGATGTATAAATAGCTGCCAATGGGATTTTACCATAAGCACTTAGTTTGTAAACTCCTTTATCACCTTGAATACGTTGGATATTAATTACACGATTTTCCATTGTTGCCAACATAAATGCTTGATCAATGGAAACACCATTAAATGAACCATCTACAAGACTAGCAGATAATTCAATTTTAGGATTTTGTGTTTTCCCCGTCATATTTACAACACCTGTAACCGAACCGGTAGCATTAATATCCTTACCAATCAATGGGATGAATTGTTTCACATCTACATTGCGAAGAGCAACTTGTATATCTGAATCGCCATCTAAATCCATAGATCCCCCTGCAGCAATAATCCCATCACCAACAGGTAGTTTCATCGTTTTAACGGTTATTTTACGGTTTTCTAATCCTGCATCTACCTCTGCATCCCCAACAACTTGTTTATCAATAGTCACATCTTTTACGGTACCTACGACATGCACGCTAGGATTATCACGGGTACCAGCAATATCCATAGCGCCATTTAAGGATCCATCTAGATTTGGCACTGATTTTCCTAAAAGTTCAAGTAAGTTATTAACACGACCGCCCTGTACATCTAAGGAGCCAAATAAACGATGATCCCCGACTAAGGACATGCCTCCTTTTGCCTTATAATGACCGCCATTTTCTTCATCAAAAGAAAGGTTCTCGGAATTTATGACCGCCGAGTCAATATATAGCATACCAAATAAATTAGAAATAGTTTCACCATTTATGGTAAGCGCTTTCGAATTAATCACACCATAAAATCGAGGGTCATTTACATTTCCTTGAATTCGACCCTTAGCCGATACATACCCATCTACATCGTAATCAGTATTAATAAGCAATCGTTTTACATCGATATCATCGCCTACAAAATCAATGTCAAGCTTATCCCTAGATGCCGTACCACTACCAGTTATTGTGGCACCATAACCTTTGATGCTAATAGAGGATAATCTTAGCTCTTGATTATCTACGGTATAAGACGCACGAGCATCACTGATGAGCTTGCCATATAGCGAACCATCATATAAATGTGATTCTCCCACAATACGAGGATTCTCCACAGTACCAGTAATTTTATTATGTGTTTCAAACCAACCTGTAATAGGCACATCAGTGAACGGTCTAATTAAATTCTCAATCCTCGTAGCTGTCGCATTGAGTTCTAATTCTAAAGATTTAGTATCTAACCCAAAGGTACCATCCATAGCATAGTTGCCATTACCATCACTAATACGACCATTATTTATAGCCAATACACGATTTGCAACTTCAAAATCAGCGTTAATAGAATTGAAATGTGCACCACCATAGTGAAGCTCTCCACTAGCGATAGAACCGACTATATTCGGATTATCTATAGCCCCTTTTATAGTAGCAGTTGCATTTATATAACCATCAATATCAGCACCTACCAAATTTTTAAAGTTCGATACATCTAGTAAATTGCCAGATACTGATAAATCCAAATCAGAATCTAGTAAGGTACCATAACCACTGAAAGTACCTGTTCCCACAGCGCCATTGAGGGCCACATTTGTGGCATTTCCATCATAATCAAATGTTCCCTGTACAGTATCGATGGTAACACCACGTACAGATACAGTATCAGCTACAATAGATCCTTGTAAGGCAGTAACGGTATTATTCTTACCTACCGCTTTAACAGAACCATTTAAAATGCCCGCCATCGGTTCAGGTAATCCTGCACTAGCAGCTGCTACATTCACATTATGCATCGTCATAGAAACATCAAAATCACTTGAATCGATGCGATATCGCCCCTCGCCTTTGATATGACCATCGCCAATAAATGCTGTACCTTGTTTTAACGTAACCACACCATCAGTGTACATCACATCCGCTTCGGCATTATCAATAAAATAACCATTGTACCCAAGACCACTACTTTTAACAGAAGCAATAACCAAAGGGTTTACACTAGTGCCTCCTATATGAGCACGACCACCTACAGTACCTGTTATCATTTGTTCTGTAAAAGCACCTATATCAGCAGAATCAACTACTACATTAAGATTCAAACCAACATCATCCGATTCAATATCAACTAAACCATTAGTTTTTACAGTTTGATTATTAACGAGAAATGCACTACGAGAAATCAATATATGTTTATCTTGTAAAAATACACGGCCATTACCATTGGCTAAAGAAACTTTTTTATTACCGTATAAAACATTCCCTGCCACATCTTCAAACTGTACGCTACCCGCTAAGGAATATATACCATCGCGAGATGTAACCTGAATCCTAGCATCTTTTAAAATACCTGTAGAAAATGTTACATTTTTATTTACAGGTAGTAACTCGATAAATGGCGCCACATTTAGTTGATTAGCCGAAACAAAGATGTCAAAGTTATCTTTCTTGTTCATATCAATAGAGCCATTGGCATTAAACGATTGATTATCTAACGCCCCTGATATAGTTCCTTTAGAAATCGTATCTACATCGATAGATAATACACCATCAAGGTTTGTTATGGCATGTGTATTGCCATTTTGCCATTGCAATTTAGCAGTCCCATTATGTACTATCACATCGCCATTAAAGGATTTTTTAGAACTATCTTGACTCGATTTAATCAAGGTTGTTACGTTCCAAGTACCATCGGGCATCTGCCATATATGCACATCTGGGGCATCTAAATCAACAGTACCTATAATCCCAACACCACTCGTATTCCCCCATACAATAGAAGGTATAGACGATAAGTTTAAGGATACAGATGCATTCGGGACAGTAGCAACTAAATGCTCATCCGAGTCACGAATAACAAGATTTTGCAAATGCACATCACCATTCCAGCCAACAGATAGCGAATCGTATTGAACACTGCCATTAAGGGATGTATGTAATTGTTCTTGTACAATAGGTGCTACGTATTGGTTAGCTATAGGATTAACAGCACCTACTGAAATACCTAATAAAGCAGCACAAACTAAGCACCATTTCTTTCGCATCATGGAGCACTCCAGATTACAAAATAACCACATTATATATGTATAATTTTACCATAAACCAGACATTAACAATAGGTATATATTATATTTTATAAAGCCTTTTTCTGCCACCTTTACAGTATTTTCTTTGAAATAGAACATTAATATGTATAATATAATTACAAAAAACGACGTCCTATACTGGACGTCGTTTTCTACATATTATATTAATTACGTGTATTACTTAAGGCTGCCAATTCAGCTTCAGCACCACTATTGGCAATCACAGCTGCACCTTCACCAACTAGAGTTTCTAAAGGTATCCCTGTAGCTTGTTCAAGAGCAGCAATGCTTACATTGTATTTATACAATGCTTGAACGTAGTTGTTACGAGCTGTAGTCAATGTAGTTTCTGCATCAAGTACATCAAGATTAGTACCTACACCAGCACGATAACGTAATGTAGCAATGCGGAAATTTTCTTGACCTTGTGTTACTGCCGTTTGTGTACTTGCAATAGTTTGCTCAGCAGAACGCAAATTTAAATACGCTTGTTGTACTGCAAGATTCACGGAATCAACAGCAGCTAAGTTAGCTTCTTTCGCTTTTTCTAAATTTGCTTCGGCTTGTTTAATTGCATTTTGAGTAGCGCCACCATCCCAAATACTCCAAGATGCACCAGCGCCAATACTCCAAGATTTGTTGTCACTACCAATATAGCCATCTGTATCAGCATAGCCACGACCTGCAGAAACAGATACGGTTGGTAAATACCCATATTTTGCAGATTTAACAGATTCTTCTGCAGCTTCTACTTGCATAGCGGATTGTATTAATGCAGAACGGTGTAACATAGCATATGCTTTTGCTTGTTCTAATGTAACATTGTACGGTCTGTATTGTAAGTTTTGTTCCGCTGTAGTAATCACTGTTTGCACCGGATAGCCGATAACATTGTTCAAATTAGCTTCAGAAAGATTAGCTGTATTTTGACGTTCTACCAATGTAGTTTGAGATTCTGCTAAATTAGTATTTGCTGCCAATACATCAGAATTTGCTACTAAACCAACATTATATTGTGCATTTACATTATCAACATGACCTTGGTAGTCACGAACAGCTTGATTTGCTACTTCTACTAAATTACGATTCATAATCAAAGTATAGTAACCATTAATAGCATCATATTTCGCTTGTTGAAGAGCTTCTTCGTAAGCAGCACCAGCACCTTCACGAGAATAACGAGCAGAATCAATGGATGCATCTAGTTGAGGGCTAAATACAGGTGCCGATAGTTTGAAACTATGACTTCCATTTTTACCATTACCCGTATCTCCACCACTACGCGTACCGCTCCAACTATATGTAAAGGACGGATTTTTCCCAGCCGCCACTTGACTTACATTAGCTTTGCTTGCCTCATAACTCCACATAGATTGCTTTGCAGTTCTATTATTTGCTAATGCTAAAGCTACGGTATTCGCTTCATTTAATGCAATAGACGATTCATAGGTTTTAGCACCTTGAGCTGCTTTTTGAGCTAATTGTTTTTGCGTCAATTGAACTGCTTCTTTTTGATATTTTGATAATTTGGCACTGTTATTCACAGATGTAGACACAACGTCTGTCGCAAAAGCGCCTGTTGTAGCCATAGAGAGAATAATAGCTAAGGAAAGGGCTTTCTTATTCATGAGTTTACCTCCACATAAAGTGTTTAAAATACTTGTTTAATACCAAAGTAGGTGCCTCCATTAGATGAACCAAAAGGTCTCGTCATTTGTACTACACCATACGTGTCTTTATTTATTCGTATATCAGAACGCAATCGGTATTTACGATGATTTAAATCATACATAACAGCAGATAGTGAAAAAGACCCACGTGGATTATAGTCAATTCCCACCCCTAGCTTATTTTCAAAAATACCGCCACGGACTAACCATTTGGATGCGATGAATTTACCACCATTTAAATCAAAATCAGATCCATCACCTAAATTAGAAACTCCAATTTCTCCCATACCTTTATCTGTAAATAAACGTACACGACCATTTACGCGCAATTCATTCTCATTAGTATTATAAAGTAAATCCATAGAAGGTTCTACTTTAAGGGAAGACTTTTTTTCAGAATCTTCTCCTATTTCGCCTTCTACGTTTCCTGATTCACTATGATAAGCCTTACCGCCCATCAATTTATTAACACGTGCAGAAATCTGCGCCGTATTATGCAATGTTTCTTTTAAATTGTCTTGTGCTTTTGGATCTGTTACAGTTCCTTCCATAGTACGTGCCATATTATCTACTCGTTCTGTGGTTTGTTTAATATTTGTTAAAATAGCACGCATATCTTCACCAGCATTACCATCTGCATTAAACTGTTGCGCCGCTGCATTTAATTGCGCTGTCACATCAGCCATATTTTGTGTAATAGCCACTGCATTATCTGCCATAGTAGCCGTAGATTGCAATGAATATTTTAGTGCACTTTGCGTTTGAGGGTCACCGATAATATTATTGATAGATTGCAACATTTGCTCTGTTCCAGCCATCAGCTTTTGCGCGCTGTGCATAGCTTTATCCATCGCATCTGCGCCTTCACCTTTAACAGCATCGCCGTCATGCAAATACACTTTAGAACTACCTGGTGAAATTTGAATAAATTTATCGCCTAAAAAACCATCAGAACCTAGTGTAAATTGAGAGTCAATTGGAATTTTAGTATTATCATCGACTTTCATACTCACCACAACACCTGTAGATGTAATTTCAATATCTGATACAGTACCGATAGCTACACCAGAAAATTTAACTTGGTTCCCATTTTTCAAACCATTTACTTGTTCAAAATCACCTGTAATAGTCATTTGTGGTTTCCCGAAAACATCTACTTTTCCCACAAATAAAATACCTACAATAAATAATACTATACCAATTATTGTGAAAGCCCCTACTTTGGCTTCCGTTGTCCACTTCATTATATGTCTCCCCTTGTTACTATATCGATAGCTTCTGCTTCACCATTTATAAATTGTTGTACCTTTGGATGTGAAGAATGCTTAAACTCTTCCGCTGTTGAGATTTCAACAAATCGTCCTTTATCGAGTAAAGCGATTCGATCGGCTACATAAAATGCGGACTGCATATCATGCGTAACCACTACAGATGTACAACCTAATCGTTCTTGCATACCTCTAATGAGCATACTAATGGTACCAGACGTAATCGGGTCAAGACCAGATGAAGGTTCATCATATAATATCAGCGTAGGATCTAATGCAATAGCTCTTGCCAAACTAACACGCTTTTTCATGCCTCCAGATAATTCATTGGGCATATAAGATTCATAACCACTAAGGCCTACCCACCCCAAGCGTTCACTCACAATATCAAAGATTTCCGTCTCTGATTTTTGTGTATGTTGTCGTAAACCAAAAGCTACATTCTCCCCTACATTCATAGAGTCAAATAATGCAGAGTATTGAAATACCATCCCCATCTTTTGGCGCACCTTATTAAATTCTTCTTCAGAAATAGTAGTAATATCTATGCCATCTACTATAATCTGACCAGATGTAGGTCGTTGTAAGCCAATAAGCAAACGCAAGAGTGTACTTTTACCACTACCACTACCACCTAAAACAACTAATGTTTCGCCATCAGCTATAGTAAGATTGATAGAGTCTAAAATCACTCGAGAATCATAGGCCACAACTACATCATGTAATTCTATCATATATGCCTCGCGTAAAGATTTTTAATAAAGCAAAGAAGATAAGAAGTAATTCAATACAAATACTAAGATAATGCTAGTTACAACAGAACTAGTAGTGGAAAAACCAACTGCTTCTGCACCCATTTTAGTTTGCATCCCTTTATAGGCACCAACCAAAGCAATGACTGCACCAAAAACGCTAGATTTCACTAAACCTAATGTAAAATCAGAAATAGTAGAAAACATTTGTATGGAATCTAAATAAGTAGTAGGTGCTAATCCTTTAATTGATGTGGCTACAAAATAGCCACCTCCAATGCCAATCACAACACCATAAAAGGCAAGGATAGGGACCATAAGCATACAAGCTACTACACGAGGTACAACTAAATAAGCAATCGGATTCACGGCCATAACGCGGAGTGCATCAATTTGCTCAGTTACCTTCATCGTACCAATCTCTGCAGTAATAGCAGCACCAACACGACCAGCCAAGACGACTCCAACAAGAATAGGTCCTAATTCACGTCCCATAGCCACTGCCATCAACCCACCTACAGTGCTTTGTGCACCGTATTTAATAAGAACATCTGTAATCTGCAAGGTCATAACGCCACCAGCAAATAGTAATGTTAAGCTAATAATTGGCAGCGAATCTACCCCAAGATGTGCCATTTGTTGCAATACATGCCAAATATTTAGCATTCTTAATTGTTTTATAGTTTGCCAAATCAGAAGCATAGCCGTTCCCACTTGAGATAGGCCATTGATTACTTTACGACCTAGCACTTCAAATACGTTCACCGTGCTCCTCCTTACTTAGCTACATCTTGTTTATTTTTGCTACCCGATACTTTTTCACTATCTTTTGAATGCTCTAGTTTTTCTAATTCTAATTTATGTTCCATTTTCGCCTTAGCTTTCGCTTCTTTTTCACGTTTTTCTAACACTTTATCTCGCTTACGTGGATCCATAACTTGAATTGTAAATTGCCCATCACCTTGTACAATATATTCTGTATCAACTGCAGTTTTTTCCTTTTTCTTATCATCATCTTTACCATCGCCAATATCATCAGTAGATTTCTTTTTCTTAATCCCCTCTGGTGATGGTTTCTCTTCTACATCTCGTAGTTTTGCTTTTTTTACAGCTTTTGTAGATGATTCTTCATTAACTAAGCTAATACCATCTTCTAAGAATTCAACAACAATTTGATTATTCGTATCTGTTTTTTGCAATTCATCAAACAAATCGTCAAAATCTTTATATACTTTTAATCGACGTATTACTTCATCAGTAAGATTGTATTTCTGTTTTTCCAGTACATATGGCAAAGGAATTTCTCCACCACCACGAACTTCTAATGTATAGGTCCCAAGAGGTTTATCTTTAGGAACAGTAAAGAAAATTTCCTTAACGATTTTATCGCCACGATATGGTTCAAGAACGACATCGATAACAATGGTATCTCCTGGTGAAACAATAGTAGAAGATGCAGTGGCATCAATGAGCTTAGCTGTTTTCTTATCTTGTGTTACCTTTGTTTTCACCTGAATATCAGTAATTTCATAATCAATAAAACGATTATTCATCAACACGTCAATAACATTATAGAACTCATCAACTGTTTTTTCACTAATAGAATCAGAGCTATAGAACATATTCGTTCTAGTTAATGATTTTAAATTTTTATTTCTAGGCGTAATAGTATAACTAATAGTAGCTGTACCAGAACCACTACGATCCAATGTTTTATTAAGCATATTATATAAAGACGTAGCCGCTAATGTAGGGGTCATCTCCTTATCTTCAATAACTTTCACATTAGAGACTGTATCTCGCCCCATATCTAAATCAATTAGATTAAATCGCATTGGAATGCCACTAGAAATAACACCAGATACACCAGCAATACCAGCACCACGATCTTCTGTTACGGTCCCGATTTCACTACCCATAGATCCTAATTTAAAAGCTGATTCATAACTTTTAACTACGGTAAAAATATTGGCATTATGCATAAAATAATTAGCTGAACCATGTTTTAAAAATGGATGTCCAAAAGCTACTATTTGATTACCATCTACATAAGTAACAGTACCAATAGCACCAAGTTTTAAATCACCATCTACTAAGAGAGCTGCTACAGAACCACCATCTACAAGTGGTTTAGCTATATCATCACCACTAGAGGAAGCCGTATCATAGGTTTCATAATTATATTGTGGTAATTTAGATTTAAAGTAATCCATCGATGTTCTATCAAAACCATAAGCCATCAATGGTGTTTTCATAGGGATTAATTGTTGGTCAGACCATATGTTAGTCAGATTTTTTTCATACGGAATATTCCATAGTTTCACCATATCTTCGATAGGTGTAATCATACCAATAGTACCATCTGCAAAACCCCAACCATAAGCTACAGCACCAACTAACTTACCATTGATATATACAGGGCTACCACTCATACCATGTGCAATACCACCAGTCTGTTCCATTACAGGGCCTGAGAATTTTGCCAATATCAAATGACCCGAAGGACCTTTATCCTTCATAACACCTAATACCTTTACATCAAAAGCAGAAATGGTATCTCCCACAATTACTGTTTTTGCTATACCTTCCATACCGGTCTCAACATCACTAACAGACATAAAATCTACAGCCTGCACCGATGTTAGAGCACTACAGAAGAAAAGCGCCAGTATCGTTTTTCTATACCGACGCCAAGAATGAGTAAACTTCATTCCTATCTCCTTTATTTGCTTTCCACTGTGACAACGACTTGGTCACGAGAAACGTCAGATCCTACTGTAACATTCACTGCAGATACAGTACCAGTTACAGTAGATTTAGCTGCCGCCATTGGACCTGCTAAGGTTTCTACAGTTACTAATGTCTGTCCCTCTGTAACAGGCGCACCAACATTAACAACAGAAGCTACTTTACCTGTTAATACACTTTGATATGATACAGGGGCCGCCATTGCAGAAGTAATGCCTATTGCTGTTAATGCAACTAAGGCTAACATTGTTTTTTTCATAACGCTCCCTCCTTTTTTAATTAGATACATAAGTGTATTATACTAAATTTAAATGTTTTTCTCAAACAAAATTGCACACAACTTTTATTTGATAAGCAATATATTTTTATATTCTGTGTATTGATTGTCAGTTTTATGAATATAATCTCGATTAACTGTTATATCAACACCACCTTGGTTAGATAACTCAAATCCATTAATAGCCCCCATAGAAGATAGTAATGCTGCACCCTCCTCTAAGGTAACCCCCACCGATGTAGGTAATGCTTTGTCAACAACAGCAACCACTAACTTTTCATCCTTCGTAGTACCTATTAACGAACGACTTTCATTTAGCGAATGGCTAGGACCTACATAATGCCCCTGCTTCAACACCAATGTTCCTCCCTCAAACAAGGATCCCCCATCAGTATCAATTTTAGCTAACTCTGGTCTCGTTTCTAGTACAACAGGGGTACCTACTTTCAAAGTTTTTAATGCTTTAATCGCTTCGCCATGTGCAGAAAGGACATATCCCCCCTCAGTTATGGGCGAATTCCCTTTTGATAGATTTACCACTTTCCCAGACTTAACAGTCACTTCATAACCATATTGATTGGTATTGGTAGAGGAACCATACTGATTTGTATACAATGTTAACGTATTGTTACGACGCGGTTCATTAACAGCAGAAATCAACAATGTATCGTTACCAGCTTTTGCTTGTAACAAAGGTCGCTTCTCTTCTACAAAATAACCTCTACTAGGCGTATATCGCAACACCCCAGTAGATTGTATTTTATCAACATCCGCTTCACCTGTTTTGCTCACTGCATATGGTTTATCAAAATTAGCATTTACCGTCTTTAACCCAACTGCCGCTACATGAGATTGACCAATTTGAGACAATGCTATACCTTGTGTAGAATTGATAATTTTCATAGGCGATTCATTACTAACCACCATAGATAACGCCTGAATGATACCTTCTGCACAGTACTTTTAATTTTTGATATTTGTATAGAGTCGTTAATGTTTCGAGTCGTCTTTTGACTATAATCAGAAAACATATCCACCACAAGACGTTCTGGTTTAGATAAAGTAAAAGCATGATAATTAATATCTTGATTACCTATCAATTTAACTTGTAATCCACCGTTAATTGTGGTAAACCCAATACCTTTTAGCACTCCCTTTTGATTGGTATCCCTATCTATGGATTGATTAACTTTATTATTTGTATTCGCTAAATTCAAGGTTACCGTATTAGTCGTATCATTATAAGATTTAGTCCAAGACAGTGGCAATTCTGTCAAGTCTAATACAATACGGCTCGTGCCATCATAGTTAGATATCCGAACAGCTGTTAAATCACCTGCGAAAGCTGTATTCCCTAAAATAGTGGTTGCTAATACTGCTAACAGAGTTCGACGAATCATAAAGGCTCCTTTCTCTATTGTAACGTTGCATTATTATTGCAAATCTTCTAATGTATCACGAAGAGACGCCATTTCATCCAAAGCTTTAGCCACCCCTTTTATAACTGCATACCGAGGATTTTCCACTACATATGCCGCAATGCCAACAGAGCGAGTAATCACTCGGTCTAAACCGTCAATTAATACACCGCCACCCGTTAGAATAATACCATGATCACTAATAGAAGCTACTAACTCTGGAGGTGTTTTTTCTAATATTCCCTTAACCCCCTCCAGAATACTCATCACTTGTGATTCTAAGGCACGTTGAATTTCCAGAGACGTAAGGCTTACGGTCTTAGGCAGTCCTGATATAACATCACGACCGCGAATATCCACTATTTCCTCTTGAGAACGTCTGTCTACAGTGCCTATGGAAACCTTTATCTCCTCAGCCGTTAAGGGCCCAATAACTAATTTCTTTTTTCTTCGTACATAACGAATGATAGAGTCTGTAAAAGTGCCCCCACCAATACGAATAGATTCACTCACTACAACACCGGTATCAGATAGAACTGCAATATCTGTAGTTCCACCACCAATATCAACTACCATAGCCCCAACTTGTTCTGCTTCATTTAAATTAGTTCCCATCGCAGCAGCTAAAGGCTCTTCTATGAGTACGGTTTTTTTAGCCCCAGTACGAAGAAGAGCTTCTAAAATAGCACGCTTTTCAACAGGTGTAATCCCTGATGGTACACATACGACAATACGTGTTTTCATAAGCCGAGACGCAGGTACTACAGAGCGAATAAAATATTTCAGCATAAACTCGGTCATATCGTAATCAGCAATAACTCCAGCCTGCACAGGATGAATCACAGAGATACCTCTCGGCGTACGACCAATCATACGACGTGCTTCTTCACCAACTGCAAGTACATCACCAGTATGAGTCTCTTTTGCTACACATGAAGGTTCATCAAGGACAAGCCCTTTTCCTTTCGCATAAATCAATACATTGGCGGTACCTAAATCAATGCCCAAATCAAATGTCAATAATCGGCCAATCTTTGCGACTGCTTCACCTACATTAACAGGCGACACTATTCGCTTCAATGTCATAGCCGGTGTCGTTTTTGCAATAGGCTCCATTCGTTTTTCTTGCCGTTCTTTACGACGCATAGCAGTAACCTTAACGGAGGCACTACGAGTCGTACGATTTTTTACAAGTTCTTTTAGTTTACTATCAATACGACTCAATACAGGTTGTGATGCAATCTGTTGATTAATTCTCTTTTTACGCCGAATAATACGACGCGAGTTAGCCTGTGAATTTATTGTGGCATTACGGCCATGAAGGGCGTCCACATCAGAGTGTACACTACCAGCACCTTCTATATAACTGGAAGCATCCTCACTCCCACTATTATTCGCCAATCTATTTATGCGACTTGAAGCCGGCACTTGTTTACGCCGGCTTCGTTTCAATGTATTCTGTTTTTGGTTCCTATTCTTATTCGTCAACCCGAACAATATCGGCACCTAACCTTTTCAATTTACCCACTAAATCATCATAACCACGGTCAATGTGATGTAACCGACCAATTTTCGTAGTACCTTCTGCAGCAAGACCTGCACAAACAAGGGCTGCACCAGCTCGTAAATCTGTAGCGTTTACCTCAGCACCATGCAATGTCGGCATTCCTTCAACGATAGCTTTACGATTATCGATATCAATATGAGCCCCCATTTTACGAAGTTCCGCAACATGCATAAAACGATTTTCAAACACCGTTTCCGTTACAGTACTCGTACCTTCTGCAATGGTTGTAAAAGCCATAAATTGTGCTTGCATATCAGTTGGAAAACCTGGATATGGTAGTGTTTTAATATCTACAGCTTTCAATCCTTTACCAGAACTAATAACGCGAATACCATCAATATCTTCTTCTACAGTTACTCCTGCTTCTTTCAATTTCGCTACCACTGGTTTTAAATGCTCAGGCAATGCGTTTTCTACAAACACATCACCACCAGCCATAGCCGCTGCAATAAGATATGTACCAGCTTCAATACGATCAGGAATTACTGTGTGAATGGCACCATGCAAAGATGGTACACCTTCGATGCGAATTACATTTGTACCAGCACCTCGAATATTAGCCCCCATAGCATTCAAAAATGTTGCTAAATCAACAATTTCAGGTTCTTCTGCAGCATTTTCGATAATCGTTTTACCTTCAGCCATAGACGCAGCCATAATTACGTTTTCAGTAGCCCCTACACTTGGGAAATCGAGGTAAATTTGGGTGCCTTTTAAACCATTTGGCGCTTCAGCACACACATAATCTTCGGTTACTTCAATCTTAGCGCCCAGTGCCTCAAAGGCTTTTAAATGTAAATCAATAGGACGTGCGCCAATAGCACAACCACCAGGCATATAAATTTTAGCAGCCCCTTTACGAGCCAATAATGGTCCCATTACGAGGAAGGATGCACGCATTTTTCGAACTAATTCACTTGGTGCTTCTGTAGCAGTTAACATGGATGCGTCAAAGATAATCTCCCCATCAGCATCATTACGAGTGATTTTTACACCTAATGATTCAATAACTTGGGAAATAGTACCTACGTCTTCCAAATTAGGAATGTCCAATAACTTACTTGGTGTCGACGCCAATAGTGTAGCCGCAATAATCGGAAGGACCGCATTTTTAGCACTACTTACACGAATTCGCCCTTCAAGTCGATTACCACCTTTTATGATTAGCTTTTCCAAAAGAATTCCTCCTACACATCTTATAGTTAGCAGCCAAAGCTGTATATGTCATACTGTTATATACTAAATCTTATTATACTATTTTTACATAGTTCTCATCAAGTAAAATCCCCTAAGATTAATGGATAGTCTTAGGGGATTTTTACGGAGTTCATATACAATTATATAATGCTTAAACTACTGACCTTATAGTCTCAATAAAGTATCTTTATCATTGACAAGTAAAAAGTAAGCATATATTTCAATTAACGAGCTTTCAACGTTTTTAATTTCTCATCCATATGAATTGTATCTAAGAATCGCACAGTTCCAGTTTTAGAACGCATCACAATAGTATGTGTACGAGCACCACCAGGGAAATATTGGATTGGGTTTAGCAAATTACCACGAGTAATAGCTGTAGCTGCAAAAATAACATCGTCGCTACGTACCAAATCATCTAATGTCAACACTTGATTTACATCTTTAATGCCCATTTCATGACAACGACGAATTTCTTCTTCCGTTTCTGGTTTCAAACGTGCTTGCATATCACCGCCTACACATTTAAGAGCAGCTGCAGCTAAGACACCTTCTGGAGCACCACCAGTACCTACTACCATATGTACACCAGAGCCTTCGATACAACATTCCATTGCAGGATTTACATCACCATCAGAAATAAGCATAATGCGAGCCCCTAAATCACGAGCTTCTTGCATTAAACCATAGTGGCGTTCACGATCAAGCATAACAAGGTTAATTTCATCTACATTACGTTCCATCTTAGCTGCTACAGATTTAATATTCTCGGTTAACGACTTATTAATATCAATAGCTCCTGCACCGCGAGGACCTACGCAAAGTTTTTCCATATACATATCTGGCGCATGCAACAAACCGCCTTTTTCCGCAATAGCCATAACTGCAATAGCACCATTTTGCCCTTTTGCAATTAAATTTGTCCCTTCAATAGGGTCTACTGCAATATCTACTTCTGGACCACCGGCACCAACATGTTCACCAATATATAACATAGGTGCTTCATCGATTTCACCTTCCCCAATAACTACAGTACCAGAAATACGTACCGAATCAAAGGCTTGACGCATAGCATCAACAGCGAGCCCATCAGCAGCATCCTTTTGACCACGACCTAACAAACGCCCACTGCGAAGTGCAGCTGCTTCTACAACACGAGCAAATTCTAAAGACAATGTACGATCCATCTTAAGACCTCCTTATAAGAGATATGTATTCAACGGCTCTGTATTAGGGCCTTATTTCTATCCCCTTTAATCCCTAACAACTCCAAAACTAAGTGATACCAACGGGATAGAGTAACTATATTATTGATTAGCTTGATTCCAATCAGCCATGAATTTTTCTAATCCAGCATCAGTCAAAGGGTGTTTCATAGCTTGTAACAATACTTTATATGGTACAGTGGCAATGTGAGCCCCCGCTTTAGCACATTGCATAATATGCAATGGAGTACGCACACTAGCGGCAATAATTTCGGTATCAATACCATGAATAGCAAAGATTTCCGCAATATCTTGAATCAATGTTAATCCATCCATACTAATATCATCAATACGGCCTACAAAGGGACTTACATATGTAGCGCCAGCACGAGCAGCTAATAAAGCTTGATTAGCAGAGAAAATCAATGTTACATTTGTTTTGATACCTTCTTTTGAAAGTACTGCAACGGCTTTCAGCCCTTCTGGTGTCATAGGTACTTTGATGACTACATTAGCTCCTAACTTTACAAGTTCATGAGCCTCTTGTATCATGCCTTCTGCATCAGATGCAATGACCTCAGCACTAACAGGTCCATCTACATGTTCTGCGATTTCTTTGATAACTTGTTGCAAATCTCGTTTAGCTTTCACAATCAACGATGGATTTGTAGTTACACCATCGATAAATCCAAAAGAATAGGCCTCTTTAATTTCGTCAAATTCAGCAGTATCGATAAAAAATTTCATAACAGTTCCTCACATAACTATTCAAACTATCCGCTACCAACATATGCATATAGAATTCCATAACATATACTAAGCTTCATATTAATGCCAGTATCTAATCTCTATTAGCAACTAAAAAGATTTTATTTCGCTGGAGTAATAACCTCTACGCCCCCCATGTATGGTACGAGAACCTTAGGGATTACCACAGAACCATCTGGTTGTTGATTATTTTCTAAAATGGCAGCTACCGTACGCCCCACAGCAAGACCAGACCCATTCAATGTATGAACAAATTCAGGTTTTCCTTTTGGTCCGCGACGGAATTTAATATTCGCACGACGTGCTTGGAAATCAGTCATATTAGAACAAGAAGAAATTTCACGATATTTACCTTGTGCAGGCATCCATACCTCTACATCATAGGTTTTTGCAGAACCAAAGCCCATATCACCAGTGCAGAGAGTGATTACTCGGAATGGCAGTTCCAAGAGACGCAATACGTCTTCTGCATTATCAGTCAATTTTTCTAATTCTTTGAAAGAATCTTCTGGCTTTGCTAATTTTACCATTTCTACTTTGTTAAATTGATGTTGACGAATCAAGCCTCGTGTATCACGACCTGCTGAACCCGCTTCAGCACGGAAACATGCAGTAAAAGCAGTGTAATATTTAGGTAAATCTTCTTCACTCAAAATCTCACCACTATGGTAGTTTGTCAATGTTACTTCTGCAGTAGGAATCAAGAAATATTCTGTATCCTCTACATGGTACATATCTTCAGCGAATTTAGGCAGCTGCCCTGTACCTGTCAATGTTTCTCGAGTTACCATATATGGTGTCATCATTTCAGTATAACCTTGTTTATCTACATGAAGGTCTACCATGAAATTGATAAGCGCACGCTCTAAGCGAGCGCCTAAACCTTTGTACACTGTAAAACGAGCCCCACTCATTTTAGCTGCACGGTTAAAATCAAGAATATCTAAATTTTCCCCTAAATCCCAATGCGCTTGTGGTTCAAAATCAAAGGTCCGAGGTTCACCCCATTTACGTTGCTCTACATTTTCTTCTTCATCGGCACCAACAGGTACGGATTCATCGCACATATTAGGTAACATCAATGCCGCATCACGAAGCGTAGTTTCTACATCTCGAATACGTGTATCTAAAACAGAAATATCATCACCAACACGCTTCATTTCTGCAATTTTATCATCAGCATTTTCTTTATTACGCTTTAGTTGGCTAATCTCTTCTGTTACAGAATTGCGCAGTGCTTTCAATTCTTCTACTTGTTGAATTAATTGCTTTCTTTCATCATAAGCAGCCACAAGGGTCTCTAAATCGCCTTTAGTGTGACGATTTTCAAGATTTTGTTTTACCAAATCGAGATTTTCTCGTACAAATTTCAAGTCTAACATAGTATCAGCCTCTTCTAGTATGACGGACAAATTAGTATTTCAATACTGTTAAGTATACCACAAAACCAAAGACGATTCATTATCTATCTACTAAATAGAGCATGAATCGTCTTTATTATATATAAAATTGTACTATCTCCATACATATGAATTGATTAAAGTTTCATCCATTAATCATCATCTTCTTCATCGAGTAAATAGTCTTTTGCCATCCATTTACGAGTACCCGTAAAAGATATAGTAACCCATTTTTCCGTAGGATTTCCACCAATTTCTTCATCGATTTCATTACGAATAGCATCTAATTCTGCAATAGATTGATATGGAAAATTCTTTCTAACTAAAATATCGATTTCAATGATACGCGTATTCCCATATATTTGTACGCTCGTCACATAATCTTTAAAAGAATACTTCTCCATAAATCGATCCATTATTTCTTGCACTTCATTATGTAATGATGTAGGTGCCCACCCAAGGATTTGTTTTGTAGAGGGCACTAAAATTTCAATAACAGATGGAACCATTTGCAATGCCAACACGATTAACACAATAGGGTCAATATAAACCGCCCAGTGCTCATATGCCGTCCCTTCTAGAAGTATAGCTGCAATGAAACTAATCAGAATAGCTGCTTCTAGCCATGCATCTACATACCAACTTACATTATCAAATTTAATAAGATTCGACTGTAAGCTTTTATTGACTCGCTTTACATAGAGATAATATGCCGTATCAGCAATAGTAAAAAATACCGCATAATATATGGCTGGCCCAAAATCTACATGACGTCCTCCATTAAGCAAATCTGTGACACCACTAAACAGGGCATACACCACTATGAGTAATATGAAAAAACCTTCTACAGCAAGTACAAGAGGTTCAAACTGCCAGTATCCAAATTGGAATCGTTTACTCGTCTCCCTTGCCACAAGCTTGGCAGTCATAAGCATCATGATTTTTATAATTACATCTACAAAGGAGAATACCCCATCTAGTAGTACTGCACTGGAACCGGTTATAACCCCCATAATAGTACCACTAATAGCCACTAAGGACATAAGTGCTACGGACTGCATCAATAGTTTTTGTTCAATAGAACGCCTTGCGCCTAATATATCCATAATAATCTCCTTTCTTCAAGTCTGTTTCTTTATTATACACCACCTTGCAGTATAATGCGAAAAGAGGCGCCAATGCGCCTCTTTTACAATAGATATATTATTTACCAATATTCTGCTCTAAATCAAATCGATCAGATACAAAGCCGTACAAGGTCCAACCTGCAAAGGTTACGATAGAACCATATGTCATAGCCTCAAAACCAGATGCATAGAGAGCGTATAAGCTATACAAAGAACCGACAAAAGCAATCAATGTTGTAGATTTCAATTCTGTACCAGTCCGTTTTGCTGCTTTCATCAATACAATAATGGCACCCATAGATAATAAATAAGGAATAATATTAGTTACTACTGCAAGGTTTACAAGAGTTTCAAACTGTTCGCTTAAAGAAGGACTAATTGTCATCAAACTCATAAAAGATTGCATAATAGTAATAGTAACCATGCCTACTACTGGAGCCTCTTTAGATGTAATTTTACTAAATAATTTAGGGAAATATCCTTCGTCAGCAGCACCTTTGAAAACATTGGCAATGGTAAATTGCCACCCCAACAAGGAGCCAAAACAAGACATTACCATAAGACCCATGACAACTTTACCAATGGTAGAGTTAAACATAGAAGCAAATGCCAAACCAAATGGCGCATTACTGTTCACCAATTCATTAGCTGAAACAATACCAAAAATCATATTAGTAGATACAATATAAATAGCAGCAGCACCTAATGTTCCACCAAGTACAGCTTTAGGTACATTCTTTTCAGGATTATCTACGGCATCCGCATTAGCACAAGCAGATTCGAGTCCTAGAAAGGCCCACAAGGTCATTGCAATAGAATTAGTAGCCGCTTCCATAAAAGGCATATTGTGAACATTCCAGTTAGCTGTATACATATCTGCAGAAAAATAAGCCCAACCCAATGTACTAATAACTAGTACAGGAGCAATAACCCCCCATACAGTAAAGCTCGATACGCGACCAGTAATACTAGCACCACCAAAATTTAGCACCGTTGCCAACCATAATGTAATAATCGTATAAATACAAGTCATGAGTGGTGTCAATTCAGCATCCAAAAAAGTCGCCGCATAACCAACTGCAGAAATTGCAATAGCAATATTAGCAATTAACAGAGAAACCCCATATGTATAATTGGCCATAAAATTCCCTGCTTTACCAAAGGAATAGTCTGCGTAGCCACCCATGCCACCGCCTTTTTTACTGTACATACCACATTTAGCAAATGCATAAGCCAAGCACATAGAACCTACGGCAGTAATCAGCCAAGATACGATAGATAACGCACCAACCTCTGCTAATTTCGTAGGTAACATAATAATGCCGGAGCCCATCATATTAACAGCGGTTAGTATGGTTAGCTGTAATACAGACATTTTATTTTTACTAGTACTCATAATTCATGTCACCTTTTCCATAAATGATATCTAGCCGAGCCGAAGCTCGGCCAGAATAATTATTTTTCAAATTCTTTTTTCAATACATAACCAAAGGCTTTTTTCGACCCATCAGGTTGTTCGGTAATATATACCCCCTGAATTTCTGGAGCAAAGCCTGGCAATTTATTAATACCCTCTTCTAGTGCTAAGAAATAGTCACAAGCGGTACGAGACCAACGTTCACCTGGTTGTACACACAATACGCCTGGTGGATATGGTAAGGCACCTTCTAGTGCAATACGACCTTCCGCTTCACTTAATGGAACCAATTCACCTTTACCACGTTGGAATTCGAAATTAGCTTCTTGTGGGTTCATTACATATTCTGGTAAGTAATCATGTAAGAATAGACGTTGTTGTAAAGTACTTACATTTCTATCTTTGTAGAAATCATGCATTTCTTGGCATAATTGACGGATGTGATAACCTTTATATTTATCTAAATTGTTGTAATAAATGGAAGGCAATACATCTTGCATTGGTGCGTCTTCCTCAATAAGACGTTCAAATCTGCAGAGTTGAGCAACTAAATCATCCATTTTGGTTTTGGATTCAGCAGGCGTCATTAAGAATAGAATAGTATTCAAATCACATTTTTCTGGAATGATACCATTTTCACGTAAATAGTTTGCCAAAATATTAGCATGAATACCAAAATCTTCATATTCTCCAGTTTCTACATTAATACCTGGTGTAATCAACTGGAATTTGCAAGGGTCGATAAAATATTGACCTTTTCCATAACCTTGGAAAGAGTGCCATTTTGCACCTGGTTCAAATGCGAAGTAATCAACATCTTGAGCCATTTCTTTCGTGTCCCCATCTTCCCATTTTTTACCATGTACAATTGGAGGCACTAATGGACGAAGATATTTACAATGTTTTAAAACCGATTTACGAGCATCGATAACAGTTTCTACACAATCTACCCACAATTTTTTACCTGCTTCACCTTCATGGATTTTGGCATTAATATCTAGGGATGCAAATAATGGATAGAAAGGAGATGTAGAAGCATGCATCATAAAAGAGTTATTAAGACGCTTATGGTTTACATAACGATCTTGCCCTTTAATATGCTTATCTTTTTTATGAATTTGAGATGTTTGAGAGAACCCAGCTTGCTGTTTATGTACCGATTGAGACACTAGAATACCAGGATCATTTGGACCTAATTCAAGAAGCAGTGGACTACAATCTTTCATCATAGGGATAAATTGTTCATATCCTACCCATGCAGAATCAAAGAAAATATAATCGCACAAATGTCCAATTTTATCTACTACTTGACGTGCATTGTAAATGGTACCATCATAAGTGCCTAATTGAATAACAGCAAGTCGAATTGGGCGTTGTGCTTTCGATTTTTCAGGATCTTTTTCAGCAACTAAATTCCGAATATACTGTTCATCAAAGCAGTGTTCTAAAATGCCACCGATAGATCCAAATGGATTGCGTGCCGTTTCTAAGTAAACTGGAGTAGCGCCTGATTGAACGAGGGCGCCATGGCAAATAGATTTATGATTATTGCGATCATATAGAATAATATCACCAGGTGTAAGCAATGCATTAAGCACAACCTTGTTAGATGATGAAGTGCCATTTAATACGAAATATGTTTTATCCGCATTATACACTTGTGCTGCATGTTGTTGTGCTTCACAAGCATATCCTTCGTGAATTAAAAGATCCCCTAACTTGACATCTGCATTACAAAGATCTGAGCGGAATACATTTTCACCATAGAAATCATAAAACGCACGGCCAGCTGGATGTTTACAGAAGAATTGACCCCCTTGGTGACCTGGGCAGTCAAACTGGGAGTTTCCATCTTCTACATAATCAGCTAACGCTCTAAAGAATGGTGGCAACATAGATTTTTCATAATTAGCTGCCGCCGCTTCAATTTGACGTTTATATAAATCAAAGTTAGTAGTGGAGCCATCAATTACACGCTCTACTTTACCTACAAAGGACTCTACGTTAGCAGATTGATCAAATACTACTAAAAATACAGGAATTCCAAAAGAGCGAACTAATTCGTTTTCTAAAACAGCTGTATCAGACTCGCTAATCACAATAGCCCCTACATCAGTAAAATCAGTCTGACTCAAATCAACGCTTTCACGCCCCTCCAAAGAGCCAAAATAAAACTGCGCTTTATGGGAAAAAGCAACTTTCATGTGTTTCATAATGTATTCCTCCCAAATAAACAACTTTAACTTTTCTTTTATTACTCAATAATATACTAACAATATATTAATTTTTTCGATGAGATCCCTCATTATATGGACGCGTCTGTAAATGGGAAATATTCTTATCTTCACGTCCATATTAACATGTTTAGACCATATTTAATAGTGCTTAACTATACATATTTTGTATTTTGTATTATTCAAATGACTTTTAATCATATATTCTTTTTTATTTGTTTATAAATTTTATTTATAAGTTTATACCAAGCTATATCCCCTTCTAAATAAATATAAAAACGCCTATAGCCCTTCTCCGCCTCACCAACATTAGACTTTAACAAAGCTAATATTAGTAAACAGAATCTAGACTATAGACGTTTTAATAGTTTTATACCAACTAGTTTATATACTATTCAGCACCAAGTTCTTCTTGTTCTTGCACTTTTTGTACTTCTGGTTTCATCAATGGGAATAATAATACATCACGAATGGATGCGGAATCGGTTAAGAACATAACAAGGCGATCGATACCAATGCCAAGACCTGCTGTTGGTGGCAAACCATATTCCAACGCAGTTACATAATCATTATCCATACGATGTGCTTCATCGTCACCAGCTTCACGTTCTTTCAACTGTGCTTCAAATCGTTCTTTTTGATCGATTGGGTCATTTAACTCGGAGAATCCATTGGCCAATTCACGACCATAAATAAATGCTTCAAATCGTTCTGTTGTTAACGGTTTTTCACGGTTCAATTTTGCCAAAGGAGAAATCTCTTTTGGATGACCATAGACGAAGGTTGGTTGAATCAAATTTTCTTCTACATAATCTTCAAAGCAAGCATTCATAATTTTACCAATGCCATCGCCAGCACCGTATTCTACATTCAAGCGATCCGCAATAGCACGAGCTTCTTCCAATGTTTCAATAGCATCGAAATCTTCGCCAGTGTATTTTTTGATACCTTCTTGCATAGTGATACGATTCCAAGGTGGAGTCAAATCGATTTCAGTACCTTGGTAATTGATTTTAGTCGTACCTAATACTTCTTTTGCACAGTAAGATACGATATTTTCTGTTAAACGAATTACATCTTCGTAGTTACCATAAGCTTGGTAAGATTCCATCATCGTAAATTCTGGATTATGACGATTATCAATACCTTCATTACGGAAAGAACGGTTAATTTCATATACGCGCTCTAAACCACCTACGATAAGGCGTTTCAAATATAACTCTGGAGAAATACGCATGTAAATATCGATATCAAGCGCATTGTGATGAGTAATGAATGGGCGGGCTGCAGCACCACCAGGAATAGCATGCATCATAGGTGTTTCTACTTCCATGAAGTTTTGTCCATTCAAATATTCACGCACTTTCGCCACGATTTTAGTACGTTTAACAAATGTATCACGCACTTCTGGATTTACGATTAAATCTACATAACGTTGACGGTAGCGAAGTTCAGTATCCTTCAAACCATGCCATTTTTCAGGTAATGGACGCAATGCTTTAGACAATAGTGTCAATTTATTTACTTTAATAGTAGTTTCGCCCATATGTGTTTTAAATACGTGACCTTCAATACCGATGATATCACCAATATCAAGCATTTTTACGTATTTATAATTATCTTCACCAAGTACGTCTTTGCGGAAATATACTTGAATATCACCAGACAAATCGCGAATATTAGCAAATGCTGTTTTGCCATGAGAACGCATAGTCATCAAACGACCAGCTACAACTACTGGTTGATTATCGTAGTTGATAAAGTCATCTTTAATGTCCTTTGCATAATCCTTTACGATAAAGCGTTCACCGAATGGATAAATGCCATCCGCTTCATATTGAGCCAATTTATCGCGGCGAATTTGCATTTGATCATTTAATTCTTCTTGGGTATTTTTAAGTTCTTCACTCATGGTATCGCCTCTTCTTTTGGTTAAATTATTGGATTGCTAACACTTTGAACGTTACAGGACCATCTGGAGTAGTTACTTCTACTTCATCGCCTTTACGTTTTCCCAAAATTGCTCTACCTACAGGAGATTCATTAGAAATGCGATTATTAAAAGGATCCGCTTCAGAGGAACCAACGATAACATATTCTAATTCATCATTATACATAGTATCTAGTACAGTTACTTTGCTACCTACAGATACAACATCACCTTTTACAGATTCATCAATAATTTTTGCTGTGTTAATTTTATTTTCTAATTCAGAAATGTGACCTTCGATGAAAGCTTGTTCATTTTTAGCATCATCATATTCGGAGTTTTCGCTAATATCACCATATTCGATAGCAGTCTTAATGCGTTGAGACACCTCGATACGGCGTACAGATTTATAATACGCAAGCTCTTCTTCTAATTTCTTCAAACCTTCGGCGGTAAGTAATGTTTCTTTTACGTCTGCCATGGGTACCCCACTCTTTCTACGTATAAATAATAAGAAAAAGTGCCACAATACGATGACACCTTATCTTTCGTCTTCAAATTTTCTAGTCAATTATATAAGAATACCATCATTTTGTCAACGAAAGTCCATGGAACTATAACAGGGGCTGTAATAAAACAGCCCCTTCTTGTGAAAGCACCAGTTAATGGTATATATAGTTTTAAAACTAGCGGCGACCTATACTTTCAAATTCATCGCCTTGACTAAGACCATTAAATAAGAGATTAAGGAATATCGCCATCACACTGCCAAAAGTAATACCTGATTTTAACAAGATTTGTGCCCATGTAGGGAATTGATCATAAAAATTAGGTGCTGCCAATGGAATCATAGAAACACCAATACTGATAGCAACGAGCATCAAGTTATGGTTGTTATCAAATGATACTTTACCTAAAGATCGAATACCGCTAGCAATAATCATGCCAAACATAGCAATACCAGCACCGCCAAGTACGGCATTAGGAATACATGCTACGATAGCAGCTAGTTTAGGAAATAAACCTAATAAGATTAAAATGACTCCAGATGCAGCTACAACAAAACGGCTCTTTACTTGTGTTACTGCAATAAGACCTACGTTTTGAGCAAATGCAGTATATGGAAAGCTGTTCAAGATACCGCCAATCACAGTAGATAAACCATCGGCACGAATGATAGATGCCAATTCTTTACGACCGATTTTTTTATCTACGATTTCACCAATAGCAATACTATCACCAGTAGTTTCAACCATAACTACAAGCATAACTACAATCATAGATAATACGGAAGCCCAATCAAAGGTTGGCAACCCAAAATAGAATGGTTCAATAACAGAAATCCAATGAGCTTTTCCGACTTCATTAAAATTAGTAACCCCCATTGCCATAGCAATAACAGTACCAGCAATCAAACCAATGAGGACCGATAGGTTTCCTACAAAGCCTTTCGCAAAACGATGAGTAAATACTACGATAAGAAAGGTAATAAAGCCAAGCCCAATATTAGTAAAGCTACCAAAGTTAGGATTACCTACACCGCCACCCATCCATTTTACCGCCACGGGCATCAAATTAATGCCGATAATCGTAATGATTGTCCCTGTTACAACAGGAGGAAATAAACGAATCAAACGACTGAAGAATGGCGCTACGAGGAATGTAAAAAGACCAGCAACAATAATAGCACCATAAATAGCGGTCATACCGTGTTGCGCACCAATCATCGCCATCGGACCTACAGCGGCAAAAGTTACACCTTGAATCATCGGAATACGTCCACCGATATTACCAAATCCAAGACTTTGGATCAATGTAGCAATACCACAAGTGAATAAATCTGCCGTAATTAAACGAATTAAATCCTCTACAGGTAAATTCATAGCTTGTGCAATAATAATCGGCACAGCTACGGCCCCTGCATACATAGCCAATACGTGTTGTAAGCCATAGGCAAACAGCTTCGGCACAGGCAACATACTGTCAACAGTATTCTTTTGTTCTGTCATGATGTACTCCTATATAAAATCCACAAACATTACTTATTTATTTTATCGTATTGTTCGGATTTTAACAATTAGAATTTGCAAAATTTAAGAATTTCTTCTTCTCGTTTATCTAATTGAGATTCCACATCATTCATATAACTATTGATTTCTTCAACAAAATTCGCATCTTTAATCCCAGCCAAATTAATCCGAACGTTGAGAAATGCAGATTTAACAGCCGCCCGTGCATTAATAGCAGCAATAGCGCCATCTGTAATGAGGTTCTTATTTCCTTTTGTAACGGCTTCATAGGCTAAATCAAATATACCATAGCTAATTTTACCAATTTTCAAAGGCACATTAGCAGCATCTTTATAGGCTTGTTGTAATGCTTCTGTACGTTTAGCTTTTTCCGCATCTGTATTTTTTGGCAATCCAAGAGCATCCATAAATGTATTAAATACATTCGCATCAGCTTGTACCAATGCTAATGCCTCTTCTCTAATAGTTGCAGCCTGCTCTTGTAAGACCTTCATGTCGCTTTGCACATCTTCATAACCTTTTTTATCAAAGGTTAAATTAGCTACCATTTCGGCCAATGCTACACCAGTCGCCGCAGTCAATGCCGCAATAGCCCCACCGCCTGGTGTTGGTTCTTTTGATGCTGTAGCAGCTACAAAGTCTTTTACACTGCATTCTAATAAATTCATCGTCCTTCTCTCCTATTCAAATGTATATCTATAGTCTATTAATACCTATAGATATACTATCTATACCATATAAAATCACTATATAAAAAAGAAATAAGGTGATTACCCACCTTATTTCAAATGCACTAATTCTATCATCAATAATGTTTAAAACAATCCCGTAATTGTACCATCTGCCTTAATATCCATATTAAGTGCTGCAGGACGTTTAGGTAGACCTGGCATAACCATAACATCCCCAGTACGGCATACGAGGAATCCTGCTCCATTAGCCACACGAATATCGGAGACAGTAATATCAAAACCTGTTGGTGCACCTAACAAACTTGGATTATCCGACAAAGAGTATTGTGTTTTTGCCATACACACAGGTAAATCAGCAAGCCCCCAATCTTGTAATTGTTTAATTTGCTTCTTCGCCTTATCTGTAAAGATAACCCCATTACCACCATAAATAGTGCGGACAATTTTACCTACTTTTTCTTCAATACTGTCAGTCACATCATAAACAAATTTAGATGTAGGATTGCTAGTAGATACAAGTTCTACCACACGTTTTGCCATATCTATACCACCGTCACCGCCTTTTTCCCAACATTCATTGAGTTCTACAGGCACACCGTAGTCAGCGCATAAACGAGTTAGTTCTGCAATTTCTGCATCTGTATCAGTGGCAAATTTATTGATTGCTACCATAACAGGCACATTAAAATAGCGCATATTTTCAATTGCTTTTTGCAAATTACTGAAACCTTTAGTAACAGCCGCTACATTTTCTACATTCAAATCTTGTTTAGCTACGCCACCATGCATTTTAAGGGCTCTCAATGTGGCGACAATAACGATAGCATTAGGGAAAATATCACCATATCGACATTTAATATCGAGGAATTTTTCCGCTCCTAAATCGGCGCCAAAACCAGCTTCAGTAACAACGATATCCCCTAATTTTAAACCGAGTTTAGTAGCTACTACAGAGTTACAACCATGGGCAATATTGGCAAATGGGCCACCATGAACGATAGCTGGTGTATGTTCTAATGTTTGTACAAGATTTGGTTTTATGGCATCTTTCATCAATAATGCCATAGCACCTTCACAACCAAGCTGATGTACATACACAGGTTCGCCTTGCAAATTAGGACCGATAACAATGCGGCCAAAACGAGCTTTTAAATCGTCTAAATCTTTTGCCAAGCATAAAATAGCCATAATTTCAGACGCCACAGTAATCATAAAATGATCTTCCCGAGGGAACCCGCACACTTTGCCCCCCATGCCAACAGTAACATTCCGTAAAGCTCGATCATTCATATCAAGAACACGAGTCCACGAAATTTGGCGCAAATCGATAGCTAATTCATTACCCTGATGGATATGATTGTCAATCATAGCAGATAATAAGTTATTAGCTGCTGTAATGGCATGCATATCACCAGTAAAATGAAGATTAATATCATCCATTGGTACCACCTGTGCATATCCACCGCCAGCAGCACCGCCTTTTATACCAAATACAGGTCCTAAGGACGGCTCACGCAAAGCAGCAATGGCATTTTGTCCAATTTTATGTAGCGCTTGTACGAGGCCAATAGTCGTAGTGGATTTCCCCTCTCCTGCCGGTGTTGGCGTTATAGCCGTAACAAGGACAAGCTTACCATTATCTTTCTGTTCTAAGCGTTTAATAGCATCGAAAGAAATTTTCGCCTTATAGTGTCCATATTGTTCAATATCATCAGCTGTGAGACCACATTTATCAGCAATAATTTGAATCTTTTCCATCTCATTTTGTTGAGCAATTTCAATATCGCTTAGCATAATACCTCCTATATGTACTCATTTATGTCTACTGTAAATGTATATTTGTACATCTATTACTGTTCTATTATATGTGAAAGCAGCGATTCTGTCTAACATTTTATGTACTTATTAATATATTGATTCTTCTTATGAAAGCACTAATCAGAGTCACATCTCCACAGACTTAGTAAAAACATAATATTCCAGTCTATCATTTATTAACGATTGCAACACAAGCTTTCACAGCCTATATAAAAGAAAACCGCCACAATCGTGGCGGTTTAGTATGACATACCTATATAAAATTATGGGTTAAAGGGAAATAAAATTGGCAATAATACCAAAGACACGATAGCAGATACGATAATCAACGGTAACCCTGCTTTTACGAAATCTTTGAAGCTATAACCTGCTACATTATAAATCATTGTATTTGCTGGCATACCTATTGGAGTTGCATATGCAAGAGAACTAGAAATAACGATAGCCACAAGAATAGCACGAGGATCATACCCAAGAGTAGACGCCAATGTTAATCCAATTGGTGCCAACAATGCAACATCTGCTGTATTGGACATGAAATTTGTCATAAATACAGACAACCAGAACAATACAAAAAGCAATACAAATGGATTTGGTGTATCACCTAAACCTTGAACAATAAGATCCGCAATGAAAGCCCCTGTACCAGATTTCACCATCGCTGTGCCCAAAGCTAAAGAACCAGCAAAGAGCAAGATGGTTTTCATATCGATAGATTTAACAGCTGCAGTTTCACTGATAACGCCTGTCGCCACAAGTACTAAAGCACCTATCCAAGAGCTCACAGCAAGAGAAACACCTATTTGCTTTTCAAAAATCATCGCTAAAATAGTTAACACTAGAACCACACCAGCAGTCCATTTCTTCCATGTAGGAATGTGACTATAATCGTCATTTTCACTGTAGTTAGCATCTGGTGTACGGCTTGGTGTTTCTGGCAAGAAACGTTTACCAATTAAAGCGTAAAAAATAGTACCTACGATGAGCATTGGCAACCCAACCCAACCATAGTCGAAAAAACCAAAAGAGCCTAAACCTGCTTGTTGCAAGTTAGAGTTCGCAATCATGTTACCTGGAGAGCCAATCATGGAAATATTACCACCCATAGCAGCAGCAAATACGATTGGCATCAAAAATTTGGTAGCATTAAAGCCGCCTTTTTTACAAATCCCCATAACAACAGGAATCATAACAGCGGCAGTACCAGTATTGGACAAGAAACCAGACATAATACCAGTAAGCATCATAATAGCAACGATAAGAATGGTTTCATTTTTAGCAAATTTATTTACTACATTACCAACAGTAACGGCAACACCTGTTTCAAAGAAGGCTGCACCAATGATAAACATGGCCATAAATAAAATAACATTAGAATCAACAAAGCCTGCAAAAGCTTCTTTTGCGGTCAATACACCGGCAAGGTGTAAACCTACAGCAGTAATCATCGCTGTAACAGACAAAGGGAGCTTCTCCATTGCAAACATTACGATAGCAAATACGAGAAATCCCAATGTGACCATAATACTGTAATCCATGAGAACTTTCCTTTCATAGTAGTCATACCTACATAGTATATATGACACACGCCTCATATGTAAATGGCTATTTTAGCAAAAAACGACAATACTAGATGGGATTTCAAAATTAGCTAGTTCTATAAATTAAAAGGGAAATAAAATTGGCAGCAATACGAGGGCCACAATACTAGACACGATAATGAGTGGCAATCCTGCTTTCACATAGTCCATAAAACTATATCCTGCAATATTATATACCATTGTATTCGCAGGCATACCAATTGGTGTAGCATACGCTAAAGAGCTAGCAATAACAATGGCTACTAATACTGCCTTAGGATCGAACCCCAATTGATTAGCTAAGGATAAGCCGATAGGCACAAGTAATGCACAAGTCGCTGTATTAGACATAAAATTCGTCATAAATACACCGAGTATAAATAATACTACGAGAACAACTAACGGAGATGGACTTGCCCCTAAACTATTTACAATTAAATCAGCAATCACTGCTCCCGTCCCAGTGCTTACCATCGCATCACCAAGAGCCATAGAGCCAGCGAACAATAAAATAGTTTTCATATCAATAGATTTAACAGCTGCTGTTTCACTGATAACACCAGTGGCAACTAACACCAAGGCACCAATCCATGCACTGACATAGAGCTTAACACCTAATTGCTTTTCAAAAATCATAGCTACAATAGTTAAAATCAACACCAATGCAGCAGTCCATTTTTTCCAACTAGGTACGTGACCATAATCATCATTATCATTATAACTAGCATCCGCTTCATGACTTGGTGCATCTGGTAAGAAACGTTTACCGATAACGGCATAGAAAATAGTACCAATTAAAAGTATTGGTACTCCTACCAATCCATAATCAAAAAAGTTAAACGAGCCTAACCCTGCTTGTTGCAATCCCGCTTGTGCAATCATATTCCCAGGTGCACCAATTAAACTGAGATTACCACCCATAGCTGCTGCAAACACAAGAGGCATCAATAATTTTGTTTGTTTAAATCCACTACGTTTACAAATACCAATAATAACCGGAATCAGTACCGCTGCGGTACCAGTATTCGATAAAAATCCAGACATAATACCCGTAATCATCATAACAGCAATAAGCAAAGTCGTTTCTGTTTTTGCGAATCTGTGAACTACATTGCCTACCTCTACAGCCACGCCAGTTTCAAAGAAGGCAGCACCAATTATGAACATGCCCATAAATAACAATACATTAGCATCTACAAAGCCTGCAAAGGCTGCTTTGGCAGACAGTACACCGCTAAGGTGTAAACCTACAGCTACAATCATAGCCGTTACAGACAAAGGAATCTTTTCCCATGCAAACATAATAATGGCAAACACTAAAAATCCTAAGGTAATCATTACACTAGTATCCATAGGTACCTCCCTGTGCAATATATATGCATAACAATTTGAAAGTGAGTACAAAAAAGGAGGATTGTACAATCCGTGTATAATCCTCCTATGTAATTAAATATTATTTAATGAAACTTACGTGCTTATATATTTCTTCCAACACTTCTTCTTTTTTAGCGTTGTATTCTACTTTTTTATTTTCAAAGTAGTTATCTCCATTAGCATCGATAGATACGATGAGTGGGCCGAATTCTTTCACACGACAAGTCCATAATGTTTCCGGCATACCGAGTTCACGCCAATTAGCAGACTCAATTTCCTCTACTTCTGTAGCAGCAAGTACAGCATTACCTGCTGGAAATACGCAGTGAAGAGCACCAAATTCCTTGCATGCACGAGCTGTTTCAGGGCCCATACCACCTTTACCAACGATGAGACGCACGCCCGTTTGTTTAACAAATTCGTATTCGAATTTTTCCATACGCATAGATGTAGTAGGACCTACGGAAATCATTTCAAATTTATCATCGCCATGATCGCGTACGATTGGGCCAGCGTGAAGAATAGCACCTTCACGTACATCTACAGGCAATTCACGACCATATTCTACTAAACGACGATGAGCAACATCACGACATGTTGTAATATGGCCATTCAAATAAATGATGTCCCCTGCTTTAATACCATCAAGATCAGAACGTTTGATAGGTGTAGTCAAAATATGTTTAGCCATTAGAATGTCACTCCTTTGTGAGAAAGAATTTCGTACTTACCATCTTTATCAAATACCATGTGGCCCCGACGATGGTTCCAACAACCAACGTTAACAGCAACAGAAATTACAGATGGATGTCTAGAACCATGTTCAATATTAACGCCCATAACCGATTTGTCACCACCCATACCTTGTGGTCCGATGTGCAACGCATTAATACCATCTTCTAATAATTGTTCCATATATGCCGCTTTTTCATTATCCGCTTTAGAAGATACAGGACGCATTAATGCTTTTTTAGACATCATCGCTGCGGTATCAATAGAAGTAGCAATACCAACGCCCACTAAAAGTGGAGGGCATGCGTTTAAACCGTAGCTAGTTATAAGGTCTAATACAAATTTAGCAACCCCTTCATAGCCTTCACCAGGCATCAATGTCTTACCAGAACCAGGCAAGGAGCACCCGCCGCCAGCCATATAAGGAAAAATCTCTACATCATCTCGATTTGGTACGATATCCCATGTAATATACGGTGCTGTACGACCGATATTTTTCCCAGTATTAAACTCATCAAATGTTTCTACACAATTGTGACGTAATGGCGCATCTTGTGTTGCTTTGTAGGTAGCATTGCGTAGGATTTCTTCTAATTCACCAAGTAATGGATAGTTAGAACCTACCTTAACCCAGAATTGTAATACCCCTGTATCTTGGCAAGAAGGACGATTTAATTCAAAGGCCAAATCTTGGTTTGTCTTCATAGTTTCATAAATCGTTTTTGCTAATGGATTTTTCTCGTCTGCAGCAAGCTCTTTAATTTTCGCTTCCACATCATCAGGTAACTTCTTCGCCACATGAGCAATAAATGCAGCAATGACTCTTGTCATCTCTTGTACTTGTTGTTCTTTTGTACTCATCATAAACCTCCTAATGGGACTTTAATTTGTTTCACTATAGTAAGGAACTTTGTTTCTCTTTATGCTTTTATTCTACTTGATTTTACAAATATAACTATCCATAGAAGTAGATGTTTTTTTATTTATAAAAGCCACATCACCTGTAATTTTATCTAAAAAATCCCCTTAAGATATCCTATGGATTCTAGAAACCTCCCCTCACCCAAAATAAAAAAGACTATGTAACTATCAAGCTTCATAGTCTTTTCCCCTGCATTATTAGTAGGATTCAGTAATATACAAAATCACCTACTCCCAATATTTTTATATTCCAATTTTTTATTCAGTAAATATTTACAGTTTTAAATACCATTCCATGGGTTATGTAATACAATAAAATTTCCGTTAATCAGTTTATATAATGCAATTCTAAGCCTCATGTAATAGAGCATAGCAGTTTTTCCAATTCTTTTTGTAACTTAAAAAGCTTAGTTTCTGCATCAACTTGCTGCTTAATGCGTTCATTATCTCCACATACATTCATTTCCTGACTCATAAACTGCAATATAGCTACTACGTCCTCCGAATTAACTGAAACCATTTCTTTCCAATTATGCAATTTCGTTTGTCGCCCTATATCTTTTGCTACAGAACGATATTCCGAAGGAGTCGTATGAAATTGCTTTTTAAATGCCACATTAAAAGCCTTTATATCTGCAAAACCGACACGACTAGCAATGCGTGAAATCGGTTCATCTGAATTTACAAGGCGTACCGTAGCCTCACGCAATCGCAATCTCAACAAATACTCAATAAAAGATACACCCATTTGTCGTTTAAAAAATTGAGATGCATACCCCACATTATAACCACCAATTTTAGCAATATCTTCTAATTCAATCTTGTGCTGGTAGTTATCATCAATATAGGCAATCATTTTATCAAAAGTTGTAGAAGAACTATCTTTCGACCTTACTAATATGGATTCTTCTTTTTTCTTCCATATTTCTTCATACATAGACAATGCTAAAGCTGTAAAGTATTGTTCCATCTCTAATTTCTGAATGGGATTCTCCTCTTTACATTGCGTAAGCATCATAGCGCCTATACGAGCACGCAGTTGAGTGAAAAACCTATCATCACGACTTTCCTTTGTGGAATGAATCACAAATCGATATGAATCAAAATGTTTATCAAAATCGGTAAAATATTGACGCCCTACATGAACAACTATAGCCATCGTATCCGGTTCGAGTGCTAACGTAGCATGACCAACTTGAGGTGAAATGATAACTGTATCCATAGGATTCATTTTGAATACCTCTGCATTGCAACTCATTTCCATCGTTCCTTTTAACAAAACAAGCACCTCTACTTCATCATGCCAATTATAATGATAGGAACTCACTTTGTATACATGACTACTGAATTCTATATGATTGTGTTGATAGGTATAGTGAAAATAATCCATAAGCCTCTTCTTATTTATAGTAACAAAACCTCTATGTTATGTCCCTCATTGACCTCATGTACACCTTGCGGTATTTTTGCTAACGCTGTAACCCCAGCTAATCCAATCATATGACTACTATTAAATTGTTTACTAGCTTCGAATACAGGCGTACTGTGATTAAATAATACACGTCCTTGTATATAACGATCAAAAGGGTTATGTTTACAAATAGTATGCGCTACAGTACATGATATGATAGGTGGTGCATAATCCGTTACGCCCTTATAATACATCAATGTCGGTTTAACTACTAAATGAAATCCATTATAGGCAGCCCCAGGATTACCAGATAAGCCAAAAATTAGTTTACCATTATCCGTAACAGCACCATAACTAGCCGCCCCCGGCCTCATAAGAATACGTTTATATAGAGAATTAGCACCTAACTTTTCAAAAATAAGAGGCATTGTATCAAATAAACCTACTGATACACCACCAGAGCTAATAATGATATCCGCATCTGTTGCCAAATCCATAACGACTTGTATTTCATCACTTAATCGGCGGGGATTATCATTAACATGATACTGTGTTATATTAAAGAACCCTGCATCGCGCAATAAACCAGATAACATAATACGATTAGAATTATATACTTGTCCATCTTGCAAAGGCATACCTGGCTCAATAATTTCACGCCCGGATGTGAGAAGCAACACCTTTGGCATAGCATAAACAGGAATGTCCGTATAACCTAATCCTCCTAATACAGTTTGTACCTCAGTATTTATGATAATACCTTTGGGCACTACAATAGTACCGGCACGACATTCTTCACCGCGATAAATTATATTACCACCTGATTTCACCTGGCCGTATATTACTAGTGTCGACCCTATTGTCCCATCAGTTTGTACCTGCTCTTGCATAACTACTGTATCACAATCGATAGGTACAGGGGCACCAGTCATAATACGTACAGCATGACCTTTTGAGATAGGTTTATCCCACACTACACCGGCACCAATGATACCATCAATAACATATTCACACTGTCCCTCTTCATAAGATAGTGCATAACCATCCATAGCGGATTTATTAAATGCTGGTATATCTACAGGTGCATAAATAGGCTCAGCTACGACATAGTGCTGAGCCTCTTCTACAGGTATTCGAATTATATTTTGTTTATGAAACTGTAATACTTCACGCCACAATAAGAGGGCGGTCTCAACGGAAACGACGTCCATGGCTAACTCTTACCATTCTTTCTATCTGTTCTACTAACTTCGGCAATGTATAATCCAAGGTATCCAAGTCTACAAGAGCTACACGATCTTCAGCGTTACTAATACATACTTCATTGTTATCATAAATAGCAACATTATTATCTTCACTCACAGGATTATGTTGATCATCAGTGTAACTATGCTTTATCACAGAGGATTGTACCACTTCAATGATAGGACATATACCTTGACTTCTCGTTTCTAGTATAACAATATCTACTGGCATTTGCTGTGTCAAATGATACAGATTCGTCTGACCTTCAGTACGAAAGCGAATAGCCGTTTCTGTAGGACCTGCAATAGCCACCGCATTAGCGCCTGCATCGAAAGCTTTAGCTGTATCAGTACCCTCATGATCCATGTAAAAACCATGTCCATCGCTTTTTACGACGCCTACGGATAGCCCTTTTTGTGAAAGCACTTCTACTAATCTTGTAACAACGGTTGTTTTACCCGTTTTTCTTTCTTTCGATACGACAGTAACTACTGGCACTAATCGTTCTGTATTGAGCATTTCTGCCCGAGCCCACACATATTCATCAAAATGATTTACATTGCGAAAATAATCAACGTCTGTTGTAGCTTGTACTACTGCTACGGAACCAATCATATGTAACGCATGATGTAATGATACATCTTCACCGTTAAGGACCTGTTGCAAAGATTCCACAATATGACGTTGATAAATACCTGCCATAGGTTCCAAACGATTACTTTCCCCCATAGGAACGATGGCATTCCAAAAATCGTCCACATCATAGAGCCAACGATAATATAAAGAAATATCCATAAAAGGCATATCCACAGCTAACAAACCGTAAGCCGAACTGCGACCTACCGAAAGAGCACTATAGAGCCCTCCTACTGGGCCGGATCGCCTTACAGCATCCCGAACGATTGAAACCTTATTGCGCTCTTCATTCGATAATGTGTCGAGAATATCCTTTTGAATAGCATAACCAAGACTTTCATCATCACCGATAGAAATCAAAATATCTTCTATATCGTGTTCCAATGCATTGCGAAGAGCGTGGGATATGAGGCTTTCACCATTAGTCCAAGGCAACAAAGCCTTATGACGACCCATGCGAGAGCTGAGACCACCTGCTAATATGATTAAACCTAATTTAGACACCGCGTTTTAAACCTCGTTTTACCGCTTGGTAGATAAGTACTAACACAACAATATTAATAATACCATCCGGAATCATGTAGGACGCATTATAAATCATCGAATAAATCCATGGATTTTGACCTTGTGGTGCATAACTAGCAAACACCAAGGCACCACTCGTAACGGAAGCACACCAACGCAAGACAATAGCCACGATAGAACCACCGATCAATCCAGATAAGGAATCCTTGAAATAACCACATATACCAATAATTCCATAAGCGAGGATATAATCAAGGATAATGCTCAAGTAATGAATAGATGATTTAAAACCTAATAAAAAATGGAGTATGCCATAAACAACGCCGGCCAAAATTCCCCTCGTTCCGCCCCATCGATAAGCAAAAAGCATAAGAGGAACCAACGAAGCGGCCTTAATAGATCCGCCTTGAGGCATATGAAAAATAGTGATAAATGACAATACCTGTGCAATAGCAATGGCTACACCGGCCTCGGTGAGCATTCTTGTTTTTGATTGACCCATAACAATATTACCTCCTATCAATAGTACTTCTATTATAGCGTACTACTGTTTCTGTTGCATTATTTTATATATTTTATTATGTCTGTGCTCTAGCTCATCTATGTCTTATTGTACATACACTTTAAATAGTCTGCATATCATTAACCTGACTAATAATATATAAACTATAATTTAATATTCGGAATGTATTGAAAATTCAAAGCAAATTCAGTATAATAGTACAGGTTCATCTTATTATACCTCAAAGGAGATATAGAAACTATGATTAATACAACGAACATCTTTGATTACGAAGACGTACAACTGATTCCTAATAAATGCATCGTAAACAGTCGTAGCGAATGCGACACACAAGTAACTCTAGGCAATCGCACATTTAAATTACCAGTAGTTCCTGCGAACATGCAAACTATCATCGACGAAGAATTAGCAGAAAAATTAGCAGAAAAAGGCTATTTCTATATCATGCATCGTTTCCAACCAGAACGCCGCTTAGATTTCGTAAAACGTATGCACTCCCTTAACCTCTATTCTTCTATTTCCATCGGCGTAAAAGAAGAAGAGTTCACCCTCGTTGATGAATTAGCAGCAGCCAATCTCATTCCTGATTACATCACTATCGATATTGCACATGGTCATTCTAACGCAGTTATCAACATGATCCAATATATCAAAAAACAATTACCTACAACCTTCGTTATCGCTGGTAATGTTGGTACTCCTGAAGCAGTACGCGAGCTTGAAAACGCTGGTGCCGATGCTACTAAAGTAGGTATTGGACCTGGTAAAGTTTGTATTACTAAATTAAAAACTGGCTTCGGTACAGGCGGTTGGCAGTTGGCTGCTGTTCGCTGGTGCGCAAAAGCCGCTACTAAACCTATCATTGCTGACGGTGGCATCCGCGACCACGGCGACATCGCAAAATCCATTCGCTTTGGCGCTACTATGGTTATGATTGGATCTCTCTTTGCAGGTCACCAAGAATCTCCTGGGGAAGAGAAAATCGTTGACGGCAAAGCTGTAAAAGAATATTTCGGTTCCGCTTCTGAATTCCAGAAAGGTGAACGAAAAAACGTAGAAGGCAAAAAAATCTTCATTCCTTCTAAAGGTTCTATTTTCGATACTTTAGTAGAAATGGAACAAGATTTGCAATCTGCTATTTCTTATGCTGGTGGCACTACATTAGGCGCTATCCGCAAAGTAGATTACGTATTAGTTAAAAACTCCATCTTTAACGGCGACCGTTAATAAGAACATATCAACAAAAAAGTATCTTTGGGGATTCTTTTTCTATAAAAACAGAGAGTAGCTAATCTTTAAGATTAACTACTCTCTATTTTTATGAGGGGCTGTAACAAAACAATACCCACATTTTTATTCCTCTACAAACTAGATTATTTATTTTCTTGTAACCACGCAATAGCATATTCCGCATACACCGCTGACGCCGCCGACAGTACGCTATCATCCATGGTGAATCGATTGTTATGATGATCATAAGTTGCTTCTACATCAGGATTCTGAATGCCGATGAAGGCAAAGCAACCTGGTTTTTCTTGTAAATACCACGCAAAGTCTTCGCCAGGCATAACTTTGCGCATTTTGGAGAGTTTATCAGCACCTAGCGTATCGATAACTACGCGTTCTGCCAATTCACTAGATGTTGGGTCGTTAATAGTCGGTGGTACCCTTTTTTCGTAGTTTAATTCAGCTGTAGCACCATAAGCAGCTGCTGTATATTCTACAATGCGGCGTATAGAGTCGACAATGTATTCTTCTTGATGAGGATCAAAAAATCGTACAGTGCCTCCCATTGTGGCTTCCCCTGGGATAACATTCCACTCTGTTCCAGAATGGATATTGCCAATGGTAACAACCACCGAATCTAAGGCACTCACATTTCTGGATACAACAGTTTGCAAGTTAAGCACAATAGCACTGGCCACTACTACTGCATCAACAGCTTGATGCGGCTGCGCACCATGACCTTGCTTACCAGTTACCTTAATATTAAATATACTACTAGCCGCCATACGCGGACCTTCTTCTACAGAAATAAATCCTGCGGGCAAATCAATCCATACATGACCACCAAAGATAGCATCAATTTTCTCATACCAATCGCCAAATTTAATAAAATCTGGCGCACCAGCCCCTGTTTCCTCCGCCGGTTGGAATGCGAGATATACTGTGCCTTCAATGCGATCTTTCATAGACATGAGCATTTTCGCCGCCCCAAGTAAAATCGCCATATGTCCATCGTGACCACAGGCGTGCATTTTACCATCTACGTCAGATTTAAAATCAAATGTATTATGCTCCTGTACAGGCAATGCATCAATATCAGCACGAAGGGCAATAGCTTTACCCGTTTTATCACCTCGGATAATGCCGATAAGACCAGTACCACGGTCCGTATCCACTTGTACTTCTACGCCCATTGCTTCCAATTCTTTTGCCAACGTTTTTGTTGTTTCAAACTCCTCATTACTAAGCTCTGGATGTTTATGGAAATATCTACGCCAATCTTGGACGTAGAACTTATATTGTTCAATTAAATCACGACTATGCATAATAACCTCTCTAATCAAATATATTGTATCGGTTCAATGCACCAAATCTATCAACTATCATAGCAACGATTCATCGTGTATCATATTATAACTGGCAGATTCAGCACTATATCATACAATAGATAACACCCCATAAAAACAGGAATAACCTATATATATACAAAGAAAACGACAGCCCTAAGGTTGTCGTTTTCCTATAGTTTTATCGATTGCGCAACACCGCTTGTACCGCCAAGGATACAACAGCAGTAGCTACTGCTACACAAGCTGTAATTTTTACAGTGGTACACAATTCATCTTTTGTTGGTTTTGCTTTGCTTGCAATGTCCAATGTTTTAGCCACTGCTGGCACTAACACTTCATTGCGTAAGGATTCTGTATTCATAATTACTCCTCCAATATAGACTATTTATTCTAGGGTATCATGAATGAGCTAATTCCGCAATGACTTCACCGAGAATTGTAATAGCTTTTTCCAATTGTTCTTGTGGAATATTAAGAGCTGGTAATAGACGTACTTTGTTTTTTGCAGATAAAACTACAACGCCTTTTTCCAAACATTTAGCAATAACTTGTTTAGCGTCTACCGTCGTTTCAATGCCCAGCATAAGGCCCATACCACTAATACCAATGACACCAGTTTTTCCTACTAACATAGATTTTACAAATTCGCCCTTAGCTTTTACAGAATCTAAAAATTCTGGTGTTAAACGATTTACAATAGTATTTGCAGCGGCCGCGCAAATCGGATTGCCACCAAACGTAGTAGCATGAGCGCCAGCATTCAACACAAATTGTGTTTTTTCATTAAATAAAGTAGCCCCCATAGGTAATCCTCCAGCTAGGCCCTTAGCAGTAGACACGATATCTGGCTCGATACCGAATTGTTGGTATGCATAGAAAGAACCTGTACGACCATTCCCAGTTTGCACTTCATCAATGAGGACTAATTTATCGTTCTCATGAGCAAACTTTGTCACAGCCTGTACAAACTCCTTGTCTAGTGGCATAACGCCACCTTCCCCTTGGATAGGTTCCATCATAATAGCACATACATCTGGTCTAGTTAGCACTTCGATAGCTGCATCAATGTCATTGGCAGGTGTATGAAGAAAGCCCTCTGTAAATGGGAAAAAATGTTGGTGGAACACATCTTGACCTGTAGCTGATAATGTTGTAATAGTACGGCCATGAAAACTATTCACCAATGTAACAATAACATGACGGCCCTCACCATATTTATCATGACTATATTTACGAGCTGCCTTAATGGAGCATTCATTAGATTCAGCACCAGAATTAGAGAAGAATACCTTTTTCATTCCTGTTGCTTTGCAAAGAAATTCAGCCAACTGAATTTGTGGTAATGAGTAATAGAGATTAGAAATATGGTTTAATGCATGTGTTTGTTTTGTTACTGCTTCAGACCATTCTGCATCATCTACCCCAAAAGCTGTAACACCAATGCCAGAACCTAAGTCGATATATTCTTTACCGTCCACATCCCATAATAAAGAACCTTTACCTTTTTCAAAGCATACGTTAAACCGACCATAGGTGTTGGCAATATACTCCTTATCTTGTTGTTCAAATTGTTCTGTTTTCGTAATCATACGTCCTCCAATATAACGATGGTGAGCCCGCCCATAGCAGCTCACCATAGCTATTTCAACTATATACTCAAAGTAAATCATGCAATTCAATTACTTCACTAAAAGGATTATTCTTTTACAAACATAGTCCCTAGACCTTCATCTGTGAGGAGCTCAATTAAAATGGCATGCGGTATTTCACCATTTATGATAAATACCTTTTGAGCCCCTGCTGCAATGGCCTCTAAACAGCAATCCACCTTTGGAATCATACCACCTGCGATAATGCCTTCCACTTTTAATGTTTCTGCTTCGGCTACGGTGATGCGAGGAATCAACGATGATGGATTGTTCACATCCCGAAGCACACCATCGATATTTGTCATAGCCACCATTGTTTCGGCCTTAAGAGCACCTGCAATTTTAGCGGCTACCGTATCAGCATTTACATTATACACTTGTCCATCAGCTCCACAGCCAATAGAGGAAATAACAGGAATATATCCTTTACTAATAACATCATCAATAATAGCAGTGTCGATTACATCTACTTCGCCTACATAGCCTAGTTCATCATTTTTTTGATGCACTTGAATCATATGACCATCTACACCGCACAGACCTACAGCACGACCACCAAAGCTAATCAAATCAGCTACGAGCCCTTTATTAACCTTGCCAGCTAATACCATTTGTACTACGTCCATTGTATCCTTATCAGTAACGCGTAACCCATTTTTAAATTGGGACTCAATATGCATCGCCTGAAGGGCATTGTTAATATCAGGCCCTCCACCGTGGACGAGGACAACTTTTACCCCAACTAATTGCAGTAAAAGCAAATCGTTCATAACGGATTTTTTCAATTCTGGATCCGTCATAGCATTACCGCCGTATTTTACGACAACGTATTTATCAGTGTATTGTTTAATATACGGTACGGCAGCCGTCAAAATATGGGCTCGCATCGCATTTGTTACGGTGTTCATAATAACTCCTACTCATCCTATACTATTGCGTATCAAAATCCATTTGGTGATAACTAGTAACTACGCATGTTATCAAAACAAAATGAATCCTAATACGTCATCGACCTATGCTAATTTATAAGGACAAACCAGTCTCCTCGGGCAATCCCAGCGCAATATTCATACATTGTACAGCTGCACCAGACGCGCCTTTGCCAAGATTATCAAACACGGCATGCACCATAATACGATCGTCATTACCTGTCACAGATATAACCATGCCGTCTGTATTACTCAACCGGTTAGCATTGAGGAATGACTTGTTATCCTCCGCCACATTGAGAGGTGCTACAGTAACGATTTTACTACCCTTGTAAAACGTATCTAATGTTTGATGCACCGTTTTCAACGTACTACCTGATGAAAGTAAGCGTTTATGTAGCCCTACGGTAACCTCCATGCCACTGTAGTAATCATCAACGATAGGCATGAAAATAGGCGCATCTGTAAGACCACATACATGCATCACCTCTGGTAAATGTTTATGCCCTTGCCCCAATCCATATTGACGTGGCGCGTAAAGAAAATAATCCTTTGGTGATGATTCATATTGATTGATCATCTTTTTACCGCCTCCACTATAACCAGTTAGAGAGGTAATAGTGAAAGGGTAATCACTAGGTACAATACCAGATTTTACAAGAGGCGCAATACACGCAATCATCCCACTAGCATGGCACCCAGGGTTTGCAATATGTTTCTTCTCTTGAATGCCCCCTCGATAATCGTCCCCTAATTCAGGAAATCCATAAGCCCAGTCCGTATCAGTTCTAAACGCTGTAGATGTGTCAATAATTTTACAATCATAATCGCCGATAACCGCTACTATGTCTTTGGATGCACTATCTGGTAAACAAAGGAATACAATATCTGCTGTTTTAGCGATAGCTGCAATTTTATCTATATTTTTTCTATCTCCATCTTCGATAGACAGTAATTCAATGTCCTTGCGGCCTTGTAATCGTTCATGAATTCTAAGACCTGTTGTACCCTCGTGTCCAACAATAAATACTTTGTATGGATTCATATGTGTCTTCCTCCCCATTGTATCAATACGATATAGCTATTCCTAATGTGGCTATAACACTTATTACAAAGGATTATATCCAATACTAAAATCTCCTATATCATACATACATCACGTTATAAGCTAATCCATAGGATAATCACCAAAAGTGGCTACCATCACGGCTTTGATAGTGTGTAAACGATTTTCCGCTTCTTCAAAAGCTAATGAATTAGGCCCTTCAAATACATCTTCTGTCACTTCAATGCCATTCATACCGAACCGTTCAAAAATATCTTTTCCTACTTGTGTTTCTGTATTGTGGAATGCAGGCAAGCAATGGCAGAATTTCGTATTCGAATTACCTGTTAATGCCATCATTTCCGCATTTACTTGAAATGGTTTAAATGTATTAATCCTCTCTTCCCACATATCATATGTATCGCCCATAGTCACCCATACACCTGTATAGATAACATCGAGACCTTTTACGCCTTCTGCTACATTATCAGTACACGTAATTGTAGCACCAGTTTCTTTAGCTACCTTCAAACACGCTTCGTAGAATGGGCCTTCCGGCCAATATTGTTTAGGTCCAATGAGTCGGAAATCCATACCCATTTTAACAGCACCACTCATCAATGCATTACACATATTCGATTGACCATGACCTACATAAGCATAAGAAATTTCATTTAATGGTTTGTCAATATTTTCTTGCAGTGTCAAGAAATTCGCCAATGTTTGAGTTGGGTGATCCATATCAGTAAGTCCATTCCATACAGGAACACCAGAAAAATCTGCTAATGTATCTACATCATCTTGAGCAAATCCACGAAATTCAATGGCATCATACATAGAACCGAGAACGCGAGCAGTATCCTTTAAGGACTCTTTTTTATTCATTTGAGAACCTGTAGGTCCCAAATACGTCGTATGAGCCCCTTGGTCTGCGGCACCAACTTCAAAAGCACACCGAGTACGGGTAGAATCCTTTTCAAAAATGAGAACAAAGTTCTTGCCTTCCATAGTTTTAATTTCTGTGCCTGCTTTTTTATCTGCTTTTAATTTAGCAGCTAAGTCCAAGTAATATTTAATTTCTTCTGGTGTATAATCTAACATCGTTTTAAACGATTTATTGTGTAAACTCTTCATCATAACTCCTTCAAACTCTATATCTCTATGAGTTATACTCCATTTCTATAGATAGGCTACCACTCGTAGCAATGTATCCTATAACAATCAACAAATACCCTCTAACATTACCAACTATGTAGAGCCTATGATTTTGGTTGTAAAAATTCTCCTGCAATGCCCGCCATCATAACGATGCCCGTTTCAATAATGCTTTCATCAATGGTGAAAGTATCATTATGCAGTGGTGGATTCCCTTCAAAGCCAGTCCCTAACCAAAGGAAGGCACCTTTAATTTTTTGCAAGTATGCGGAAAAATCCTCTGCCGCCATGGACGGAAATTCTGGATGTACCACAGCTTGTGGCCCAATGTATTGCTCCACAATGGCTGTGGCATAGTCAATGGCATCTGGATTATTAATGGTGGATCCATGTCCTCGTCTAAAATCGAGTACACTAGTGGTGCCAAACATCATATCGAGGGCCTTAAGGCTTTCACCAAGGCGACGTTCAATATAATCGCGTTTTTCCGGCGCATAGGTACGGCATGTTCCTTCTAAGAATGCATCGCCAGCGCCTACATTGTATCGGTCACCAGCGTTGATAACGCCGATGGTACACACTAGATTTTCCATAGGATTCGTTTCACGAGCCACGACGGATTCTACATTGACAATCCAATTAACAGCTGCCACGATAGCATCGATACCATTATGCGGCTCTGCACCATGGGTAGATTTCCCCTTAATATGTACCTTGAAATGATCCGACGCAGCCATGAGATTCCCTTTTCTAAGGCCCACAGTACCCACAGGCAATTGAGGCCATACGTGAAGACCGTAAATTTCATCAACATCATCGAGTATACCACTGTCTACGATACCTTGCGCCCCTGGAAACAAAGCTTCCTCTTCAGATGGTTGAAATACAAGTTTCACAGTGCCATGTAATTGCTCCCTAATATCATGTAACACAGCTGCAGTACCCAATAGTATTGCCACATGACTATCATGACCGCACGCATGCATAATGCCATCATTTTCAGAAGCAAAAGGTAATCCTGTTTTTTCATGTATTGGCAATGCATCTATATCCGCCCGTAACGCAATAACAGGGCCTGTGTGAGAGCCCTGTATAGTACCGATAACAGCATAATCGGAAACATCATTTTTAAAAGGTATGCCCAATTCAGTCAACACCGATTGGATATAGAGGGATGTTTCCTTTTCCTCGCCAGATAATTCCGGATGAGCATGTATATGTCGTCGCCAAGCAATGACTTGCTCTAAATACTTGGCCGCAGTTTCTTTAATTAATAATTCTAAAGAATGCATAGCGCATCTCCTTTTCGTACTACTCTTTTATACATTATTATGTATAAATATAAATCATATTTGTATTATAATACCTCCCCATATATTAATCAAGTATTTATTTCAAGAAAAAGACCTATTAATGTAAAAAACTTACAATAATAGGTCTATATTTATTCACAAAGAAATTTCATTTATACTTATATCGATTTAATAATAGTATTTTTGTATTATAGTATACAAACTACCCACCATGTTTATGACGATTGGCAGAATAGCTATGTTATTTATCAATACTTACCTCTTCTAATACAGTACCATCTGGCAAATAAGATTTCACAATTAACTGATTTGGACTCACATCAAGAGTCATGTAATTATTCGTTTCCGGTTGCGGAGCTACATATACATCTAATGGATGTTGTTGCCATAAATTAGGATAGCGCACATCTCCTGCAATACCAGTAATGATATATAATGGTCCTGTCGCATCTCGTTCAAAATTACGAATATGACCACGGTCACGATAAGTATGTAAATGGGCAGACAATACGAGATCCACATTATACTCATCAAAGATTGGCATGAATATGGTACCTTCTTCGCTGAATCCAGATTCACGATCGGTGCGTCCATTAATGGCATATTGGAATGGGTCACGATGCATTAGCACAACGGTCCATTTCTTCGTATTTTTTGACAAATCATTAAGCAACCATTGAATTTGTACATCGTAAAGATCAGGGTGATGTGTATCGCTATTATCGGCATGGTTCGCTTCAAAGAATTGTGTATCCAATACTACGTAATGCACATCACCATAATCATAGGAATAATAGCGACGGTCAAAATTTTCACTGCCATTATCTGGTACATCAAAATAGGCTAAATAGGCTTTTGGTTCACGCATTTTCCAATTTAATGCATACATTTCATGATTCCCCATCATCGGTGCCAATGGAATACGAGAACTCAACGGTTCCACAGAACTAAGCCATGTGTGCCATTGCGATGCTTCTTCCCCATTGTCTACTAGGTCCCCCATACTCAAATACATGACTGCATTAGGATGACGGGCAGCAGAATCTTTTACGATTTGTTCCCACCCAGAATAATCAGCCGATTGGGAGTCAGGATAAATCAATACTTCATAACTCCCCTTTTCGCTAGCCGTTTGTAATGGTTTCCAATCACTACGACGGTCGCTATCATAACCTACACGATATTCATACTTCGTGTCTGGTGTTAAGTCTACCAAGGTTGCTTCGTGAATATACGTAGTAGAACCATCGTCTGTAAAGCTTACATTCGTAGCTGGTGCCGATAGCAAAGCATCACTACCAACAAGGCGATATTCGACCATAGCACTCTGTTCACTGTTATCAGATTGCCACATAATAGTACGGCTCGTCGCATTATCTTTGCCCACTATTTGGCGAATATAACGCGATTCTGATGATAATAAAGGCTTTACTTCTGCCCCTTGCACAACAGAAATAAACCGATTAACGCCGTTGAGAATAATACCATATTGCATCACCCCTACAGTAATAGCGCCAATGAAGACTAATCCTAGGAAGGCACCAAAAACGTTCTTTTTATTCATATAAACCTTTCTCTCTATATAGACCCCGCTTTTATAGGGGAAAACTTTTTACTTTAATGACATCAATGCTACAACTTAAACTTAGCTTTAAGTCAATATGTATTATATAATAGAGAATACTTAAAACTTATAGCTATCTATATATTTTATATATAGAAAAGGAGGCTCTCGCCTCCTTTTAATCTATGGATGTATCGTAATATTGTTTCATTTGATTATAGCCATTCACAATAACCTCAATTTCTCCTGTACGAGGATGAAAAATAAGACCATGAATAGGTACATCTTTGGGAATAAGAGGATTGATACGTAGTTCATCAACAGTTTCCTCTACATTTTCTGCAGGATGCGTAAACCCATCTGCCCAATGTTCCATCTCACGTTTTACCATGTGAATCGCTTCTGGCGCAATGCCACGAGCCAACATTTTTTCCGTTAAATCCTTTGCGGTCGTTTTGGCCATGCCACATTCGTAATGACCGATAATAAAAATTTCATTGACCCCTAATTCATAAATACATACGAGAAGGCTGCGCACTACACCATCAAAGGGCCCTGTAATACAATTTCCCGCAGTTTTAACAATTTTTGCTTCACCACGCCCAATATCCATGGAGTCTTCTAAAAAATTGACAAGACGCGTATCCATGCAGGTAACGATAGCCATTTCACGACTAGGCATTTTACTGCATTTCGTATCTGTCTCTACATAACCTGTATTTTGATCCTCTACATATTCCTTATTATGCTTTAAAATATCTGCTAATAAACTCATAATACCTCCTATATATAAAAAGGCCCTGGCATAGCCAAGACCTTTTATGCTTTGTGCTCATCCTTATTATAACATACACCAAGGATACTTATTAATTTATTCTACTCATAAGTGATTCATAGTCAATCCTTGTAGCTATTTTTCAATACCTATCGATCCGGCGTTGACAACGCCTCAATAGCTACGCTGCCACCGCGTACTACTTCGATACGATTAACGAATAAATCATTAAACAAAGCAATCATATCATTATTTTTAGACACCGTTTTCACACATTGAACGAGAACTGATTTACGATTGTAATCTATAATGTCTAAATCAAAGGTTTCAGCAATGCGGAAAATCTCTTGTTTATCTGATTCTTTGCAGCTATTCACCTTAATAAAGAGCAATTCTTTTTTCGTAATAGCCATATTTGTAAAATCGATAACCTTAATAACCTCTACGCTACGGTTCAATTGTTTAATGATTTGTTCATGCGTCAAATCATCACAAGTCAGCTCGATGGTCATACGAGACATAGTTGGGTCTTCCGTCTCCCCAACAGTCAATGTATCAAGATTGTAATTTTTTCCCGCAAAGAGGCCCGAAATTTTAGCAAGCACACCGATTTGATTTTCTACATATGCCGAAATGCAACGCTTTTCTAAATGTAACATAGAGCCTCCTCATTTCTTATCTTTCAACATCATATCGCTTAGTGATTTACCAGCCGGCACCATGGGCATTACATTAATCTCTGTAGGAATAATACATTCAATTAATGTTGGACCTTGTTTAAAATTGTCCGCTTTTGTGAAAGCATCCTCTAATTCTTCTACCTTCGTAATACGAATACCTTGGGCTCCGTAAGCTTGTGCTAATTGCACAAAGTTTGGCACATATTCAAATTCACCATTATCGATAGACTCTCTAGTAACGATAGCGCTTTCATCCATCAACAAATTCGTGCACGCATAGCGTTTATCATAGAACAATTGCTGCCATTGACGGACATTGCCTAAATAACCATTGTTCAAAATGATGAGAGTCATCGGCAAATGGTAGTGCATAGCGGTAGCAAATTCCTGAATATTCATTTGTACACCACCATCGCCACAGATGGCAAATACACGCGCCTCAGGATTCCCCATTTGTGCCCCTAGTGCCGCAGGGAAACCGTATCCCATAGTGCCAAGACCACCAGAAGTCAATAATTGATGGTTTCCATCAATTTCGAGAAATTGGGTCGTCCACAATTGATTTTGCCCTACATCGGTAGCCACAATAGGACGATCATAGTGATTATTAATATATTGAATCACGCGCTCTGGTGTAAGCCCCTCAATATCGGACTGCGTTACAGGCTGCTCCTTTTTTAATTGTTGTAATTGTGTAGACCAGTCACCTAAATCATGAGGTTCCATATATTCCAATAATTTTTCAATAGCCAATTTAGCATCGGCTACGATAGGAATATCGACCTTAATATTTTTAGAAATAGACGCCGCATCAACATCGATGTGCACGATTTTACAGTTTTGTGCAAAAGTGCTTAATTTACCTGTAATGCGGTCATTAAAACGAGTTCCGATGGAAATCATCACATCACAATCGGTGAGAGCCACATTCGGTGCATAACCACCATGGATACCTACATTACCTAAATAAAGAGGATGGCGAGAGCTAATAGCCCCTTTCCCCATTAAAGTAGTTACTACAGGAATACCCGTTTTATCCACTAACTCTGTCATCACATCGTTAGCACCACTAATACTAATGCCCCCACCCAACAAAAATAATGGGCGTTTCGCCTTGGATATAATAGAGCATGCCTTTTTGATTTGCCCAATATGTACCGTTTCATTTGGTTTATATCCACGAATATTAACCTCTGTAGGGTATACATCAGATCCCATAGCTTTTTGAATATTTTTAGGAATATCTACTACCACAGGGCCTGGACGACCAGTGCGAGCAATATAAAATGCTTCTTTCAGAATACGTCCTAAATCCTTTCTGTCACGTACTGTAACAGCATATTTACATACATTGCGAACAATGCCAACAGTGTCAACCTCTTGGAACGCATCATTCCCCATTAAAGACAAGTCGACTTGCCCTGTAATACAAACCATAGGAACACTATCAGAATAGGCCGTAGCAATCCCCGTAACAAGATTTGTAGCACCAGGACCAGACGTAACCATACAAACACCTACTCGACCAGTGCTACGCGCATACCCATCGGCAGCATGTGCCAAAGCCTGTTCATGGCGTGGCAAAATAACCTTCACTTGATCTTGTTTATATAATTCATCCATTATATCGATGGTAGCTGCACCAGGATAGTTGAACAAAAACTCAACTTGTTCCTCTTGCAAAGCTTTCACCACATAGGCAGCACCAGAAATCATAGGACCTCCTATTCATGCAAATTCATGTGCATTCTCATTCATATTAACCATTATATCTAAAAAATTGAATGTTGTTACAAACTGTGATATACTCAATACTATAACATATCTTGCAATTTGTGAGTATGTCTTATAGCTTTTAATCTATATAAATTATACATATTTTCTGAAAGGACTGATTCTCATGAAAGAAATCTTAGGTTTCCACTTGAACGGCTGCCCTTATTGCATGAACGCTTTTCGCGCTATTGACGAATTAGTGGCTGAAAATCCAGCCTACGCTGATATCCACATTAAATGGGTAGAAGATCAAGATGCACACGAATTATTTAAAACACATCCATACGAATACTATCCAAATCTTTGGTTTGACCTTGATAAACAATATGAAGCTCAACCTGGTGAAAGCTATGACCAAACAAAAGCATTAATCAAAGCTGTATTTGATAAAGCTATTGCATAATATAAAAATATCTCCTTGCTACTGTTGTAGTGGGGAGATATTTTTATATTAACTAACCCACATATTATGTACACAATATCTAGTTACAGTCCTACAATGCAAAAACATGCTCCCTCATTAAGAAACAGCATGTTCTCGTTTATAATATATATTATTTTACGATAACAATTTCATCCATAGTACGTCGTGTTTTAGGTCGGCGCGGTTCTTCTCCTCTATATCCAAAAGCAGCCATTACAGCGATGCCAAATTGTTTCGTATCGAATAAACCTAATTCATCGCCTAAGAGATGAGTCATATTATCTTGATGGAATCCTTCTAATGGTACAGAATCGATGCCTTCATATGCCGCCATAATGAGCATATTCGCTAAAACGATATACGCCTGTTTAGAAGCCCAATCGAAAGCAGCTCGTTCTGATTCAAACGTTTTATAATCTTCTGTTGTAAAACGAGCGTAGAAATCTTTGTACAAATTCTGCACATCTTCAGGTAATTCTTTTACTTCATTTTGAATGTGTGTGATATAGTCAGAATCAATTTCTAGTTCTTGCTTACGTCTTGCTAAGATGACTACAAAATGACTGGCTTCAAGACCTGCTTGGATTCCCCAGCCCAAGGGTTTCATTTGTTCTCGAATCTCTTTGTTTTGAATGACCAATAGTTTAAATGGTTCAAATCCAAGAGATGTAGGTGCCAAGCGAGCCGCGTCTAAAATCGCATTCCAATCATCTTCACCAATAATCTTAGTGGAATCAAATTTCTTACATGCATGACGATACATCATAGCATTCAATAAATCTTGACGCTCTAAATTAGCGACGCTAGTATGTTTTGTTTCAATAGTGTACTTACTCATGTATATCTCCTTTTTTATATATTATCTATACGGTGTAGCTTACCACATCCGATAATCCGCAGTGTGCTATAACTACCCTATTTTGAACTACGCTTATCTTGCCATTCTAAGAACATATGACGTAGAACCTTAATAGGCGCTACCCATAACATACGTGGTCCACCATATCTCATAATAGCACGAATTTTCTCTCTATATATAGGTCCATAACAATGCGTTTTACAAACACTGCAAAAGGTCTTATGTTCCATATGAGGACAAACTTCTACACGATACTTTGCATAGCTCCATAGATCTTGGCATTCATCACACAATTCACCTCTCTGTGTATTATGTTTGTTATGACAGTAAATCCCCATAATTTGGCGCATAGTATCTAATTCCATTTTGCGCTTTTCATCTACTGTCATCTTACACCTCACAATTCAATCATGACCTTTTTCCTAATTTGCAAACAAAAAATGATGCACTTATATTGTACATCATTCTCATTCATTTTTATGTTACCTAAGTTACATTATATTATATTTTTTCAATATAGCTGATATACACTTATCTCATAAGTTGAATAAAATCATTAATTTTATAATGAAAAATAAAAGATCTCCATCCAGAAAGATTTCTTAATATTATGGTGCGCCTAGCAGGATTCGAACCTGCGCACCCGGTTCCGGAGACCGGCGCTCTATCCCCTGAGCTATAGGCGCATGGATACGTTACTGATTATACCATATTTCAGCTTATATTTATAGAACTAAATATTCTAAGTTTCATCAAAATTACCAGTATACCAAGAAGCTTTTACATCTCGTTGTTCACCGATAAACACAAGTACTTTGCTATCATAAAATTAACCCCTATAGCGTATGCTAAAGGGGCTAGTTTTGTAAATACTATTATTCCTCAGGATAAATAATAAAAGACAACGCACTGAAGTATTTGTTTTGCTCCCCTTTGATATCTGTAGGGAATGCGACCTCTACGCCAATTACATTTAAACCATCTGATGCTACAGTGATAGTAGCCTTACCATTTTCATCAGCCATACTTTCACCAGTCATATCATTAATCAAATCTCGAATAAGCGGCGCATTCGCATACGGTTTACCGTCTTTCAATACTTGAATTTCAAAGGTATCACCTTTTTTCAATGTCAATGGGTTGACGGATGGAACAATTTGAATGAAAGCACTGCTATTCACTAAAGGTTTAGCGTCCTTACTCCAATAATGCACATCATATTTCAAAGCGTGAGTACTTTTTGTAGCACCAGGTACTTCAGTAATTTTTTGATGTACTGTATTACCATCTTTGTCCTTCGTCCAGTATCCATAATCAAAATAGGTAGTAGTAACCCCTAAATTATCAGTAGGTACGATAGCGATATTTTTTTCGTGTTTCACAACTTTCAAAGGAATTTCCATGCCCATCGTATCATAGCCTTTAATGCTTTTTACCATGTCAGAACTATATGCATTGTCTACGGGACCTTCACCTAATACGAGTACCTTTTCATCGGTACGATTCGCGAAAAACACGCCGTGAGCGTCCGTCTGTGTACATACGCAACCTGTTGCAACGAGAGCAGCAAACATAGATGACAATACCTTCTTATTCATACATACCTCCATTAAGAATATCTATCAATAATAAATTACCTTTATTATATGCTTCTTTTATGCTGTCGCCTATACATGGGTATGTATATTCATAGTGATATGAATATTTTATATAGCTCACCGAATATATGCATGTAGCGAATAAATTATATAGATGACATCATTACACTAATTTACTAATCATAAGCATGACAATACAATCACAATAGCTACGTATACAAAGGGTTATAGGACAAAAAGTGTGTGTGACTAATCCCAATAAGTTGGAAAATTTGTAGACATATGTAGCTCATTCCA
>NZ_RQUY01000009.1 GCF_003992125.1 Veillonella caviae | reverse complement strand
GCACTTTAATCATACTTTCATATGACTAAAACGCGTCTTTGTTTTCTTAGAGGCTATTTTGTTACAGCCCCTTTTAGTATGACATATACAATTAGTCTTCTTCGTCAAATACAACATCTAACGGGTCCCGTTCTACTATGTTTCGATATCTCACTTTTGGATAACCCATAAGGATAGCGCCCGCTACGATTTTATCGTCTGGCATACCGAGTAAATCCAATAATGGTTTATATTCTGCTTCGCCAGCGTGTTCAAAGAATCCTGCCCAACAAGTACCAAGACCTACAGAGGGAGCATACAGTTCTGCGTAGGACAAGCAAGAATGACCACTGTCATGAGTACGGTGAACATCCTTTTTCGAGCCGATAGCTACTACAAGTACTGGTGCATCGCGAAGGATGTATTCCTTCCCTTTATCCACTTCGGCTTGCGCAGCGCGAGCATATAAACGCATAATCGGCACCGTTTTAGCAGCTTCGTGCATCCATTCTAATACGAGATCTGCAATTCGGCGTAATGTTTCCTTATTGCGGATGACGATATACGAAATACCTTGTGTATTTGTCGCTGTTGGCGCCATGCGAGCCACATTTAAAACTTGACGAATCAATGCCGACGGCACTGGTTTATTTTGATAATTACGAATAGAACGGCGACTCCGCAAAAAGAACTCTGCTTGTTCTGGTGTAAATTTAGTTTCTTTTGTAATGTCCACCTGCTCTGCACGTGGTGTCATATCGCTATCTAAAGCCAATGTAGGACATACGGAAATACAATGGCCACAGGAAATACAACCACCCTTGCCTGTTACAGGGCCATCATCAGTCATAACAAGAAGGCCTGTAGGACAATCAGCTACGCATAGACCACAACGAGTACAGACTTCTGTGTTTACGGTAAATAACATAATAATGAAACCTCCAACTACATAATATACCGCCTATTATATCATATAAAATCAATTCGTATCATAACAAAAGAATAAAGCACGAATGCCTATACGTAATATTCCACGTATAGGCATTCGTTTTTACCACTATAAAAGCGACTTTCACAGTCAATATATTAAGCTTCTCCTTCATGAGGATTATCATAAGCTACCTGATTATTAGTACCCATGATTTTATCCACCACCAATGCATTTGTAAGGGAGCCAGATACATTAAGACATGTACGTCCCATATCAATCAATGGATCGATAGCGAGGATTGGACTAATAGATGTAAAGTACGCACCAAGGCCAGTGCCACTAAGGGATACAGATGCAGCCATAGTCGCAGTACCAGGAACTCCAGCAATGCCGACGGAACCGATGGCGATAACGATAACGCTCATAATATACATAGTCATATCGAACGGGATACCTGCTACATTAGAAATATACACCACTACGAGAGCTGGGAAAACACCGGCACAACCTTGCATACCTGCTGTAGTACCAAAGGATGCCACTGTGTTTGCCGTTGTAGGATTTACACCGAGGCGTTTCGTCAACGTTTCCACAGTCAACGGTAATACGCCCATAGATGAACGAGATGTAAAAGCTAAGAGTAACGGTGCTTTTGCTTTTTTGAAATAAGTAATCGGATTATACCCAAAGATTGCAATGAAAATAGCTTGAACAACAAACATAATCAAAATACCAACGTACAAGAGTACTACAAATAAACCCATGTCGAGGATAGCTTGCAAACCGCGAGTTGCCAATGTAGATGCCAAAAGAGCTACTACGCCGTATGGCATTAATCCAATAATAAAATCTGCCATCCAAGAGATGATTTTATGAAGTTCGCTAAACAATTTTGTAAATACTTCAAGACTATCTTCTTTTGTTTGTTTAATAAGGCGTGCAATACTACCTGTGATAATAGCAAACACTACAATGCCAATAACATTGGTTTCTGCTGCTGCCTGGATAGGATTGCTTGGAATTAACGCTCGGAATGTATCCACCATAGGTTTAATTTCACGGATTTTTTTACCCGATTCAAGTACGTCGAAACCTTGACCTAAACCAAAAACATTACCAAGAATCAAACCAACTATAGCAGCCACTGCCACCATTCCAAGATTAGTGCTCACCATAGCAAGCACCAGTTTTTTTAAATTAGCCCCAGCCTCCATATTGAGAATAACATGAACGATGGAAATAAACACGATGGGGATTACGAGCATGCGGATTAAGTCAATAAATCCGCCCCCTACAAGAGAGAACCATTTCGTACTTTCCTTAATGTATACCACCTTAGATGGGTCATCAGGAAATCCAGCGAGGACTTGGATAGCAATACCGAGAATAGCACCGAGAATGGTGCCGATTATAACAAGATTACCAAAAGAAGTGCCTTTTCGTTGCAAACCATAGATAGCGAATAAAATGGCTACGAAAACGGCAATAATGCCTATGCTAAGAGGATCGCTTAGCATGAGGTAATCTTGAAAAAATGGAATATTCATAATACACCTCTTTTTAATTCATATCAATATAATAGGTTTAAATACAGTATAGCATATATCGAAATTATTACAAGTAATTTTTGTCCTATAAGCCTAATTTTCTATTTTTTGATATTCCTGAAAGCTAAAAGGCGGCCTTCCATAGGAAAGCCGCCTTTCACAGTACAGAACCATATTTACAAATGTGTTCAATACTTATGATATGACCTATTATCTATCAACCAAGATATATGTACATTGAATAGGACCATGTGCACCATCAACGCGAACAAGCTCAATATCTGCAGTACGGGATGGACCAGAAATCAAGCAAATATTGCTTGGGAATGCAGATGGGTCAGCATCATAGCGTTCTTGCAAATGTTCCATAGTTTGTGTCATACGAGGACGGATACTATCTGTGTACACAACAGCGATATGCGTATCTGGTAATAAGCTAATAGCACGTCCAGATTCAACATCAGAAGCTTGTACTACAGTAGCAGTTTCTGCAATACCACAGTATGGGAATGTAACGCCAATATCAGCATTAGCCGTATTGGAAATACATACTTCGCGACCAAGGGATGCATCCCATTGGAAATATGTGCGTTCCCCATTGTTGGATTTTGCATCTTGTTCAAACAATTCTTTTAATTTATACTCTTCTACTTCTGAGCTACTTGGGAACACAACTTTACCATTGCCCCAGTCAGCAATAGCTGCAAGAATAGTTTCACCTAATTTATCAGGTGTAGTATTTATATATTTAGTGCCGTTTTTATCGCATTCAGCTTTGAACATCTCGATAACTTGTTCGTGAGATAAATCTTGGAACATAGTTTCTTGAGGACCTTTGCTGTAATCAAAACCTTCTACATAAGCAGGGCAGAGTTCTTGTTCTCGGCCTAATGCACGAGATAAACGTGCAATAAATTGTTTACGTTTAGCTTCATCCATTATTTATTCTCCTTTTTCTTTTTGTTTTTCTCATGTTCAGCATAAAGGTCACGGAATTTCTTGAACTTCAAGGAACCCATTTCTTTGGACTTAGTCCAGCCACCCATTACAGGTACCGCTTGTGTCCATTTAGGCATATTGCCTTCGTTGTTACTAATCATATTCATACCAATAGCGCCTGCTTTTGTACCAAGGTCGAACAATGTAGCATTGCCGAACACCTTCGCTGCAGCAGTGAAGATTGCTTCTTCTGCTTTTGGACGAGTTTTTTCAATGTCAGCCATAATATGACGATGTTCCATCAACAATTCATGCAATGGGATTGCTACTGGACAGTTTTCTGTACAAGCACCGCACAATGTAGATGCGTAAGGAAGATCGCCAGCCACTTCGTATCCTTTGAACAATGGAGTCAACACAGCACCCATTGGACCTGGATATACGGAACCGTAACCATGACCAGAGATATGACGATATACTGGGCAAATGTTCATACATGCACCGCAACGGATACAACGAAGCATTTCTTGGAATGTGCCACCAAGGATACCGGAACGGCCATTATCGATGATGATAATGTGAGTTTCTTCAGGACCATCAGCTTCACCTGGTTTTTGAGGACCAGTCATCATAGAGAAGTAGTTGGAGATTTTAGAACCTACCGCAGAACGGTTGAGCATTTCCATCATAATATCAAGAGCTTTAAAATCAGGTACAATACGTTCAGTACCTAAGAAAACCAATTGAGTTTTAGGAATGGAGCTCGCCATACGGCCATTACCTTCGTTGGATACGATAGTACAAGTACCAGAGGATGCAACGGCAAAGTTACAACCATTTACACCAACATCTGCTTTTAAGAAACGCTCACGTACATAACCACGCACAAAATGAGTCATTTCTTCTGGATTTTCAGTACCAGTATAACCTAATTTTTCAGCGAAAATATCGCGAATGCGATTGCGTTCAAAGTGAAGACCTGGTACTACGATATGAGATGGTGGGCTCACTGCAGTTTGCAAAATGAATTCCGCCAAGTCCGTTTCGTTTACTTCGATACCAGCTTCTTCTAATACTTCATTAAGTCCAATTTCTTCTGTTAAGATAGTTTTGGATTTAACGATCATTTTAGCTTCGCGATCGCGAAGAATTTGCAATGCAATTTGTGTTGCTTCTTTATCGTCAAATGCGAAATGTACTTTCGAACCTGCTTTTTCAGCATTTTCAGCAAATTGGTTTACATAGTAGTCCAAGTTGTTAAGTACATGGTCGCGGATGGCTGCCGCTTCTGCACGGAAATCAAGCCATTCTGGCACTTCATCAACTACGGAATTACGTTTATCATAAAACACGTCTTGAGCTTTTTTGATGGCTGCAACTTTGAAATCGTCTGCCAAGCACTCTTTTATGCGTGTTTTGTAAGGGCGATTGTCATATATTAAGCTCATGAGTTCTCCTCCTTAACGGCAATTTAAGATTTCAGCGATGTGCATAACTTTGATACGGCGATCGATAGCGCCTTCTTTGTGAAGACGATCAAGCATACCAGCAATATTCATCAAACATGCTTGGTCGGAACCGGAGATTACGTTAGCTCCTGTGCTAGCGATTTCCAATGCTTTTTCGCGAGTCATGACTTCGTTAATTTCTGGGTTTTTAACGGAGAAAGTACCACCAAAACCGCAACAACGGTCTGCACGAGGTAATTCGATTAATTTAATATCCTTAACATTGCGAAGGAGTTTGAAAGGAGGTTCTTTGACACCCATCAAACGTGTTACGTGACAAGAAGTATGATATGTTACAGTTTCATCGAAACGAGCGCCTACATCTTCTACACCTAATACGTCAGTAATGAATTCAGTGAATTCATAGATTTTAGAGCTTAATTTTTCTGCGCGATGTAACCATTCAGGCTCATCTTTTAAGAAGTGATGATATTCATCACGAATAGCGAATGCGCAAGATCCGGACATGCTGACTACATACTCAGCGTTTTCGAAGCATTCGATAGTGTTCTTGATCGCATCCATAGCAGCCTTGTTATAGCCAGAGTTTGTGAACATTTGTCCGCAACATACTTGTTTCTTAGGTACTACGAGTTCGCAACCCAAGTTTTCAAGTACATGTACACCAGCCATGCCTACATGAGGATAGAACATGTCAATCAAACACTGTTGGAAAAGATGAATTTTCATAATTTTGTCCTCAGCTTTTCTAGTACTTAACTCAATAAAAAATGTGATATGTATCCATTACGGTACCGATTTATATACCCTATCATATAAATTTATACCTTGAATATTACAACTGTCTTTAAAACATAGTGTTCTAAAGAGCATCTTTCGATATAATTATAAATAAGGAGCGTATAAAAGTCCAAACAATTGCTATATTAGTATTTAGGCTATTATAAAATACATTGTTATGCATTTAGCTCATAACCAAATCAAAATTCATAACAATAAAAATTTTAGACATCAAAAAATTTAATGACACCCTTATAACGCCAGCTTTTTGGGAACTTTTATCATTTACAACTCGCAATGTAGTTTTCATGGTATCAAATTATATATAATGCAATTTATGGTAAATCCCCCTATTCTCACATTATTCATCTAAATTTTATGGTTGTATATTACATTTTCTTATAGTAGTGATTATTCTATAAAAATGTTATAATTCATCATATATAAGTATAGTTCGAAAGGAGCTTTCACATGAAACTCAACAAATTATCGCTATCCTTTGCTATTACATTGGCATTAGGGTCCACATTTGGTTTAACAAACTACGCGCATGCAGCAACTGTAAATAGTGCACAAAACACATCAGTTACTACTGAAAAAGTAGCTACAACACAATCAAAAGCTATATCAACACAAGCCAAAGCTGCAGCAACGCAAATCAAAACCGATACAAAAGCTACAGCCCTTGAAGAAGGTGTTGATAGCAAAACTACAAATGCTGAAAAATCAACGGTTAACACTGACACAAAAGTAGCTGCAACAAAAACATCTATTAAAGCAGTACAAAAAGAAGTGCTTCCTGAAGGTATATACTCAGATACGAAAGATAATTGGGCTCGTGATGCTATCCAAGCTATGACTAAAGCTGGTTACGTATCAGGTTATTCTGATAATACATTCCGTCCAAGTCAAATTATCACCCGTGAACAAGCGGCTATAATGTATGGCAAAGTACTACAATACAACATGAACGAACAAGAGTTAGCAGATATCGTTACAAAAGAAACAAGCGTAACATACAAAGATGTACCTAGCGATCATTGGTCCAATTCAGCAATAAAATTAGTAAGTGCAGCTGGCGTAATGGATGGTACAACTACAACTACTTTCACACCTGCAAAAACGATGAACCGTGAAGAATTTGTTGCATCTGCTGCTAATGTAGTAAAAAAGATCAAAGGTGATGCACCCGTTAAGTTTGAAACAGTAGCGTTCCAAGATGAAGCTAATATTTCAAAAACATATGTAGACGATATTAAATATATGGCACAACGAGGTTACGTTGCATCTGGTGAGACTACCGATTTCAACCCAAAACAATCAGTAACCCGCGCACAAGCAGCGACCATATTAAATCGCATTCTAAACAATGCTAGTGCCCCTGCCCCTACTAAAGCAACAGCAGCAAAAGAAGAGGTACAAAAGAATGTAACTCCAGCTAAATCTGATAAAACAGTAGAAACTAAAACAGAGCCAAAACCAACTCGTGTGGTACGCCCTGTACGTCGCACTACTACATTAAAAGCATTAAGCCAAAAACAACAAGAATCTTTGGAAAATAATGTATTTACTGAGTTAAACAAAACATATAAAACGCCTGAAGCATTCCAAGATTATGGCGTAATGTATTGGCGTGATAATCAATTGCATGTAGCATTGAAAAATTCCGACGACTTATCCTCTGTAAAAGCGAATTTAGCAAATCGCGGGAATACTACAATCGACAATTACGTTGTAGTAGAGCCATCCCGATATAGCCAATCTGAATATGATGCTATCGAGGTTAATTTCAGAAATTATTATTCTAAAAATGAAAAGGCAGGCAACATTATTACTGTATTCCCAGATGTAGAAAATAATCAACTGTATGCCGTTGTTAGCACCGCAAGTCGTGAAACACAACAAGGCATGTCTCGCGCATTTGGTTCTAAAGTAAAAATGGTGGTAAAACGATAACCTACTTTGCACCATACTAAAAACAGCGCTTTTAAAGCGCTGTTTTTTATATATTAACTATAATTGTACTAGAAAATATACATCGTAACTGTTATAGTGAATATATGTATATATAATATATGTGATTGATTAGGAAGGATTTGTATGCAACAGTTTCGGAAATACACATTACAAACGCTTGTTTTATCTGCCTTGATGACAACCTCTACGGTAGGTTTTGCCGCTAGTGAAAGCTCTACTAACACGGTGCGGACCATTACCGCTGTTGCAACAACAGAACAGAACATTGCAACATCAACGCAAAATGCAACTACAACTAATATAGCAACACAAGCAGTCGGTGTACGCACACCAATTCTAACAACACCTAAAAATATCCAAGATGTACGTCCTTATATTTTTTCCGATGTACCTAGTGATTTCTGGGCTTCTCGTGCTATCAGCGGCGTAACAAAGGCAGAATTAATGAAGGGCTATTCTGATGGTACATTCCGCCCTAACCAAGCAATGACACGCGAAGAAGTAGCCACCCTATTCAATAACATCACAAATGATGGTCAAACCGCATTTCTATCTAGTAAATTCAAAGATATTACATCTGACAGATGGTCTGCACTAGCCATTGCATCTGTGGCTCGTAAAAATATTATTTCCGGTTATGGTGATAACACATACCAACCAGAAAAATTTATGTCCCGTCAAGAATTTGCAGTAGTAGCAGATAACTATATTCATTATTTAGGGTATACTACAGAAGACCCAACAGTACTTGATCAAATTGCCTATGGAGACCAAAAATTTGTAGCTCCTTGGGCGCAAGATGCTGTCCGTGAATTGGCCTATTTAGGCTTTACAAATTATGCACCAGGTACATTATTTAATCCTGAAAAATATGTAACTCGTGCGGAAGCAGCCGAAATAGCCCATCGTATGACTCAAACACAACAGGCTCTTGATTTCCACAACGCATTGTATCGTCAACAAGTAGAAAATAAAGTGGCAGCCATTATTACCCGTACATTCAAATATGGAGATGACTTCTCTCAATTTAGAAATGACGGGGCTCTATTCTGGAAAGAAAGCAAATTACACGCTACAGTAGTAAATAAAAAGCTATACGCTGAGTTGCAAAATGCCTTTAATAAGGATACAGACCCACAAATCGATTCCGCCGTTGTCTTAGCCCAAGGTCAAATGACACAAGCACAACTAGAAGAATATCAATCTGACGCTACGAATCTCTATAAACAACTAGAACCGCAAGGCTCTATTATCAGTATTATCCCTACTGACGATACATCGGCCCTCATTATTACTGCTGATACTGTACAAAACAGTACGATAAAAGATTTTAAAAATAAGTTTGGCAAAAAAGTAATCCTTCAATTGCCACAACAAGAAATGCCAAAAACGACAATTCAATTCCCATTACCGTTGAAAGCAAGTAAATAATAAGTAAAATGTATCATATTCAACATCTCTAATATGACACATGAACGTACTACTATCCGAGATGCTTCTATTTTATATTAATTAACCAATAGCAAAAGCGACTCCTAGGAAAATTTTCCTAGGAGTCGCTTTTTGTTTTCACATCACATAAACAGCCTGATTTTATGTATTGAAAGCCAATACATACACATATAGTTAGTTATTATTTAATTATATCATTTTGGCGATCCCGCAAATTGCCTACAGGCACGTATACGGTACCAGCACTGTGGATGGTGTGCACATCTTGTTGCAAAATCATCACTACAGAATAATCATCAGTGGTGTAAAATTCTTTTGGCATTGTATCAAACGTTACATCGCCACCAATAGCATCTTTCACAGTTTGATTGTTATTTACTGCATTAATGAGTTCTTGTTTACTCAAACCGCCAAGGTCATATAAGGATAATTGGCGGCCAGTTGTGGTATTGAAAGTAAACCCTTTTACGAAATTCACACCATTCGCATCACCATCGCGCACTGTGTATGTATGAATCAATACACTGAAGATACCATTTGCATCGGTTTTCACATCATAGTACATGATGACATTCGTTTTGGTCGACTCTGCATCATTTAATTTTTGCACATCATTTTGAACTTTAGATACGTATTTCTTGATAGTCTTATTAATCGCTTTTTCAACGACAGGACTTACAGATTTCACTTCAGGAAATACTAAATTCAAATGATCTGTAGATGATTCAATAGGCGACACAGCCACTTCTTTCCGTTCCAAATAGCGTTCCGCATTTGGCGCAATCACTTCAACAGTACCTCGATCCGTTTTGTTTATTTCAGCACGCAATACTTTATTTTGTTCTGGCGTAGCCGTACTAGAAAGGCGATACGTCAAAGCATTTCGATCTGGACGTGTTTCCACAACAACCATTGCATCGTCTTGTGTAACAGGAACGGCTTCGCTCGTTGCAGCTAACGATGTAAATGGCATAGCAGCGACCATCATGATAAGAACAGTCTGTTTTAGTTTCATCGCATAACCTCTTACTTTTCTTGCTCAGCTTTCATAGCAAGAGCTTCTTCTTTATTGAATTTGTGAGTGACTACGCGGCGAATTAAGTAAAGAGCAGTGAATGCAAAAGCAGCCAAGCCTAACCATTGAGCTGTATCTGCAAATTCTGGACCTACTAATTCAAGAGGAGATTCTCCACCACCAGTAGTTACTGACAATACAATAATAACAGCAATGAGTACGCCAATCAAGCTTTCACCAACAATAAGACCAGATGCGAAAAGAACACCACGACGATTAGATTGTTCTACATCGTATTCAGCCAAATCGCCAGCGCGCATTTTCGCACGAGCTACAAGGTATCGACCTACGAAGAAACTAATAACAGAGCCAATAATGAGAGGCACTTCGAGTGTAGGTGGCAAGTAAATACCCATACCTACTGCTAATGGAGGCAATGTTAAAGACGCTGTAGTAGATTTCAAAATCAAATTAATGATGATAGCCACTACACCTACACCTACACCGATGAGGATATAATCCCAATCCATAGAGGCGCTAAAAATACCTTGTGCTATAGTAGTCATCAATGTAGCTTGTGGAGCAGACAAGGCAGCACTTGGATCCATTTCAGCCCGTGGCAATGCACCAGTAAAGCCATATGCTTGATACAACAAATTAAGCACAGGCGCAATGGCAATAGCACCAGCTACGGAACCTAATAGCAACGCTACTTGTTGACGCCAAGGTGTGGCACCAACGAGCTGACCTGTTTTCAAATCTTGTAAATTATCATTAGAAATAGAAGCAATCGCTACTACAACAGAAGTCATAAAAATAGCCATTGCTGTAGCAAATTGTACACCTTCAGGAGTAGCAAATAAATTATTCTCAGAAGCAATGAAATACACCACTAAGGATGAAATAATAGTAGCCAAAATACCGATACCGGAAATTGGAGATGCAGATGTACCAATGAGACCAGCCATGTAACCACATGCAGCAGCTACAAAGAAGCCAATCAACAAAGCTACGATAATGCCTACTATAACGAGAGTCCACATTAAACCTGCACTAATAGGTACTGCGGATACAAAATCCCAGAATGTAACGCCTAAACCGATTAGAATAATGATGAACGTAATTAATACGCTTTTAGCACTCATATCTGTATCCATGCGATGAGACTCACGTTCTGCAGAGTTCATATTCATAGATTGAACAGAAATCTTAATCCCTTCCAAAATCGGCTTAAGTAAGGTAAGTAGTGTCCAAATAGCAGCAATACCAATAGCACCAGCACCGATGAAACGAACCTTTTCCTTCCATACAGTCATAGCAAACTTAGCCGTAGCGCCACCATCTGGAGCTAACATATTTGTTAAGTATGGTACAAAACCAGCCCAAGCGACGAGAACGCCCACAAAAATAGCTACACCAGAAGCGATACCAATAAGGTAACCAGCACCAAGTAATGCTGTAGAGAATCCCAATGGAATTTGAGTAATCCCTTTAGCCCCTGCAGGAATCCAGAAACTCAAGCTATCGCCAAGTACTTTGAAACCATTAGCACATAAACTGATGAGCCCCGCAATGAAACCACCAGATACGATATCTTTCATACCGGAGTTAGACTGTGGCGCAGCACCTGCATTATGAGAGCCAACTTTCAAAATTTCCGCTGCTGCACGCCCTTCTGGATACGGTAAATCACTATTGACTACCATAGCGCGACGCAATGGAATGGTGAATAACACACCGAGAGAGCCCCCGCAGGCACAGAGCAAGAATGTTTGCCAGAATGGGAATCCTTGCCAATACCCAAGCATTAATAAACCTGGCAAAATAAAAATAATAGCAGATAAGGTACCCGCTGCAGATGCCTGCGTTTGTACCATGTTATTTTCAAGAACATTAGAATCCTTGAAAAAACGTAAAATAGCCATAGAGATGATGGCCGCCGGAATGGATGACGAGAATGTCAAACCGACCTTCAAACCTAAGTACACGTTAGATGCTGTAAAAATAACGGTAATCAAAGCACCGAGTAGCATCCCACGGAACGTAAGCTCCGGCAAGTGAAGGTCATGGCTCATAAAATCGTGTTTCATAAGTACTTACCTCCTCATTACAACTAACTATAAGCTAATTTTATTTTATCTTGTTAAAGCGGTAATTACAAGAAATTCAGAGGATTAGTGCTTATGTATACAAAATAAAAATGCTTATTTGTAAATTCTCCATAGCTGTCATACCGTTAATTTATTTATCTAATTTTGTCTACATCTTGATTCTATAACCTAGACTTGCCTACCAAACTCTCCACAAACGATATACTCCTAATAAAACTGCTTAGTTGTAAACTGAAACTGAACACATAAAAAATCCATATTAGTACAAGTGATACAATTAGAGTGCTAAAGTCAAATCTACTCACGAGGTACTAATATGAACTACTCTAATTGTATCACGGCATTACGTTCAAACATTTAAATTTAGAAGAATGCTTTTACCTAGAAAAACGCATTCTTGCTGGCGACTCAATCACCTCGATTGCTAAAGCACTTGGACGCTCTAGAACAACACTTTATGCAGAATTGAAACGAGGAACTGTTGAGCAACGTAAACAAAATAAACACATTCATATGTATCTAGTTGATTATGGCCAACTCACTTATGAAAACACTAGGCAATACTCTTTCAACACGCTAAAAGTTAGCCAAATTGAATCTTTCTTGTCTTGGGTTGAAGCTAAAGTGCTTAAGGATAAATGGTCTTTTGATGCTGCCGTTGGCTATGCTATACGTAATTCTTTATTTGTACGTAATGAAATGGTATGTACAAAAACCTTATATAATTACCTTCATCAAGGCTTATTGCGAGTGAAAGCAATGGATTTACCCGGTATTATTTGTCAGTCCCAGAAAAAGAGACACACGAGGGAACATAAACGTAAACTAGGAAAATCTATTGATCTACGCGATAAATCAATTGACTCTCGTAAAGAATTTGGACATTGGGAACTAGATACACTACGAGGTATTAAAAATAGAAACGACCAGGTACTGGTTTCTTTACTAGGACGCAAAACACGTATATATATTGCTTTGCGCTGCCCATCCTTATTCTCCAGGCGAACGTGGGTCTAATGAGCGACATAATGGGTTATTACGTTGATTTATCCCTAAAGGTACACCTATTAAAGATGTATCCGAAGCTACTTTACAACGTGCCCTTAATTGGTGTAACAATTTACCTCGCAAGTTGTTACATTACAAAACACCACGAGAAGTCTTTATTGAAGAAATTAATAAGGTTATGGATTTAGAAAGTGTTCAGTTTCATATTGCAATTTAAGACGATTTATAGATTATAAAATGTTATCTATCCATAACAAGAATTTACTAATCTGCCGTAATAAGCCAAATCCAAATCAGTAATATAAAAATTAAATAGAATATATATATGTAAACATTATTATTAACTTTTGTTTTTTTATATGTATCAATCAATTCTGATATTAAATATAAAAATATGGCCACACATACAGTATAAAAATAATCCAAAGGAAGTCCTATAAAAAAAGTTTCAATTATAACAATAATTGTCACAAGAACCCCCATAAAATTAATAAAATTATAACTTATATCCATTATCGTATTCCGATCTTTAGGATTTTTTTTTATAAGATAGATATAATTCTTTCTTCCAAAATAAGCTAAAGAAAGTATAGGTACAACTATCTTACTAATACTCAAAATCTCCATATATTAATTTGCAATCCCTTCCTGTCTTTTCTTTTCTTCTTGTAATTCATCTTTTTTCTTTTCAACTCTTATACTAACACCAAAATTAATCGCTGCACCTGTAGCTTTAGCTGGTAAAGCATATTCACCAGCAGATGCAACTGTAACGACACCTTCGCCTATAGCAACAGCTTCGCCTACATAAAAAGCTTCTTTATCATAATCAATAGCTTTGCTCATTAAATCGGGATGTCCTTTAAATTCTTCTGCATTATCATAAACAGAATGTAAAAATATTCCTGTGTTGGTAAGATAACCTCCACTCTCTTTGCCTATAGTTTTTAATGCCCCCCTCATATAAGGACCTGTATATCTAGGCGTAAGGTACTTTGCCACCTCTGCACCTCCAACACTACCAAATACACCAAGAGCTGTATCTCTCGTTTGATCAGCTAAAACCGTTTTTCCATATTTTTGCAAATCATTATAAGTCAAGCTATCAGCATATCGTAATGCTATATCAGTATCCACCCACTTTTTAGATATAGAATAAGAATAATCCTGCTTGTTTCGCTCATCAAGTATACTGTCTTTGACATTTGAGTTTGCAGAAATAATAATTGAATCATATATACCCGGCTCTTGTATTTCACGATTTGCATAAATTGCTTTACCATCATATACAACATGTGGAAATTTTGCGGAGTCAGAACTTCCATAGACAGTAAACAGTTGTGTATCAGCAAGCAATCCCCCTAAATCATTAGTCTCGTGTGTTACGGGATAATTAGTATAATAAAATTCATGATCTTCAACATTAAATGCATAGTTATGACCATCACTAAGTGTAATTACAAAGGCTCCGTTATCTGCCAATCGGTCCCCTTCATTATCATATACTTTAGGCATTGACTCTTCAGCTACTCTTGTGTAATGTCCATCAACACCGGCAAAGCTCTCTGCATGACGATTAACTGTTGCATCTCGCCAATCATTAGACGCAGGTGTATTAGACAACAGTTCTCTAAACATAACGTCTCCTGATTTATCACTTAATATTCTAGCACTTTGATACGCTTTTTGGTCATTAAATTCAATCTCGCTATTGCTACCTTGGCTAAAAACATATTTTTGCTTCAAATTATACATGACGTCTGAAAAAGATGTATATCTTCCGTCAGTCAAAATATCTGAATCATTCGCCAATAAATAATCATATAAATCTTGGGTTAGATAATTACTAGTTTTATAAACAGAATTATACTCGTGTCCAAAATCCATCAAACTGTCATAATATGCTAACTTTTTCACAATCATTCCTGGGTTATCTTTATAAGCCACAAGATCATATTTTAAATTGACTTGATCCCCATGTGTGAGCCAATTATGCGTTGTTGCTGAAAGTGCCATTGCACTCCCCATACTACGATCTACTGCATGTCCTACAATAGCACTAAACCATTTATGAAGATTCCCATCTCGATGACTATCTAACATTTTATTCAGATATTCATTACTAACGCCTACAGTAAATCCTTTGACAGCACTACCTCCAGATAAATCTCCTAGGTAAGCACCAAAAGCACCATGTAATGCCACTTTATAGGCTCCACCTTCACTCCACTTTTGGGCTTCTGATAAGTACTTTGTCTTTAACTCAATATTATCTTCATTCCTTGCTTTAGCTTCATACTTCAACTGCTGCTTAAGTGAAATATCCCCAATAAGTTTAAACCCTTCCGCAGATACAGCATTCACATAAGCCAAGCGTTCTTTTACATCGTCTTTATCAAAGATTGGTTTAATGCTATTCAACGCCTGTTCTGTATCGCGGTTAATATCTGCTGCCGATTTGTTTTCTACATCTAAAATAATGTTCTCACTAATAGCAGAGCGTGTAGTAGAGCTAGCGGAGTCAGATACTGGTATTGTCACTACTGGAGATAATCCTAATGGGTTAATCTTGCCAAGAATGCCTTTCCCCATAAAGCCTGATGTGTTCATAGATACACCAGATTGTTTTGCGTTGTAGGATGCCTCGTTTTGAATGTCTTCAGTAATCAACTGTTTCGTAGATAGCTTATTATTGTCTGGCGTAGCAGTACTAGTTATGATTGCACCTTTTAAAGTAGTTGTGTCCCCAACAGTTATGTCTATGCCTTTGGCACCTGCATGGATACCTGCTTGCTGAGTTACGCTTTTATAATCGCTATCTATATATCCTTTCACATTAACTCCTGACACACCGAAATGGGTCATATCTGCAGTAGATACAGAAACCCCTGTATGACGAGAGGTTTCATCATAGGAATTAGTATCTTGTAGACTTTCAATCGTTACATTGCCACCAACATTGGCTTTCACAGAGGCTCCTGTTGCAGTTGAACCAATAAGATTTGTATCCTTACCACTCGTTATGTGCAATGCATCATCCGCCACCATATGTGTGCCTGTATATGTAGTGCCCGTTGCAACGCCTTGTTCAGTAGCTCTGTATACCGAGGCAGAGCCGCCCACAATATTACCAGTACGCAAACCAATATTAGCAGATAGTCCCCAACCACTCGCTGTACTGCTAGATTCTGTACGAAGTGTGTTGGTTGCAGCTTGTAAATCTATGTCGTTCGTAGCCTCTAGCGTCACTTGACGACCATGAATTTCTTCGCCTACCATTTTAATATTGCCTTTAATAGCATCTTCGCTATTAGCATAAATGAGTACTGTACCATCAGAGTCGATAGTGCCACCAGCATAATTCCGTTGTTCTGTTTTAGATTCAGATACAGATTTACTAGAGCCAATGCCTATTTGGAGATTAATAGCACGATCAATGGCTTTATCGGTACTATTGTTAATATTCTGTTTATTATTTTCTATACTTTGTTTCTTCTCTGCTAATGAATTTCGTGTATTCCTGAGTGCAGCTCGTTCAGAATCCGACAGCGTAAAGCTACATATAATCTGCTTTTTCGTTCTATTAAAGAAATCAATACATCATCTGTTTTATCTTTTGCCCCACGAACAGTATCTATTTCCCAATGACCAAACTCTTCTCAAGTTTCAATCGTAGCATCATGAAGTTCTATTGATTTTCCTAGTTCACGTTTATACTTACTCGAAACGGACTTTCTTAGTGAGCGACGTATTACTAGAGGTAGATCAATAGCTTTTACCCCAAGTAGTCCTTGATGAAAATAGTTATATAAAGTTTTAGTACAAACCATCTCATTACGTGCAAATATACGTTGGCGTTTAGCATATCCGACAGCAGCATCAAACGACCAATGTTCTTTAAATACTTTCTCTTCAACCCAAAGTATGAAGGACTCTATGGAACCTAACTTCATTGTATTAAATGAGCCACGACATTGTTGTTCATACGTTAATTGCCCTGAATCTGCCAAATATACAAGACGAGCTTTGCCTTGTCGAATTTGGATAACAGAACCACGTTTTAGTTCTGTATAAATAGTGGTTCTAGAGCGTCCTAATACGGTTGCAATAGCGGTCACAGAATCACCTGCGGCGATTCTCTTTTCTACATAAAAGCGTTCTTCAAAGTTTAAGTGTTTGTTTGTGCGTAATGTCGTGTTATGATTAGTGTAGTCCATAGTGATTACCTCGGTTATATTTTGATTAGACACCTAAATCATAACACAAGGTTCACTATGGATTTTTAGTTGTTCAATTTCATTTTACAATTAAGCACAAAATAAAAATACTAATTTATAAATTCTCTGCAGACGTCATACCTTTAATTTATTTATCTAATTTGTCTACATCTTGGTTCCATGATTTTCTATGCCCTATTAAACGCTTTAATCTGTTGATAAATACTACCTAAAACACTTTGATCTGAAATAAATGATAACTTAACCCAGTTATCATTCCAGCTGCCACCTAATTGAGCTTCTACCTTAATATGTCCATAATCTGTACACTCTATATACACATAATCATCAGAGTCATCATAGGAAATATTAACATCACCACTAAGTGTAAAATACATTTTCTCTAATTTATCGAGTAATAACTCATACTCCTCAAATGTAATCCCAAAAGAGGCAGTACCTGAAAAATTATTTGCCTCTATAAAAACACTATATTCATACCACTCTTCATGTTTCTCTACCAAATTAATTTGTATCTCAACCATCAATTATCACCATTATTATTTAAATTTAAAGTCATCAAATTTCTTTGTAATTTTATTAAATACAAAATGGATTTCAATACCATTAACATTCTTTGCCATTTTAACCCAGCCTTCACTAGCTGTCCATCTAGAATCTGTCATAGGAATAGGCAATTGTTTTGAGCCGGTCAACGGGTCTCTCAAAACAGATTCCATTGCTAATTTTTCGTTTAAATTTCTAGGCTCAATTCGTGCATATTTTGATTTCCCCAAACCAACCTCTACAGACTTTCTAAAGTGAATCCATTTTCTAGACCAAAAATCAATTAATTTTAATCGTGATTGAGATTTATATTTAAAAGTATACATCTGCTGATTTTTAATAACCTAAGATTTGATAATAGCGCTTGATATTATAGAGTTCAATATACTCAACCAAATTTAAAGAGTAATTTTTAGTAATCTACATTCCTGAACACATTATAACTACAACTACTTTTCAGATAAGGGAAATGTTTGTTAGCTATTTATTCTATAAAACTATTAATATTCTCCATTAATAGCGTATACATCAAATTTTCTTGTTTGTCCATCTACTACAGTATATACAACTTCTGATTCCCAAAAAGGTAAAATACATTCAGTAAAACTTTCCACTAAATCCAATTTTGTAGCCCTATCACTATAAAGCATATCATTAAAATTAAGAAATACGAGATTAATGGTATCTACATCATTAAAAAATGAATAGCTCCTTAAATAATCATCAAATATAGACCAAGAACTAATAATTTCTGGAAGCTCCAAACGTTCTGATATAACATTAAATAATTCTTGCTTACTCTGAATCTCCCCACCTTCAATAACAATAACTTTTCCACTGAGTTTATTATTTTTATATAAGTAATCAAACCCTGTTTTAGTCAAAAATACAAATTTATTTATACCCATATGTATATCCTCTTTATATAATTAAGCTTTATATAATTATTCTATCTTAGTAAAACTTTTATAATGATTATTGGTATAATATACACTACCATCAGAGCCACGAACAAATCTTTCACTATCACGCTTGGGACCAATATAATTATTAACATCAAATTCTTTATATATTATTGGGTTACCATTATTATCAACTTGTGGCAATTGATTATCTTTATTTCTATAGGATTTATTCGCAGCAGTTCTAGGTGTCTGTCCACTATAATTCCCCCTCCACCCAACTTCAGTATATCGCTCATAAGCCAATCGTACATTTGTTGGAAACTTTTCTATGGTCTTTTTAGGAATCAAGCTAATACTTTTAAGTTGATATTTAGCTGGTTGAGAAACTACGGCTCCTACTTTACCAACACTTGCTGCACCACCACGTCCACCACCGGCCAGTTCCATACTTAGCTGAGTAACAAAATCAACCTCTGCTCTACGTAAAGCCTCTTTGGTTTCCTCAGTTTCTGGTACATAATATCCATTCGATATATAATAGAAATCCGTTCCCCCATTGAGTGTTACACGTTCTAGCGGATATCCCATTCTCCAGTTTTCAACACCTACATATCGATCGGTTGGTTCTATATCGCCATTATTATATTCTTTATAGTATCTCCCCGTTGTAGATTCATACCATTCAGCTTTAAGTTTGCGACGCAGAGGTTCTCCATAATACCAATCATATTTTTTATTTTCTACATTAGGATATAAGGACGTTTTAAATTCTGGTATGACTAACCCTAATGGTTCGTCTACACTAGTATAACTCCGATCAGAATTGATAACTACTTCTTGCCCTAAGGACTGCTCTCCAGGTGTAGCATACTGAACAACAGCAATATCGCCAGGGAACAAACCATATGGCACATAATAATCGCCCCATTTGGTACGTAAATATGCCTCATTTGAACCAGACTCACTTAGTTCGCCAGGTTTAATAACATTAATAGATTCTCCTGGCTTCAACTCTTTAGCAGTCTTTATTTTACCAGAGGCATTCCACTTAGTCCCATATTGTGCTACTGCGCCACCCGTAACAGGAGAATTGCCCATACTAGCATTTACAACGGCACCAAGGCTAGCACTGAGCCATTGGGCTACATCAGGTCTATCTTTGGCTATTTTATTAATTTCACCAATTAAGGCTTCGTTAGTGGCACCTGCATAGAAGCCACTGCCAGCTTTATTACCTGCCATGCGAGCGGAGATTTCCGCTACTACACCATGTGCTATGGATTTAGCTGCCTTACCTTCTGGAGATGTAGGGTTCCAGTTGTGGAGTTGTCCAAAGGCTTCTTTAGCAAATCGCCCCGATAGTTCTTGGCGTTCTTCAATTTTCTTTTTATCGAAAATTTCGTCAAGTGTATTAAGACTATGTTCTGTATCACGAGAAATGTCTTCGAGGTTAATCGCTTGTTCTCGTACTTGTATTGTACCATTAGAAATAGCTGAGTTGGTAGTAGAATGAGCAGATTGCTTAGAGTCTGGTTGTAATGTAGGTAGCATACCTAATGTATTCCATACCGCATCTTTACCTGTTTTACTGAGGCTTTTAAAATTACCCACATGGTTATAGCCTGCACCAGTACTGCGTGATGTATATTCTGTGGAATTTTCGATACTTTCAGTCGTCAAAGCACCAGTCGTTAATGTATTCTTATCAGCCTCTGCATCACTATGGATAACGGCACCTTTGAGGGTTGTGTTACCTTTCGTGTTAATGTAAAAGCCACCTTCACCAGCGTAAATGCCTGCTTGGTCAGTTACACTCGCATAGTTGCTCTTCATGGTACCTTTTTTGTTTTCTGCAGATAGATTGGACGCGCCATTGGTAGAGACACTAATACCTTTGCTAGAGTTTTCACCAATATACTTATTGGTATCTTGTAAGCTTTCAATATGAAGATTGCCACCAATATCCATAGTTACGGTATTGCCTCTCACCTTAGTTCCAATGATGTTCGTCTCCTTGCCAGATTCAATGTGAACAGAGTCGTCACCAGTAACAGTTGTCGCCGTATGCGTTGTGGTTTCAGTGTTACCTTTTTGTTTAGCTGCATTAACACTCGCATCAAAACCTAAGATGCCGCCGCCATTCACACTAATATTGGCACCCACAGACCATCCTTTGCTCTTGTAATCTTCTAATTTTTTTCTAGTATTTTCAGCGGCTTCGAGAGATACGTCATTAGAGGCAATGAGTTTTACTTCCTTGCCAGTAATAGTTTCACCGATAGCCTTGATATTGCCTTTTATAGCATCTGCACTTTTGGCTTCTACCGTGATTAAGCCATTACTTGTTAACGATCCACCATCATAAGTGTTAGATTCATAAGATGTAACACTACGACTACTGCTAGAACCAATGCTTACTTTGATGTTAGCAAGACTGTCGGCTTTGGCGCGTTTAGTTTCCTTAAATTGTTTTTGGTCGCCTTTAATATCTGCAACTTCAGATTGACCTTGACGAGTCAATTCTCTGCCAGTAGCATTTTTCAACTTAGCGGAGTCTTTCAATTGTTGTTTGGTAGATTCACTTAATGCATCGCTACCGATGCCTGTGGCTTTATATGCATCAAAACGAGCACTTTCTTGTAGGGCTTTACCATCACGAATCTTCTGTAGCCCGCCAGATAGCACATTATCAGGGGTATAATTCGTATAGTCCTTAATATTAGCTGTTGCCGTTTTAAGTTCACGACCAGCATCCACGTAATCTAGCGCAGCTAAGCGCTTATCTTGACGACCTTTTGCTTGTTGTTGTAGTCCATAAGCTGTATTTATAGCGGATGCAACAGAACCACCTAAGCTCACAGTTAAACCAGACGATTTATACTCATGAACTTCTTCGTATGTTGTGGTATTGTCTTTACCATCTAATACAACATCTTGAGCGCCTAGTGTAATCCCGCCGTCAGCAATAATATCTGTTGTCGTTAAATGCGCTGTATCTCCCGCTTGCACGGTTACTTTACCATTAGTAGCCCCTAAGGTAGTCGCTCTATGTGTGGTTTCTTCGGTACGGTAATTGTCTTTAGATTGTTGTTTACCAATCATAAAGCCAATGCCAGCCCCCATGAGACCAGATTTCTTTACTTCTTTAGAAGATTCACTGAGTGTATATTCTTCTGCAGCATCGGTATGGATGTTGTGACCTGCTACTATATCTGTACTCACTACATTCGTGCCTGTTAACGTAATATCATGATTAGCACCTACTAACACAGATGCACCGCTAATGGTACTCATCAAAGCATCTTTAGCTTCGTTATTTGTTTTAATCTTAGTTTCCTTTTTATTAAGGAAGCCTGTTTCTTTGTACTTAATACCATAGGCATCCTTAGATTCGCTATACCCATGTGCAATGGATATGTCATGTTCACCAATCACTTTGACAGCACCATCATCGCTAGAGATAGTGAGATTGCGAGCGTTCACATCATGTTTAGCACCAATAGATATATTCCCACTAGCTTCAATGGTCGTTCCTAATTCTGTTTTACGGTATGTGCGAAGGTAATTCTCGCTATTCTGCGTCATATCTTTCTTAGCAGATACTGTGTCAGTCGTACTATTTACATCATGCCCTGCGGTGATGACGATAGATCCCTCTTTACCAAGCGCTTCTAAAGTAGCCGCACCGAGGTTTACATCATGACCTGCATTCACTACCATGATGCCAGTATCACCTGTGACAGCGATACCCGATGTTGTATGCAATACATCTTGATTCGCTAAATGATTCACAGTATTGGTTACATTAATATTGTTTTGGGATTGTAACTCAACGGCTCTTATACCCATGATTTGACCTTGGTTATTAATATCATGACCAGCGTGTACACCAATTTGATTGCCTAAAATATGACCGTTGTTATTTACATCAGTAGCGCTATTTAAAATAACCGTTTTACCTTGGATAACACCTTCGTTTTTAATGACCTCTTTAGCATTCATAATAAGCTTATTAGCACTTAGTAAAGTACCATCGGTTTTGAGGATTAAGTTACTGTTATTGGCATTACCCGTATGACTTGCAGAGGTTTAACCTTTAGTGTTTTTCAAATACACCTTTGGATAGATAACCTCCACAGGCTGTCCATCCACCATAACCGTAGCTTTTTCAAGCCATACCATATCACTAGTGAGATGTGCCATTTGCTCAGCAGATAAGGATACACCTGGTACTAGGTCAGATGCTTTAGCATACGCAATGCCAGCATCCATAAGCGCTTTAAACTGTGCTTCATCATCGGTATAGCCATCAAGGAATCTAAATCCAGTACCATGTACAATTTGTTCACGAATTAAGGTTTGTTCATAGAGACCATCGCCTAAGCGTTTTTCAATGAGCTCAGGTTTTGTTTTCATTTCGCGATACATATAATCTGAGGACAAGAAGTTCTTACGATTCGCAAATTGTGGATCTGTTTCTACCAAGTATTTGGCGGTTACATCTGGATGAATTTGATACAAACTACTAGTTGGTAACTGCAGAATATTACTGTCAGCATTCGGTTTTGCAGTACTTCCATGATTGTTGCTGTTGTCGGCAAAAGGATTGAGGAAATCTTGTACCTCTTTACGATGTTGATCGCCTACTGAGATGTTAGCCGTACTATCTGCATCGTCTTGTTTAGCTACACCTAGTGGCATAGTATGACCTTTGTCTACTTGTGGCGTCATAAATACTTGGCCCTTATACCCACGGCGGCGAGATTTATGAGGCCATTTACGTTTATATGTATACGTAGCTTCCGTAGTGCCAAAGGTGTGCGTCATCTCTTGGTCTTGTTTCGCTACTTGGTCAATAGTCCCCTCTGTCGTTAAAGTACCACCAATAGCGATTTGACTATTTTCATTAGTCCCTTTACCCTCAAATTGTACATCACCACCAAAACGAACGACGCCTGCCGTGCTGCTTTGTACTTCCTCATGAGAGGTCAATGTGTTAGTACGGATAATCGTGTAGCGGTCTATTTTTTCACTCGCTACGCCAGCAATTTGTTTGTTATACGCTTTTGCCTTAGCATTATGCTCTTGAATTTTCTCATTCAATGCAGCTAGAATTGGTTTAAACTGTGCATCCCACGCATCTTGTTCAGGACCAGGTAAGTCTGGACGAGGCGTCGAAAGGGATGTAATCCCAAATGTTTTAAATACTTCATCATCATAAGCATAGGTGGGTGCCAATGTTCCTACCACGGCATCGGGTATGCGTGTTTCCCCTGCTTGTTCTTCATCTGGTGTGATTTGTTCCACCGGTTCATAGATAGCATCATCATAGATAACCATCGGTGTAGCTTTACCATTTCTATGATGCGCACCGTAACCGCTTCCTAAATCGGTAAATTCAGATTCCGGAAATGCTTGTCCTGACTCAGAGTGACCACCATCATCGATGCGAATCTTATTTTCCTGCGTTTCTAACATGTCGTCAGGATTATTAGAATTGAGGACTTTCTCTACTTGTTCGCTCACACGTTTGGCAGTAAAAGAGCTATTTGTATTTTGGAAATTTGCGCTTTTAATAAAACCTTTGCCTAAGACGTCAATCGTACCGCCATGATTGATAAGGTTATCTGTGCCAATTAAAGTCGCTGTATTGCCACTGTAGATGAGAGATTTTTCTTCATTACGAATGTTCTTCGCCTTAATAGTGACATCATCTTGTCCTGCAATGGTAGATCCTGTATGCTGTTCTAATTCAGACTGTACCGCTTTCACAGCCGCTAATTTGATATCATACTCCTTATATGTCTCTTTGATGGTGTTTAAATAGGCATCTTGTTCGGCTTTTGTTTTAAAAGCTGTAGTATCTACGGCATAAGCGGCTTCAAGGGCATCTTCTGCCGTTTTCATGTCTTTCATAGCATCAGCGAGTTTAGCTTCTAAAGCTACATTCTTACGGTTTTCTACCGTATCTGCTTCAATACTTACCTTTCCCCCATAGATACGACCATGTTCTACATTATGCACTTCTGTACCATGAATCTTCGTAGTGCCACCAGATACGATGACCGCATCGGTATTGCGTAATGTACCTGTTTCAATAGATAAAGAGCCATTGGTCGTAATAGCCCCGTCTGTATTGGCGCCAGCAGCTATGGTATGTCTATTATCTAAGGTATTATCGACCTTTAACTGTCCATGTCCCGCAGAGGTAATAAAGCCTGTGTTAGTTAAGTCCTTTGTGTCGATAGCCAGCGTACCGCCAGAGGCAATGGTTTGACTATTATCTATGGCATTGGCTGTTGCAGATAAAGCCTTATCAGATTGCAATGTGCCAGATACAGATACATGACCGTTCGCATCAAGAGAAACAGACTGTGTGCCAGCCACTACACCTGCTACATTAACGCCTACACCATGTTCTGTACCAACCAGCGATATATGATTGGCGTACATGCCACCAACAGCAGCTACATCGAGAGCTATCACTGGTTTTGTATGACTAGAGGTCAATCCTAATCCACTTGACGAAGTGCTAATAGATGCACCATTGCCAGGTTGAATGGCACCTTCAATAGAAGTAGCATCTAATGTATTGGCATCCACATCGTTAACACCATTTCGTACAGCTAATTCATTAGCCCAAATGCCTGCATTAATATCTGCTGCACGAGATAAAATGGCTACTGAGTCCGTTGTCTTAGCATCTAATCCTGCACCATTAATAGAAACACGACCATCTTCAACACGGTACTTTGTTACATTTCCTGCGGCATCAAACTCTGGTTTACCTGTTGTAAGCACTGCATGCGATGTATTAAGGAATCCACCGCCGTTAACAGCAATACCATTGGGATTTGCCACCACAACGGAGGCACGTTGTCCAGCCACCTCAAGATACCCATTCATCGATGTGGGTGTATCTGATGTGACTTGATTTACGATGACCTTTGCCGTGCCATTTATCATATTAGAGTTACCTTGTACAAAACCAGCTAATTCCGTTTTGCTTACAGTATAGGAATTATTTAAAATAGCCCCTTGTCTCTCTACATTGAACTGCTCGTACTTATTCATGGACACACCACCATTGGTAGGCGCCGTAATATTAACGAGGGGAATATGGTTCGCTGTTTCCTGTACAAGGGGACGTTCTGCAATAGGCGCTTGATTATCTGGCATAATAGGCGCTGCCATTGCCATCGTCTGAGACGACAAAAACACACCGACACTGAGCCATGCGACAATGTTTCGTCCTAAGGTTCGACGTTCTTGATTGGTTTTACACATACAACCTCCCTGGGTATTAAAACAATATAGGTCTAATATTACGTATCTTCTCAACACTGTAAAAAACGTAATATAAGCTATATAACACTACATATACAAAACTCTAACTACTTTACAGTTCTTAACTATTATCATAATGACAAGGGCAAGATTAATTCCTTAAAGTCCTATCGCCCCTAAAACCGATACCCTACAGTAAATCCACTATAAAACCTCTTTGTATGATAGCCTTCTGGTTTATATATAGGTGCACTCACAAAGGCATCTACTATCAATCCTGATTTGTAATGACCTCGTATGCCTAACGCAGCACCTGCAATAGTTCTACCCACCAAGGCTTCCGTGCTTTTACCATAGACGGCACCAAAATCTACACCAAGGTATATTTCAGATTTTAATTTCGGAATCACCGATGATAATTCATTGCGTACATACCAACCGCTATCGCCCATAAGGGTGTATTCTCCGTCAAAGCCGTACACGGTGTAACGATTACCAAGATTGATAGTATCTACGCTATACACCCGTTTACCACCTGTCACCCATTGTCCGTGAAATGACGTCGTAAACGACGCAGGTCGATGTCCCATAGTAAATGGCTTACGGTAATCTACATCTAGTAAAAGCATATGATACCGTGATGTAGGACCGCCCATAGCGACTGATGCCTTATGTTCTGGTTGCGCTCCGAAAGCACCGATGCCCCATTGAAAACCTAAACGACTATATAAGGTAGCATTTCCGATATATTTACGGTTCGATACACCGATTTCCATGCTCGATGTACGTAATGCTTGTACAGGAATTTCTTGATCATTAATAAATCGATGGTTATGACGCAAACTAAGGGCTATATCATAAGCATATTTGTCTCGTTGCGACCGTGAAAATACATGGTTCCATTTCGCTTTCATAGTTGTGGTCTTACCACTGTAAATGAAATCGTAAGGATTAGAAGCTATTGTCTGATGATAGCGAGATGTATACAAATTAAAGGAGAATGTATCCTTTCCACTAGGGATAACATAACTCAAGCTCTGTGCACGAGTTCCTTTGATACTACCAGCACCGCTCATGTCTCCTGAAACGGATATGGTGACCGTATCATTAGCACGAAACGCTTGATCAAAGGATACGAGGAAATTGGCTTGGTATGTGCCTGTCGATGCAAGGCCACTATTATCTAAGGTAATGGCACCGCTTACAGGTTTTGTGGTCTGCACATTGAGCTCAACAATAGACTGTCCTATAGTGCTACCAGGTAATAACTTCATCGATATCGATTGAGAAGGCACCCGTTTCATCTGCTCAATCCCTTGTTCAAGATTGCGTAGATTCAACACATCTCCACGTCTAATAGGGAATGCATTCTTCCAAGGTATGTGCTTAGATTCAGAACTATATACAACATCTTCTACGTGCCCCGGTACTACTAGAAACTGCAATGTACCTGAACTAAGATTCTGTTCAGGTATAAAGACTTTCGTGGTAACATAGCCTGTATTGATTAATCGCCGTTGCAATTCATTGCGCACATTCGTAATATCTGCTACGGTCATATTCTTATCTTCTGCTTGCCGAACTACAGATTGTAAAAAGGATAACTCCTTAGGCAATCCTTCTAACTCTATCTTAGACACATAAAAAGACGTACCATTCTCATCAGAAGGTACGTCTGTTGGCACTACTATATTGTCTAATGGGTGTTCTTGACTCGAAGATAATCTACGCTCTCGTTCCTATTGCCGTAAGCGATCTTGTTGTAACTGCTCCTGTTGAGTGATAGGAAATATGGGTTCTGTGGCATGAACATAAGGTACAGCTAATACAGATAATCCTAGCATTCCCATACTCAGAAGGACATGTTTTCGTAAATCCATGGTATTCTCCAATAAAAATTATAAATATGCTGCATTTTTCATAATTTACTCATTCATCATAATATACTCTAACTTTCATTGTAAAGAAAGATTCATTATACTTTCCCACTATATATACCAAGTATATATAATAAATTCAACTAACTAAAAATATCATCTCTTTTATACCAATTCCCTAATATATGCTTTAGTTTTGCCTTGAGAAACCTTCCTCCTATTTACCATCGAAGAAGGTAATCACCGTAATTTCCCGAGGGCAATTCACACGTATTGGGAACCAGTGCCCAGCCCCATTATTTACATAGCACACGCTATTTTTCTCGGTATAACGACCTTTCACATAAGGTACGCCCGTTGGCGCAATAGGTATACCAAAGAGAACGATTTGACCACCATGAGTATGGCCTGATAATGTTAATGGCACATTTCGCTCTATCGCTTCTGTAAAAAATTCTGGATGATGTGCTAAGAAGATGACAAATGCGTGTTTTGGAATACCTGAAAGAGCTTTTGTAATCATAGCCTCACGGTTTTCTTTTTTGCGCTCGTTGTCGTAAGACACGCCAGCAATATATACTGGCTGTTTACCGCCCATAATTTGAATATTGCTATTAATAAGCACATTAATAGGCGTTTTCGCTTTAATATCCTTAACGATTCGATGTACATCGTGGTGGAATTCGTGATTTCCCAAGATGTAATCAACACCGTCTGGAATTTGCTTTGCAAATGTACGCAACCGTTCGCATGTTTCAGGTAACCAACTCATTTTATCGATAAGATCACCAGTGATGACAACGCGATTCGGCTTTTCTAATAATGCAAGACGCAGTATTTCATCTAAATCATTCAAGTCGATACAAGCGCCCACATGAATGTCGCTGAGTTGCACAATTTTATAGTTCTTCAGACCTTCTGGCAAATTGGTGTATCCAAAACTTTCATGGGTGACGATAATATCTCGTTGTCCCGTGAAAGCAGCATAACTAGTACCACCAAGAGCAGCCAACGGTACAACAGTACCAACAGTTCTAAAAAAAGCACGACGGCCTGTACGATCCGCTTCTGGTACTTTGTTAGAAATGCGATTCACTAAAGCGTACAAAATAGCTAATACGATACATACAGGCACGGACAAGAAAATGGCAGATATGAAAGCATAGCTTTCAGTACGAAACAGATTGAACCACATATAATGCGGCGTTCCGAATAATTCCACTTGGTTCAGGAAATAATAGCGAATAGCACCAAACCATGCGGCTATCAAAATGAGATATGCCACCCAACTAGGCCATCGTTTTTTCGGTTTCCACAAATACGTCACAAGCGCCCAAAAGGCGAAAACCGCAATGACCAAAGTAGCGATAAATACTATTTTAATAATCAATTGTTGTTGCATAGATTCTCCTTATGCAATAATTCTAGCCCTAATATGTCTAGAAATCTATAAAGTAACACCCTCTGCAGGGCATGTGTAAATCATAATTTGTTAATTAGGTCCATATTACTTAATCGATTGGACAAAGTTCTGTCAATTTACCATGTGGTCCTGCCCACGCATAATCAGCAAATTCACTGCGTTTGATGAGCATCCAATCCTTTGGTAATTGTTGTCGAATAACGCCAATATCTATAGTGGTATGAATCAAATCGGCGGTTTGACTAGTAGCAAAAGCCTTATCACTGCTATTATTTTGCGTGGTTATTTGATTCGCTACATTTACAAATTCTAAATCACCACGAAAGGCCTTCATAAACCATTTTCGATGTGAAAACACATGAGTCAATTCTTTAACCATCACTGGTTGTAAGGATAATGCAAATCCTAATTCCCCAACCAATCTAGTCAAAAATTGTTCCGCATCATCGAAGGATGTAGCGTTTTCCACAGATGGGAATTCCCACATAGAACGCAACAACCCCCGATTAGGACGCTTGTGCAGCAAGTAGTAATCACCATAATTGAAGATACCAACCCATACAGGCACATCTACAACTTTTGTTTTCTTAATTCGTACAGGCAATGTATCAGTCATACTGTGTTGATATGCATAACACATGTTAACAATGGGACAATCTCCACAACGTGGTGTTTTGGGTATGCACACAGCTGAACCAAAGTCCATCAAGGATTGGTTAAAATCCCCTGGTCTATCGTATGGTAAGGTAGCCTCTACAATTTCGGTAATCCGTTTTTTCCCTTTTGTGCTGAGAATATCATCTTCAACGCCATACAGCCGAGCGTAGATGCGAAGTACATTGCCATCCACAGCCACTTCGTGTTCACCGTACGCCATGGATAATACAGCACCTGCCGTATAAGAACCAACGCCTTTTAGTGATTCCATATCTTTACGATTGCGAGGTACTACACCACCATAATTATTAACCACATCCTGTACACCGAGGCGTAAATTACGAGCTCGACTATAATAACCCAAACCTTGCCAAGCATGTACCACCTCATCTTCAGTAGATTTCGCCAAATCTTCTAAGGTTGGAAATAAACGCATCCAATTGTCATAATAAGGTTTCATTGCTTCAATGCGGGTTTGTTGGCTCATTACTTCAGAGACCCATACCTTATAGGGATCACCGCAATCTCGCCACGGTAAATCCCGTTTATTTACATCATACCACGCTAGTAATTGTGGCACCCACCGAGGGCTCTTCTCATCTATCATAATCATTCGCTTTCCATCACCGTGTCTACATCAGTGAGTTTCATAAATGCTACATCGTTATTATCTGGACCAAATACGATAGGTCCCTTTAATTTACGACCTTGTAACAATAGCGGCAACCACGTTCTATCACCAGCCCACATATGTTCATAAGGAATAGTATCTATATGAAACCAATGAGGTTCCATTTCGTCTGATTCGATGGCAGTCACATGGTGAACATGCACAAAATACACATAGCCTACATGGGTAAGGCTTTCATCATAAGGGAATTGAAAATCGAAAAACGCCACACATTCTAAATCATCAGGACTGACACGAATGCCCGATTCCTCATATAATTCGCGAACAGCACAGGCGCGGAAGTTCTCGCCACGCTGAATTTTACCGCCAAATCCATTATATTTATCAGCTCCAAAGCCGCGCTTTTTGCGACCTAACAGTATGCGATTATCCGAATCAATAGGAAATACCAATGTTGTTGGTTTCATAAGACCTCCCTCAATGTTGGTAAAAATCATGTAACTATTATACCATTTTTCATGAAGGATATCGGGTTTTATGGTATCATAATAGATATATTGTATACATAAATAGTATGGTACATTCACTCTTATTTATATATTCTGTTATCATATAGCTGTTAATTGTTCACCTACAAGGAGGCCCATTATGAAAGAACCGCTCATATTCGACATCGCAATGGGCCGGACGAAACCGTTTAATATGAAAAATGAAACGATTCGCTGTCCTTTTTGCGATACGTCAAAACTAACGGATATCCTCGATAGGGATGGGCATATTATTTGGCTTATGAATAAATTCCCTGTACTCCGCGATACGTGGCCAACGGTAATTATTGAGACGGAAGGCGACGAAGGGGAATTATCTACCTTACCTATCGATGAAGCAACACGCATTATCGATTTTGGTCGCGCTAAATGGCGCGAAACAATGAGCTCAAAAGAATTTACATCCGTATTATTTTTCAAAAATCACGGTCCCATGTCAGGCGGTTCATTGCGCCATCCGCACAGCCAAATTATCGGTCTTAAGAATTACGATTACCATCAAGACATTACTCCTGACCACATGAAAGGCTGGTTATTGCACGAAGATCAAAATGTGCGCATCACCTTATCTACCCATCCTATTATCGGGTTCTTTGAATATAATCTACGCTATAAACCGACTGCATCAAGCCGTGCCATCACCTTGAGATTACAACAAACAATCCGTTTCGTATTACACAACTTGGCTCAATTTTCTCAGTCCTACAATTACTTTTTCTACGATCTTAATGATGGATACGAATATATTAAAGTCGTACCTCGCTATGTAGCACCACCTCTCTATGTGGGCTATCAAATCACACAAACTTGTGATGATGAACGAGCAGCGCAAATATTGAAGGCCATTACTCCCTTTTTTGAATTAACTACATAATCCTTTGTACCCTGTCGCTATTGAACAGCTCCACAACCTCATCTATAGGGTGGTACGATATCGCCAGAAACAAAAGGCTAATAAGGATATTATGAACATTTACGCTATTGGCGATCTCCATCTTTCAGGCAATCCGCCAACGAAACCAATGAATATTTTCGGTCCCCATTGGGACAACCACTGGAACCGCATCAAGGAGCATTGGCAGTCCACCATTACAGATGAGGACATAGTATTCCTCGTAGGTGACATGTCTTGGGCCCTTCGTCTAAACGAGGCGCTTTACGATTTGCATGAAATTGCCCATATGCATGGCCAAAAATATATGATTCGAGGCAACCATGATTATTGGTGGTCCTCAGCGAATAAAATGAAACAGGCCATGGGTGAAAGCATTCATTTTTTGCAGGGTCACGGTATGGCACAAATAGTAGATATAAATAATGTATCAACTGGCATAGAAAACCCTACACATTCGGATACTACTGTTAGCACAACGAAACAAATCATCGCCTTTGGTGGAACTCGAGGCTATATGTGCCCTGGGGATTGTAATTTTAAGCCCCATACAGACCAATCCATTTACGATAGAGAATTATTACGTACTGAAGCAGCCTTGCAAGAGATGGAACAGTCTATTGTAGCATTGCAAAATGACTATAAAAAAGAACCCCATGCCCAAATAGTAAGCAATCAATGTTCAAATACTGAAGTATCTAACATTGCGTCGCAACTCCCTGTAACAAGAATTTTATTACTCCACTACCCGCCATTCAACGAACATAACGCTCCATCAGGTTTTACAGACCTAATAGAACGTTACCATGTAGATATATGTATTTTTGGTCATTTACATGACAAAAATTCGTTCCATCGCATACCAACACACTTTGGTAATACACAATTACGGCTAGTTTCTGCAGACTATGCGGAGTTCCAAATGCAGAAAATTTTATAAATGCTAACAAAACTACTAATGCCCCTTGTGACATACGAATAAAGTCACAAGGGGCATTTTAATATTCAGTTCCGTAAAGATAATCTATCACACAATGTAAGATATTTACATCGTTTCAACAGGATTAAAACGATTTACTCCCCAATGTGGGATGTTTACATCGTTTCAATGTCAATCGATCAATGCGGTGCACCGCCTCATCAAGGGTGATATCTTCTCTAGATGTCGGTGTTTCTAGAACCGCTAAGGGGTGTTCTGTACCAACCTCACCAGATGGTAAATAAATATATTCCCCATTAATAGTGTCGCCAAAAATATATCCTGCTTGTAAATGTTCTTTATGTATACGGCTCATTACTACCTCTTTATTAATCAAATCATCTTGATTTGATTTTGATTTGATTAACCAGAATCAAATCAAAACAATGATATGATTTAGTGTTATCTCATCATTATTATATCATATTGAGATGATAATTCTCTATTCAATTCATATGTAAGCAATTGATAAGATTACCCCAAAAATCCTCCATGCCCCATGTCAATGCAGTCTTCTTTTGTAATTGTATCGTTTGCAACTAGGCGTGGCAGAATGGTATCAAAAGCAGTCGGTTTGCTAAATAGTACACCACCTGGTACGCCGAGGATTGGAGTGCCATCTGCGCAGTATGCGATACACACCATGGATCCTGGTAACACAGGTAGACCATAGGTAACAACGGTATCTGCGTAGCGTTTAATGGCACCTGGCGTAAGGTCATCAGGGTCAACGCTCATACCGCCAGTACAGAAAATAATATCCGCCCCCGCTTGTTTCACCTTGGAGATAGCAGCCACAATATCGTCCGTGTTATCCGTAACGATTTCGTGGGCGATTTTTTCGACTCCAAATGCAGCGCACCGTTCTTCGATAATAGGGGTGAAAGCATCTTTAATGCGTCCTTCAAATACTTCGGAACCAGTTGTAACGATGCCCATTGTTTTTCTCACAAACGGTTTGATATTCAATACGGGACCACCAATGCGTTTAGCCGCTTCTACTTGTTCTTCTTCCAAAAGCAACGGAATACAACGCATACCCCCGATTTTATCACCTGCTTTTACAGGGGTATGATTCAATTTTGTAACGATAGTGAGTTCACCAATGCTATTGATGGCATGTAGTTTTTCCACATTCACTATTAATAAACCATCTACATCGGCGATAGCTTCGATTTTACCTTGAGCCATAGGACCGTCATGCATATAATCGCCTCCGGCGATATCATATAAAGCACGGGCTACATCCTCTTCATGGAGAAATCCTTCGTCCGATGGTTCCATAACATAAATATGTTCTTTTCCCAAATCTAGAAGTTTCGGAATATCGTCTTCTGTTATCACATGACCTCGGCGGAATGGCGTATCTTTCACCTCTCCGATGACAATGCGTACCATATCGTGAATCAATGCGTGTCCTACAGCATCTTGCGTTCTAATTTGTTTCATTGTATATGTCCTTATAAAAATCTCTTAACTACAAGAAAGTGACCTACTATAAATTTAATGACCGAAAGTACTCTACTATAAATTTAACTACCAAAAGTAACTTACTATAAATTCAGCTTATACATGTATTGTAATACAATACTCTGTCATAGAGATGCGCGCAATTATACAAGACGTGCAATACCCATACCAATTGCACATAGTATCAATCCGCCTACAATCTGAACACCACCATATAACAAGATATCGGTAATGCTAGTTTTCATCATGAGCTGTAACAGTTCAAAGGCAAAGGTAGAAAATGTAGTAAAAGCGCCGAGACAGCCTACAACGAGGAGGTACCGCGCCCATTGTGGCCACTCAGGATGGTTCATATAAGCGCCTAGTATGAGGCCGATAAGCAAGCAGCCGATGAGGTTCACTACCATCGTTCCGTACGGATAAGGCCCCCATTTACCGAGCACCCAGTCCCCTAACAAAGCCCGCGCCACCGCACCAAAAGCGCCCCCACAGGCGATTAACATATATTTTCCCATAATACCTCATCATTACCTTTAACAACAATCTGTAGAACTTTGACATAATGACAAATAAACATATATATCTAAATATGTCTAAAATAGATTATAATCAACTACAAGTAAATATACAGCACATAAAAGTAGTTAGCTTTCACAATGCGTGTAATTATCACATATATCCAATAATTATCAGGAATAACGTATTAGCCAACACCGAAGCACCTCAATATACTATAAGTGTAGCGAGGGGAATAGAAAGGAGGTACATATGAAGGAACCTACACCTACATTGCCGGCTTATCAAAAAAACCGCTACCAGGATCCTGTATTACAACAACAATACGTTTGTTTAGGTCATAAAATTGCTATGATTCGTAGGTCCTTAGGGATTTCCCAACGGCAATTATCAACCTTTGTAGGCATTAGTCGTAGTTATTTGAGCAAATTAGAACAAGGTCCCGGTCTCGGTGGCGTATCCTTAGAAGTGCTCTATAAAATTTCCTATTGCCTCAATTTGTCTATTAGCCAACTCTTGCGCCTACGCGTGCAAGACTACAGATTATGCAACAAACACCTATCTGAACAATATGAACGAACAGAATTTTTTAAACTCGCTCAAGCTCGGTTTTTAGAGCGTACCCGATTGTGGTAAGCAATTACAATCCTATCAAGGCACCCATCAAATGGATGCACTAGTTCTAAAAAACTATATCATAGGTATGCAAACCCTTATAGGTAATACAATATCATTAACGAAGACCCTGCAAAATAAAGGACCCTTTCGGGTCCTTTTTATATATCTTTTTGATTGCACACAGTATGTTTATCAAATCTATCACAAACTCACTACCGCACATTTCAAACGATAACAGACATCATTAAACAGTCCACATTAGACTTCATTAATCTGTTTATTTTGAATCTCCGCATTAGCACGCTTAAAAATAAAAGCATTATTAATGTGTTGACGCATAGCATTTTCAGCAGCCACCTCATCATGTCGTTCAATGGCATCCACGATTTGATCATGTTCATCATCGCAATCATGAGTGCGCACGGCATTGAAAGAACTAATATACATATCGCGATTCACCCGTTCTCTAAAATCTGCTAAATAGTCCATCACTCGTTCATTACGAGAGAATCTAGCAATCAAGTTGTGAAAACGACTGTTAACCTCAACGCGCTCTGTAGCCTCCTCGATGGCATGCATTTCTTTGCATAATACCTTTAGCTCCTCTAGCTCTGCAGCTGTTGCATGGCGGGCACAAAGGCGTGCGCCAAGTCCCTCCATAACTTCACGGCATTGATAGAGTGCAACGATTTCCTCTGGGGTATCCATCTTAACAGTAACGCCCTTCCACGGCACGATGACTACAAGATTATCTTTTGCTAACTTTCTGAAAGCTTCGCGCACTGGAGTAGCACTCACCTTTAATTGCTCTGCGATTTTAACTTCATTTAATTTTTCATGCGGCAATAATTCACCTGTAAGAATAGCCTGTTTCAAAGCCATATACACTTGTTCACTGAGAGGAACACGTTCAATAGAGTCCACTAAATTCTGACCCTCTCGCACCTCTCCAGGTTGTGTATCTTTAGAACTAACCTTGGCTGCCTTAGCAACCGTTTTATTGTCTTTTATGTCTGTCGATATCTTCTTAGCCATAAGGCCCCCTTTAGTTCTTCGCCATCTTTCGTACTTTCAAAGAATACCTAAAATGAGTATAATAGAATGTAAGCATTTTTATATACTAATACATGTGTCCACACTAATCATATACATTATAATTATAAATCTCGTCTATAAGGCTGTCAATTTACTACTATAGAATACAGTCATCATTTTAAAAGTAAGGAATCCATCACTATGAATCGTTGTTTGGTTATCATCAACCCTGTATCGGGAGGAGGTGCGGCACGCCGTTACGCCCTCGACTTACAGTGGAAACTGAGTACGTTCTTTGACACAATTGAAGTAAAATTCACCACTGGTCCGAACGACGCCACCCGCTTTGCCAAAGCGGCCTGTGATGAAGGATTTGATGCCGTGTTTTGCATGGGTGGCGACGGTACCGTAAACGAAACTGTAAACGGTATCGCTCAGGGCGATTTCAAATGTACCTTTGGGTTTATTCCCGTAGGAACCGTAAACGATATGTCCCGTGCCCTCGGTATTCCCCAAAAGCCATTAGAAGCAATTAAACGTCTCGATATTAATCAAGTTCGTTCCATTGACATTGGTCGCTGCAACGATAAATATTTCTGTAATAACATCGCTGCTGGCGTTATTCCAAAGGTTATCGAAGAAGTGACACCGAAAGAAAAACAAATTCTAGGCCCTTTAGCTTATTTCCTCCGTGCTGGACAAGCATTATTTACTACCAAAGACTATACGTTCCGCATAAAAACTGCAGACGACGATTTCATTTGTAAATCCCCCCTTGTGCTAGCACTACTTACCAATGTAGTATCCAGCTTTGAGCGATTTATGCCAGAAGCCTCTGTGGACGATGGTTACATGCGCCTCATCATTTTCAAAGAATATTTTATTCTCGATATACTCAGCGTATTACCCCTCATTCTAAGTGGCGCTATCTACAATTCAAGATACACCACCACATTAACCGTAAAAAAAGCACACATTGAACTATTAACAGATGTAAATGATCTCCCGACCAACATGGATGGTGATCAAGGCCCATATATGCCGGTGGACATCGAAGTATTGCCACAAGTACTCAAAGTATTTGCACCGGTGAAACATAAAAAGAAAAAATCATTACTATAACTAAAAAGACCGACCATATTTCCTAGAATACTGTACCTTTTAGTGTTAAATTGCATTAACACTAAAGCACTGTACACGGATATGGTCGGTTTTCTGCATATAATATAATAGGCCTACATCACACTTACAAAAGCTGTTGTAAATACATTAATGTATCACTAAATTTTGATTGATCTGCTGGAAATCGCTCTAAATAATTTTCTATTATAGATATAACTTTAGGTAAATTCTCTTTAAAATGAATGGCTTCTTCTTTATAAAACTGTAGATTATTAATAGTTGTCCTTACGACGACATCATTGTTAGGATCTTTTAATAGTACTGTTTCACAGCATTGATAAGCAAATCTAAACTCTTCTACATAATAAGCTGAAATCGATAGTTCATAATAAATCCAATATGAATACACACTAGATTTTACAAAAAGGATATCATTCTTTGGAAATGGGATGGATTTAGCAATCATGCCTAGTTGATATGCTAGTCGATATTTTTCAGCCATCCGCAATAGTCGAACTGCATTATATAAACATTCAGCGCGCTTAGGATTATAATCATATCCCATCAACCACGTGTTCAGAGCCTCTTCCTTCCGTCCTAATGCTTCTAAAGCAATACCTTTATTTTCATAAGCACAAGTAACTTCTTCGATCCATCCACCCATGGCAATACGCAATGTATACCATTCAACGGCTTTCTCATAATTCTCTGCATCTCGATACGAGTTTCCCAAATAAAACATATAGCGAGCCATCAAATCTGGATCTTCATTACTTATAATAGCCTGCTCTAATACATGTGCATCATGTAAATATTTTTGCTGAGGATTGGTATTTCTAGACCCTAACCGTCCCGAAGTCACATAGTAATCCCCATCTATAATATCGGTGACAATCGGTGTACGATACTCTAAAAATTCATGTAATGCACCACGCCAATAAAAATTACCATCATTTTTAACTAATAAAAAACGTTGGTAAAGCGTATTGCTCCATTCATTTTTCATTTGTAAATAATATGCATCTTTATCAAGTGTCTCTGGCAACATAAAATTACCATGTATACTATCATCAGCATCAAAGAAGAAAACATAATCTGCTTTATTAGTACAAGGTTCTAGTGCTCGATTACGATTATGCGCAAAATTCTTCCAATCATCATAAACTATTTCACCAGGAATTTCCTTTTGGTCAAAAAAATTCTCAATTATTTCAACAGTATTGTCCGTTGAACCAGTATCAGAAATTACCCAATATGAAAAATCAATATACTGACAAAGATTTTCTAATGTTTTTTCAATAATATGACTTTCATTTTTAACAATCATATTCAAACAAATAGTATTCATCCTATATACTCCAGATATATTAAATATAGACAAAAAGGAACCCCTTAAGTGGTTCCTTTTTGTTGTATATAGATTCTATACATGAGTTCACATCTAACATGTACATTTTCTACATATGATAATTAAGCCATACTATAAACAAGATTTACAGTAAGCACTCCTGGTTCACTTACTATACCTGCAATAGTTACGCGTTGCCCTATAGGAATAATGGCCCCGTTGCTATTTACCAAAATTTTATTTCGATTGTCGGCCAATCGGAAAGACATAAGTGTATCAGTTTCTGTTTTTACTAAACTACCTAACACATACACTTTACTACCTATTTCCACATTATCAAGGCTCTCTACATATTGATATTGAGATAATTCTTGATTGCCAAGATTACCCGTATTTTGCTGGTATTGATCTGCCGAAGCACTCACAATAGGTGCATGATAATATCCAGGATCACGACTATTAAAACTAGATATCCCCTGTTCTACTGTATTTACCTTTTGTTTAGGCAAAATACTTGTAGCAACTACATTAGGTGTTGGATCATCATACACAACCTTTTTAACAATAAATACAGGATCCCCATTTGTCATCAGTTGATTAGTATCAATATATCCTTCCCCTACAAAAGGCTGATAACTCAACATCGCACCAGAATGTTTCATCGAAAATGCATATGTTCGTCCCTCTTCTGTAACAAACCGAGGAAGTTCATTATTATAATACCCTTCGATTTGACCGCGAAGTGTAATCGATTCCTGATTGATGTCCGCCGCGATAATAGCTTGCGATACAGAGGTAAAGGCCAATATACTTGCTGCACAAACTAGTAAAGATCTTACTTTTTTTAACATAGGCTAACTATGACTCCTTTCACATTTACAGTCGGAAAGTACCTACTTCGCCTCAATTTGAGGCGAAGCGATACACAAATTCAAGGATTACCCACGATCTTTGATTACGCGAACCCGTTGAATATCTGGTGTTCCATCTTTATGTTTAGATATAGTATCTACACGGAAACGTTCCAATTCAGGTTTAAACTCATTTAATGCTTTCATCATATTTGCATCTTGAGCCGCCCCGTTTTGTAACGCTCTGTAAATAACAGCAGCCATTTCATAACGAGTCATGGTTCGATTACCATCAAAGTAACCATTTGGATACCCTTCAATAATGCCATTACCTGCTAATGTAGATACATAATCATATGCCCAATGATTTTCAGGAATATCTGGGAATACTCGTTCTAAATCATAGTCGATAGCTTTCATGCCTACCAGTTTATTAACAAGATTTGTCAATTCTGCAATCTTAGCATCTTGAGCCGCCATAGTAGCTCTCATATCTTTCATTTCTTTTGCCATAGCAACACGAGATGTAGATACGTGATTAGCTTGACCAACTTTGAAAGAAAGACCTGCATTAAACATATTTTCACCGCCACCAAGAGTTGCACCTACGGAGAACATAGTATCTTCATTTGGACGATAGTAAGCACCAATAGCTGTAGCACTAGTACCACTGTAATTACCATAGCCAATAGCAAAATCTAACTTTTCATCTGGGTCAAAATCCAAAGGATGTAATGCGGCAAGAGCAGCAGCATTAGCACCAGCATGATTAATCTTATTGTCTAGTTTATTAAACGAACCGCGCAATTGATTCACATTGACTGCATCAGTTCCTGCTTCACCAGGAGCTAGATTTGTAATCTTATTACCTGCCATATCAATGCTATCCCCAGTAATTTTAATACTTGGATTGCCTTCTGAATTGTTGAAAGTAATAGATTCGATATTTTGAATGTTTTTATCCATTCTAACTACAAATCCATCATTATTTTCATTATTTTCAACGTGAATATTTTGATGTCCAGAAACTTTATCATCAATATAACCATTCAATTTGAAAATACTATTAGTTGATGACTTAGTCGGATCATGAAGTTCAACAGTCACCAGTTTATCAGATCCACTGTCACTTTCAAACACACGATAGCCAGTTGCCCCATCTTTTACGGTTGTTGTGGTCTTGTGACCATTGCCATCTATAATTGTAATTGTATGGGTTCCATCGCCATTATTAATTACATCAGCGATAGCATTTTTACCGTCTTTACCATCAACGCCATCTTTTACAATTGTTGTGGTTTCTTTACCATTACCGTCTGTAATCGTAATCGTATGGGTTCCATCACCATTATTAATTACATCAGCGATAGCATTTTTACCATCAACGCCATCTTTTACAATTGTTGTGGTTTCTTTACCATTACCATCTATAATCGTAATCGTATGGGTTCCATCATTATTATTAGTTACACTAGCTGTAGCGTTTTTCCCATCTTGACCAGCTGCACCAGTATCACCTTTTTCGCCTTTGGCTCCGTCTTTTACGGTTGTGGTTGTTTGATTGCCATCACCATCTGTAATCGTAATGGTATGAGTTCCATTTCCATTATCTTTTACATCCGCTGTGGCATTTTTACCATCTACGCCGTCTTTACCTGCTGCGCCTGTATCACCTTTGGCACCTTGGATACCTTGTGCACCAGTATCGCCTTTAGCACCAGTATCGCCTTTTTCGCCTTTAGCTCCAGTGGCACCATCTTTTACGGTTGTGCTTGTTTGATTGCCATCACCATCTGTAATCGTAATGGTATGAGTTCCATTGTTATTATTGGTCACACTAGCAGTGGCATTTTTACCATCTACACCGTCTTTACCTGCTGTGCCTGTATCGCCTTTGGCTCCCGTATCACCTTTTTCACCTTGGATACCTTGTGCGCCAGTATCGCCTTTAGCTCCATCTTTTACGGTTGTGCTTGTTTGATTACCATTGCCATCTGTAATCGTAATGGTATGAGTTCCATTTCCATTATCTACAACACCAGCCGTAGCATTTTTACCATCTACGCCGTCTTTACCTGCTGCGCCTGTATCGCCTTTTTCACCTGTGTCACCTTTTGCTCCAGTATCGCCTTTAGCTCCATCTTTTACGGTTGTGCTTGTTTGATTACCATTGCCATCTGTAATCGTAATGGTATGAGTTCCATTTCCATTATCTAAAACAACAGCCGTAGCATTTTTACCATCTACGCCGTCTTTACCTGCTGCGCCTGTATCGCCTTT
>NZ_RQUY01000008.1 GCF_003992125.1 Veillonella caviae | reverse complement strand
CGCCTTTAGCTCCTTCTTTTACGGTTGTGCTTGTTTGATTACCATTGCCATCTGTAATCGTAATGGTATGAGTTCCATTTCCATTATCTTTTACATCCGCCGTAGCATTTTTACCATCTACGCCGTCTTTACCTGCTGCTCCAGTGTCACCTTTTTCACCTTGGATACCTTGTGCGCCAGTATCGCCTTTTTCACCTTGAATACCTTGTGCACCAGTATCGCCTTTGGCTCCTGTGTCACCTTTTTCGCCTTTGGCTCCATCTTTTACAGTTGTTGTGCTTGTTGCACCATTACCATCGGTAATCGTAATGGTATGAGTTCCATCCGGATTATCAGTCACACTAGCGGTGGCATTTTTACCATCTTTGCCATCTTTACCTGCTGCTCCAGTGTCACCTTTGGCACCTTGGATACCTTGCGCACCTGTATCGCCTTTAGCACCGTCAACACCATTTTTTACGATTTGGGTGCTTTTAGTATTGCCATCACTATCGATAACTTCATAGGTAAAGGATCCATCACCATTGTTTGTAACTTTAATGGTATCGCCATTTTTACCATCTTTACCATCTTGTCCATTGGTTGGAGCCGTAGTAGAAATGGTGAAATTTTTACCATCTTGATCGATTTTAATATTATCTCCAGCAATAAAGGTCACTGTGTCGCCAGCTTTCACAGGTGCCACTGAACGGCCAGTATTAGTACCGCCTGCAGCACTAGACGTTACGTTCCAATGCATGCTATTTAAAACAGTTGTCAAATCACTAGCATTAACAAAAGAATTCGCATTACTGCTACTAGGAGCATTAACAGAGCCACTACCGCCTACACTAAGAGATGTATTAGCTACATTATAGGAAATATTACCGTTAGCAGGATCTACGGAAACAGTTGTATTGGTACCGTTAACAAAGTTTACTTTTCCATCTGTATTAGTAGCAGCTGTACCATTAACATTGACATAGTTGTATAATTGGTTTCCCGTTATAGCTTGGTCAGACCCATTTGTAATAGAACCACCTTTAATGTTACCGATAACTTGTTTATTACCATTTTGGTCAATTGCATTAATAGTCGTATTTCCAGTATAAGGCTGTGCATTTGTTTTTAAGCTACCATCAGCATTTAATTGGTCACTCTTATATAACTTACCGTCAACAAGCACCAATTTATCGCCATTTTCTGTCACATATTCAAATGGGGACGCAGAATTTACTGTATATGTATAGGAACCATCACCATTTTGAACTTTTACTACAGTAGTATTTTTACCAGATTGTACATCAGTAACTAGTTTAGATTTTGTAGAATCACTCAAATCATATACTATATTACCAGCGCCATCAGTACTTACATTCAATTTATCAGTGGCATTGAAGCTTAAGCTATCTGGATTCCCAAGAGTCCATGTATCCACGTTTCCAGATGTATTAGCAGCTCTTCCTGCATTATTGCTAACTTTGTACACATACTGTGTCGATTTATCTGCTTTATTATCATTTAAAGCCTTAGCGGTATAGTATAGTTGGGAGCCATTAATAGCATCTGTGGAAGTAGCAGAAATAGCACCTGCTGCTACATTTTGAATTTGACGTTCTGCACCTTTAGAACCAACAGACACTACACCTCTAGACGCACCAGAACTCAAATCATTAGTGCTCGCCGCAAAATCATCCGCACTATAGGTCAACGCTGTAGCCCCGCTACCGATAGTAACTGTACCAGATACACTGCTAGCAGTACTAGTTGTAGCATTAGCGCCTAATGCTACCGAATTAGTTACACTCACATTCGCTCCATATCCTAGTGCAGTACTATTCGCAACAGTTGCCTTGGTCTTAGAACCAAGAGCTGTTGCATTTTCACCTGATGCAGTAGCAGCATCTGCCATTTGACCAGCCCCTACAGCAGTAGAATTGTTACCAGTAGCCTTGGCATAACCACCTACAGCGGTAGCATAATTGACATTAGTAGAATCCTTCACACCAGCAACCGCATTATCACCTAACGCACTAGACCTTGCGCCATAAGCCTTAGCACTCTCACCATAAGCTGCCGATCCTTCCCCTGTAGCAACAGAATCAACCCCCACAGCAGTGGAATAATTCATTGCCTGAGAATTAGTACCAACAGCTACGGAGCTATTTCCAGATTTTGCATAGGTACCAACTGCAGTCCCCTTATTTGTACTAATCGCCGAATCATAGCCAATTGCCACACCAGTACCATTTGGGCTAGTATTATAGCGCGGAGTTGAGTCATTAGGGTCTTCTGTAATAATAAAATAGTTACGAATTATTTGAGTCTTACCAGTCGAAGGATCAATGCCAGGTACATACATAACATCCACTGCTTGATTTGTTTCATTCGCCGCTTCTACAGGCAATACACCGAGCATCCCAGACGCCAACACAGTCACAAATGCAGCTACCGAGATTCCTTTTGGTATGCCCCCTTTTGCTTGCAATAGAGCCTTAAAGGATTCTTTCATCGACTCAATAGGGTTCATCATGTGTACAGAACGAACATTACTCTTCGTTCGATTATGCACCTTTTCCGATACGACAACATAACATTGGCGCAAGGAAGACCAAATAACCTTATACGCTTTGTTCATACTTTCTGTTAACCTCCTTAAATTATTGATTTATTGTATATGACTCCCTAAAGTCATCATTAACAGGACTTACAAAGGTGTACCTATATTTTTACCACTATATTTCTAAAATTTTGGCAAAAATAAAAGTGTATATACCAAAACGGGTATATACACTTATACCCCCCGCTTATAATTACAATAAGACTTATAAGAAGGGGGAATAAACCAACATATTCAATTACATTAATCAAATCAAACCAAACCAACTACTTGTTGAATATCCCTGTTTCTTAATATTCTAAACAGAAACATTCTATTCATTTTAAATTCATCAATATTATATTATAAAAGATACTTTTTGGGTAGTCTTTTTTCATATTTTTTTTATAAATCTTAATTAAAAAAGTAACTCCCACCTTTGAACTGCACCTCCAAAAATTGTGTCCCATTTTTGGGGTGCAGTTCACTTTCAGCAGAAGTTACTTTTATAATCAAATATTACGGCTCACTCTATACGAGTATCGCCTCATGCAGTCTAAAACTATAAATATAGGTAGCTTTCACAGTCATGCCCGTCAATGTTTCTAGGGCCTCTTTATAAAGGTCCATTTGTATTTTATACCGTCCAATGAGTTCATCACTTGTTTTGACTCGGTCTGTTTTATAGTCTACTAATACCCACTGTCCATCTTCTTCAAAAGCGGTATCGATAATCCCTTGCAGGAATAGTTGTTCCCCTTCTTCCACATCGGGATACACACGTTTCGCATCAAAGAGCATACTAAAAGGCATTTCTCGTTCTACTCGTTTTGATGCAATAAGCCGTTTCCCCAAATCGGAGAGGAAAAATGTTAGCAAACTACGGTCACTCAACATATTCCGTTCTTCACTGCTAAATTTGCCACTCTGTGCCAAGGAATCTAGCATATCCGCCATAGATGTTTCCGTATAAGACTGTACAGGTAGCCATTGCATAGCCTCATGCATCAATGTCCCCCATTGAGCACCTGTGAGCACATCATCCTCTTGAGCTAAAGATTTCGGCTTTCTGCCAAATACAGAATTTTGTAACTGCTCCTCGTTAACAAGTTCTAACAACATCTTCGATTCATTAGCCTGTATATCATCTAAAGCAGCAAATCGTCGTTTCAACTCACTGACAGAAATCTTAGCATTCGTCTTAGAGGCTACACCGTTAGGGTAGACAAAATCGAATCGCTTTACAATATGCTCTGGTAACACCACATCATTAACTGCACCAAGGTTACGCACTACATTGATAGTACTTTCATCAATATCAGCCTTGTAATCAAGATGTCCATAAAGGTTACCATCGTGAATTTCCACCTTAATACGACAGTTTCGGTCCAACAAATCAAAAGTAGTATCCCCTTCAAATTCGATACTATTCCTCAACGGAGCCCCTCCTTCGAGGTGACGTGCAAAAGCGGTAATCACCCAATCAAGATAGGAGTTGCCCGATGTAATTAAATCAGTTTCCAACGCCTGTGTTTTTGTCACTGCTGCCTGTTTCACACGCTTGCCTATAGGTGTCAATGCATTCGTATCAGTTATAAATCCCTTAATATAACCAGTCATGAATAATTTATCACGAGCCCTTGTAAGAGCTACATATAGGATACGTTGTTCCTCGGCTTTCAAAGCATCTAATTTCACAGATTTACAATATAGCCAAGGCATAGATGGATAGGATACGCGTAAATCTGGATAATATCCTTTAAGCCCAATACCAGCATGTTTATCGATGAGCAATGGTGAGCGAAAATCCATCATATTAAATGATTTCTGCATACCTGTAAGGAACACCACAGGGAATTCAAGCCCCTTCGATTTGTGAATCGTCATGATGCGTACCACATCGTCCGCTTCTGTCACTACATTAGCAACCGCCATGTCCTGATTACTGTCCCGTAAGCTTTCAACAAAGCGTAAAAATCTAAAAAGACCACGGAACCCAGATCTTTCAAATCCTTTTGCACGGTCGTATAAAGCAAGCACATTGGCACGTCTCACCAATCCATTAGGCATAGCGCCCACATAATTTACATAATCCAAGGTTTCGTAAATATCCCACAGTAAATCGCTAATGCCACGACGGCGAGACAAGGTGCGCCACCGTTCCATATGGGCTACAAATTGTGCTATATCCTCACGACCTGTAGTAGCAGCATAATCGGGCAGCAACTGCCACAAGAATCCATCGCCACACAAACGTAAAGCCCCTAGTTCATTAGCATCTAACCCAACAAGGCCAGAGTGCAGTACTGCAGCCATCGGTAAATCTTGGCAGGGATTATCAATAATCTGTAACAGCGCTAAGAGCAATTGAATTTCTTGAGTTTCAAAATACCCATCTCGCTCATTTACCACCGCTGGAATACCAGCTTCACGCATAGCTGCTACGGCACGAGTCCCCCAAGTGGCCACAGAACGGCGCAGAATAGCAAAATCCCTCCATTGAATCGGTCGGAATGTACCATCTGAATTCTGCACTTGCACTTTAGCAGCGTGCATTTCCTTGATCTTCTGGATGATAAAATCTAATTCCCGCTCATTGCTTTCTGGAGAATCACCACCGGTATCACTAGAACTATCCCCATAAGAATGTCCGCTATGAGCACCATTTGAATACGCTTCAGTACTGTTATCTTGGTCTCCTGTATCACTCAAATCAAGCAAGTGTAATTCTACAGGCCCACCGACCCAATCAGGAGGTGCATCCTCAACCACGCGACCTGGTATGAGCGATTCTCGTTCCGTATAATCTAGTTCTGCCGCATCAGCAGTCATAATCTGATAAAATATAAAGTTTGTTACAGCCAAAATATTTTCATGGGATCTAAAATTTTTCGCCAAATCGATGCGCCGTTCAACAGCATCAACGCCACCATAGGTGTTGTATTTATTCATGAATAGCGAACTGTCTGCCATGCGGAAACTATAAATCGCCTGCTTCACATCGCCAACGTAGAACCGATTATCCACTTTGGATATAAGATTGATAATCGTCTCCTGTACACCATTCGTATCTTGGTATTCATCGACCATGATTTCTTTGAAAGTATCCTGCAATTCCTTTGCTACATCAGATGGTTTAGGATTTTCTTCCGTCCCCGGTTCTATGAGGAGCGCCAAACACAAATGTTCCAAATCGCTAAAATCCATAATGCCTTGTTCTTTTTTAGCTACATCATAGGCGCTATGGAACGCAATGGTAAGATTCACCAAATTCTGAATAATAGGATATTGGTCAACAAACTGTTGCTGTAACACCCTTTCTTCTATATGAAACAAACCAGTTTGCATTCCTTTTAGAATATCCTTATTTTGAGAACCTAAGGATTTAAATTCTTCTACTAAACCTATATCTACGGTGCCATTGGCAATCAATGTTTTTAAACTGGTGAAAGTTCCCTTAGTAAATGTATCTAACTGTTTGCACGTATCTACCATATCGCCCCATGTACAGGCATTGCTTAGCAGTTCTAAAGCGGCTATTTGGTTATCATAAATAGACGACCACTTATGAGGCCCTACAGGACTAGCCAAGATGGCTTCCATGCGCTGCAATCGTTCTTTTAACTGGCCGATTTGCTTCTGCTGTTCCGCCCAAGCCGCCTGTCCCCACAAGGTATCGATGAGGGATTGTGACTGTGCCTCCTCATAAGGCTGTACTGCATGTGTAAGCCATCCATCAGGATTTGGTAAGGACATGGCATATTCATAAAGACTGAGCACCTTATGTTGCAATCCTGCATCGGATTTATCATCGCTAAAGAAATCGGACAAATCAAAGATATGATATGTATTGTCTTCGTATGCCTGTCGTAATAAAGTATCTAACACCTCTTGTTTTAACAAGGTCATTTCCGCTTCATTGCCGATGCGCGCCGTAGGATTAATATCTAATTTATAAAAATAAGAGCGTATCACCCATTGGCAAAAGGAGTGAAGTGTAGAAATATGCGCCGATGGCAAGAGATTGAGTTGATGTTCCAACCGTTGTTGCAATACCGGATCATCTGTAGATTCCATCGCCTTTGCTAATGCAACGCCAATACGGGCACTCATTTCTGCAGCCGCCGCTTTTGTAAATGTGACGACCATCAGTTCCTGTACAGATAATGGATTATCCATATCTTGTAACCGCGTAATAATTCGTTCTACGAGAACTGCGGTCTTACCAGACCCCGCCGCTGCCGCTACTAATAAGGTTTGTGCTGGCAATGTGCTATCCTTCGGAGCCATAATGGCAGATGCCTGCTCTGGTGTCCATGATACAGCCATTATACTTCACCTCCTGTAGTATCTTCAGCATTACCATTCAACTCGTCCTTCATGCGCTGTAGAGCCTCATCTTCACTGAGTTTTGTTAAGTAGTGATAGCGATTCCGTTGGTTATCAAAACGACACACCGATTTGTAATCGCAATAGGAGCAAGGTATGGCCTTATTCAATTGGTACGGAGCAATGGGAAATTCTCCTTTGCTAATAGATGTGCCAATATTTGCCATCACCGTTTCTGTATAGCGACACATAACATCGAATTCACCAGCTGTTTTAACATATCGTACATCACTTTTATTAATCCCACTTTTACCTACTCGCACAGGTACATAAGGTCCTTTACTAGAGCCATAGGTATAAATCTTATTATCGATGTTTTCCAACATCTCCACATCATCTGTAACATAGCCCTTATTGCTTAATGTATTATTTCTACGCGCTTCTACTTCTGCTTCTTCATAGGAAATTGGTGTATCTACTGGTGTGAGTGGATTTTTAACATATGTATATAATACCGCCGCTGGATACATGGTTTTACCATGGGTCTTAGCATATGATGACTCTAATGCCAGCAAATAGGTCATAAACTGTAATTTAAGGCCATAGTAAATATCCTGGGCCTTCACCGATGTGTTACCTGATTTATAGTCGATAACCATGCCCTGCGTATGACCATCTGCATTATATTCATCAATGCGATCGATTTGTCCTACAAGACGCAAATAATAATTGTCACCAATAGGTACCTTAATAGCATCCCATCCATTAGGACGACCAAAATCTTGTTCTACATATTTCGTGTCAAATGCGCTTTGATTAGACCATTCCACTAGGCGGGACACCGTTTTTCTGAAAGTACGCACAATGCGCTCTTCAATGGCCTGTTGATACGCCGTTGTTTCATCTTCATCGTAGCGATGTTCCTTGAGAATATCCGCCCCGATTTTAGCACATAATTCTTTCTGTGCCGTTTCGTCTAAATCGCGCCATTGTTTATTCTCTGCTAATAAGTAAGCCCCTAGTCTTTCTAAATTGGCATGTAAAAAAGTGCCAATTTCTGGTGCTCCAAAGGACCTGATTTTTCGTTTTTCCAATTTCAGCCCATATTGAGCATAAAATTTAAATGGACATTGTTGATATTTTTCAAGTCGTGTAACGGATCCAGACATGTAGCCCTTTGGTAAAAACAATCCTTTTACGAGATCCTTTGTGAGTACAGGTACATGATTATTATCGCGAATACCGCGACTCACCTCCGCTAAACGAGGGCGATATATAGGGCTTTCACGGGCCCAGTTATAAAGCCCCCACCACACAGGTTCCACATGGACGCCGCTAAAAAGGGCACCCCAACGTTCGGACAACAAGGATAGGCTCTGATTTGGGCGCCACACATAATCCCCCTCTGTGCCAGATTGAATTGTAAGTGGCACCTCTATTGGTTTACCACAAAAGCCAAGGGATTGTAATCGTTTCACAATGAGTGACGATTCAAGTCCTTCTCCATCTTCATTAGCCCCTGCATAGGACAATATCAATTGCTCACTAGCACGAGTCATAGCGAGGTAGAGAAGAAAATTTTCATTAAACGCCTTAGGCAACGCGCCTTCTGCTAAAGTGATACCTGCCTGTGCCAACAATTCACGATCCTTATCCTTAATCAGCCCTTCATCCCCCATGTTTTGAGGGAATACACCTTGATTGAGGCCCATCACATACACGCGTGGCCACGACTGACTATAAGCCCGTTCAATGGTAGTGATTGCCACATGGTCAAGAGATGGAGGAATCATGGAATAATTTACATCTTCTAATGCCTCATCCAAGAGAGCCATCACCTCATCTAAGGACAACAGCTCTTCATCAGTGAGTATCATCATTTCGTCCAAGAATCCGATGATGGCATTATACATTTGCTCATGGCTAGCCTTTGATTCTAAATCGCCATGTTCCTCCGCCTCTTTTGTCCATTCATAGAGTCGTTGAGGCACTTGTAATTCTTCTAATACACCGTAAATACGCTCACACCACTGGCGTCCTGTATGGAGGTTTTGATTGGCAGCAAAATCAAACCAAGGCTCTAAAATATCCATGATAACTCGACGGGATTCGTTCACTCGCTCACGACGCGCTGCATCTGGCTGCGCTTCATCGTCCACATGGGACACTCGATTCATATAAGTCCAGCGCTCTACCGCCCATCTATAATGATCAATGCCAAATTCCAATACATAATTTTCTAATTCATCCACCATATCTCGTGAAAGCGGTGTTAAATCGGTTTTCAACAATCGGAACATATTATCTCGATTGTAATTATGTTTTACAACACCTAATAAATCGATTAACAATTCCCCTAGGGGATGGTTTTTCATAGGTCGTTGACGGTCCATAAAATGAGGAATACCATAACGAGTAAATACTTTTTCTAAAATATCTCCATAGATTTCTGATTCGCGCAACATTACGCATACATCGCGGTACCGTGCGTTCGGATTGCTTTCAATATAGGCGAGAATATCTCGAGCCACCCAATCTGCCTCACGTTCGCGATTATACGCAGAAATAATGGGCACTGTCGTTTTCACTACATTATGCCTGTTATGAAAGAAATGTTGTTCCAATGACTGCAATACATCGGTTCCACGATGACCCTCACAAGCTTGAAAGGATAATTTTTCTCCATATATAGCATATAGATTATCTAAGATTTCAATGGAACGGGCAAAAAGAGTATGACTATGTTTCTTTTGTAACAAGCGTTTTGGATCATCTGGCAAATCTACGGTGATGACTGATTCTTTCGCTAAATCAAACATCATATACAGCAATTCAAAATGAACTGGCGTAAACCAATGAAATCCATCTACGAAAACATGGCTGTTTTTCATTAATGGCGATTGTGGTAGAGATTCTACTAACGCCATGATTGGGTCATCATCGATTTGACTGTGTTTTTCTAATTCCTCATCATAGGCAGTCATACAGATTGCTAATTCACGTAATTTTTTACGCAACACTTCGTTAGAAACCTTTTGAGCACCAGATTCTAAGTCCTGCGGTCCAATACGGAATGATTTAAATTCAGAAAATAGATTTTGTAGAACCGAGGAAAACTCTGGTCGTTTTGCCGCTTGCGACAATAAACCTAATTCATTGACTTTCCGTTTCATAACAAGGCGCAATAACATAGACCGACCCAATTTAGAAATACTACACTCATGCATATCAGCATTGCCAATAGATTGATAGACTTGGTACGCCAATCGTCCAAATCCAACGACGCGCACAGTAGTAAATCCTTTATGGGGCATACATTCCGCCAACTCCCGCTCCACACGATACGTAGCTGGTTCTGGTACTAATAAAATAATCGGTTCCCCTGGGCATTCCGATATAACTTGTTTAATCCGCTCATATACGGCCCTCGTCTTGCCAGAACCGGCGCGACCGTAATACATGGTAATACTCATATGGCCTCCCATTCTCTATTGAAAACACAGCTTATAATCGAGTAAATATTTCCAATGCTTTATAAGCCATCAACCGATATCCTCGTTCATTGGGATGCACTTCACCAGCAAAGACGATTTGACCAATATCATCTGCATCATGCAAAACAGAGTAAAAATCAATCACCGAATACTCCTCTGCCATTCCATAGTGACGGAGTTTTTCATTAACCTCTACTAATACTGTATTGAGTCCATCCATATCACCGTCAATTTGCGGTTCTAACCCAATAATGACATGACCTTTTTCAGCAGCTATAGTGCAAGCTTTCACTAGTTTCTCATATACATATTGACTATGTCGACCTTGCAAAATATCATTGGTACCACACATGATACAAATATAACGTGTATCATCATATTTTTTGTCACTGCCCCAGTATTCAAGATTATTAATTAAACCTTGTACAGATAAACCATCGACACCATGATTTTCAAATCGAACTTGTTCCATACTAGCATCGCATAATTCTACCCACCCTAATCCAAAACGAACATCATATCCACGGGTTATACTATCGCCAAAACAGATAATTTCCATAATAAACTCCTCTATGTATAAATGAACTTACTCATCTATGTATAAATTGTTCTATTCATCTATGTGGAAACAGTTTTACTCATCTATGTAAAACTGTTCTACTCATCGTTTTTCTATTAGTATAGCATGACAACAGCTATTATGAAGTCTCAAAATTACATGAATGGTGTGACAACCTTTCGTCATACCTACTATCTATGCAATAAAAAAAGTATGCCCCTAATGTGCGCTCCTTAATGTTAGCTGTTTTGATGTCTAACATTAGAAAGCAACACAATGCGGTGCATACTCTTATGCTTTCACATTATTTACCTAAACGAACAAAGAATAACGCAATGGCTCCTAAAATTGGTGCAATAGCGATAGACATTAACGCATATTGATAGTTTCCTGTCCAAGTCAACACATTGCTAAGAAGCATCGGTGCCAACATAACGCCAATTTGGTTGAATAAATTAACAAACCCAGCCGTAGTACCGCGCAAATGAGGCGCTGCTGATTGTATGACAAGAGCATTCGTAAGAGCACTGTGCATGAAAGCACCTATGCCAAGGATAGGCCCTGTAACAAAAAGCATATTTGGATTTGATGTATTAGCAAAAATCAATAATGCCGGTGCGAAGAGAAACATAACAAACGCAGTTAAATGATTTTTCTTAATTGGTAATAAATCTGAAAGTATACCAATTGTTGGCTTTGCAATTAATGCTGCCGTACCGAAAGCAGTCATAACTTGACCTGCATAAATAGCCGTTACCCCTAATTGTTTTACCATATATAAATTGGCCCATTGTGTAACGCCCCATGTAGTACCAGTAGCAAAGAACCCAGCAATAGCGAGGAATTTTACATTGCGATTTTGCAAAATATGGAGCAAGTTCTCTTTTAATGATGTTGCCTCTCCTATATGACTATCTGCAGGCGCCGCCTCTGCTTCTCGTTGTGCCAAAATATGAGCACTTGGTTTACGTACATTCCAATAACATAGTGCTAATACGACTAATGGCAAAGCAGCAGTTACAAGGAATGCCATTTGCCAACCATAATAGGTAGCCACAAATGGTGCGTAAAGATTAACTGTAGTAATACCAAAAGACGTACAACTCATGAAAATACCAACTGCTGCACCACGTTGATTAGGGCCAAAATGATCCCCTAAGGCGCTGAGGCAAGATGCCTGTACAGGTCCCGATACAACACCGAGAAGGAGTCGAAGCCACCAACCATACGCATAGCTATCAATAGTACTCATAAGAGCCGTTACAACAGCCATACTCAGCAAACTAAACAGAATTGTTTTTCTATAGCCAATACGATCAGCCAAAATCCCCCCTGGCAATACGGCGATAGCATATCCCACGTAAAAGGCAGACAAATAGGATGTACCCATTTGTGGCGTAAACTGTAATGCTTCATTAACGATAGGCATTACCGATGACCAAGATAAACGTACTACAAAACTAATCAAAAACGTGAGCCACACACTGAGCAAAATTAAAATCTGCGTGCGCGAAAAATTCAGGCGGTTCATAGAATCTCCTTTTCTTAACTTCTATACATAAGATGTATATCATATTATACACAATTACTTTTTATTATATATTCTATAGAATAAAGATGCAAATATATCAATTCAAAAAACAGCCCCATAATGGATTTAATCCAGTCCATTATGGGGCTATATTTTTTTGTATAGAAAAGGGGCAATTTAGGGGCAAATTTTCCAAATGTCCTAAAATACTATCCAACATTTCTATTTTCTACACAAGTCTTTATTTTCTCTTGTATTTCAACACTTATAAACACTATCAAACATCTATAAGAATCATTAGTAATCTTGGCGGAGAGGGTGGGATTCGAACCCACGGCCCCTTGCGGAGTCACTGGTTTTCAAGACCAGCTCCTTAAACCACTCGGACACCTCTCCATAATGGTATATTATAGCAGATGTCCTCAAGATATAGCAAGCCTAATAATAACTAAATATAGAATTCGATTTTGTCTTCTTTTGCCATTTGGAATTGTTCAAAAATATGGTTCCGAATATTAACAAAGGTCGCCGATGTACGATCTGTACGATCGATGATATTAACAGGAATGATAGTTTGCACGCGACCAGGGTTTGCAGCGAGGACTACAACGCGGTCTGCAAGAACCACGGCTTCTTCAATATCATGAGTGACGAAGACTACTGTCTTCCCTTCTTCACGACAGATGCGAGAAATTTCATCTTGCAAATTAATGCGTGTCAACGCATCGAGAGCACCTAATGGTTCATCCATAAAGATAATATCAGGATCAACTGCTAATGCACGAGCAATGGACACCCGTTGTTGCATGCCGCCTGACAATTCCGCAGGATATCGTGTACGGGCATGGTCAAGACCTACCATGTTTACGTATTTATCTACAATGGCAGGACGTTCAGCTTTTGGCACTCCTTTACTTTCAAGGCCTAACTCAATATTGCTTTCCACCGTACGCCACGGCAAAAGACCGTAGTTTTGGAATACCGTTACATACCGAAGTTGCGGTGCTTTCACCTCTTCCCCGTCAATGGTAATAGAGCCAGATGTAACAAGGTCAAAACCTGCCATTGCGTTCAAGAGGGTACTTTTACCAGAACCAGAAGGCCCCAAAAGACAGATAAATTCGCCCTTTTCAATATCTAAATTGATGTCCTCCAAAATAGTTAGAGGCTCACCATCTTTTAAAAACTCCTTATGTGCATTGCGCACTGAAATGTAGCTCATATGATGACCTCCTATTTTTCAATACCCCAACGTTTATAAATCCATTTTTCAATCATCGATACCCCCCAATCAAGGAAAAGACCGACGAAACCAATGGTCAAGATGGCAACCATGAGTAAGTCATTGCGCAAATTGTTTCTCATATCGATAATGAGGAATCCAAGCCCTGTTTGGGAACCAACCATTTCTCCTGTAACGAGGAATATCCACGCCGTACCAAGGGCGATATGCAAACCGGAAGCAATGCTAGGAAATACCGCTGGTAATACAATTTTAAATAAAAGCGCTGGTTGTTTAATGCCAAAATTGCGTGCCACCTTAATATATACAGGATCGATATTTTGAATGGCCGATACAGTGGACAATAATACAGGGAAAAACGCAGCAATAAAGATGATCACAATCGCTGGTGCTTGTCCGATGCCGAAGAACAATACAATGAACGGCAACCACGCAACAGGAGAAATAGGCCTAATAACTTGCACAATAGGGTTAATATAGTTCCAAATTTCCTTGTACCACCCAAGAACAAGACCTAGTAATACACCACTGACAACAGAAATGGTGTAGCCAATAAAGAAACGTACCAAACTATCTACGATATCCTTAATGAGAACACCATCATTGATGAGCTCTCCAAAACCGAGTAACACTCTATATGGCGTCGGGAACAAGGCTTCGTTAAAACCGCCGAGGCGGACAATTAATTCCCAAATAATCCACGCTACGATAAATGAGCCTGGTATATATGTGTATTTTTTCATACTCTCCTCCTATGGCAACAGCGATGTATCCACAAAATCCGTATAGGCTGGGACAGTCTTAATCAAATCGATATGTTTCATATGATGTACAAGATCTTGATACCTTTCTTCAGTGAGGGCCAAATCTTTATAGCTAATCACTTGCAATGACCGCTCGATAACAGGGTCTTTGAACTTCATATACTTCTTGGAAATCGCTTTTTGTGCTTCTGGATGCCCGTCTAGGTATGCACCTGCATCGAGGTAGGCTTTCGTGAAAGCTTTCGCCAATTCATGGTGTGTATCTACAAACTCACCATTAAATACGAGGGCACAGCAGATATTATCATGCCATAATGCATTAGGATCCTCAAATACTTTCCCTCTATTCAAGGCAAGCGCCAAGGAGCCAAATGGTTCTGCCACCGTATATCCTGCAATTTGTCCTACTGCAAGAGCTGCCGGCATTTCAGGCGGGCTCATTTCTACAACTCGTACATCATTTTCTGTGAGGCCTGCTTTTTCTAGCATTAAATCAACAAGAATCTTATGAGTTGATTGTTTATGAGGAATGGCAAAGGATTTGCCTTTTAAATCTTGGACGCTATTAATATCATTACCAACAATGATGATATTCCCTTCTGTATGACCAAGGGCAGCAGCGCGTACGTCAATACCTTGTTCACGAGCCTTAACGCCTAATTCTACAAGAACTGCAGCAGCGTCAACTTTACCAGTGTTCAAAGCATCCATCAATTCAGGCCAAGAACCGTATTTAACGAGCTCTACATGTACTGGCCCATCAGGAGTCTCCAATTCCTTTGTAGCAAATACAGGTAGTGCATGAGTAATCGGCAAATACGCAATCCGTACCGTTTTTTGCTCTACTGCTGTCGGTTCCTTCTGCTCATGATAGGCATAGGCAATGCTCACTATAATGACAGCCAGAAGAGCAATGATGATAGTCCATCGTTTCTTCATAACATCCCTCTTTCTCATATAACTATACATATGTATATGCAACTATACGTTATCAGATTCTATACGCTAATACTGGTCATATGCGATGCCAATCATCATTGCGGTGAAATCATCACATTCGATGCAACTCAACATATAACAGATGCTAATCTATTTTCTGCATATACAACAACTTATAACCTACTATATCAATATGTTATATGTATGTCAATAAAACATATTCATTTTATAGGGATTATTAATAGGGAATGTTACAAATATTATGTATATTAGGAAATTACTAATTCTATCATCGCTAACAACAACACCTTTTTCTCCTATAAGCCCAATGACTCCTCAGAAATCACAAAAGGCGATTCTAGTATATAAACTAGAATCGCCTTTTTATAATTAGGAACTGCGCTGTGTACTATACTCTGTACGATGCACCATAGGACACTCCATAAATACTCTACATCATATAATATTCCATACAATAATCCATATAAGCCCCTATATGATACCTTATGCGATACTCTACGATATTAACCAATCAGTCTACCCACTTATGGAACCGGTACCCTACACCCCATACGGTTTCTACCAATTGTACATCCCTATTAGGTAGTTCAATTTTTTCTCGCAATCTTTTTATATGAACCATTATAGTTGAGGTTTCACCCATAGCATCAAGTCCCCAAACGCGTTCAAATATTTCTTCTTTTGTAAATACACGACCAGCGTTAGACGCTAATAATAGAAGAATATCGTATTCTCTTGGCGTCAACGCTATAACAACATCATCTATAGTAACAATACGGCTATCTTGATCAATTACCATCGGTCCAGCCGTAATAATAGTAGATTTCACCTTATCTTCTACAGGAGATGCGGCACGACTTACGCGTTCATAACGCTGAATATGAGCTTTCACACGAGCCACCATTTCTGCAGGATTAAAGGGTTTAATCATATAATCATCAGCACCAAGACCTAAGCCTCTAATCTTGTCGATATCCTCCCGTTTAGCAGTAACCATCATGATTGGTGTTTCCTTTTCTTTACGAATAGCACGGCACACCGCAAATCCATCTAGTCCAGGAAGCATCACATCTAAAAGAATAAGACTGAACTCTTCATCTAAAGCCTTATGTAATCCAGTTTGCCCATTATCGACCCACTGAATATCAAATCCTTCTATTTCTAAATAATCCCGTTCCAACTCAGCAATAGATGCATCATCTTCGATAATTAAAATTCGTTTCATTGTACTTCCTTTCCCTCTGAATTCTATAGCCTACCAACTACCCTTTTATATGCTATAAACCATACAGTAAAGATTTCCATATATAACTTATTTAATGATAGGCAATGTCATCGTCATACGTAGCCCCTTATGGCCTATCGCTGATTCAGCAATAATGGTACCACCAAAATCTTCTACAATCTGTTTCACAATAGCCAAACCAATACCGCTACCCATAGCAACATCATTGCGCGCCTTATCGGTGCGGTAGAAAATATCAAATATATGATTCAGCGACTCTGCCTCAACACCTGGTCCATCGTCTTCTACAATGACTTGTACCGCATCATTCACAATACGAGATTCTATACAAATATGCAAATTATCATGGTCTCTGTATTTCCAGCTATTATTAACAAGATTATCTAACACACGCATAAATTGATTCGTATCAATATAGACTAATACATCAGGTGATTCTAAAATAGACGTCAATTGTAGCTTTTGGTCCTTATAATCATCCCGTTTTTGTACAACGAATTCTTCTAACACTGCAGCTATAGGCACGGATTCCATACAGTACAGCACTTGACCCATTTCTAGTTTTGAAAAATCCGACAACATATTGACTAGGTTCTCTATCTTATTAGACATATCATAAATCCGTTGAGCATAACGTTGACGTTTCTCCTCTGTATTGGCAACCCCATCGATGAGAGCACTAGAAAAACCTTTCACAGATGTGAGTGGTGTTGAAATATCGTGACAAATACCAGCCATCATATCCCGACGACTAGCTTCATACTCTTGTCGTTGTTGCGCCTCCGCCTGCAACGAACGCTGCATAGTATTAAAAGCCTCTACAGTTTGACCTAATTCATCCATTTGTCGCACCGGTATTATGTTAAACTTTCCTTCCTCGCGCAAAGCTCTAGCTGCACCTTGTAAATCTTGAAGGGGTTGTAATATATAAGCACTAACGCGATTCGATACATATATACCAAAGCCAATGATAGCAATAATAACCACTGCAATAGCGGCACCAAACATACCTTCTACAAAGATTTTTTCTAACGATTCTTCGCCTAACGTTTTTGCCATAAAAGGCACTCGCCCAGAAGCAATAATAAAATCGCCATCATCGTAATTATTGATGAATTGCAACATATCCTCATCCCATAAGAGAAGATGAATATTATCTACATTGTAACCAATGTTCTTAGTTGTATCAATAGTGACCAATGGTTGTATGGCACCGTCAGAATCTACATGTTCATAATTAATATTGTAAATAATGTCCTGTACCGTAGCACCTGGTGTAATATATTTAATTTCACCATTGTTAACAACCATCAAATCCACACCTAATGCCTCTATGACACTACTAGCATCGCGAATATCCTCTACGTCTTGGTTAGTAGATTTGACTTGCATTTTATTGAGCCGCCCCAAACTCCATTGCACCATTTGCTCTTGCAAACCACTAGGAGCCAGCATCATCCAAAATCGATGTTCCACAGGGTTTGTATAGCGCAAAACACCCCATACCCCCATAACTAATATAGAAACAAATACAACTGGAAGTAATATCATAAGGAAATTACTAATTAATATTTTCCGCTGTACACCGAGACGATCAAACCAATTTATGTTCATATACAACTTTCCATTCCTAACCTCATATAAAATTTCATGCAAAATCGCTTATCAAATACTACATGTTTCACCTCACATCAAATGCTATCTGCAAAACATAATACTATGCTTCTTATATCGCTTATTATACTGACCTTTTCCACCTTTGACTATATAGATGACCTCTATAATAAGCATTCTTTCGCCAATTGTCATAAGGCTGTAATAATTTCGTAATTTTTCACCTCTATACTATACTCAACATCAACAAAGGAGAACAATATGAATTACGAATTATTTACACTTATAAATAATATGGCCTTACAAAATCACACATTAGACCAAACCATGATTGCCATCAGCCAATATATGCCGATCATCATGAGTGCGTATCTTATATTACTCATTACATGGAGCTTTATCTACGAAGATCGTAGCCTATTAAAAAATGCTATATCTGTCATCAGCCTATTAGGTATCACATTAGGCGTCAATTATGGATTGGAACACCTTATCTATATGCCTCGCCCATTTGTGGAACATACGGTACACCTCGTTATTCCACATAGTGCAACATCTAGTTTCCCTAGCACTCACGCTATGGCGACTATGGCTATTGCCCTCGGTGTGCATCACTACTACAAACGCATTGGTTCAGTATTCATTGCCTTATCAATACTTACTGGTTTATCTCGCATCTATTTAGGTCATCATTATCCCTTCGATGTAATTGGCGGTTTCACTATCACCTATTTACTTTACATACTATTCAATACATATATTAAGAGATTACTCATGAATATGTTATCCCACACAAAACACAGTATAAAAGCATTATTTCTAAAATTATATCACGGTATTAAACTAATCGAGTTATCTCAACAACCGATATCTGTACAGCAATCATATACACAAGGTCATTAGTAAGTCCATATAAGTCAATATATTCAATATGTCATAACACAGGCAAAATAACGAGGAGATACTATTATGTTTTATAAGAGCAACCACGAAGAATGTAATCCACCTAATTGGCAACAAAGGATAAAAAATACATTAAAAAACCTAACAAAAAGTGCATACTCATATGACCCATTTTTAGTGGTGCTCTTAATTTGTACCACTATATTATATCTATTTGGTAATGGTAATTTAGCTATCACAGACCCAGTAGAATCAAACTATGCACTAACAGCTAAAGAAATGGTCTTATCTGGTGATTATATATCACCACGCATTTTCGACCATTACTGGTATGATAAACCGATTTTCTTTTATTTAGAACTCGTAGCCGCCTTTAAATTATTTGGTTTTACCGACTTCGCAGCGAGATTCTTTCCCTCCCTATTCGGCGTAGCCAATGTATATTTAATATATAATTTTACAAAACGCATTATGAATCGCCAAATTGCACGCATTGCGGCAATGATGATGTCCATTTCCGCAGAGGCTTGGCTATTTTCTAAAGCAGCTATTACAGACTCTACATTAGTCTTCTTTTTTGCTAATACATTGATTTATTTCTATTTAGGTTATGAACGCCGTAAAACCACAGGTTCTAGCGGGCTTTACTATTACGGTGCCTATGTGTGCGCCGCATTCAGCGTACTCACGAAAGGCCCTGTCGGTTTCCTATTGCCCGGTCTAATCATCCTAGTCTTTCTCGCAGTTCGCAAGGATATAAAAGAACTACTCCATTTGCATCTCATATCTGGTCTACTCATAATTAGCAGTCTCGGCGGTAGTTGGTATATCTACATGTATCTCGTCCATGGTGATGCTTTCATCACAACATTCTTGGGGGTACACAACTGGCTACGTGCCACTGTATCAGAGCACCCACGCGATAATGTATGGTACTATTATCTCATGATCAATGCGGTTGCCCTGATTCCTTGGACACCAATGATTCTTGTGAAAGCTTTCAAGAAAATCAAATCTACATTAGCCCAAAATCAAAACACCTCATTATTAACGCTGCCACGGCTGAGACAAAATATCCAATCATTAACCTCTTCACAAGCAAATCCAAGTACCCAATTTTTAGCAATATGGGCTATGGTAGTAATTTTATTCTTCCAAGCAATGGCAACGAAGTATACAACCTACACATTCCCAGCACTAATACCTATGATAATGCTCTGTGCCTACTGGTGGCGTAATAACGAAACTATAGTTCGTAAAGTTTCTATAGGTACCGGCATTGTATACATAATTTTAACACTCTGTATTGCCATACCAATAACACATAAACAATCTGATGTGTATACAGCAAAATATTTAACACGCTACACGCAAGATAACAATACAGTCGTTGTAGATGGTCGTAAAAAATACCATGTATCCACTACCTTTTATAGTGCCAAGACTGTTAACAAACTAGATATGTCAGATAAAAATACAAGTTTCGATCCAAACAATCCACCTTTGAGTTGGGATGTAAAAAAAATGATGCCTATTATTCATATATCACAACTCCCTGAAGATAAAAAAATTCTCCTCATTACAGATACAAATCAATTCCCTGCAAAACTATCTCGTCTAAACTGGCATTTAACACATCAAGGACCAGAGGGAGATATTTATGTAAGTAATAAAAAGTAGAACAATCTTACAAGTAAAACACCCGCTCATGTTAGATATAACTAACATAAGCGGGTGTTTATTTTTATAACAAAATCGTGGACATGTGTCACCGATGATATATCTTATATCAACTTATAATTCTTCGATATAAGCTTTCCGTTTATTTAAAATATAAATTTCAGATTTTCCTACTTCACTATATTCACTTACATATGGGGCAATCAAAGATTCCATAAAATGCTGTTTTTCACCTTTTGGAACGACAAGCATCACTTGCTTACCCGCTGCTAGGGTATTGATAAAATCCTGTTCAGATACTTGATCCATAAGATATTTTTTAGCCCATTCAGCGCTACGTTGTTTCAGCTTATCCCGATCAGACCAACGAGATTGATCACCATTAATTTTGATAACCTTATGACCTGTATAATAAACTACCGATGTACTATATCCTTCATAGTAATATACACCGCCATCATAGTTACCAACAACGCTTGCAATATCTATGGAGCTACGTTGTCTAATAAGAGGTGCTAACCCTTCTACAAGGACAACTGAAGAAATAAGCATAGTGCCAATAACGATAAAACTAAGTAATCGATAGCGTCTACGAGTCCACCATGCCCACAACATCCCCGCGATTGAGATGCCAGCAAAGACATAGAGCAATCCATAATAGCCCCAATTAACAACGAAGGATCCCCCTACAAAAGCCAACCACAGTAATAGTGTAGGCCCTATAATAACCCATGCCACATACCGCGGACGGCCAGGCCGTAAGGCTTTCAAAGAACCCATCGTTGCAATAACACTAAAAGGAATTAAGCTAATAAAAGTGTACAATGGATATTTCGTGGCCATCAATGTATAAAACACTACAGTGCCAAGGCCCCAACACATATTATACACATAACCTTGGTGCTTCGCTTTGAAACCAGCAATCATACCGTAAATAACAGCCCCTGTCCACGGTAATGATGCACCTAGGAATATGGCGATATAATACCACCACACATTATCACTAGGATGTTCAGACTGGGTTGCACGGGTAATATTGTGCAAACCCAAAAATCCATCGATAAAATCCTGTCCATGAACAGCATACATGTAGCCGTACCAAGGTAATACAACTATGAGAAAAGCACAAATCCCACGCCAGTCTAACAATCTCAAAAGCATCGTTTTGGATCGATAAATAGCAGCGTAAATGAGCAAAATCAAACCTGGTAATACCAATGCTACAGGGCCTTTGGTGAGTACTCCAAGACCTGAGAAGATATAAGCTACCACCATCGCCTTCGGGGAATTTTTTACAAGACCCTTATAAGCATAGGCCATAACCATCAAAGTAGTATAGAGTAGCACCATATCAGTAATAATGCCATGTGCTACAACCCAGAACATCAAAGATGTACCGAGGATAGACGAACCAACTAGACCCACTAACCAACGACCACTCATGGAGCGCAACAATTGGAATAAAGTCGCCACTGACAAAGCACCCAACATAGCACTTGGCATGCGTGCAACCCAATCGGCAAACCCAACTATTTTAAATCCCAATGCAATAAGCCAATAAATCATAATCGGCTTATCATACCAATATGTCCCATAAATCTGTGGCGATAACCAATCACCAGACAGCACCATTTCCTTGGCCGTTAAAGCATAATTGGATTCCACCGGATCTGTAATAGGCAGTACATTATTGCCTATCATAAAAAAGACTAGCCAAACAATAAACAATATAGGGGTTATACGAGATAATTTCATAACCAACTCCTTGGAATTAACGGCGTTTGCGGTAATATTTAATGCCAAATACAATAGCAATAATCGCAAATACCACAACCATAGCAATTAATAGTTCATGATTGTATTGAATTAAATCTTGCCAACGATCCCCTAGAACTTTACCAAGATAGACTAGTAAAATCGTCCAAGGTATGGTTCCCAACACAGTCCAAATGATGAAGTGCCACATAGGATACCGCGCCATTCCAGCTGGAAAAGAAATAAAAGTGCGCACACCAGGTAACAATCGACCTACAAAAACAGCAGTGCCGCCCCATTTATTAAAAAGCTTTTCTGCTAATTCAAATTTATGTTCATTAAAAAATATGTATTTACCATATTTTAACAACAATGGGCGCCCGCCATATTCCCCCATCCAATAGGACAAAATAGACCCTACAATGCCTGCTACAGTGCCTACAATAATAGTCACATTCATATCGAATACACCTTGTGCCACGAGGTATCCCGCAAAACCAAGCACGATTTCACTAGGAATTGGTATATTCGCATTTTCTAGAACCATGGCAATAAACATGGCCGCATAGCCATATGTTTCCATAAAGGTAATAATATAGTCCACTTAATTTACTCCAATTTCTTATTAACTCGCTACCTCTAAGGTAGTTTATATCTGTTTTGAAAGCATATGTCTTGCAAAGGCACAACACACATAAAGGCAAAACTCAACATGATACGCACTATTATATCTATAATACTATCCCTTATATTTTACCACATTATTCAGTTTTAAGCCCTAACACAAAATCATAAGCCTTTACAGCAGCCTCAGTATCAACAAAATGGAATGGTTCTAAAAGGCGACAGAGTGAAAATAGATAATCATATTTACAAAGAACCTCTTTTACATGGAGCATCGTATGACGAGCTGTATGAGCTGTGTTGTATCCATCAAGAGCCACCTGAAGATAATCAAGAGGTAAATCGCCTTCTCTAATATAGCTATGGATAAAGAGCAAGAGATCCCAGCCAGATGGAGTAAACGCAGACCACCTGCGATTATTCTCCCAATCAAGAAACGTAACTTGGTCAATATCTGGATTATATACTATATCTCTCAATGCAGGACGACCATGAGCAATGCCATAGTCATGTAATTGCCCCAAAGATTTACCAAATACATAAAAGATATGTTTTACCAGCTCTCTTATTGTCGAATCGTCATGATGCTCTTTTGGTAAATGACTATAATAGGTGAGATTCTGGCCACAATCTAATGTTACAAAATAATGTTCACGGAATCCGATAATTTTAGGTGCCAATGGCAATCGGGTACGAACGTAATTCATTTTATAAAATTCATAATCAAAAGCAGCCCGTGGAGATGGTTTAATCCATGTAGATCTATGATTACTGATATCTTGTTTTATAAAATACCTATCACCTTGAAAGTCAATAGCAAACACACGACGAGCTTTTTCATGTTCAATTCTGGTATCTATATATTGTAATAATTGTTCTACCATAGCCCCTCCATAACAACCTACTAACTTTCACATTATATACCAAACATTACAAAATAAATACCCCCTCCAATATAGGAGAGGGTATTTACGGTAATTATGATAATAGGTTTGGATTTAGACTAATACAAGAAACTTCTGCGACGAATTTACATACGTTAAAAGTCTAAATCAAACGAATTAACCAACAAATTTAGTAACTGCTGCTGTGTCAGTTAAGTGGCGTTTAGGCATACCCATTTCTTCTGGAGTGATACCCAAAGCTAAACCAACTAATTGAGACATATGCAAGATTGGCATGTCTTTATCTGCACCTACTACTGCTTTTGCTTCTTTTTGGAACATATCCAATTGCATTTGGCAAAGTGGGCAAGGAGTCACTACGCAATCAGCGCCTTCTGTAGCTGCATCTTTGTTGATAGAACCAGTCATTTGCATTACAGAATCATGTGCAGGATATACAGCATGGAAACCACAGCAATCGAGTTTACGGGAGAAGTCGATTGGTGTAGCGCCGATAGCAGAAATCAAATCTGCTAAAGATGTAGGCATTTGATAATCTTCAAACCCCATTTCAGTTTGAGGACGAAGAATATGACAACCATAATATTCAGCTACACGCAAACCAGTTAATGGTTTTACAACTTTTGCTTTCAATTTGTCCAAACCGTAATCGCGGATAAGAACCCATAAGAAATGAGTAATATCAGTAGTACCGCGGTATTGTTTACCGATTTGAGCCAATTTTTTGTTCACTTCTTCTTTTTCTTTTTCGTTGCTATCTAATTCATTTTTAGCTTCACGAAGCATTAAAGTACAAGTGTTACATACAGTTAAAAGGTTAAGACCTTTTTCTTCTGCTAAAGCGATATTACGAGCATTAGTAGCTAATGTGATTTCAGGAGCAATATCTTGAACGTGGGACGCACCGCAGCAAGTCCAACCATCAAGCTCTTCTAATTCGATGCCCAATTTTTTAGCTACTGCAACAGTTGCTAAGTAGTCTTCTTTGGCAGCGCTTTCAAGAACGCAACCAGGGAAAAATGCGTATTTCATTATTTGTTTACCTCCTCAGCTGCTTTCATAAGTCGGCGAACACCGTCGATACCATTTACTGGTTTTTGAGGTACGATGAGTTCAAATGGGTCGATTTTGCTGTGTTTCCACAAACGTAATGCATAGAATGCTTGTTTAGCGGAATCCACGATACCATCGGATTTCAAACTCATAGAAACTTCTTTCAAGCGACCAGTTTTGTAAAGGTCTTCTTTGAAAGCCACTGCGTGACGAACACCTTTGCTGTTAGTAAGACCAGCTTTAGTAGCTTCTTTACGCAAGTTGGAAATATCTTGAGCAGGTTTTAAGTGTTTTGGACAACGAGAGATACAGTTCATACAATGAACGCATTTCCAAAGTCCATTATCAAATGCAGGTTGAATGTGCGCCATAGGTGCGTCATCACGGCTATCCAATACAAAACGGTTAGCTTTTGTAAACACATATGGTTCCAAGAAATCATCTTGTTTTGCTGTCAATTTATTACATTCAGATGCACAGCAACCGCAAAGGATACATTCTGTACCAGCAACGAATTTTTTGAAGTCTGCTGGAGTTTGACGAACGAGTTTGTCGCCTTCATTGAATTCAGATTTAAGGAAAATCCAAGGAGCCACTGTTTTGAGGCGATCCACTTTGGATTCCCAATCTACAACTAAGTCACGAAGAACTTTGAAGTTACCAATTGGAGCAATAGTCAATTCATCTGTACCATAACGTTCAGTTAATTCGTCGATTTTAGCTTCGCAACCAAGCATAGCTTCCCCATTAACACGGATGGAGCAAGCACCGCAAACTGCGGAACGGCAAGCTGCCAAGAATGTTAATGTTGGATCTTGAGTATCTTTGATTTTTTGAAGACCCCAAAGGATTGTACGGTCAGCTTCATAGTCGAATTTGAAAGTTTGTACAAACGCGCGACCATTTTGGTAACGGTGGATATGATAGGTGATTTGTCTCATCTTAGTACTTCCTTTCTTGTGGTTCGTATTTAGTGAACACTACATCGCGTTCGGATAATTCATATTCGCCATCTGCGTTCAAGCTGATCAAAGAGTGTTTTAAATATCTTTCATCATTACGTTTAGGGAAATCTTCACGAACGTGAGCGCCACGAGATTCGCGACGGTGTAAAGCGCCCATTGCAATAGCTTTTGCTACAGTCAACATGGAGCCGATTTCACAATAGTTTACGAAAGCCATGTTATAAGTACGATCAGGGTCACCTACATAACAAGTTTTATATTCTTCAATCAATTGATTGATTTCTGTTAATGCTTCAGTAATACCTTCTTCATTACGGAAGATACCTACTTTGTTCCACATTGCATTAGCCAATGCATCGCGGATTTCTACTACAGGACGACCACCTTCGCGAGTCGTTACTTCAACGAATTTGTCTTCCCATTCTTTTGCTTTTGCAGCCAATTCTGCATCCACATTTGGTTGTTCATTAGTCTCAGCATAGTCTGCTGCGCCAGCACCAGATACTTTACCAAATACTACGCCGTCAGCAAGGGAGTTACCACCCAAGCGGTTAGCACCGTGGATGGAGATACAGGAAGCTTCGCCAGATGCGAATAAACCTGGTAATGCAGTAGCACAAGTTTTGTAATCTACTACGTCGATACCACCCATGATATAGTGACATGTAGGACGGATAGGTACTGGTTGAGTCAATGGATCGCAGTGCTCGAAGCATAATGCCAAGTCACGGATACCATGAAGTTTTTCGATGATAACTTCTGGGCCTAAGTGACGAAGGTCAGCTACTACATATGCGTTAAGACCAGAACCGAAACCACGACCTGCAGCGATTTCATCTTCGATAGCTTTCGCTACAACGTCACGGGATGCCAATTCCATTTTATTTGGCGCATATTTTTTCATGAAACGTTCGCCTTCAGCGTTAAGAAGATAACCACCTTCACCACGAACCGCTTCAGACATCAAGATACCTGTACGACCAAGACCAGTTGGATGGAATTGAATCATTTCCATATCTTTTAATGCAGAACCTGCACGGAATGCAACTGCCATACCATCGCCTGTAGAAAGGAATGGGTTTGTTGTACGAGTCCAGAACACACGACCAGCACCACCTGTGGAAAGGATGATAGCTTTCGCTTTAATTTGTTCTACACGACCTTCTTTCATGTTCCATACTACAGCACCGCCTACACGACCATCTGCAGATTTAACAAGATCTAAAAGGTACCACTCTTGTAAGAAGTTTACGCCTTCTTTCAAGCATTGTTCGTAAGTAGTGTGCAAAATAACGTGACCAGTTTTATCCGCAGAGTAGCAAGTACGTGGATAAGATTGACCACCAAAGTTACGTTGCGCAATTTTATTTTCTTCAGTACGAGAGAATGGAGCACCCATGTGGTCCATTTCAAGTACGCCTTCTGGACAACGAGAGCAGAAGAATTCGATAGCATCTTGGTCACCAAGATAGTCAGAACCTTTTACTGTATCGAATGTATGTGTTTCGATAGTATCTTCTGGTGCTACATTGTTCAAGCACGCGTTAACACCACCTTGTGCCATTGCTGTTGCTGAACGGGTTGGGAAAATTTTAGTAATAAGTGCTACTTTTAAGCCTTTGCGACGACCAACTTCTAAAGCCGCACGCATACCAGCGCCACCGCTACCTACTACTAGAACATCAAACTGTTCCATATTGACCTCCTCATAACTACCTATAATAAGAAAATTTCTTAGACTATCTAGATTCAAAAACCTTATAAAAATTTTTGATAACCTAATCATTTTTCCTTAAAGAAAAACCTCACATTTGTGGGATTTTTCTATAGCTTTACATATAATTATAGATAGCATTTCACCGTATGTCTAAATCTTATTATGCATAATTAATTTTAATGGTTTTAATTGATATTCTCTATCAATACATATTTTGCTTGATAAATTGCAAACAATTGAATTAGAAACTAATGTAATTCTATTTACTTTTATGTATATCCTTTATAGCTGTTCGCTTCCGAATTTTTTCCCAATTCTCAATCTTACTAATATCCGATAAATATGCATATTATCTGATTGTTCTCTATTTCTATCTCTATGAATACTCATCAAAACTTTTAAATTCCTACTAAAAACACCTCGATTTTAAAAGAAAATTTTACATCAAAACCTCTCGATTTCAGTATGGTTTTATTTTTTGATAAATATTATCATATTTTTTTTTGTGATTTCTTTTACAACATCTAAATTTCGTAATTTGCTGCTTATCTATGCATATACAGCAATCTTCGATATAGTTATAATGTTCATTTTTTACTCATTACATTTGTATAAGGTATGACAATAAATAGATTTAGTTATATAATATATATAGTTAGTAATCATATGATTACTAACTAATTGTTTTATGCGAAAGTTTTCATGGAGAGACGCATATTATAGTTATTATATATGTGATTGAAAACTAATTATAATTGTACATAAGGAGAATGAATATATGAAAATTTTATTAGTAGAAGACGAGGAAATGCTGAACGGTATTACCGCCAAGTACTTGAGAGCTGAAAACATGACTGTAGATACATGTTTCAACGGTCAGCAAGCTATCGACTACGTTAATACATCTAGTTATGACGTTATTATTATGGATATTATGATGCCTGTATTAGACGGTATTAGTGCATTAGCACAAATGCGTAACGAAGGTCATACTACACCAGTATTATTGTTAACTGCCAAAGATTCCTTACAAGATAAGGTAACCGGTCTTAACACGGGGGCTGACGATTATTTGGTAAAACCATTTGATCTCGAAGAATTAACCGCACGCATTTATGCCTTAGCACGCCGTAATGCACGCCACGCTCAAAATGATATCACCGTTGGTCCTTTGACTATTAACGTGCCACAACGTACGGTAAAACGCGATGGAGAAACGATTACACTAACAGCTAAGGAATTCGATTTACTCTACTTTTTAGCAAGCAATGAAAATATCGTATTATCTCGTCAACAAATTCTCGATCATGTATGGGAATACGATTATGAAAGCTATTCTAATCTCATCGACGTATATATCAAAGAGCTTCGCAAGAAAGTCGACACCGATGAGCATGTGAAACTCATTCAAACTGTTCGCGGAGTAGGTTATGTCCTCAAAACAGAAATCTAATCAAAAGGACCATGACCTCAATTCTATGTCGGGTGCTCTTGCCCATTTATGGAATCGCATCCCACTGACGTTCAAAATTATGTTGTGGTACTCACTGTTCTTGTGCACTCTGCTGATTTCTATGTCTATTTTCTATTATAATTACATAGGCGCTGTAGACGCGATAGAAATTCGAGACCGTTTACAACAGCAAACGTTAATGATGTCTACCGATATTCGAAAGTTTAAACCATATGAAGATGGTATCTTCTATCTAGTTTACACAGAAGATGGTATGATTACCAAAGGCTATGCACCAGATGGTTTTCCTAATCGATCTACCATTTCACTAGGTCGAGTCGGTGAAATTGAGTCGAATGGTTTAACGTTCTACTATTATGATGTGCCTATTAATGCCCCCAATTACCGCGGATATTTAAGAGCTATTGCAAGTCAAAAAATTACCGCCAAAAAAGGGAAGACAATTTATGCATTACTATTAGGCAATATTATTGCACTAGTAGTATCATCTCTTGGTGGTTATTTATTCATTAAACAAGGCTTAAAACCTTTGCGAAAACTAACACATACAGCTAAAGTCATCGGTAAAAACAACGACTTAAGCCGTCGTATCGAACTACCAGAAATCGCAAAAGATGAGGTGTACGAATTAACAACAACCTTTAACCGCATGTTATCTGGATTAGAGGATTCATCCAATCGAGAAAAACAGTTTAGTTCTGACGTTTCTCATGAATTGCGTACACCAATTTCTGTTATCCAAGCAGAAAGCGAATATGGCATAAAATACGCAAAAACCTTAGATGAAATGCGTGAAGGAATGACCCACATTCTCGAACAAGCTAAATTTATGTCTTCCCTAGTTTCACAATTACTAGATGTAGCCAGACTAGAAAATAATTACGAAATAAATGCATCCTCAGTCAATATAACATCTATGCTAAACAATATTGTTTATGATTACACACGGCTTTGTGCAGAGAAAAATATCACTATTAATGCATCCATAGCGGAGGACTTAACCATTACAGGCCATGAAATTTCATTACGCCGAACAATAACAAATCTCATCGATAATGCCATCAAATTTACAAAGTCAACTATAACAATTACGGCAAAACGTAATAATTATTATCTAGTAATAGAAGTAACAGACAATGGTATTGGCATAGAAGAGGAAAATCTAACACAAATCTTCCACCGAATGTATCAAACAGAACAGTCCAGAAACAAAAAATCTAATCATGGCATTGGCTTAGGTTTATATTTCGTAGATAAAGTAGTTCGTTTGCATCACGGCACAATTATAGCCAAAAGCGAACCAAATGTATTTACTACTTTCACCATTACATTACCATTAACAAATCAAGCTTTACAATAATCACCCAAAAGCGTATATCAAATACAAAATGTGTGATATTTGTATATGTCAAAACTCTGTTCACTCAGCATGTATAACCTATAATATTAACAAAAAGAGCAGCACCTCTATAAGAGATACTGCTCTTTTTTATATACTATAACTATTTAGCTATGGATTATAAGATAAAAAATGTGTGTAAAAACCGCAATAAACTCAGTAAATTACTGGGGTTATTGCGGTTTAAACTTATTTAAAGCAACTTTGCGGATAGACAAAAAGTGTTGTTACTAAAGGCGATATATTCAATAGACTACATGAACACCGCCAACAGTGGCACATATAAAAATTCAAGGAGTGACCACGTCACTAATCCTGCCACAGCGCCAACAATGGCACCATTGATACGAATCCAGCTTAAATCGTCTTCTACTTTTGATTCGATAAAGTAGATAAATTTATCCGTACTCAAGCCACCCAACACCTGGCGGATAACGGTTTCAATAAGATCATAACCATGTTCTAGTACATATTGTGCAATGTCTTGAATGGTATGTTCAATACGATGGCGTAAATCCTCATCTTTACCATACACATGCCACAGTCCAAGAATAACATTGACTAGAACCTGAGCTGGAGTTTCACCTTTTTCATCACCGACGATTAATAATTCATCCATATAAGGACAAATGTGATGTTCGATAACAGATTCCCAATCTTGTTCGCGAATCCAACGTTGCCACGCTTCATCAAGCGCGATGCACACTTCTTCATTGTCCTCCATATTGCGGATAGGACCTACCCATTGGCGCAGCCATGCTGTTCTTTCCGGACTGTTAGGTCTTTTCCAAGTTTCTAGCATAGCATACGTTTCTTGAATGATCGATTCTGCTAATTCACGATAATTGATAACATCCGTAGCTTCCGATACGGAAATGAGTAAATCTGTTAAAAATCCCTTTCGTTTCTTCTTATGAGCTTCCTCTGCCACCACTGCAGTGAGCCATGTTATCATAGCCGGATGATTAATGCGCGACTGCACCACACTGAGCACTTGTACCACCATCGGTTCATAGCGATTATGCTCACATAAATCTAACAAAACATGTTTTAATACAGGTACAAGGGAATGCTTGCGCAACAATTCTCGGATTCGCGCAGCCCCCCATTGTCCCCATTCCGATGCATGTTGCGATTGCCACAACAACTGCAATCCTTGGTGAATGACTAATCGAGCTGCCCTCTGTCCTTCTGGTGAAAGCAAAAATCGTTCCAACAATGGTACGAATTCTACATTGCGTAACAATGTGCGACAGCGCTCTTTAGTGAGCATCTTTGTTTCCACTAATTGGATAATTCCATTAATCAGACGATTTTTGTTACGCGGAATAAGTGCCGTATGATAGGGAAAACCAAGAGGCTTGCGAAATAAAGCCGTTACGGCAAACCAGTCCGCTACGCCTCCAATAAGAGCTGATTGCACAGCCCAATAGAGTGGCTGATACCAACTTTCACCATCGTAAAAAAATTGCCCTATAAACACAATCACATAGAGTACTGCAGTGATGGCAAGAATCGTATTAGCCCTCTGTTTTGGCGTCATCCATTTACAAGAACGAACCATCAAATCACCCCCTTAATGAATACTGTGATGCCGTGGAACAGCCCACCTAACACAGCACCTACCAAAGAACCATTGATACGAACCATTTGAAGGTCATAATACAATTTACCACGCACAATGCGAGTCATCTCATCGGGAGAATAAGGCGACAACTCAGCGCCTACTACACTATCGATGAGAGGGTTTAATTTTTGCAGCCACGAAATAGATCTGAGCAAGAAAAAGCGTTCAAATGGAGCTTGTTTATCTGGATTTAGCAAAACGTCTGTACCAAATACATGTAAACGGTGTAGTACCATGTCCATAATACGAGTCCAATCTACCGTATCACCGTCAATAAGTTTGCCTTCCCATTCGTCAAGAACCATGTGAATCCACTGATTTTTATGTTCTTCAATAAAATTCTGCCACTCTTGATTCGTTTCTAAATTGTTGAAAAACTTGATAGCTTGCCCCCACACATATCTGCCTAATGGTGAATCAAGAGATTCATTTTCTTGAAGAAATGTTACCGACTTCTTCTGCACCATTTCCACTAACCGTTCTGCTGAAAGTCCATCACCACCAAAAGCAATGGCCAGTTCCCTAAAAAAGGAATTTTTTGTATACCGCTTCATAATATCTAACATAACGCGATACAAATAAGGGTATACCTGATTCGATGAAATGACACGCTGACAAGTACGATTAAAATAGAGCCAAAATACAGTAGCCGTATTTCTTTCTAACATACAGCGACCAAATAAAATAACTAAAGGTGTTGCCTTCCAATTAGATACACCACAATAAACGGCCTTGTTAATCTCTTTGCGCATGGGCTCAATATCCATGTGAGACAACACTTGAGTGACTACACCATGCAAGAGATTACGCATTTGACGTTCTCCATTGTGACTCAGACTATATTCAATAATGCGCACCATAACTCGCTCTTTTTTAATAGCATAGTACATTTGCGGTACCCTGAGCAACTCTTCACTAAGCATGGTACGCCCTATTTTAATAAGCCGTTCTTTACTACGCGGCAAAATAGCCGTTTTGAAAGGTATGCCTAAAGGCTTTGTAAATAGCGCTGTCACCGCATACCAATCGGCGAGGCCACCAATCATGCCAGCTCCCGATATATGCATGACAAACGCCCAAAAGGCATCATCACGCTGTGGATATGAAATTAAAAATATAATGCTCATCACTACTAATAATAGCGTAGCCATCGGTTTTGTTTTTATCATCACTTGATCCTAATATTAGTTAATTGTGCACTCATCACCACTTTTTTGAGGTTGCCAAATCGGCACATCCTCATAGAGGGCCTTGAAATACACTGATGGAATCCATAGTGGTCCATTGACATGCATAGGGATGAAAGCTTTCTTAACTGTCACATAACGTAAGAATTCAATGGCCCCCCACTCCTGAGCACCTTCGAGACGATAATCTACAGGAAACATCGCTACATCTACTGCAAGTCCAGTCAATTCCTTAAACTCATGCCACGCCATGTATTTCGCATTTCGATTATTCTCAGGAGTATCACCAAGCCAATGCCACCAATTGAGATCCCCTGCATGAAATATAGTGTCCGAATCGATATTAGTAAAATCTGTTTTAATATAAAAAGAACCACCTTCATCGGTACTGCCATACATATGAATAGCTACATCATCGATGAGCGCATCTTGACCAGGACGCATGGTAATACACTTCTTTACCTTTCCATCTAGTGGCACATCTTGATGGCAAATATACCTAGTTCTAGGCCCATCAAACTCTGTAATAGACGGATTAAAATGATCGCCATGACTATGACTGATAAAAAACCACAACTCACGTCCACGCTTTGCCAACTGCCACACGATAGTATTAGGGTCTTTATAATAATCAAACACATAACAACGCTTCCCGTCATCTACTAGAAAGCCGCTATGTGCCAAAAAAGTTACGTTTAGCATTATTATCAATACCTCTTTATATATGAGAATTTATATCATCTGTATTTTTTATTATACCATATCTATCACTATAAATGGTGAAGAGATGGAAACAGGACTTAAAAATTCTACGTTAAACAGAGTAAGAGACTCATCCTTCCCGCCAAATACAAAAGAGATGAGAACAGGAACCTAAAAATTCAGGAGCGCTTAACGGCCTTTGGCCTACGCAATTCATTTTTAGGTTCCTGTTCTCATCTCTCGTTTTAACCTATGCAAAGGACGAGTCTCTTCTCTATTGATATAGATGAAATTAAAGTCCTGTTTCCATCTCTCACTTCAACGGTGGTAAATATGGAGATAATAAAAAATACACAGGATATCTTTCGATCATCTGTAAAGAGGGATTGATAATACCGCTCTGCATCACCTTCAGATTAAATGCGTCCAGTTGTTTTCATGAAGTCTATGTATTTATATCCCCATGTTTCTAGTGAATCTAATACACTTTTAAATTCCCCGCCTACTTCGGTGAGGCTATATTCTACTTTTGGTGGTATGGTGCCATATACTTGTCGATTTACGAGGCCGTCATCTTCAAGTTGACGAAGAGCTCTCGTCAACGTCGCTTGGGTAATGGGATGTAATCGTCTTTCTAACTCACGAAAACGCACAGGGCCATCCGATAATTCGTGCATAATGAGCAGCGCCCATTTCCCACTCAATAATTTCTGACTCGTTGCATAAGGGCATCTTCCAACGAGATCATGTACATTTACTAATTGTTCTCCCATAAGGACTCCTTCTGATAGTCCCTCACCATGATAGATATCTATTATAATATATAGTAATCATATCTAGTCATGTAAGGTCTAATTTTATTTATATACTGATATACGATATAGAATTACATATTGTTTCCATTTACCAATGATAACACAATTTGAAAGTTATTCAAGTATTTTATAGTATCTTTTCTATAGGTACAAAATATTTTGTAATTTTTTTATTCAATAAATACCACAATTCTATCACTTTTGATAGTACCTATCTAAAATAATTCTACTGTACAAAATATTTGTATCCTCCTATAATAAGGTCATCAGGTGAGCACAACCTAGTGTAACAGCAAATAATCGAATGTTAGATAATGGGCATTAGCAAAACATGCCATGTATGATCCTATTACCTAATGTTAGATAGTCAGCTTTCACAGTGAGTATGTGTTCCACTAACAGATTATTGATTATATACATAACAAGCGTTAGCTTTCACAAAAAGGAGAATCATCATGAACATTTTAGTAATCGGTGCAAATGGTAATGCAGGTCGTCGTATTGTTGAGAAAGCCCTAAAAGCAGGTCATCAAGTAACTGGCGTTGTGCGTCGCGAAGGGGCCATCGAAGGCATTCCTACCATTATAAAAGATGCGTTATCATTAACAAAAGAAGAATTAACACAATTCGATGTAGTAGTAAACGCTACAAGCGCGTTTACGCCAGATACATTCTATTTACAAGAAGATTTAACAGTATTGTTGTTACAAGCATTAGCAGACACTAATACACGTCTTATCGTTGTAGGCGGTGCTGGTAGCCTTTATGTCAATGAAGATCACAGTGTACAATTATATGACACGCCTGATTTTCCTGCAGAATACCTTGGTCTTGCGAAAGCACAAGGTAAAGCGTTAGATATTATCCGCAAATTCAGCAATGTGGATTGGACATTCTTCTCCCCTGCAGCTATTTTTGACGCCGAAGGTCCTGAAACTGACAACTACACATTAGGTAGCGAAAATTTCATCGTAAACAACGAAGGTCAACCGTATATTTCCTACGAAACATATGCACAAATCCTCGTTGACGAAATTAAAAACCACAAATTTGGCCGTCAACGTTTTACAGCTGTACAAAACTAATTATCTAGCAACATCATATAGTATTGGTTATCAGAGGAGCTCATGATGACACACGAAGAATTAAAAACACAAGTACAAGCATTAGCCGATGCAATATCTAGCAATGAAGCAGTTAAAACATTTGCCAATGCATGGCTTGCTGCAGAAGGTACTGATAAATAAGCCGAATTAACAAAAAATTAGGCTCTATTGTAAAACAAAATATCGCTTTGATTGATGAAACAATCGACTTTATGAGCTCTCCAACAGCAGCAGAAATATTTGGTCAAGAAACAGCCGATTCTATACGTACTCACGCAGAAGAAATCAAATCGCAAGGTGCTGAGTTTTGCGATTGCCCTGGCTGTACAGCAGCAAAAGACATTATCGATCATTTAAACGAAATCAAATAATACGAATCATACATTATAGAAGCACCAGACATAACAAATAGGCTGGTGCTTTTCAATTATAAGTTGTAAGGTTATGAAGTTATCAGTTCCAATTATTACCTTGAATTCAAAGCATATATAGCAAAAAAGCCGACTCCAAGAAATCGGCTTTTTTCTATTACATATATTGTATTAAATGCTTTCAACAGCAGCGATAGCAGATACGTCTACGATGTCTTGAGCGGAGCAACCGCGGCTCAAATCGTGAACTGGTTTAGCCAAGCCTTGAATCAATGGTCCAATAGCGTCAGCGCCAGCAAAGCGTTGAACTAGCTTGTAACCAATGTTAGCAGCTTGTAAATCAGGGAAAATCAAGATATTTGCTTTACCTGCTACATGGGATTCAGGAGCTTTTTTAGCCGCTACAGAAGGAACGATAGATGCGTCCAATTGCAATTCGCCGTCGAATTTGAAGTCAACATTGCGTTCTTTCAAAATGTTAACAGCTTCTACAACTTTGTCTACTTCTGGAGTAGATGCGGAACCTTTTGTAGAGAAGGACAACATGGATACACGAGGGTCAGCCATACCCACAACTTTGCGAGCTTTTTCTACAGTGGATTCAGCGATATCAGCCAATTGTTCAGATGTAGGATTTGGCAATACACCGCAGTCGGAGAAAATCAACATGCCTTCATCGCCATATTCTTTTTTATCTGTGAACATAACCATGGAAGAAGATACAGTTTTAAGACCTGGTTTTGTGCCTACAACTTGTAATGCAGCGCGCAATACAGATGCAGTAGGAGTAGCAGAACCAGCAACCATGCCATCTACAACGCCAAGGCGAACAAGCATAGCGCCGAAGAACAAGCAATCACCTTTCATTGTTGCGTCAGCTTTTTCAGGAGTCATACCTTTTTTAGCACGCAATTCTACGAAAGTGTCTACCATTTGTTGGTAACCATCGTAATTGTTAGGATCAATAATTTCTGCACCTTCTACAGATACGCCAGCTGCTTTTGCGGCTTCAGCGATTTCTGCAGGATTACCTACTAATACAGGTGTACAGAAACCTTCTTTCAAAATAATTTCAGTAGCTACCAATACGCGTTCGTCCTGATATTCAGGCAACACGATTTTTTTACCTAATGGTTTTACTTGGTTTTTCAAATTTTGAATTAACTCCACGATTTTTGCCTCCTTAATATTGGCACAATGGCCTTATCAATAGTTCTATTATAGCAAATTCGCGGTATTGGTGAAAGTATTAATTCTATAGCATATTAATGAAAATTTATATTATGATCATCGTCCAAAGGTAACGATAGTGAAGTGATGGGATATTCTAATGTGACGATGCCTTCAGGGCCTTCGAAAAATGTTACAAAAGGCATATTATCAAGTCCTTGCAGGACTCTGTACAGTGTAGATAACCGAGGATCTACAGAACCGGTTTCGAGGTTACTAATATAGGATTGCAGTATACCAGTTCGGACAGATAGGTCCGACTGGGTCAGACATAATTGTTTTCGCCAAATGAGTATGAGCATGCCGAGGCGCCGTAGCATCGTCTCTGTCTGAGCTTCACAAGTTACGATGACAGGTTTCATAATAACCTCCTATCTCTCCATCAGAGCAACATACTCTTGCATTCACTATAAATATATAATCTATTAATCGCTATTTATGTTTTCTCGGTGACTACAAACTAATATAAAAACCCTCACGGCATATGTCAGTTCCATGAGGGTTACATTATATATATGATTGAATAATCAATACAATGAATTTAAATGTACTAAAATTACACCATACTATAGTTAAACCATAGGGTTAGCATTTACAATTACAGCGCCATGCAGGACATCACTCTGCACTGGCCATAGCCCGTTTAATTTCCATATATTTTACCATACCATCAACGGCTTTTTTTGCCTCCCGCATAGCCAATACTACGGTAGCTGGTTTATGTACTACGTCACCACCAGCAAATACACCTTCGCGACTTGTCATGCCATATGGTTCTTCGGAAGTAATGATGTAGCCTTTTTCGTCTACTGCAAGGTTATTGCCTTCTCCAACAAGACGTGCATTTGGTTTATGCCCAGCAGCGATGATAATTTTGTCGCATGGCATCACTTGATACTTACCAGTTCCGTGGATACCGGCACTATCTTCGTTAAGGGCCATTACTTCGTATTTAAACCCTTCTACTTTGTCTGTACCTTCTACACCAGCAGGAGATGCGAACCATTGGAATTGTACGCCTTCTTGACGTGCTTCTTCATATTCCGAGAACAGTGCAGGCATTTGTTCTTGGTTACGACGATACGCAACGGTTACAGATTCACAGCCTAAACGTACACAAGTACGAGCCGCATCCATCGCTACATTACCACCGCCAATGATAACAACCCGATCGCCTTGTTTCACAGGAATATCTTTTTCTTCCAATTCCCCATTGTCTACTAATTGTACATTTGTGAGTAAGAACATGGCTTGAAATACACCTGGGATTTCATCATTGTCCATGCGAACTTCTTGCGGAATATGTGTACCAGTACCAATGAAAATAGAATCGAAACCTTCTGCAAACAAGTCATCCAATGTTTTGTCTTGGCCGATGAAAGTATTACATACGAACTTTACGCCTAATCCTTCGAGACGTGCAATTTCACGGCGTACTACAGATTTAGACAAACGGAATTCAGGAATACCAAACAACAATACACCACCTGGTTCAGATTGGCCTTCAAATACAGTTACATCATAACCGAGTTTTGCCACATCACCAGCAACAGACAGCCCTGCAGGGCCGGAACCAACAACAGCTACCTTACCAAGGTCTTGTTTAATTTTCTTTGGTTTACGCAATTCGTTGATGCTTTCAAAATCAGCAGCAAAGCGTTCCAATTTACCAATATTGATAGGCGGTTTCTTAGCCTTGTTCATAATACAATTGCCTTCGCATTGGTTTTCACGAGGACATACGCGACCGCAAATAGATGGTAAATTCGTGCGTTCCGCTAAAATGTCATTAGCTTGACCAAAATTGCCGTGTGCAATAGCTTGGATGAATCGAGGAATTTCGTTTTCAATAGGACAACCCATGCGGCACAATGGTTTAGGACAATTTAAACAGCGTTTCGCCTCAGCCAACGCTTCCTCCATCGTATAATCCGTATCAAAATGTAGAGGTTTTAATTCATTACTCATGGCACATGCCTCCTAGTTATGCATACTATTCTACAGTATATTTTAGTTGGATATAATAGACTACGTCAAGCATTATAGGCACCGTATCTATACTAAAAGCAACCGAATATATGCATATCATTCATACATATACAACACGCCTATTACAGAGTATCTAACCAATATGCCGATACCCTTATAATAGGCGTTATCATTTCAATCTATATGCACGGTATAATTCATGACTAGATAAATCGAGCTAAACTAGAATGTAAATACTGATTAGAATTCAGATACTTCCTAGAATATAGATACTCACTAGAATGTAAGTGCTCAACAAAATGTAGATTAAATTTAGTCATTTATAACGTGGCACTGGCAACTACGCATGGTTTCTAAAGCAGCACGATGTTTTTCAGGAGTAACACCAGCACAACCAGCAGCATCAATAATGAGAGGCACCTCAGGGAGTCCTGCTTTCACAAGCAGCACATTAGAAACCACACATATATCAGTACAGAGCCCTACAATGGTAATATCCCCGATTGGATTCTGAGCATGCATATCTTGTAATTGACGAACCAAATCTAAGGACCCAAAACAAGGCTTCTCAATTACCCTCACATGCTCGTTGTTACGGGCTGCGTCAATCAAAGATTCGTGGATGTTCCAGCCCGACCTATGTTTCACACAATGCACTACAGGCAGATGTTGCCCTTCTTGAGTATCTAAATAATTAGTCTCATGAGTATCTTGAGTAAAATAAATAGGCCCGTCCCATTCAGCTACAAGTTGTTCCACATAAGGTACGATAACCTGCGCCTCAGGCGTACCTAGCGCACCAGAAATAAAATCATTTTGCATGTCGATAACAATTAAAATGTGTTCCATATACTATCCCTCTATTAATACGCTACATCTACTATTATTCTATCAATAGTTCGTGTACTATCATCCCGCCACTACTGCATGAATTACTCTCGTTGGCTCGTTATGTGCAATGCGTCCCGCTGCAGCTGCCGCTACAGCACCAACGAGGTCGTCTAGGAATGTATTGCACCGACCTCCTACCTTGCTATCTAATTGTTTAATAATACCAGGCTTTACCTTGTCTAAATAACCATAGTTAGTGAATCCGATAGATCCGTATAAATTAACGATAGATAAAGCCAAAATCTCATCGATACCGTATAAACCTTCATCATTCTCTACAATATTTTGTAATGGTTGTGAAAGTACACCTTGTTCTGTCAATTTATCTAACTCAATACCAGTAATAATAGCATTATGCACCTCTCGTTTATCAAGCACCGAGTGAACGCTATCAATACATTCCTCCATAGTGAGATTTGGCAAATACGGTTTCTGTACATACATCACAAGTTCTGCTATAGACTCTACCGTAACACCACGTTCAGCAAGCAAGTTATATGTATATGATTTTAAGGATTCATTAGATTCCATTACTATCCATCCTTTCCATAACATCAGTCCTGTGTCCATTCTTGTATATCTATCAACATTGCACTTTACCTGATATACCACTTACTAAGAAATAAATAGGTATAAAACTAATTTCATCTAGCCCCTAGAAAATATAACTCATTATACCACGAAAAAAGCCCTACCAACGTCTGTTAGTAGGGCAACATGAAATTTCAGCCATACGGCGTAGCTTTCATCTATATAATTATAACAATTGTTTTGCAGACTGTACGTGCAAAATCAACACACGATTGATAAATGGATAATCAGCGTAACATAAATTGCAAAAAACTGAAAGTGTTTTTCATCACACTAGATTTTCTTAACCATTTCAGATTTCAACGCCATAGCACCAAAGCCGTCAATTTTGCAATCAATATCATGTCCGTCACTAGCATCACTAATAAGGCGAATGTTTTTCACCCGCGTACCTTGTTTCAATACGCCAGCGCCTTTTACTTTAAGATCTTTTACGACTACAACAGTATCACCATCGTTCAATTCGTTGCCGTTTGCATCACGGATAACACCTGCTTCCGCTGCTGCAGCCGCATCAGCCTCGGTCCACTCATGACCGCACATAGGGCACACAAACATATTGCCATCTTCATAAGTATATTCATCGTTACATTTAGGACAATTTGGTAAAGTTGCCATTTACATCTCCTTTAGTTTTTACATATAAATACTATCATAGAATATGAGTACTACCATTGTATTACATCAACTCGTGCATGCACAAGTTGTACGAAATTAATCCGTATTTTTCAATATTCAATCTCTACTATATACTTATAATGAAAGAGCCAGTAACGTAAGTTAGGTTCATCTCCGTCTTTTCGAGGAGGTGGCATTATGCCTGTATATGAAGCATTATCATTAATGATTTTGTTCGCTACCCTCGTAGTGTTGATTCTTAAGTAGTAATTTATATTACAAAAAAGATAAACCTAACGTTTAAAACTAAGTACACCACTACTTAGACACGTTAGGTTTATCATATTTCCAATTCTATGATGAGCCTAACGCCTAGAACACGTCATTGGCTCTTTTGTACTTATATTATAATCTACATATAATCGGCTGTCAAACTCGCCATATCCATATCCATATCCATATCCATATCCATATCCATATCCATATCCATATCCATATCCATATCCATATCCAAAATCTTACACAATTCATATCTATGTTACTGTAGCATTAAATGTTGAGGTACCACCACAATCAATAGTAAAAATCTGCACCCATTACATTCCCTACACAGGATTTCTAAGACTGCTCAACGTCCTCTTTGTGGTAAAAGAAGTATTCAAAAGCACGGTCTATTATAATAAAATTCTGCCATGCATGATTGAGAAAAAGAATAGTCTTAACAATCCACATATGTTGGCACGAAAACCATATTTATCAGCCTAACTATGTACGACAAAATCCCCTAGTTATCTATGTGCACTGTTTCCTAATACTAGAGTTCTTCAAGTCTACTATTAAAGGGTCAGTACATGCGATGACTAGGGGATTTACTATATCTATTCATCTATTATAAACGATTCATACATCAGTTTACAGCGATATAATTCGTTATGTTTTACTTTCACATGTCAAAAAATGTATAAACAATCTTATCCTAAGCGTTTACGCAAAATCGTATATAGAATCATACTAATGATAACGCTCATAACGGCTTGGATTGTATTAGTCAAAAGACCACCAAAGGCAACGCCTGGATCCATAACAAAGTATTCAGCAATAAAATAACCAGCTACGATAATCACGCCACCTGCGATAGTAGCAAGCAGTGCAGAACCATAACCATCCTTATTATATAAAGTGCCAACGAGATAACCTTCAATGCCTTTCACGACAAAAGTGATAGGCACAAAAACAGCGTAGCCGAGAAATAAATCGGCCAGTGCAGGGCCAATGGCACCGATATAGGCACCCTGTTTACGGCCTAATAATAAGGCAGATGTCATAATAACGACATCACCAATGTTGAAATAACCGCGAATGCCAGGCACCGGAATTTTGGTGTACATTGTAAGCAATGTGGCGAGGGCAATCAATACGGCTGTGAGCACTAACGCGGACGTAGTACTGCGGGTTTGAACGTGTTGCATAGTATCCTCCCTTTCAGGTAAAAAATATACACATGTGAAAGTTATCACATGTGTATATCATACAACTTTGCGTTAATACCTGCAAACACTAGGGAGTTAACAATGTTATGTAGCTACTGATCGGCGCCTCTATAACTCTAATATAATCAATAAACCGTTGAGCATTAGCACAAAAGAAGGCAACATTGTAGTTCTTAGCAAAGATGATTACCTCGGTCTCATGGAAACGCTTTAACTAACATCTAATCCGACCATGGAGAAAAATTATTAAAAGCTAAGCAAGAACCATTAAGCGATTATGTCCCAGCGGAAAATGTTGATTAGAATAATTGAGGGATAAAAAATCAAATACTTACATCAAATATCTATCTCTTACCTCATGATATATACGGCCATATATGGAATCATTAGACACCACCATCACTGGGCCTCCATCAACAGACACCCCTATTGCTCCCTTAGCAGCCATTCGGTAGTGATTTACTGTATAATAACCATTTGGATATACACAAATAATCTGTGCAGTGAAACTATACGCCCCAGATTCACGAACCGCCCAAGTAGCTGGAGCAAATCTTAATGTGCCACCTTTGATGTAATATTGTCGACCCTCATCAGACAAGATCCATGTATCAACCATAGGTGCTGATTCCGCTGCATAAACCGAAGGGAAAATACTAGTCGTTTGGGGATCTACAATGGCCGATATCAAGGGAAATATGATACCAGTTAATCCAACTAATACTAATTTATGTAAATGTTTCATAGTTATTACTCCTTCAAAACCTTTATTATACTAAACCCCACACCCGGAGTGCCATTATTAAGCAAGCTATTAGTATGACTCATCAATATGTTCAATAAGCACATTGAAGAGCTTAAAACGGGATTGTGTTAACAATACTAAGCAATGCATTATAATATGTGCTAATATCTGCTGAAAAGTATCCTCCAGTGTGTAACGCAGCTACGTAATCATATAAAGAAGATGTGTGAGCCATGCCATCTTCGGAATAATATGTTAAATAGCGACCAAAGTAATCAGCAAACTCAGGAAAATCATTAAAATACATCCAGCTACCAGAACTGCTATAAATACCACCTAGATTATGATGCGTAGCCTGCAGATTAGATGTAAATCCTCCGGTTTCCACATGCCATTGGGCATAAATCCACTTTGGGTCAACTATAATACCATTTTCTGCAGCTTTATTAGCCGATATTTTGGCTAATTCATAAAAATATGGATTCACTACTATACTCTATACCTCCCCTCACAACTACTTATGCTTTTCCGTTTTAGAAAGCGTATTTTCAATTGATTTTCTAACAAGCTTTGCATATTCTTCAACACCTAAATCATTAGGATGAACACCATCATCGCTTAACCACTCTTGATGTTTTGATACTGCACCATACCAATCGATAATGGTTACATTAGAATGCTTGTTAGCCATATCCTCTAAATACTTATTATTAGAATCTTGCCATTCTAAATCTGGTCCATAAACATTAACCCAAAAGATTTTACGATTAGGCCCTAAATATTCTAATAATGCTTTAGTCTCTGGCTCATAATAATCTGTAATGGGCCCATTCGTGCCTAACCCAATTAAAACGATATCACCTAATTGACCCTTTTCATCAAGCTGTTTCGCAATATCAATGCCCGCCCCTACATATCGAGATACCTTTGCATCAATGTATATATTAGGTAACACATTACGTAAGCTCGGCTCTGCCCCAAGCATAACAGAATCACCTATGCCTACAACTCCACTTAATTCGTCTTGTGATACTTCCCTATGCGCTTCAAGGGCTTTTTTATTAGCCAATTCTTGATTACTAGCATTAGCTTCAATTTTCGCTTGTACTTCATTTAAATCATTAATTTTTACATCAGATGACATAACAACTGCTTGCGCACCTAATATTCCTGAGCCAATACCAATAACACTTATAATAACAATAGAAAACTTCTTACAATCTGTGATAAATGCCCTTCTACTTTCACGATTCGTAATAACATTTGACAATGCATCCGTCCATACTGTCAATAACAGAATAAGGATTACTAATACTAAATAGTATATAAACGTATTTACAAAAAAAGAATTCAGCTCTAATTTATGGGCCAAGAAAAGCACTGGATACTGCCATAAAAAAATACCATAACTTCGTTTACCTAACCAAGTTAATAGCGGGGTATCAGTGAGCTTACCAATAGATAAATTACTATTTTCACAAATGGCGATCATACTCACAAATATACATGTAAAAGCTAATAAGAGGTACTCATACACTAAGGGATTCTGTCCATTTAAAAATAAATATCCACCAATTATAGCAGCTAACAATATGATATATATAAAGTACCATATATATCTAACCCAGTTATAATGAGCTATTTTATTTACTTTTTTCTCTTTAAAAAGCCCTAATGCAGCGCCAAATAAAAGAGCATACACACGTGTATCCGTACCATAATATAAAGTTGTTACATCCACACCAAATTTATAACGAATAGGCATTACAAATGCTGAAGCAATACACAAAAGAATTATAAAAGACCACCCTACATAACGGCAAATTTTAATTTCTAGAAATCTATACCATGCAAATAGTATTGGCCATATAACAAAATACTGTAATTCGATTGATAAGAACCAAAGTGGTGTAAATGGTGAAGCATTAGCAATACGAGCGAAGTAATCTGAATTTTGTAAAATTTGCCACCAGTTATTATAGCCTAATACGATAGATAGAAACTCGGGTCTAATTCCTTGCATTGTTTTTGGTAAAATATAAGCATATACACCTATAGTAACCAATAGCATTATCATCAGTGATGGATAAATCCGCTTAATTCGACTTTTAAAGTATGATAGAATAGAATAACGATTTTCTTTCCATTGCCGTGCAGTACTAAGTGCTAATAAATATCCACTAATAACAAAAAACAAAGATACTCCTAAAAAACCACCTTGTATAGTTTGTGGAAACATATGAAACAATGTAACACCTATAATGGCAATACCTTTGAGTCCATTAATCCCCAAAACATAGTTACGCCTTACTTCTTCGTTCTTTACACTAGCCTGTACCGTCAGCGGTGCCTCTATAGCCTCCACATGCATTCCCCCTCAACTATATAATAAAGAATATGCCCCTCTCATTATAGGAGAAATCCCCCCCAGTCAACATATATAAATCATTTGTACACATAGGGAATACACAAAAATATAACTTCATCCATTTACTAAAATAAATAATCTTATGCCTAATATTGTCATTTAAGCCAGTCCATTTTCGACTTTGTTCTATAGCCCTTATAAACAAAAAAGGGACTGTAACAGAATGCGGTTTACCGCATTCTAGTTACAGTCCTTTTACAATTCTTTTCACTTACCAATTATTCGAGAGTATCCCTTAATTCTTTAGGGGTTACAGCCTCTTCATGAATTATGTTATATCTTATTCGGAATCGAAATAATAAAGGATGTACTCTTGTTTTCTTCACTTTCTACACGAATTTCACCTTTATGTAAGTCTATAATATGTTTAACTAAGGATAATCCAATACCAAACCCTTCATAGCGTCCACGACTGGCATCAGCTTGATAAACTCTTTCAAAAATACAATCTATCTTTTGATTATTAATACCAATACCATTATCATGTACTACCACTGTAGTCATTGTTGGTTGCGTTTCTGCGGTCACAGTAATTGTATTTTCATCACCTTTACTGAATTTAATGGCATTATCCAATAAGTTTAAAAATACTTCTTCTAACAGTTGTTTATTACCATACATACATGCACCATTACAATCTAAATTAAGTGTAATATTTTTATCTTCCCATTTACATGATAACGTGTTCCAAACAGTTTCAATTAATTCTTGTATTGGAACTGTTTCAAATGGCAAATCGCTTGTTTGTTTTTCCACTTTCGATAGGTGCATAATGCTTTCAATCATTTCCAACATTTGACAAGTTGCTTTATAAATATGCTTTCCAATTTCCTTGACATCACTTTTCTTTTCATAAAGTTCAGTGGCTATAATTTCAGCATAGCCACTGATGGTAGTGAGAGGGGTTTTGAGTTCATGTGAAATATTGGACGTAAATTCTTGACGCCGTTTTTGCGCAAGATATTCATCGGTAATATCACTAATAATCACTAAAATGCGTTGCGTTGAACCGGTAACATATAGGACAACATCATAAAATCTCTGTTCCACTTCAATCCGATAAGAGGCATTCTTTTTATCATGGATAACTTGATTTACATGGTCAATCCACTGTTGTTCATGATTAAGATCATATAATGTACAATTCGTTAACTCATTGGTGGCTGATAGTTTAAAAAATTTACGCAAATTAGAATTACAAATTAAAATTTGTCCCGTTTCATTAGCTAATAAAATACCGACTTTCATTTCTTCCATCAAAACACGGAGCGTATCACGTTCTGTTTCAATTTCTTGTATAGTCTTATCGATTCGCTCTTTTTGCGAATCTAATACGGTAATCAGCGGTATAATTTCTTCGTAATCAACGGATAAACGACCAATTACATTATGTTCTTTCTGTTTACTCCATTTAGAAATCGCAATCTTAATCGGAGTGATTAACTTTTTCGTCAAATGCTTGGATAAAAAGAAACAAATTAATGCCATAACTATAAACAAAATAAAAAGGCCTGGAACGGTAGCTAATAATACACGATAAATATTAGCACCCACTTTAGCTACACGAATTACGCTACCATCGGGCAAACGGGCTGCTTCATAATAATTAGTTTCATGAAGCGTGCTTGAATCTCTCATAGCACTGCCTGTACCTGTCATCAATGCTTGCTGAATTTCCGGCCGTTGCAAGTGATTTTCCATAGATGCTAAATCCGCATTAGAATCATATAGAACTGATCCATCCGCTTGAACCCATGTCAACCGATATTCAGCACCGGTTCCGTTAGCAATTTTTATCAATACCTCTTTATTGAAATTACCTGCTTCTGCCATTGCTACAATAGTTTGTGTTTCACTGCGTAGATTATGCTTAAATTCTTCTTTCCATACATTATAGGAAAGACTCATTAAAACTACCATGACCACAATAATACAACTTAAACTTAATCCAAATAAACTACGAAAAATCTTTTGCTTCATTGTGTTTTTCCTCCCACCGATAGCCAATTCCTCGTACAGTTTTTATGTGTTTACTAGATGTATCTAATTTTTGGCGCAGCGTCATAATATGCATATCAACCGTTCTCGTCTCGCCTTCATACATAAATCCCCACACATGATTCATAATCTGTTCTCTAGATAACACCAAATTTTTATTCTCTATAAAATAAAGAAGTAAATCGTACTCTTTCATTGTTAACTCAATCACTTTAGAACCGATAGTTACGATACGGCTACCTCTTTGAATCGATAACTCTCCTATGCTAAGCGTGTCTACCCTTACCGCATCAGATTCAGTACGACGCATAACGGCTTTAATACGAGATACTAATTCAACCACCCCAAATGGTTTTTTTATATAATCATCGGCCCCTTCATCTAAGCCTTTCACTATATCATATTCACTCGTTTTCGCCGTAAGCATAATAACAGGAATGTTTTTATATCGAGAGTCCTGTTTCATTTTATGTAAAATAGTTAATCCATCTTCACCATCTAACATAATATCTAACAAAACAAGATTTGGCAGAGAATGCTTCATAGCATCCCAAAAAGATTTACTTTCTGAAAAAGTTTGAGATTCAAAATTTTGTCCCTTTAATACATAAGCAAGTAATCCTCTAATACTTTCTTCATCTTCTACACAATATACCACTTTTTTCTTTGCCATAATCGCTCCTATTTCCATTATAGAATCATATTAGTATTAGCTATTCTATAGCATTACCTATGTATTAATTACCGATTCAGCTTTCATTAATTTTATACATTACTATTAGTACTACTAGCAAGAATCGTTTCTACCGGTTCATTAGTAATCATATAAATAGTCCATGCAGCCATCGCCACAGAATAGTCGCCTATTTTTTCCATATGCTTAGAAATCATTAATGCATCCACACCGGTTCCCGGTTTAAAGGCATCTGTTTTTATACCTTTAACAATCATTTTTTTAGCATTGGTAAACAAATTATCAACTTCATCATCCTGTGAAACAACTTGGCGGGCCAATCTTTCATCAGATACGCTGAACGCATGAATTGCATCATAGGTCATGCGACGAACTTTTTGTCCCATTTCCACTAATTCTTCTACTTCACCAAAATGAATTTTAGTATGATTAGTAATGATTAATTCACTAATTTCAGTAGCTTGATTTGACAAATGTCTTAATTCAGAAATCATTTTCATAATAGCTGATACCATTCGTAAATCAGAAGCTACCGGTTGTTGATATAAAAGAATTAGCATACATCGACGTTCAATAAGACGTTCAAAATCTAAAATTTTAGGTTCCAATTCAATTACATCTCGCGCTAACACAGGATCATTTTTTTCTAATGCTGTAATAGCTTGCAATAATGATTTATCTACGACGGAAGCCATCGTAATAAATTCACTTTTAACTTGTAATAATTCTTCATCAAAATGTTTTCTCATTATCCTACCTCAACCAAAACGACCCGTAATATATTCCTCTGTTTTAGGATTTTTAGGATTTGTAAAAATCTCTTCCGTTGTATTATATTCTATTAAATCACCTAGTAAAAAAAATGCTGTTTTATCCGAAATACGACTCGCCTGTTGCATATTATGAGTTACTATAACAATAGTATAATCTTTTTTTAATTCTAAAACTAATTCCTCAATCTTCAAAGTAGAAATAGGGTCCAATGCACTGGTAGGTTCATCCATCAAGATAACATCCGGCTTAGTTGCCAAGGTTCTTGCAATGCATAGCCGTTGTTGCTGCCCACCGGACATGCCTAAGGCACTTTTATGCAAACGATCTTTTGCTTCATCCCAAATGGCTGCTTGCCGTAAACTCCGTTCTACAATAATGTCCAACTCAGCTTTTTTCGTAATCCCCTGTACCCGCGGTCCATAGGCAATGTTATCGTAAATACTTTTAGGAAATGGGTTTGGTTGTTGAAAAACCATTCCCACCCATTGTCGCAAATTAATCACATCAATTTCTGTAAAAATATTTTTATTATCCAATAAAACTGAACCTTCAATACGCACAGTTGAATCTAAATCATTCATTCGGTTTAAGGTTTTTAAAAAAGTAGATTTACCACATCCTGAAGGCCCGATTAATGCAGTAACTTCACTCTCTTTTATATTCATAGAGATTTCTTTTAAAGCTTTAAACGTACCGTAATACAAATCTAATTTATCTACAATAAATTTATCTTGTATTGAATGTACCGCTGTTGATGTATCTAAAGAATGCACGTTTGATTCCCCCATAACATCGCCTATGTATTCTCTCATCATTTATTATCTCCTATCATCTTCTTATTAATATGCTGGCTAATATATCTGGCACTAATACTGAATGTAAATACCATAATCATTAAAATGGCTGCACACAAGTTAGCAATTTGAGTGGAATTTTCTGCAATCGCTTCTGTACGAGATGCCCAAATTTGTAATGCCAGTGTTTCCCCTGGTCTAAATGGATTTAACGGATGTGTCGATGAGAAAAGGTTAGTGCTATTCCAATTTATATCCGTGCTCATACCTGCCGTAAACATTAATGCAGCCGCCTCGCCAAAGGCACGCCCTGCCGCTAAAATAATACCAGTCATAATTTGTGGTATACATGCGGGTAATAGTACCATCCGAATGGTTTGCCATTTTGTTGCCCCCATGCCATAACTACCTTTTTTATAACCATCAGGTAACGATTTAAGCGCATCTTCAGTAGTTGTAGAAATAATCGGTAAACTTAAAATTGATACAGCTAATGCACCGGCAAACAAATTCCATTGTGAACCAGTCATCACTATGAACACTAAATACCCAAATAATCCGACTACAATTGATGGCAAAGAGGATAGCGTCTCAATAGAAATACGAATAATTTTCGTAACTCTACCTGGTTTTGCATATTCTGCCATATAAATACCTGATAAGAGGCCAAGCGGAACACTAATCAACAACGCCAATATAACTAAATAAACTGTATTAAATAGCTGGTTACCAATACCTCTATGATCAAAGGCCATCATAGATATATCAAAATCCATAAATCCTTTTACAATGATATACGTTGCAAAAACAATTAACAAAACAAGAAAAAATAATGCAACCACATAGAATACACCAGTCATAATTGTATCTAACAATTTAGCTCGTAAAATAGTAGCATTTATTGCTTTAGTAGTATCTTGTAATACTTGATTATCTTTATTGGGCATTATATATTTTCACCGTCGCTTTCAGATATATAATGAATTAAAAATATACAGCCTAATGAAATAAAGAATAATAATAGTGCCATTGTCCAAAGAGCAATATTATATTCACCTCCATCCATAGCGCCTCCCATATCTGCAGCAATGGCAGACGTTAAATTCGTAGTCGGTGATAAAATTGATACGGGAAATACTTTTGTTTTACCAATAACCATAGCGACTGCTAATGCTTCACCGAATGCACGGGCCAAGCCAAGAATAACGCCAGTCAAGATTCCATTTTTTGCTGCAGGCAACACAATTTTATAAATAACCTGCCAACGAGTTGAACCTAATCCAAACGCAGCTTGACGAAAGTTTTTAGGAACACTGCGAATAGCATCGGCTGATACGGAAGTAATGGTAGGAAAAATCATAATCGCTAACACTAATGAAGCAGCCAATACGGAGAAACCATATTGTGTATCAAATACATCTTTTATAACAGGAACTAATACAGTAAGCCCTAACCACCCATATACAACTGATGGTATTCCTACAAAGATTTCGACTATTGGCTGAATAATTTTACGGCCAAAACCTGGAGAAATTTCTGTCATAAAAATAGCGACCCCAATACTAAATGGCAATGAAATTAATAACGCTAATAAACACGTACTAATCGAACCAAATATAAAAATAGCGGCCCCAACTTTTCCGCCACCATCATGAGAATCAGCTGGTGCCCAAGTAGATGAAAATAAAAATTCAAACACACTGTGGTCATAGGTAGTGAAAGTTCCTATTCCTCGATAAAACAAGAAAAATCCAAGTGCGAACGTTAAGGCAATCATAAAAAATCCGCCTAAACTAATGATTATTTTCCAAGATATATCTTGCCGAATTACACGACTATTATCTTGCATCATCGTCCTCCTTATAAAAAAGGCAGTTGACAGTCACCTGCCAACTGCCATCTTGCAGCTTAGCTATCTGAATGTAGCTAACTATATTACTGTATTTAACGACTTACTTTCATTTTAGATGTTACGCCATATCCTTGTTTTTCAAGTTTTTGACCATATTCATCTGACATGATAAAGTCTATAAATGCTTTAATTGCTTCGTTTGGATTCCCTTTTGTATACATATGTTCATAGCCCCATACAGAATACTTTCCGTTGTATGTATTTTCAAGAGTTGGTGCTACACCGTCAATAGAAACAGTAGCCACCTTATCATTATTAACAAGATATGATAAGGATACATAACCGATAGCGCCTTCATTATCTGCGATAGTTTGCATTAATGTACCGGAATCATCTGTTTCTAGCGATTTATTTGTTGCTTCTGCTTGTTTATCAAGTGCATATTCGGAGAATAACGCACGAGTACCTGATGTTGCTGGTCTTGTAACTAACATAATCTTAAGATCTGGACCGCCTACATCTTTCCAATTTGTAACTTTTCCTGTGAAAATATCTTGTAATTGTTGTTTAGTTAATGATTGAACAACATCACCAATTTTCTTGTTAACTACTGGTGCAATTGTTACTACAGCAACTTTGTGATCAACCAATTCTGCAGCTTTTTCTTTGCTAAGTTTGGTTTCTGCTGCTACATCAGAATTCCCTATATTTACAGAACCTTCCGAAACTTGTTTAAGACCAGTACCAGAACCGCCACCGTTTAGTGTAATAGATACATCGGCATACTTAGCTTTAAAATCATTCGCCGCATCTTTAGCCAACGGTAACAATGCAGAAGAGCCTGACGCCGTAATTGTTCCACTTAACGCATTACCGCCACTTTTCGTTTCAGTCGCACCTGATCCACATCCTGCAATATAAAATGCCATTACCCCTGCCAACGCTAGCGTCAAAAATTTTGAAAATTTCATACTATTCCCTCCTGGACTACTAAATCAATTCCATCAATTGATTTATCATTGTTACCTTTGACTACAGTATAAGAAAGGAATGTAAAGTTTATTCTAATAGTTTTGTAAAAAAATTGTAAAATTAATTAATCCTGAAAACAAAAACTGGCTTATTAAGTGGCTTATTTCTACTAAAATTAGAAATTCAAACCACTTAATAAGCCAGTACTTATCTATGGTGCGCCTAGCCGGAATCGAACCAGCGACACGCAGTTTAGGAAACTGCTGCTCTATCCTACTGAGCTATAGACGCATGTATATCTTATTATACCCGAAGCCCTCATAGGCTTCGGGTTCTTGTATTTCTTAGATTCTGCGTAGATAATTTACGCCGGACGGCTCCAGTCGACTTGTACGTCTGTGGCTTCCCACATGCGTGTTAATGCCAATTTTAGATTGTCCAAAGAATCTAATGGTTTTACGTTGAGTTGTTCATATGTATCAAGTCCTGTAGCATGTTGAATCACATGCTCAGCATTAAGATATGCCAATACCTTATCTACCCATTCTTGTTCAGGTAAATCAACGGACACCGTTTTTGTATCTGTATCATAGGACAAAAAACCATTGCTATTAATGCCATAATGAATGGCTACGCGAAACATACTCATATTATACCTCTCTTGCGGTTATTTTCATGTCTATACACACGGATTTATATATATTGTATCACGAACTATTCTATTGGTGAAAGTATATTTATCACAAGTTTTCAGTGGTGTTTTTTCCCTCATTCTCATTAAGCGCGTCGCTTTGAATCGCACCAGAATCGTCAAGAAGCGACTTATCTTGATGACTGTTATCATCAACACTAGCATCCACCGCCGCCTTTAGTTCACTACGTTTACGCCTATCACCTGTCAATCCATGACTACGTTGCCACAAAGCGCCATTCATAATGGCGTTTTCACCAAATTTAGATTCTAGAGAATCTAGCACAGTCGCCAATTTTGAGGAGCTTTCATCAATAGGGGCAGTAAACAAATCATCCTGCACAAGGCCATCTGCTGTGAGTCCACTGACGGTAACACCTAAGAGACGCAACGGTTTCAACGGCATAGCAAGAATAGACGTGTCAAAAGTCGGTATCGGTGCAGCCCCCATCGTTTCCGATGTTGATGATTCATTCCTATTAGCTGATGTCCGCATCTGGATTCTATTAGCATTACGATCCGTTTTTCCCTTATATTCATTCATCAATTTATTCCATAATAGAACGGACGTATCGTAAATGAGACGCTCATTATCGGTGGCAGAATCTAGATGTTTTTGCCGAGTCACCGTTTTAAAATCATTATACCGTACCTTAATAGCTACCGTGTGACCCATGAGGTTTCGTTTACGCAATCGTTTTGCCACGCGGTTTGCAAAATAGTGCAATTCCACGTCTATAACAGCAGGATCTACTACATCTTCTTCGTAAGTCTCTTCATTGCCGATGGACTGAATTTGGCGATTTACCTCAACAGGTCGCTCATCAATACCACGGGCCAATTCCCAAATGCGACGTGCTTGATTACCTACATAAGGAATTAATTTGCTTTCATCAGGCAATACTTGAATATCCTTCATCAAAGCAAACCCGCCATCCTTCAGTCGTTGTTCTGTGCGAGGACCGACGCCCCAAATGCGTTTTATAGGTAACTCAGCAAGCACATCTTGTTCTTTGCCATAAGGAATAACGACCAGACCATCTGGTTTCTCTAAATCGGATGCCAATTTGGCAAGGAATTTATTAGGTGCTAAGCCAGCGGAGATGATAAGCCCTGTTTCGGCAAATACGCGGTTCTTAATTGCCCGTCCCAGCGCCACAGGGCCTTCAAATTTATGAGTTATACCTGTAACATCCAAAAACGCCTCATCTAATGACAACGGTTCTATAATAGGGGTAAATTCCTCCATCACCTTATGAATGATATTTGAAATTTCTTTATATCTATCAAAACGAGGATATACATAAATACCATGAGGGCACAGTTTCCTCGCCCGTGATATAGGCATTGCAGAATGGACGCCAAATTTACGAGCTTCATAGGATGCAGTGGCTACCACACCACGTGCAGAAAGACCACCCACGATAACGGGGTGGCCTTTGTATTCAGGATAATCCAATTGTTCTACAGATGCAAAAAAAGCATCCATATCAACATGCATAATCCAACGTCTCATGATTTAAGCTTCTTTTTCGTGCTCATCTAAACGGCAATATTTGATTTGTGCACAAATACACTCATCTTTTGTTTTATACAATCGTGGAAGAATGTCCAAAATATCACCAAACGTTTCTTCATTAATAGAGTAGCGAGTCCAAAGACCATTGCGTTGAGAATTTACAACACCGGCATCAATTAATATTTTCATGTGGTAACTCAATGTAGATTGGGACAAGTTAAAACTTGCCAAAATGTCGGCAGCACATAATTCATTACAGGACAACATGTCGATAATGTGCAATCTTGTTTCATCGCTGAGCGCTTTAAATATTGTTGCTAAACGTTCGTAAGAAACTTCAACCATAATGCAAAAACTCCTCAAAATATATATCAAAAAATCTATTTACTTAGATTATATTATATACTATTTTTAAAAGTAAATCTATTTTTTTCTTTCTATTTGTATGTTAATGATTTTATGAGTATATTAAAATATTTCTATGAACAAATATTCCACTATTGCTAAGTAAATATATAAGCTAAGTACGTATATATTTACTAGAAATATTCATACGATATCATATATATTAGATTCAATTTCGATTTGCTTCTCAGCAAGTCAATATTCACAAAAAAGAATATTATTACATTTTTTATTCATCGAATATATAGACGACCTATATTTTGCACTTTCCATACCTATATAGCATACTTCGATATAGTTTCACTTCTATTCTCAAATTATCATAGTGGAGTATACCAGTATAGATGAGTATATATGCAAAAGGGGCTGTAACAAAATAGCCTCTAAGAAAACAAAGACGCGTTTTAGTCATATGAAAGTATGATTAAAGTGC
>NZ_RQUY01000007.1 GCF_003992125.1 Veillonella caviae | reverse complement strand
TGGAATGAGCTACATATGTCTACAAATTTTCCAACTTATTGGGATTAGTCACACACACTTTTTGTCCTATAACCCGTTATATTCTATATGCTTTACTATAAAAATAATAGGTGAAGTGTGTAGAGCGTGTAAATGTTTATACAAATTTTTGATAATATATCTCATAATAAAGGTGGGTAAATAGTGATTTGTGGGATATTATTCAAAAATATTAATAACTATTAGAAAACGTAATATATTGTAAAGATTATAAAATTCTGATAATAACACATACCTATAGGGGGTATGTGTATTGTAATTAAGCAAGGGGTATAGTATATTTATAATCGCAAAAAAACGATAAACTAGAGCGTTGATGCATGTTTTTTAGTTAGGAGGTGCCTATGGGCAAACGCATTGTCAAGCAGTTAGGGCAATTTATTGTCACCCTGTTTGGCATTACATTTTTAACATTTTGTCTTACCTATTTGGCTCCTGGTGATCCGGTAACCATGTTATTGGAAACGGCAGATACCATCGTATCACAAGAGTTGATCGATGAAACGCGAGCACAATTAGGCTTAGACAAGCCGTTTCTTGTACAGTATGGCAATTGGGTGTTACATGCTGCACAGGGGGATTTGGGGATGAGCTATTCCTCTAAGAAACCCGTTGTAGACCGTATGCTTGAAGCATTGCCTGGTACGGTGTATTTGGCAGGAACTGCATTATTGTTTACATTGCTTTACGCTTTGCCGGCAGGTATTCTGAGTGCAGTAAATCGTAATAAATGGGTAGACTATGTATTACGTGCTATGTCTTTTGTAGGTATCTCTATGCCGACATTTTGGCTTGGTCTTGTGCTCATTTATGTCTTTGGGTTGAAATTAGGGCTAGTACCAATTGCATCATCTCGGATTACTGCGCTTGGTGTGATTTTGCCTGCGATTACTCTTGCCGTAGTAGTTGGTTCCAAATATATGCGCCAAGTGCGGCTCGTTATTTTGGAAGAAATGAGCAAAGACTATGTTATCGGTGCTAGAGCTCGTGGCGTAAGCGAAATTAAAATCTTATTTGGGCACATTTTACCAAATGCGGTGTTGCCTTTAATCACTATCCTCGGTGTATTAATCGGGTGGCTTCTTGGCGGTGTGGCGGTAGTAGAAATGGTATTTGCATGGCCTGGTCTTGGAAACATGGCGATTTACGCTATTACCATGCGTGATTATCCGCTTATTGAAGGTTTTGTATTGTGGGTGGCTTTAGCTTATATGTGCATCAATGCATTAGTGGATGCTTCATATATTTTATTGGATCCTAGATTAAAACGGGAGAGAGCATAATGGCAGAATGTATTCAGAAACATAAACTCTTCACGATTTATAGTGTGCTTATGCTCATCATCGTTTTTATCGCTGTATTTGCGCCGTGGCTCGCACCAGGTGATGCTTTTAATTCGGATATGACAAAAGCATTACAAGCGCCGAGTGCACAGCACTGGTTTGGTACTGATAAACTAGGGCGTGACGTTTTATCTCGTATTATTTATGGTACTCAATTGTCATTATTTATGGGCGTCACCATCGTTGTAGTCATGGTTTCCATCGGTACTATCATCGGTGCTGTAGCGGGTTATTTCGGTGGCAAAGTAGAAATGGTACTCATGCGCTTAGCGGATATCATGTTGTCTTTCCCTGGCGTTGTATTGGCTATCGCTATTGCAGGTATCCTAGGTGGTTCTATTTTTAATACTATCTTAGCGTTATCCATCGTAGGCTGGGCAAAATATGCTCGTCTCGTTCGTTCTATGACTCTGAAAGTGCGGCAGGAGGAATACGTAACTGCAGCGGTTATGATGGGGGCATCTACATGGACGATTTTGCGTCGTCATATCATCCCCAATATTTTGCCTCTTGTTGTTACTACAGGGGCACTTGATATTGGGGCCATGATGATTGAGGTAGCTGGTTTATCTTTCCTCGGTTTCGGTGCTCAACCGCCGACACCAGAATGGGGTCTCATGTTGAATGAAGGGCGTCAATATTTGCAAACTAGTCCTTGGCTCATGGCATTCCCAGGCCTTTCTATTTTAATTGTTGTATCCATTTTCAACTTGTGGTCCGACTCGTTGCGTGATGTAGTAGACCCTAAAAATGAAGGTTAATCAACAATAGTATATCCTCATGTGGGATGTAGTAAGCATGGTGTTGTCGTTGCAGGCTCGTATAGCTGTGACGGTAATATAAATTGTGCTGTTTGTGAAAGCATTATATGTATGTATTTACAGGAGATAAGAAATGAAAAAATCTTGGAAAAAAGCTCTCTTAGCAGGTCTTAGCATTGTAATGATGGGGTCCTTTATCGCTGGTTGTGGTTCTGATAACAATGGTGCAGCGAATAAGGACACATTGAAAGTAGCAGTAACTAACTTTGCGTCCACATTAGAGCCTACAGAGAATTTCTTTGCTTGGGTTGTTATGCGTTATGGTGTAGGCGAAACATTGGCGCGTTTCGACGAACAAATGAAACCACAACCTTGGATTGCATCTAAATGGTCCGTATCTGACGATAAAAAAACGTGGACTTTTACCATCGATGATAAAGTTAAATTCTCTAATGGTAAAAAAGTAGATGCTCAAGCTGTTAAGGAATCCATCGAGCGTACGTTTGCAAAATCTAACCGTGCAAAAACATTCTTTGAATATGACTCCATCGAAGCGAATGGTCAAGATTTAATTATCCATACATCTAAAGAATATCCTAATATGGCTGGTCTATTAGCCGATCCGTTGTTCCTCATAGTTGATGTACAAGCTGAAAAAGATGGTCGTAACTTTGCCAAAGAAGGACCTATCGGTACCGGCCCATATGTAGTGAAATCTTTCACAAAAGAACGTGCTGAAATGGTAGCTAATGAAAATTACTGGAATGGTACAGTACCATTTAAGACTGTTGAAATTCCATCCATTGATGACCCTAATACACGCGCTATGGCGTTGCAATCTGGCGATGTGGATATGGCTGTTAATATCGGCCCTGGTGAACTCGGTTTATTCCAAAACAATGATAAATTTAAAGTAGATGAAATCGCCTCTCTTCGTGTCGTATTGGCGCGTATTAACCAAAAAGGGATTCTTGGCGATGACAAAGTGCGTGCTGCTGTGATTTCTGCTACGGATCGCAAAAACTATGCTGATGTATTGCTGAAAGGTACATTCTTGCCTGGTTCTGCACCTATTCCTCCGTCCATGGATTATGGTTTTAATGAATTGAAAGACCCTAATGCTTATAATGTGGACCGAGCTAAACAATTACTCGCTGAAGACGGTTGGAAAGATACTGATGGCGATGGCGTTCTTGATAAAGACGGTAAACCATTGACTTTCAACTTTGTTGTGTATAATTCTCGTGCAGAATTACCATTATATGCTGAAGCAGTTCAAGCGGATCTCAAAAAAATCGGCGTAGATATGAAAATCAAAACTGTAGACTACAACTTGATTGATAAAATGGGTCAAGATGGTGACTACGATATGTTGATTTCTAATATCGTAACTGCTAATACTGGGGATCCAATTTGGTTCTTGGCTAATTACTGGCATACAAATATTAACGGTTCCAATCCACAAAATGGTTCCGGTTACTCCAACCCAGAAGTAGATGCATTACTTGATGCTGCAGAAAGTGAATTCGATCCAGCTAAACGCCGCACTTATGCTATTCAAATTCAACAATTATTGATGAACGATGGTGCTGCATTATACCTAGGTTATCCTAAAACTAATATCGTAACAGGTTCCTACTTGAAAGGTGCTGTTATGTTCCCAAGTGACTACTACTGGATTACTAGCAAAATTTCTAAATAATGAGGACAACTAATGGCAGACAATGTATTATCCGTTACTAATCTTCATATTGCATATCAAGGTAAACCTGCCGTTATGGATGTTAATTTCACCTTGGAAAGAGGAAAGGTATTGTGTATCGTAGGGGAGTCGGGTTCCGGTAAAACTACTGTAATCCGTGCCCTTATGGGGCTTTTACCAGTAGGTGGTGAAGTAACAGAAGGCAGTATTGTGTTTAATGGACGTGATTTGGCAAACCTTTCTAAATCCGAATGGCGATCTATGCGTGGCAAGGATATGGCCATGATTTTTCAAGATAGTGGTAGTGCTTTGGATCCAATTCAACGTATTGGTAAACAATTCCGTGAATTATTCCGTTCTCATGTGGATATGACTAATGATGAATGTGATGCTAAAGCCATTGCCTTACTTGAAAGCGTGGCACTGCCAAACGGTACTGACATTTTGCATCGTTATCCACATGAATTATCTGGAGGACAACGTCAACGTGTTGGTATCGCCATGGCGATGGCGTTAGATCCATTGCTCTTAATCGGTGACGAACCTACATCTGCATTGGATGTGACCACACAATCTCAAGTCGTGTTAGAAATGCTAGAAAAAGCGAAGGAGCATAATTCCACCATCGTTATGGTTACCCATAACCTAGGTGTAGCGGCATATATGGCCGACTACATTCTAGTTATGCAAAATGGTCGTGTTGTTGATGCAGGTTCTCCAAAAGATATTCTCGAAAATCCATCCAGCGATTATACGAAACAGTTGAAAAACGCTGTTCCAACATTGGGAGGAGGTCGTTACATTGAATAATTACGCAGTAGAATTCAAAGATGTATGTAAACGATTCCCGTTGCCAAATGGTGACACATTAGAAGCGTGTAAATCTATTAATATTACATTGGAAAAAGGCAAATCTCTTGGTATTGTTGGTGAATCTGGCTCTGGTAAAACCACTTTAGTACGAATGCTCATGAAAATGTTGCCTATCTCAGAAGGTGAAATTTACGTAGATGGTGTTGAAATTCAACACATGAATCGTGAACAAACAAGAGCGTACCGTCAAAAAATACAAATGGTATTTCAAGATCCAATGGCGGCATTTAATCCTCGTATGAAGGTAAAAGACATTATTTGTGAACCACTGTATAATTTTGGTTTACTCCCAAAAGGTAGGGAAGAACAAATTGCTGGTGATTATCTTGAAATGGTAGATTTACCTCGTGAGTTTATGCACCGTTACCCACACGAAATGTCCGGTGGTCAACGTCAACGTGTTGCTATTGCTCGTGCTATCGTATTAGAACCAGAAATTCTCGTATTTGACGAGGCTACTAGTGCACTTGATGTTTCCGTGCAGGATTCTATCGCGTACCTATTAGCAAGATTGCAAAAAAAACGCAATCTAACCTATCTATTTATTGCTCATGATATTGCTTTCATCCGCACCATGTGTCACAAAGTGGTAGTTATGTATAAGGGCGACATTGTAGAAGAATTAGATGCATTCCATCTATCTGATGCACAACATCCCTATACAAAGGTGTTGTTAAGTTCCATTTTTGAAATTGGACAAGAACATAGACCTTTGTCAATGGATACGGTGGTAGGCTATAAATAAGCTTGAAAAACTCCGCTTACGAGGTATATTGTAAGCGGAGTTTTTTGTTGTATTTTTCTATATTATTCGGTATGATTATAAATATAATCATACCCTATAGGGTATATAAAGTGTTATTCATATGAGCATATTTGAATGGGATTACGAAGGAGGATGCAATGAAACAATGGCAGCGCTGGCTCATGGTCGGCACCTTGATGAGCATGTCCATAATAGGGTTCTTTGGCTGTGGATTACAATTTAACGACCATGACAAGGACGTATTAAAAGTAGGTGCTATAGGTTTTGCGAGCACTCTGGAACCGACGGAAAACTATTTTAGTTGGGTAGTAGTGCGCTATGGTATTGGTGAAACCCTTGTTAAATTTAACGATACTATGGGGACAGAACCGTGGATTGCATTGAAATGGTCTGTTGGTGATGATAATCAAACATGGACTTTCACTATTAATGATAAAGTAACATTTTCAAATGGCCGTAAGGTAACGGCGCAGGCTGTGAAGGAATCTTTGGAACGGACATTTGAGAAGAGTCAACGGGCGAAGACCTTTTTCAATTATGATCGCATAGAGGCAAATGGGCAAACTTTGATTATTCATACAGATAAAGTATATCCTAATTTGCCAGGCCTGTTAGGGGATCCTTTATTTCTTATTGTAGATGTTCAATCAGAACGAGAAGGGCGTAATTTTGCTGTAGACGGCCCTATTGGGACTGGTCCTTATGTAGCTACATCCTTTACGAAAGAGAGAGCAGAGCTAGAGGCAAATAAACACTATTGGGATGGTACAGTACCTTTTAAACGTGTAGAGGTGCCTGCTATCAATGATGCTAATACGCGCGCTATGGCGTTACAGTCCGGCGACGTGGATATGGCAATTAATATTGGCCCTGGTGAATATGATTTATTCAAAGATAATAAGGATTATGTTTTTGAAGAATCGTCGTCTTTGCGTGATGTAATGGTTCGCATGAGTCAAAATGGAGCTTTGGCTGATGCTAATATTCGAGCTGCTCTTATTGCAGGTATTGACCGTGAAAGCTATGCAAAAACTCTTTTAAAGGACACATTTATCGCTGGTAAAGCTCCATTGCCACCGAGTCTTGGTTATGGATTTAAACAAGTAAAAGCATCCAACCAATATAGTCCTGAAAATGCAAGAAAGTTATTAGCTCAATCTGGTTGGGTAGATACTGATGGGGACGGTTACGTAGATAAAGATGGACAAGATTTAGTACTAGATTTTTATACATACACATCGCGACCAGAGCTCAACCTCTATGCAGAAGCCATGCAAGCAGATTACAAAAAGATTGGCATTGGTATTAATATCAAGATAGTAGACTATAGTGTTATTGATGAGTTGGCAAAATCCGGAGCTTATGATCTTATGATTTCTAGTGTTGTTACTGCTAATACAGGTAATCCTGTGTGGTTCCTCAAGCAATATTGGGGTTCTAATATTGATGGGGCAAATCCTAACAATGGCTCGGGATATAGCAACCCTCGCTACGATGAGTTACTAGCTTTGGCTGGTTCTACTATGGATTCTACGACGGCACATAACGCTATCATTTCGGCGCAACAAATTCTCCTCGATGATAATGCGGCTATCTATTTAGGTTATCCTAAAATAAATCTTGTTGGTAAAAACTACATGAAAGGTATTCATACGTCGCCTTGTGAATATTACATTATTACAAAAGACTTAAAGAAGGAGTAGGTGCAGTACTTTGTGAGCCTTCTTCAGCATTATATCTAAAGGATATATATAATAGCTCTTGTCTATACATGGCTATAAGTTCTATATATTAAAAGCCCAAGCATTGACTATTAGAAGTCAAATACTTGGGCTTTTGTATTATTTTCGAGGTATTATTTTGTCCTATAACCCTTATTTTGCCTCTATTGCATCCAGGTCATTTATATTTACTGCATTAGCACGGCTAATCATGTGGTTATATTTAATATATAATTGTGTGTACGCTTCGCCATAGGAGGAATTGACGGTAATGTAATTATGTGCCTCTGCTACAAATTCTTTTACAGCCTCTTGGTATAATGTAACCGCTGTTTGCGTATCAGATTTTGTTCCTAGTTGTAATTGGGACAAACGTTTGCCGACTTCTTGGAGATTACTTTCAACCTTTTGGGTATCAGTATTACCATCGGGATCGATGAAGGCGATAGTTTGAGCTAACAGGATATTGAGTTCGATGAAGTTCACCGCATTATGGCGTTTTTCTTCAGACAGTTCTTTCATTCGTTCCATGTACAACTCGTTGTTGTGGTTATCGAGGGCTAAATCAAAGGCGCTGTATGCCGCGTTGAATTGTTTGGCTAATGGTATGTATTGCTTAGATAGATTATCACCGCCTACAAAATTATCCTTTTCAAAGGTGCGTTCTTGATAATAGGCTGTTAATTGATCCGCAAGCGGAATTAATTGATTCAATAAGGATAATACCTCATCAGACGTCATATTCACATCTTCATAAGGCGTAGTAGACTTTTCCTTTGCCGCATCTAATTGGTTTTTCAGATTTTTATAATCTGGTAATGCAATAGTCTTATTCTGCATACCATTTCGCAACTCATCTAAGGTTAGTTGTGATTGATACGCATGAATTAGACTATTATTGTTGAAAGTATCTGCGGCATCGATGTAAGGATGCAAGGCATTGATTTTATCCTCTATGGACGAACGATATAAGATGGTTGTTGCCTTATCTCCAAAGAAATACAAGGCTCCATAAATACCGCCACTAATAACAGCAATGCTAAGTACCACTGCTAAGATTAATTTAATATACCCCTGTTTCAACGGAATGTACTCCTTGTTAAACACATTACGTAATGATTGGATATACACAAGAATCCAATTAACAATATTATTATAGCATATAATTATGGGGAAAAAATTAAAGAACTATATCTGGACCTTCTAATTAAGCCTGGTATAATTAAACACAGGATTAATGTACGTAGGGAGTGTTCTTATGTTTGAATCAAAAAATATGATAAATTTTGCTAATACAGAGCTGATTGCAAATGGGGAAGGACGTAATTTTATCAAGATGAATGCTTCAGATTATGCTATATAAAAAAATAGGAGCATTTTACTGCTGTCTTTTATTGGTCATATTGGTAAATTTTATTGTATATCCCATGCCCCTCGTATATAATAGAATTATACATTTATATTTTTCAATATGAATATCTAGTAGCTAGGTATATATAATCATAAAGAAAGGAGTTAGTATGTCAAATTTTATTACTCCTACTGAGTTGTTGTCCGTTATGGATGAGGTAATTCTTCTCGATGCACGAGGGTTTCATGATTATAATAAAGGTCATATAAAAGGGGCATTTCCCATTGATTTGGATAAAGATTTAACAGGGCCTCTTGGTGAGCACGGTGGTCGACATCCGTTGCCAGATATGGATCGGTTAGCGAAAACGTTCGAAACTTTTGGTATTACCATGAATGCGAAAGTTGTTATTTACGACTCTTGGTTGTTCTTAGCTGGTCGTTTGTGGTGGACGCTACGTTATATGGGACTCGCTGATGTACGTGTCTTGTCTGGTGGGATTGAGCGCTGGGTTCAGGACGGTTATCTGCTTACTAAGGCGCCTACGCCATTGCCAACGAAACCGACAGTGTTCAATTACAAATTACAGAAGCACATGATTATGACCCGTAATGAGGTTCTCACAGCGAGTGAAACAAAATCGCATGTTATCATTGATGCTCGTTCCCCTGAACGCTATTCTGGCTCAGAGGTAGACACTATGGATGGTATGACAGGCCATATTCCTGGGGCAGTAAATCATTTTTATGAAAGTGGATATACTGCAGAAGGTCCTCGTTCTATAAAGGATTTAGAAGTGGAATTTTACAATGAAATTCATCAAAATCGTCCTCTCGTGACGTATTGTGGCTCCGGTGTCACTGCTTGTAATGCATTATTGGCGATGAACGAAATTGGTCTCAAATCAGCCCTCTATGTAGGCAGTTCTAGCGATTGGGTTACCTATGAGGATTTTCCAATTCATACGGGGGTTGAAAACTTATGAATATTTTAAAACATTTGTTGTCCATAGTAGCCTTTATTTATTTGTGTTACCACATCTATACATTTGGTCCAGGGGCCTTTAATATTACGGTAATGGTGATATTTATTCTATCTGTAGTAGCCAATTATTTCACATATCGTAATAAAAACGAAATGAAAGCTAACGCTCAATCTCGGGAAAATCGGGGTATAAATAAAGGATATCATCATAAGAAATAATAAATAGGAGTCATAATGAAATTAGTATCTTGGAATGTAAACGGTTTACGCGCAGCGGTGACGAAAGGGTTCATGGATTCTTTTAATGAATTGGATGCGGATATTTTCTGTTTACAAGAAACGAAATTACAGCCTGAGCAGATTCAACTGGAATTACCTGGGTATGAGCAATTTTGGAATAGTGCTGTAAAAAAAGGGTATAGTGGTACGGCTGTGTTTACGCGTATTAAACCAATATCAGTAACGAATGGTATTGGTATTGAGGAGCATGATCAAGAGGGTCGAGTTATTACAGCTGAGTATGAGAAGTTTTACCTTGTGTGTTGTTATACGCCGAATAGCCAACGTGAGTTGGCACGCCTTGACTATCGTATGACATGGGAAGATGCGTTTCGCAATTACTTGCTTGAACTAGATGCGAAGAAACCAGTTATCCTCTGCGGCGACCTTAATGTAGCGCACAATGAAATTGATTTAAAAAATCCGAAAACAAACCGTAAAAATGCAGGATTCTCCGATGAAGAACGAGCAAAAATGACAGAATTACTAGAATCTGGTTTTACTGATACATTCCGTTATCTATATCCTGATGCGGTAGATGAATATAGTTGGTGGTCCTATATGGGGAAAGCGCGCGATAGAAATGTAGGGTGGAGAATTGATTATTTCATCACTTCTAAACACTTGGATAAGAACATCAAAGATGCACGTATTCATCAACAAATATTTGGTAGTGATCATTGTCCAGTGGAACTTGATATCGACTTATAATTGATAATGGATTATAATCAACATGAAAGCCCCATCTGTGGATGGGGCTTTCACATATTGTCAGAATCATAGGATTGTTCACCATGATAGAGGGTAAGATATGATTATTATGTATGGGAGGTATTATGGCACAGAAACAAAAAGCTGTTGTCTTATTTAGTGGTGGTGTAGATAGCACTACATGTTTGGCATTGGCTATTGAACGATTTGGCAAGGAACATGTTGTACCCTTGTCGATTCAATATGGCCAAAAACATAGTAAAGAATTAGAAGCTGCAAAGAATATATTGGCGTATTATGGTATAGAAGGTAAAACCATGGATGTAACAAAATTATTTGCTTTCTCTAATTCATCTTTGTTGACTCAATCGACAGAAGCGGTTCCTACAGGTTCTTATAAAGAACAGCAGGATGAGCATGGTGAAGGCCCTGTAAGCACCTATGTACCATTTAGGAATGGTTTATTCCTATCTGCTGCCGCATCCTTGGCGCTATCATTAGATTGTGGCTACATCTACTACGGTGCACATGCCGATGATGCTGCGGGCAATGCGTACCCTGATTGTACCGAAACATTCTATCAATCCATGGGTACTGCCATATTTGAAGGATCCGGTCGAGAATGTTCTCTTGAAGCTCCATTTATTAACTGTAATAAAGCAGATGTGGTAAAACAAGGCCTTCGACTCGGCGTTCCTTATGAACTTACTTGGTCTTGCTACCAAGGTGGCGATAAACCATGTGGGCACTGTGGTACATGTATAGACCGACTAGAAGCCTTTAAAGCTAACGGCGTCGAAGATCCCGCATTGTAATCGCTGCAGCTTGTATTGCTAGAACCGAATAACTATGATATGATTAAATACAGCCTAAAAGGCAGATAATCGAATAAGACAGTTTGAAACCATCCTGTCTATAAACAAAACTACGGAAATCATAAGCACGTATGAGCATGGTATTTTCGCCATGCTCTTTTTTATTACAAAGGAGGTGGGTGCATGATGACTACACGTAAACTGACTATTTCCGCCATGGTGGTGGCTTTGTATATTGTTTTGATTTATGTAACACAAGGTATTTCCTTTGGGGCGTACCAAATTCGTATTGCTACATCGTTATATGCACTTGCTTATGCCTTTCCGTTTTTAATTATTCCTATGGGCATAGGTAACCTCATTTCTAATTTCTTGTTTGGTGGCCTTGGCATTCTCGATATGGTGGGTGGATTTGGCGTCGGTGTGCTTACTACATCTCTCATCGTGTTGATGCGCCGTTTTGACCTCACTGCGTGGTGGGTGGCATTGCCAATTATCTTGGTGCCGGCATTATGTGTTCCATTGTGGCTAAGCCCACTTATCGGCGTTCCGTACTGGGCTTTGGTGATTAACCTATTAGTAGGTCAAACCATTCCAGGCATTGTAGGGGCAACACTGGTGAAAGCGCTTGTTTCTCGCCGTTCTATGGTGGCTTTCATGGGAAATATTAAATAACACATTTATATGTAAAAAGGGGAATACAGGAGCAACATATGTTGTCCTATAATCCCCAAATGGGACTGACTTGGTCGTATATTGATTCTTAATGTTTGATTTTGAGATCTAATATTAAGGAGAACAGTACACTATTGAGTCAGTCTTTTTTATTTAGCAATTGTATCCGCGAAGAGTAGTTTCGATAACGAGTCTTTCAAGGGCTAACATATATGCAGCTTGGCGAGGCGGCACTTGATATTTTTCTTGCATTTGCCACACTGCCTCAAAGCTGTTTTGCATGTTCTTAGTTAATCGTTCATTAACTTCTTCTTCGGTCCAGTAGTAGCTAGCCTTGTTTTGTACCCATTCATAGTAAGATACAATAACGCCACCGCCATTGGCGAGCACGTCAGGAATGATGTGGATGCCTTTTTCATAGAAGTATTTGTCCGCATCATTAGTAGTAGGACCATTAGCACCTTCAAGGATGATTTTGGCTTGGATATTTTCCATATTGTCTTTGTTCAATTGGTTTTCCAAGGCTGCCATAAATAATACATCAACTGGTTGTGCTAATAATTCTTGACCGCCAATCAATGTCATGCCTGGTTCGGAGTAGCCTTCTAAGGAACGACCATGAGAATTGGCATATTCATAAGCTTTCTCTACATCGATCCCATTAGGATTGTAAATATTGACGTATGCGTCGCCAATAGCTACTACTTTAGCCCCTGCTTGTGCGATGAGGCGGGTGCCAACGGAACCTACATTGCCGAATCCTTGTACAGCCACTGTCAAGTTATGGATATCGAGGTTTTTCTTAGCTAAGTAGCATTGCAATGCGATGAGGCAACCGCGCCCAGTCGCTTCATTGCGACCTAGGGAACCGCCTACTTCGATAGGTTTACCAGTAACGATACCGGGGCTCCATTCTCCTTTTAATACGCTGTATTCGTCAGCAATCCAGCTCATGATTTGAGCATTTGTATTTACATCTGGTGCAGGTACGTCTGTGTTAACGCCGATGATAGGTGCAATACGACGTACGAAATTACGAGTTAATCGCTCTAGTTCACGTTTTGATAATGTTTTAGGATCTACTTTGATACCGCCTTTACCACCGCCATAAGGAAGATTAGCGATAGCATTTTTGATAGTCATCCATGCTGCTAATGCGCGTACTTCATTTTCATCGGAATCTGGATGGAAACGTAACCCGCCTTTTGCACTGCCGCGCAATGTGGAATGTTGACATCGATACCCTTCATATACGCGTACTTCGCCATTGTCTAATTGAAGAGGAATAGATACCTTTAATTCCCGTTCAGGATGGCGTAACACTTCGTAATCATTGCGTGAATAACCTAGTTTTTCTGCTGCTACGTCTAATGTGTGTAGCATATTTTCATAAGGATTATAAGCTTTCATATAATGACCTCCGAAATTTGAGAAATGAATGTATTGGTTACGAAATTGATTGCTTACTATTTATATTCGACCTTGTATACATAATGCCCTGCATAAATAAGAAAATATATTCTATATAATTGCAGATTATTGATGTCTTGCAAGGAAGAGAGAAGTAAATAAAAATTGATGGGGCTGTTTCGTTACAGCCCCATCATAGACGGTGTCATCTAAAGTTTAAATCAGTACTTTTGATGATATATGAAATTATTATTTCTCTATGGTTTCCTCAAGAGGTGTAGCAGGTACGGAGGAGTCAGTAGTTTGACCATCGCCCCACCATACAATACCATAAGTATGATTTAAGACATTGCGGTTGAATACAGGTGTTTGAATACCTGCTTTTCGTTGTTTAATATAATCGTCTAATGCAAGACCAGCAGTACGGCCCATACGAAGAATAGAACTTACATTGGTAAGCACTAAGAATGCCATAAATAAATCTGCTAAGTTCCATACTAAATCAAGAGAGGCTATAGAACCGATAAACGCCATAGCCACAACGCCGATGCGGAAGAGATGAAGTACATATTTTTTATCTGTTAAATGATTAATGTTGATTTCTCCGTAGTAATAATTACCTACTAAGGAGCTAAAGGAGAACATAATAATAAATACAGTTACTGCATAAGGCGCCCAAGCACCGAGTTGGGCTTCTAAATTATGCTGTACTAATGCGATCCCAGTAAGACCTGTAATGCTATAATCACCTACGATTAGTACGATAAAAGCAGAGGAGGTACAAATGATAAATGTATCTAAGAATACACCGAATGCTTGTACAAGACCTTGTTCTACAGGGTGATGAACTGCTGCTGTAGCGGCTGCATTTGGAACAGAACCTTCACCGGCTTCGTTGGAGAATAGACCTCGTTTGATACCATTCATCATGGTAGCCCCCATGAAACCGCCGCCTGCTGCATAAGGATCAAAAGCGGATGATACAATTTTGTGAATCATGGCAGGGAATTCTTGAATGTTCATGAGGACCACAAAGAGGGCTGTCCCGATATAGAGTACCGCCATAATAGGTACAATAATTTCAGAAATTTTAGCTACTCGTTGGATACCGCCGAAAATGATGAGACCTAATAATACGGAGACAACAATACCTGTGTATGTTACGTCGATACCAAAGGTGTGTAAAGAAGCTGCTAAGGTGTTGGCTTGTACGGAATTATATATCCAACCAAATGTAATGGTAATGAGAATGGCGAAAAGAATAGATAAGAATTTGCTGTTTAAGCCATAACGGATATAATAGGCAGGACCACCATAAAATCCACCTTTAGCAATAGGTTCTTTGTAAATTTGAGCTAAGGTGCTTTCAATAAAACCTGTAGCAGAACCGATTAACGCAATGACCCACATCCAAAAAATAGCGCCTGGGCCACCGAGTACTACTGCGATAGCAATACCAGCGATATTGCCGACACCTACACGGGATGCGGTACTGACACAGAAGGCTTGGAATGATGAAACATGATTTTTGTCCGTTTTAGTTCCTGCTCCAGATGCGACGAGACGCACCATTTCTTTGAACATACGAATTTGCACAGCCCCCGTTGTCATAGTGAAAAATAGACCTGCGCCGATTAAGATAAAGATGATTAAATAGTTCCATAAATACAGATTGATATTGGATACTATTTGATTTAATATTACATCCATGTATCTTACCTTTCCTTTCTGAATTACAACATACTATTTTGTTTTATATAGCCTTTTTAGTCTTTTGCACGCATATGTATAGGATGTGCGTGTTATAAAGACTAAATTAGGTTACTAATAAATTGTGGTGCACTCGTAACTCATGAATGGGTATCAAAGTTTTGAGCCTCTTCCATACCTTTTAATAAGGTTTGTTCTGAATGCTCCATGTGAGTGCGCGCTAGTTTGCGAGCTTGCGTTGGATTATGAGAGGCAATAGCTTCAACTAATAAGCGGTGCTCTTCCCACGTTTTGCGCAAGCGACCTGGTTGGTTCATAGAAAAGCTGCGGAAGCGATAGGTTTGTTCTCGCAAGTTGTGAACGATGTCGGCTAGACGATCATTGCGGGATGCTTTGTAGAGAACTTCGTGGAATTCTACATCTGCTGCTACTACGCTATCCATGTCTTTGTTTTCCATATAATCCCCGATTTCGACGAGCATTCTTTCTAGTGTTTCAATTTCTTCTTCTGTAATGCGTTCTGCTGCAAGTCCAGCCGCTAACTCCTCTAGAGCAGAGCGAATTTCAAAGACTTGGGTAATATCTTTTAAGGTAATATTTGCCACATAAGCACCTCGACGAGGCACCATAACGACAAAACCTTCTAGTTCTAATTGGCGGATAGCTTCTCGAATAGGGGTGCGGCTTACACCTAATTCTTCGGCTAATGGAATTTCCATGAGCCGTTCTCCAGGCTTGAGAATACCATCTTGAATAGCCTGTCGAAGCGTTTCGCTTACTACTTCGCGTAGTGGTTTGTATGCATCTAAACGGATGGTCTGTAATCGTCTTGTCAATGGATATCCTCCTGTGTACATGTTTTTGTAATTAGTGAAAGCCAGTTGTGACCAGCGGATGTAATCTCTTCTTGTAAAGCGAGAGCTTCTGTTGCTTTATCGAGAAGTACGACCATAGTAGGACCGCTGCCGGTCATAATAGTTGGGTAGCCACGACTACTGAAGAACTCTTTACAAGTAACTAGTTCTTCGTGATCGGAGAACAGCAGTTCTTCAAAGGTATTGCTACTTGTTAGAAATGCTTGTTTCAAGTCGTTTTCTTTTATGTGCTGTAAGGTATTGGTAATCATGGTACTTGTTGCCTTTGAGTGGCTATTATATCGGCCGTAGGCGGTTGCTGTTGATACAGATACCTCTGGTTTAACTAATAGTAGCCAATGTGGCGCGGGGGATGGATGATAGGTTAGTATTTCACCGCGCCCTGTACCGCGTGCGGTGCCACCTTGTAGTAGGAAGGGAACATCAGACCCTAGTTTAGATCCTAACGTGAGTAATTCATCTGTGGTCAATCGCAAATCCCAAAATTTATTAAGCCCTAGTAACATAGCGGCTGCATCTGCACTACCGCCACCGAGACCTGCTGCAGCTGGTACACGTTTTAACAGATGAATTGCAGCACCTGCGCGGCATCCTGTGTATGATTGTACTTCGCGTAATGCCTTTAGTGCTAGATTGCGTTCATCGTAAGGAATCAAATCTTGAATGTATTGTGGTAATTCAGGGGCGATACCAGAGAAGACAACAGAATGATGTTTGGTGAAATAAATAGAGTCGCTTAGGCGAATCGACTGGAATATGCTATCAATATCATGATAGCCGTCATCTCGTTTTCCTGTGATGGCGAGACCGATATTAATTTTGCTAAATCCGAGTTGTTCAATGCTGTTTGACATAATTGCCTCGATGAAAATGATTGAAAATATATACTAAGTAGTTTATGATGAAATCATAGATATAATGATGTAGATTTACATAAATTATATTTAATTAATTATAGAATATTTATGGTGAAATGGCAATTTAGGAGGCTTTTATGTGGTCTAACTATAAAAGTGATATATACCAATTTCTTGTAGTTGCTATAGGATGTGCTGTTTTTGGTGCTGGTATTGATGCTTTTGTATTGCCTCATAAATTAGTTAGTACTGGTGTGAGTGGTGTGGGGTTGATTTTATATTATCTCACTGGATTGTCTGTAGGTACTTGGAATGTAATTTTGAATATTCCTATATTTTGGGCCGCTTATCATTGGTTAGGTAAGCGTGTTGTTATTAACACCTTGTATGGTACTATCATGGTGTCATGGATGATCGATTGGTTTGGGTTTCTTCAATACGATATGCTTATCAAAGACCCTTTACTGAGTTCAATGTTAGCAGGGGTTACCACCGGCGTTGGACTGGGCATAGTGTATCGAGTGGGAGGCAATACAGGCGGATTAGATCCTATTGCTCTTATCGTTCGTAAATATTATGGACTTCAAATGGGGTCAATTAATAGTATTATTAACGGGATTATCTTGATTGCCGCTATTTGGGTGGTAGGCATTGAAGCAGTGGCAGTAACACTTGTATCTTTATATGTATATACTATAATTACTAATAAAGTCGTAGTTGGATTTAATCAACGTAAGGTTGCGTTTATCATTACTTATCGCACTGATGAGGTATGTAAGGCGGTCATAAACAGGGTTGGTAGGGGTGCTACTATTATTGATGGTATTGGCGCTTACACGAGGACTCCTAAGCAAATCGTTATGGTAGCGGTGAATTTGTTGCAAGTGAACAAATTAAAAGAAGTTATCGAAGCAGCTGATGATCAAGCCTTTATTTTGATTACTGATGCTCAAGAGGTGATTGGTAAAGGATTCACAACACCATTAGTACCAACGCCGATAGAACATTTAGTTAAAGAGTGTGAAACAAATGCTCATTATGTAAAAAATCGAGAGCCTTAAGTGTTACGGATAGTTTATATTTAATGTAATCTATTAGAATTGTTAGAATATTCTGCATAGATGTGAAATCATGAGGAGGCTAGTATGGCTCATAAATTGGCAGGGAAACCTGTAGAAGAACGAGATATTATAGATATTCAAGAGTTGGTAGATGCGTATTTTGACAATGTGCCAGATACGTCAGACCCTACGCAATTGGTGTCCTTTGGTACGTCGGGACATCGTGGTACGTCGTTAAAAGGAACTTTCACAGATTTACACGTAGCAGCTATTACGCAAGCTATTTGTGATGGACGTACTCAATTTGGCGCTACAGGCCCTGTGTTTGTTGGTCAAGATACACATGCATTGTCTCAACCAGCCCTTGTAACGGTATTAGAGGTGCTAGCTGGTAATGGCGTAATAGCCATGGTAGATCAAGACATGGATTTTGTGCCTACTCCATCTGTGTCGCGTGCCATTATTCGCTACAATGAAACCCATGATGACAAGGCGGATGGCATTATTATTACGCCGTCTCATAATCCTCCAGATAATGGGGGAATCAAATATAATACTATCATCGGTGGTCCCGCGGACACGATAATCACGAAGTGGATTGAGGTGCGCGCTAACGAATATTTGTTGGCTTATTGTGAAAATGACGGTTTTAAACGTACTAGTATAGATAATATCGAACCTAGTGCACAAGTATCGTACGATTACAAAGGCTTATATGTGGAGGAATTAGCGTCCGTTATTAATATGGAGGCCATTAAAGCGGCTAATCCTCGTGTATTAGTAGATACACTGGGGGGCAGTGGAGCTAGCTACTGGCGATCTATTAAAGAACGATATGGCCTTAATCTAGATATCATTCATGATGAATATGATCCTACATTTAGTTTTATGACTTATGACCATGATGGTAAGGTTCGGATGGATTGTTCCTCTCCATATGCGATGGCAGCCGTTATTGAGCGCATTGGAGATTATGATTTAGCGGTGGGAAATGATCCTGATTATGATCGTTATGGTATCATTACAACAACAGATGGGCTTATACCGGCTAATGAAGTACTCACCATTGGTGCAAAATACTTGTTTACTACTCGTGGGTGGAAAAATAAAGGCGTAGGGAAAACTATTGTTTGTACAACTTTAATTGATAAATGGGCTGCTGACGAAGCTATCCCTGTTTATGAGGTGCCAGTAGGTTTTAAATATTTTTCGGAACTTTTGTTTAACGGTGAAATTGGCATCGGTGGCGAAGAAAGTGCAGGTGCTTCATTCCTTAAAAAGAATGGCACCGTATGGACTACTGACAAAGATGGTATCATTATGGCCTTATTAGGGATGGAAATTCTCGCAGTTATGGGGCACTCCGGTTTTAAAATGGCAGATGAATTTTATGAGCGTTATGGCAACCCTAAATTTGGTCGTATTGATGCAGCGTGTACGACATTACAAAAACAAACTTTGAAAAAGCTAGATGCGTCATCTATTACGGCGACTATTGTTGATGGCGATGACATCACTAGTATTCGTACTGCATCTATGTATAAGGATATGCCAATTGATGGTGTCCGTGTAGATACTGATAAAGGTTGGTTTGTGGCCCGTCCTTCTGGTACAGAAGATTTGTATAAAATTTATGGTGAAAGCTATAAAGGTGATTTAGGTCTTGTTGCTTTGTTAACAGCTGGAGAAAAAATCGTTAATGATGCATTGAATGCCTCTACATCTGATATTAATGAATAAAGAAATGGCGTATATGGTACGAAGGCTTTCACAGGAATTCTCACATAGAAATAATAGAATGTGATAATTTATGAGAAATCTCATAAAGTTTTTACCTCAATATAGAGATATGTGTGATATAATATACTAATATAGTTTATAAAATGAATTACCATTTTTATAGTTTGTAGTGGGTGGAAAAGGTGATATTATGAAATTAGTTGTTACCGTTGTCGGTGTAGACCGCGTAGGTATCATCGCAGGTGTTAGTACTATTTTGGCAAATCATAAGGTAAATATTTTATCTATTAATCAAACTATTTTAGATGGGTTGTTTAATATGATTATGATGTGTGAAACTGAATCTGAAGATGTAAAGGATTTAACATCTATTCAAGAATCATTAGTCGCATTGGGTAGTGAATTAGGCGTAGAAATTCGTGCGCAACATGCAGATATTTTCCTTAGCATGCATCGCGTAGGATAGGAGGCGCTATGTTATCTATCGACAATATTATTGAAACAAATCAGATGATTCACGACAATAAACTCGATGTTCGTACTATTACTATGGGAATTAGCTTGTTGGAATGTGCGTCTAGTTCCGGTAAACAGTTATGCGACCGTATTTACGATCGTATAACTACCGAAGCAGAACATTTGGTAAGAACTGGCGAAGATATTGAACGAGAATTCGGTATTCCTATTATCAACAAACGAATCTCTGTAACGCCTATTTCCTTGGTGGCTGGTGGTAGTGATTTGACATCCTATGTGCCTATTGCAGAAGCTCTTGATCGGGCTGCAAAAACAGTCGGTGTTAATTTTATTGGTGGCTTTTCAGCGCTCGTTACAAAAGGTGCTACACAAGCAGACCGAATTCTTATTGATTCTATCCCAGAAGCATTGGCAACGACTGATATTGTGTGTAGTTCCGTTGCTGTTGGTTCCACTAAAACTGGTATCAATATGGATGCTGTACGCGACATGGGGATTGTTGTTAAGAAAACAGCAGAACTTACAAAAGATAATGATGCTCTTGGTTGTGCTAAGCTCGTTATTTTCTGTAATCCTGTAGAAGATAATCCTTTTATGGCTGGTGCGTTCTTTGGTGTCACCGAAGGTGATAGTGCTATTTCTGTTGGTGTATCTGGCCCTGGCGTAGTTAAACATGCTCTTGAATCTGTACGAGGTGAAACCTTTGACGTAGTAGCTGAAACGATTAAGCGGACTGCGTTTAAAATTACTCGTGTTGGTCAATTAGTAGCACAAGAAGCATCTCGTCGTTTGAATAAACCATTTGGTATTATCGATTTGTCCTTGGCACCAACACCAGCAGTAGGTGATTCAGTAGCCCATGTATTAGAAGAAATGGGTTTGTCTTCCTGTGGCACTCATGGCACTACTGCAGCCTTGGCACTGTTAAATGATGCAGTGAAAAAAGGTGGCCTCATGGCATCCTCTCATGTAGGTGGATTGAGTGGAGCTTTCATACCTGTATCTGAAGATGCGGGTATGATTGATGCCGTATCTTGTGGCGCGTTATCGCTTGATAAATTAGAAGCTATGACTTGTGTGTGTTCCGTAGGTCTTGATATGATTGCGATTCCTGGCGATACTACAGCGGATACGATTTCTGCTATTATTGCCGATGAATCTGCTATTGGTATGATTAATAATAAAACAACAGCGGTTCGCGTAATTCCTGTACCAGGTAAAACAGTAGGGGACGTAGTAGAATTCGGTGGTCTTCTTGGACACGCTCCAATTATTGAAGTGAGCCCATATAGTGCAGCTGAATTTATTGCCCGTGGTGGACGTATCCCTGCACCAATTCGCAGCTTGACTAACTAATAAGTTTATCTCGATGAGAGAACTCTGTTGTTGGAGGTGTACTTATGAGTGAGTATATGCCTGATTATGTGTGGGCTTTTGTGCTGGCTCTAATCATAACGTATGCACTTACGCCCTTGGTAAAACGCTTTGCGGTTGCCGTAGGGGCTATTGATAAACCGGATGCTCGTAAAGTGCATCAAGGGGCGATTCCACGATTAGGTGGATTAGCTATTTTTCTTGGTTATATGGGGTCGGTGCTGTTTAATAACAGTATTCCTCACGACCATAAATTATTCGGTTTTGTTCTCGGTACAGTCATTCTCGTCCTTGTAGGGATTTGGGATGATATTAAACAAATTGAACCGAAAACGAAATTGATGGGACAAATCATTGCTGCTGCTATTTTAGTCGCTTATGATATTCGTGTTGATTTCATCAATCTTCCGTGGGGTGGTGTTGTCTATTTAAAATATTGGGCAATTCCATTAACTATATTTTGGATTGTAGGTTTTACTAATATCGTAAACCTTATCGATGGTCTTGATGGTTTAGCAGCGGGAATTTCTTTTATTGCGTGTATCGCTGTTTGTGCCATGACATTGCAATTGGGGCAAATCGATTTAGCTTGTATCGCCTTGGCATTAGCTGGTGCTACCGTAGGATTCTTGCGGTATAATTTTAATCCTGCTAAAATTTTTATGGGTGATACTGGATCCATGCTATTAGGTTATACATTGGCGGCTATTTCTGTTATGGGCGCTGTGAAAACAGCGGCTACCATTGCTCTAGTGGTGCCTGCTATTGTATTGGGATTGCCGATTTTGGACACGTTATTCGCCATCGTGCGACGTAAAATTAGTGGACGTCCTATTTTTAAACCAGATAAAGGACATGTCCATCATCGTCTATTGGCCCAAGGGTTATCGCAAAAACAAGCAGTTCTCATGATGTATGCCATCACTGCTTTGTTTGGTGGTGTATCCGTTATCGTAGCAGAAGTCAATGCTTGGGTTGGTGTTATACTTGTATTGGTTATATTCTTGTGCAGTATTTATGTGGCTCGTCGCTTAGGTGTTATCACTCATAGTGATGCTGCAGGACATCCGTTATATGGCCCTACAATTGAACGGAGCGATTTGGATGAAACTATATCCTTTGATCGCGATGAATTAACAAAAGCTTTTGAGAATCACGATGATTCGAAGTAATCTGAGCAATCACAGTAGGGGCGCTGAGCGCCCCTTTTTTATTAGACTCCTTGGAGGATGAATATATGTTAAAAGTAATGACAATCTTTGGTACACGACCAGAAGCGATTAAAATGGCTCCTCTTGTGAAAGCTTTAGAATCGGCACCTGATATGGAACCGATAGTAACCGTAACGGCACAACATCGTGACATGCTTGATCAAGTGCTTAACTTATTTCATATTACCCCTGACTATGATTTGAATATTATGAGTCAAGGTCAAACATTATATGATGTAACTAATCGTGCACTTATGGGATTAAAATCCGTATTAGAAGAAGCGAAACCTGATGTAGTCCTTGTTCATGGTGATACGACCACAACTTTTGCAGGTGCGTTGGCCTCTTTTTACCAAGAAATTCCTGTAGGGCATGTAGAGGCAGGTCTACGTACAGGGGATATATATTCTCCATTTCCAGAGGAAATGAATCGTAAATTGACAGGTTCTATTGCGACATATCATTTTGCACCTACTGCTAGTTCTGAAGCAAATCTATTGCGTGAAAACATAACATCTGATCATTTATATGTCACTGGCAATACAGTTATTGATGCACTGGATACGACAGTACAAGATGATTATGTATTTGATGATGACGCTATTAACACTCTTGCTAGTGATAAGCGGACTGTTCTAGTTACGACTCATCGCCGTGAAAATCTAGGAGAACCAATGCGGCATGTATACCAAGCGATTCGTCAATTGTTATCTGATTTTGATGATATTCAAGTGGTATTTCCTGTACATAAAAATCCTAAGGTGCGCCAAGTAGTAGAGGCGGAATTAGGGGGCGTAGACAGAGTGACGCTCATCGATCCACTCGATTATGAACCATTTGCGAATTTGATGGCTAAATCCTATTTAATCTTAACCGATTCTGGTGGCATCCAAGAAGAAGCGCCGGCTCTTGGTAAACCAGTTCTCGTATTGCGTGATACTACAGAACGTCCTGAGGCTGTTGAGGCTGGCACTGTTCGCCTTGTTGGCACCGATAAAGAGGTAGTGTACAAGGCCGCTCATGAATTGTTAGCAGATACAGTGGCATATCAAAAAATGTCTAATTCTGTAAATCCTTATGGTGATGGTAGAGCATCGGAACGGATTGTGCAGGCGTTGCGTCACGAATTTTTAGGCGATGTTGTTCGACCTAGCCGTTTTGGTAAATAATATGGATAAGGATATGGTGAAAGCCCTAGCGATGGCTACGTCAGCAGGGCTAACCCTTCTTTCTTGCATAGCTGGTTTTGTTTGGATCGGTTATGAATTAGATATATGGTTTGCATCAGCTCCGTTGTGCATGATTATATTGGGGCTGATTGGCGCCATAACAGGCATGTATATGATGTATAAACAGGTCAAATAGTGAGGTATTTATGAAAGAATATATACAATTCATTCGCCACTTGCTATGGGCCTGTTTTTTTATGGCCACAATGGGAAGTGTTATTCTATATAGCATTGGTTATGAATCTCATATATGGGGGTGGTTATGGGGCGTCATAATTATGATTGCCTACACATTATTGCTGGCTGTGCAGTCGAGTAAACTTATGTCTGCTACAGCAGAAAATGTTACCGCTCGGACGGCTATTAATGTAATACAACGTCTTATTCTAGTAGCTTCTATGGCTGTTATCGGTATTAAAATACCAAGTGTAGATGTTATTACTATGGGAGTAGCCATTGCATTAATGCAGCTTATTATGTTCTGTATGTATTGGTTGCTTGGAAATAGCGTTATGAGTGCTAAAGATAATGGTGATGTAAATATTGCAAAGCTATCTGACAATAATAAAAATAATTGATAGATTTGTACAATCTGCACAAATAGGGAGAGTTTTGAACCTATGAATTAAATTTTAATTATGCTAAAAATGCAAAACAATCATTCGTTATGCGAAATCAATACCATATAAGTATTGATAATCGATAGTAAACGATGTATGATTGTACATAGATATACATTTATTTTTTTATAGGAAGGAGTGGAGATTGTGGAATTGCATGCAGGTCACCATCAGGCCGTTCAATGGATGGGGTTAACATTCAATATCGATACCCTCATTGCAACATGGATTACGATGGCGATAGTCATCATCATAATGGTGTTGGCCACTCGAAGCCGATCTTTGGTGCCTTCAGGCATTCAAAATATGGTAGAGGCTCTCTTGCAAGCTTTAGAAAATCAATTTTCTCCTACAGTGGGAAAACATTGGCCCATGGTGAGCTCATTATTGTTTACTTTTTTCTTGTTTATTTTTGTAGGTAATGAATTGGGTTTGATGCCTGTATTGAAATCGGTTACGTCGCCGACTGCCGATATTAATACAACTGTAGCCCTCGCTTTATGTAGTAGCATTTCTGTTTGGATTATCGGTATTAAGGTGAAAGGCCTTAGCTATTTCAAGCACTTTGTACAACCATACAAAGCGATGTTTATTTTAAATATTTTTGAAGAATTAGCAAAACCTTTAACCTTATCATTCCGTTTATTCGGTAATATTATAGCCGGTGAAATTTTATTGGAACTGCTCTACAAATTACCGTGGTTTGTACCCCTTCCTTGGGTGTGGATTTTGTTTAGTTTATTCATTGGCATTATTCAAGCCTTTATTTTTACAGTGCTTACTACATCATATTTGAGTATGGCACTTACTGAAGAACATTGATTGAGGAGGATTAATTATGGAAGTTCAAGGTTTATACGCTATTGCTGTAGCGATTATTATGGGGTGTGGTGCAATCGCAGCTGGCTTAGGGAACTCTGCTGTAGCTAGTAAAGTTGTAGAAGGTATTACTCGTCAACCTGAATTAAGAGGTCAACTCTTAACAACTTTATTTATCTCTGTCGGTTTGATTGAAGCAATGCCTATCATCGGTGTAGTAATGGCGTTCATTTTGTTATTTAGATAATAGCTAGGAGGAATAACCTTGGTTGATTTAACGCTAGGGACAATTCTGGCTCAAATGCTAAACTTTTTTATATTAGTTTGGATTTTGAAGCGCTTTGCGTATCAACCATTAGTTGATACGATGAATGAACGTAAAACTCGTATTGCTAATGATTTAGCAAATGCAGAACAAGCACGTTTGGAGGCGGAGCAATTAAAAGTTGAATATGCTCAGCAAATGACATTAGCACGCCAAGAAGCGCAAGAAATCGTTGAAAAAGCACATCATCAAGCTCAAGTAACATCGACTGAGGAATTGGCAGCTGCTCGTGCTCATATTGAATCTGAAAAAATCAGAGCTCGTGAGGATATTGAGAATGAACGTAATCGAGCAATGTTAAGCTTGCGCAATGATGTAGTGTCTTTATCTATGGCTATGGCATCTAAAGTCGTGGCTAAAGATATGGACAGCGAAACTAATACAAAATTAATTGAAGACGCTATTCGTCAACTTGATAGTAAAACGATAGGGTTGTGATACGATGAGCACAGAAATTGTAGCAGATAAATACAGTTCAGCTATGTTAGAACTAGCCAGTGAACAAGGTAGTTTAGTGGATATAGAAACAGATTTGCTATATGTAGCATCTGTTTTAGAAGACCAACCAGAATTGCGCAGTTTCCTCAACAATCCAGTAGTTACAATGGATGCTAAAATTGCTTTAGTAGGCAAAATTTTTAGTAGTGCTATTCAAAAAGTGGTGCTTCATTTTCTCTACGTTATGATTAAACGTGGCCGATATCGATTTATCGATGCAGCTATTCGTTCTTTCATAAAAAAATCGAGAGAAGCTCGGGGGATTATCGAGGCTACGGTGACTGTTGCAGAACCGTTAACGGATGCGATGCGAGGAGAAGTAGAAGCTAAATTACGTGCTATTACAGGTAAAGATGTAATTTTGTCAGTGCGTCAAAATCCATCCATTATGGGGGGACTTATCATTCAAATTGGAGATAAACGTATTGACGGTTCCGTCGCTCGACGCCTAGAAGAATTGGAAAAATCTTTATTGAAAACTGACTCTATTAGATAGGGGTGATTGGGTATATATGAAAATGAAGCCTGAAGAAATTACTGCTATAATTAAACAGCAGATTCAGGACTATGATGTTGACCTCAATGTTGATGACGTTGGCACCGTTCTTGACGTAGGGGATGGCATTGCCCATATTTATGGTCTTGAAAGAGCCATGGCCGGTGAATTATTAGAATTGCCTCACGGCGTATATGGCTTGGCTTTAAACTTGGAATTAGATAATGTAGGTGCTGTTTTACTAGGCGATGACTTCCTAATTAAGGAAGGCGATGAAGTTCGTCGTACTGGTAAAATTATGGATGTTCCAGCAGGAAATGCCCTTATCGGTCGCGTTGTAAATCCTTTAGGGCAGCCTTTAGATGGAAAAGGTGTTATTCAAACAACAGATCGCAGACCTATTGAACATCCTGCACCGGGTATTGCAGATCGCCAATCTGTACATGAACCATTACAAACTGGTTTGAAAGCTATCGACTCGATGGTACCAATCGGTCGAGGTCAACGGGAGCTTATTATTGGTGACCGTGGTACTGGTAAAACTGCTATAGCCCTTGATACGATTTTGAATCAAAAAGGTAAAGATGTAATTTGTATTTACGTAGCTATTGGACAAAAAGAATCTACTGTAGCTCGGGTAGTACAAAAATTAGAAGAAGCAGGCGCTATGGATTACACCATTGTTGTATCTGCTAGTGCTTCCACAGGGGCACCATTACAATATATTGCACCATATGCAGGGGTAGCGATGGGTGAATATTTCATGTACCAAGGAAAACATGTACTTTGTGTATATGACGATTTGACTAAACAAGCTGCTGCGTATCGTGCGATGTCTCTATTATTGCGCCGCCCACCAGGACGTGAAGCGTATCCAGGGGACGTATTTTATTTACACAGCCGTCTATTAGAACGGGCTGCTAAATTATCACCTGAATTAGGTGGTGGATCTATTACGGCATTGCCAATTATCGAAACTCAGGCGGGAGACGTATCTGCGTATATTCCAACCAATGTAATTTCTATTACAGATGGGCAAATTTTCTTGGGCACTGATATGTTCTATTCTGGTATTCGTCCAGCTGTTGATGTTGGTTTGTCCGTATCTCGTGTAGGCGGTAGTGCGCAAACAAAAGCGATGAAGCAAGTAGCCGGCCAATTGCGTCTTGACCTTGCTCAATATCGTGAACTAGCGGCCTTTGCACAATTTGGCTCTGATCTTGATGCGGCAACTCGAGCTCAATTAGATCGAGGTGAACGATTAACAGAAATGTTGAAACAAGGTCAGTATGAGCCGATGAGTGTTGCGGAAATGGTTATTAATTTATACGCAGGTACAAAAGGTTATTTAGCAGATATCGAGGTATCCGATGTATTGCCGTTCGAGGCTGAATTAGTACGATTTATTCGCGCTAATTATCCAGAGATTATTAATAATATTGAAAAATCCCAAAAACTTGATGAAGAAACAGAAAGCTTGTTAAAACAAGCCATTCCAGAATGTGTAGAAGCTTTTGGTACTACACATACATTAGTGTCCCATAAGGAGGCGTAATGTATGGCTAGTGCACAAGATTTGCGAAAACGTATAAAAAGTGTTACCAATACGCAACAAATTACAAAAGCGATGAAAATGGTAGCCTCTGCTCGTTTGCGTAGGGCTCAAGGTAAGGCGGAAGCCACTCGGCCTTATGCAGAAAAAATAGGGCAAATCTTGCGTCGTATTTCGAGTAGTGATTTGCACGATTATTTGAGCCCGCTTCTTGAGGTGCGGCCAGTAAAGAGAACTTGTTATATTGTTATTGGTGCTGATAAGGGGTTAGCTGGTGCATTTTCTTCTAATGTTCTAAAAAAAGCGATAGAGCAAATAGGAGATAAAAGACCTGACCAATATCGTATCATTACAACAGGTCGTAAACCTAAAGATGCTTTGAAAAATCGTCATTATAAAATTGAGTATTCCTATAGCGGTTTTTCTGATAAACCGGCGTACGAACATGCTAGAATCATCATGGGTGAAGCCCTTTCACTATACGAACGTCATGAAGTTGACGAAGTTATAATGATTTATACGCATTTTTTAAATTCTATGACGCAAATTGCACAGGCAGAGCGTATTTTACCATTGGAACAGCCAGATGATGAGGTAAAAGATGAAGAATATGAATTCATGCCTAATCCTGAATCTGTGCTCGATGCGCTATTACCTAAATATTTAGAAATTACTCTGTATAATGGGTTGTTACAATCTGCAGCTAGTGAACTCGGTGCTCGTATGACGGCTATGACATCGGCTACGGATAATGCAGGGGAATTAATTAGTTCATTAGGTCTTGAATATAATAAATTACGTCAATCTAGTATTACTAATGAAATTTCTGAAATTGTTGGTGGCGCTAATGCCTTGCAATAGATAAGGAGAGACCTCTTAATGAGTAATAATATTGGGAAAGTAGTGCAGGTCATCGGTCCAGTTGTAGACGTGCGTTTTGAATCTGGTTATTTGCCAGCAATTTATAACGCCATTCACATCTACCATGACCATAAAGCACATGATAGACAAAAAATAGTAGTAGAAGTTATGCAACATTTGGGGGATGATACGGTTCGCTGTGTTGCAATGAGCTCTACTGATGGTATGACGCGCGGTATGGAAGCGGAAGATACAGGGGCACCTATTTCTGTTCCTGTTGGAGAAGGTGTATTAGGACGCATTTTTAACGTTCTTGGTGAAACTGTTGACCATGATCCAGCGCCAGTGGTGGCTGATGAAAAGTGGCCAATTCACCGCCCTGCTCCTAAATTTGATGATCTTTCGCCAGATACACAAATTCTTGAAACAGGTATCAAGGTTGTAGACCTTATTGCGCCATATGTAAAAGGTGGGAAAATCGGTCTTTTCGGTGGTGCTGGTGTAGGTAAAACCGTATTGATTATGGAGTTAATCCACAATATTGCTACAGAACACGGTGGGTATTCCGTATTTTCTGGTGTAGGAGAGCGTACCCGTGAAGGTAATGATTTGTGGAATGAGATGAAGGAGTCTGGCGTTATTAGCAAAACGGCGCTTGTATATGGTCAGATGAATGAACCACCAGGGGCTCGTATGCGTGTAGGTCTTACAGGGCTTACGATGGCAGAATATTTTCGGGATGTGAAAAAACAAGACGTGCTCTTGTTTATTGATAATATTTTCCGTTTTATCCAAGCTGGTTCTGAAGTATCTGCATTGCTGGGCCGTATGCCATCTGCCGTAGGTTATCAACCGACTTTGGCAAATGACGTTGGTGCATTACAAGAACGTATTACATCTACTAAGGAAGGCTCTATTACATCTGTACAAGCTGTATATGTACCTGCCGATGATTTGACTGACCCTGCGCCAGCAGCTACATTTGCTCATTTGGATGCGACCACCGTATTATCTCGCTCCATTGCGGAATTAGGTATTTATCCTGCGGTGGATCCACTAGATTCCACTAGTCGTATTCTAGATCCGCACATTTTGGGCGATGAACATTATGAAGTAGCTCGTGGCGTACAAGAAGTATTGCAGAAATATCGTGACTTACAGGATATTATCGCCATCCTCGGCATGGAAGAATTATCAGATGAAGACAAATTGACTGTATCTCGAGCTCGTAAAATTCAACGTTTCTTGAGTCAACCATTCTTTGTAGCCGAAGTATTCACTGGTTCTCCTGGTAAATATGTACCGTTACAGGAAACATTAAGGGGCTTTAAAGAAATTCTCGATGGCAAGCATGATGATTTGCCAGAAGGTGCGTTTTACATGGTTGGTAATATTGATGAAGCTATTGCTAAAGCGAAGGATATGCAAGAGAAGGGGGAATAATCCATGGCGGAACCTATGACCCTTACAATTATCACACCTGATGCTGTAGTATATAATGGATTTGCCAATTTTTTCGTAGGTAGAGCTGTAGATGGGGAATTTGGCATATTGCCAAATCATGCTCCCATGATTATTGCCTTAGATATGGCTCCATTACGTGTGGACTCGCCAGATAGTACATCGCATACATTTGCTATATTTGGTGGGTTCGTTGAAATCGAGCATAATCAGGTGAGCATTGTAACCCCAAACTGTGAACTATCATCAGATATTGATATAGATAGAGCTAGCCGAGCTAAGCAACGTGCAGAAGAACGGTTGTCAAAACGCACACCAGATATCGATATAGAAAGAGCAGAGCATGCATTGGCTCGCTCGCTATTGAGGTTAAAAGTAACAAAACAAATATAATCATGATAGGGGCTCTTTGTGTAGACTTGATTTAGTCGTACTATGATAGAGTGATATAAGAACAAAAAATCCACCTGTTGAGGTGGATTTTTGTTCTCATTACCATTACTCGTAATGGAGGGTCTATAACACGCTTACTCCTTGTAAAGAATAGCGTGTATTTTTAGGTTGTTCTACTTGGAAATCTGTTGCCTCTGATCTTTTTGTATTGATAGTAGGTGATTGATAGCGATCATGATCGGTAGGAATACGTTTGTATGGTAATTTATCGAGCAGTGTTTTAGATACTTTGTTCCAAATGGATTCATGTGTTGGCATTGTGAGGACATCATCAGTTTGGCTGAATCTGCTACGTATGGTATGGACTACTCTTTCGCTAGTGTCATAGTAGTAAATTAATGCACTTACGTTAGCTTGGATATACATATCATCGATGTCATCAAAGTACATTTGATTAATGAAATGCATTGGACGTTGTACGTATACGTCTTGTAATGGGATTGGCATGATGACTATATCTGACTGTTGTTCAGTTGCAATTTGTGCCAAATCAACGGACGTTAGCTGTGGCAAAGGTACATGGGTGTTCAGAATTGTAGTATTGTAGTATGGGTATTTTAACACATTAGCAATAGAATCGGATAAATATTTACCAAATGCTGCAGTGCTTTGATGTTTTAATGCTGTTGGGATTACGAGTGTTACCGTGCGCAATGGGAAATTTTTTAAATGACCATCGTAGCTTGACGAAGTGTTGTGATCTGTTAGTTCTTGGCTGCTTTCAATGGCAGTTGCACTATCTTTGGTAGATGTAATTTGAATAGGGCTTATTTCTACTTGTGATTGCTTTAATTGATTAGACTCGATTGTGTTTTGTGACATTGTTGCTTTTGCAGGTGCTATTGGGATAGAATAATTGCCTAAGGGTTGTATATCGATGTTAGCTGCGCTAGCTGTGGTGAAAGTAAATGTTATAGCTAACATAGTATGTGTAATGATGCGTTGTAATGTATGTGTCATAATAAACTCTTTCATATATATGAGATTAGTAATATATTATAGAATAAAACAAATTATAGAATAAAACAAAAAAGAAGCAAGCTACAGCTTGCTTCTACATTGGTGGACGATGACAGGATCGAACTGCCGACATCCTGCTTGTAAGGCAGGCGCTCTCCCAGCTGAGCTAATCGTCCATGTGGTGACCCGTCCGGGAATCGAACCCGGGATACCGCCGTGAAAGGGCGGTGTCTTAACCGCTTGACCAACGGGCCATATAAAGTTGGCTCCTCGAGTAGGACTCGAACCTACGACCGATCGGTTAACAGCCGATTGCTCTACCGACTGAGCTATCGAGGAATAATATATTCGTAATTATAAACGAATATATATATAATAGCAAGTCTTTTTTTTAGAAAAAAATAAAATTCCTATGCATAGGTTATGATAAAAACACATAGATAATGATTGCTGATGAGTTATCAAAAAAATCTGATAATATAGTTATAAAAACCAATGCATTCGATAGAGTGTTATAAATCCTTTTATTATGCGGATTGTAGGGGGATTTTTAAAAGTTGCTCTTCAGTTAATTAGCAATTTAACTATATTGAATTACATCGTTATGCAATATCATAATTGAAAACTTACTTCGTGAAAATGAGAAATGTTCTTATTGCAAAAAAGAATAAATTGTACTAATTTATCTGATAAGTAACGGTAGCGAAGCATATGCGTTTTGATATTGTGAGATTTATTACAGTATTTATCTACTTTTATAGAGTGTGAACCTACTAAGAGTGTCTCAGAAAAGTGAATAAAAACAGTATAATTAATCATTGATAATTAATATCAAATCGATAAATTTCATTGTGAAAAGTGTATAGGTAAAGCGTTGAAAGCCTTTCAGTAGTGTGCTAGTATGGAGACATAGAGTTAATCTTAGCTTAACGCTTTGAGAAAAATGTATCTCATGGTATTAGAGTTAATATCCAATTATTTTCCTGAGGAGGGATTATCTTGCGCGAGATTAATGTATCTGAAATCACAAAAACAATCCGTCAATTATGTATGGATGCAGCTTACCACTTGCCAAAAGACATTTATGAAGGCTTGAAAAAAGGCCGCGAAACAGAAGAGTCTCCAGTAGGTCGTATTGTTCTTGATCAACTTATCGAAAATGCAGAAATTGCTGATAAAGAAGATCGTCCATACTGCCAAGATACTGGTATGACAATGGTATTCCTAAAAGTAGGTCAAGATGTACATTTCGTTGGTGGCGATCTTACTGAAGCTATCAATGCTGGTGTTGCAGCTGGTTACATCGAAGGTTACCTTCGTAAATCCGTTGTAGGTGAACCATTGTTCAACCGTAAAAATACACAAGACAATACACCTGCTATCATCTACACAGACATCGTTCCTGGCGATAAAGTAGATATCCAAGTAGAACTTAAAGGTTTTGGTTCCGAAAACAAATCTGGCGTAGCTATGCTTGTTCCAGCTGACGGCGTTGCAGGCGTTAAAAATGCGGTTCTTGAAATCGTTAAAAAAGCTGGTCCTAACCCATGCCCTCCAATCGTACTTGGCGTAGGTATCGGTGGTACTATGGACCAAGCTGCTGTATTGTCCAAAAAAGCTTTGCTTCGCGACATTAACGCACCTCACAAAGATGCAGACTATGCAAAATTGGAAGAAGAAATTTTGGAAATGGTTAATAAAACTGGTATCGGACCACAATTGGGCGGTACTACAACTTGCATTGGTGTAAACATCGAATGGGGCCCAACTCATATCGCAGGTCTTCCTGTTGCAGTTACTATTATGTGTCATGCTGCTCGTCATGCTCACGTAGAACTTTAATCGATAGGAGGTAAATAATATGTCTGAAACAATTCGTATTAATACTGAAGAATATAATGAAGAGTTTTCCCGTAAATTAAAAGTTGGTGATAGCGTTCTTATCACTGGCAAAATTTACTCCGCTCGTGACGCTGCTCATAAAGTTATGACTGAAGCTTTGGCACGTGGTGAAAAATTACCAATCGATTGGACTAATAAATTCGTTTACTATCTTGGCCCAACACCTGCAAAACCTGGTGATCCAATTGGTTCCGCTGGTCCTACAACTTCCGGTCGTATGGATGCTTACACACCAACAATGCTTGATCAAGGTATCAAAGGCATGATTGGTAAAGGTTCCCGTAAACCAGAAGTAGTTGAATCCATGAAGAAAAATGGTTGCACATACTTCGCAGCAGTTGGTGGCGCTGCAGCATTGATTGCTAAATCCATCAAAAAATACGAAGTACTTGCATATGGTGAACTTGGTCCAGAAGCTTTGGCTGAATTGACAGTTGAAGACTTCCCATGCATCGTAGTTGGTGATACTGAAGGTAACAACTTCTACGAAGAAGGTCAAAAACCTTACAGAAAAATCTAATATCACCATTGAGTGATTGAAAGAGGCTTGGTAACAAGCCTCTTTTTGTATTTTACATACAAGAGCCAATATTACTATGCGCAGATCCTGTTATAACAGCATAATGGTATAAGCCCTTTTAGTATTATATAAAGTCTTATGCAATTTAATGTATTCCTTTTTAGTAAACTCTACAAATTGACTGCATTTTGTGTTAACATACATATAGACTATTTAGCAACGAAGAGGGGCGAGATTATGCATACTATAGATGGAATTCGCGAGTCTACTCGTGTAGCTATGTCAGAGTTATTGGCTGTAGCAAAAATGGAACCAGGTCAATTTTTTGTAGTTGGCTGCTCGACTAGTGAAGTACGGGGAAATAAAATCGGCACCGATTCTCATATCGATGTGGCTGAGGTAGTATTCGATGAAATATATAAGGCAGTGCACGAATATGGTATTCAATTAGCAGTGCAATGTTGTGAACATTTAAACCGTGCGCTCATTGTGGAGCGAAGTGCTATCACTTGGGAAGAAGAAGTTAATGTAGTACCTCAATTGCATGCTGGTGGTGCCATGGCGATGACTGCCTATGCGCGGTTTAATAACCCGGCAGCAGTGGAATATATTGAAGCTCATGGTGGTATCGATATAGGAGATACTTTCATTGGCATGCATATGAAACATGTGGCGGTGCCGGTTCGCATGTCCATTAAAGAAATTGGCAATGCTCACGTAACAGCATGTCGTGTGCGCCCTAAGAGTATTGGTGGCAGCCGAGCTGTGTACAATGAATCATTGTTGTAAGAGGAGACCATGATGTCAGGTTTGATTCCCTATGTCGTATTAGCTGGTGTAGCGATTGGATTTTTTCTGGTGTGCTACGCGGTATTTAATAAAAATGAAAATTTTGAAAGTTTAGAACCAACTAAAAAACAAAATGACCATCGTACCTTGTATGAACAAGAAAAGGTGCATATTGCGCCGAAATATAAAGAGCCTAGTAAAAGCAACATTACTACTGAATCTAATCATGTAGAGGATGCAGGTACTAGTGCTACAGCGGAGTTATTAGATTGTGATACAGTTACTGCAAATGGTGATGATAGTCAATGTATCTCAGTTGAACCAAGTGCAGTAGAGGACACAATCGCCCTTGGCGAGTCTGTGGATGTACTAGAAGCTACTCGTGAAATTTCCTTAGAATCAACTCAAATGATTGGTGCTGAAGGAGTGGAAATATCTAAACCACAAGGTCCTTCCATGTTAGAAGAAACGCGATTATTTAATGCTGCGGAAATCGATGCAGAGTTAATGCAATCAGTAGTGGAAGACGAAGAACCAGCTACTGGACAATGGGCACAAGCGGCGCAAGAGGATAAGCGTGTAGCTATGGCTGTAGAACCATTTATACAGGCTTTTGGTGTCATTCGTGGAGATTCGCTACATTACGTTGAGGATATTACTCGTGAAGCTTTGGCGGCCCTAGGAATTTTAAAACTTAGCGAAGTCAATGCATTGCTTCACAATATCATTATTCAAGAAGCGTTGATGGCGATGCAAAAAGCTTATGCTGCGACGCCTACAGATTGGATGAAAATGGCAGCTCTTGAGTCATTCCTTGATGTAGTGCAATCACCTAAATCGAGTACGCCATACTTAGTGGCCTTCGATGCGTTGCGCGTGTTGCCACATCTTACATTGGGGCATTTCCAAGTGATGGCGTTAACTTTGATGTTACAGTACTCCCGTAATTCTAATAATTATGGGCGAATTCATTTTAAACATTATGTGGAAAAATATATCGAACCTTTTATCTCAGATTTGCCATTAGATAATTCATTCTATCGTCAACTTGAATATTTACGCTGCACGCAGTCCGAACGGGAACAAGTAACATTGACGCAATTATTGAGCAATTCTTATCCATTTGTATTCAATTTCCGCGGTTTTACAAAAGAAGAATTGTTCCGTGTTACCGATGGCCGTGGCGTAGATTCGCGGTTTGTAGTACGTAGTTTAAACTCAAACCTCTATAAATTGGCTATGGTTGATGAATCGTTAGCACCGCGATTCTTCCGTGAAACGCGTATTTCTGATGCTGTGGTACAACGTGATTTGTTGGCGCTTATGAAAAGTAAACCGACTGCCTTTAGAGGAGTAGAGGCACGGGAAATTATGGATAATATTTCGCCAGTTCTATCAGATTTGGCTGACGTATATGATACAAGCCCAATGAGTCGTATATCCCTAACATTGTTAGGGCTTTATTTAGGACGTGCTCATGTGAAAGCCACGATTGGAGAAGAATTCGATTTATCTCGTTGGTTCTAAAGTATATAAAATATATAGTGTTGTTGGATTGCACTAAGCATGCAAAAAACGCCTGTAACAGTTAAGTTGCAGGCGTTTTCTGTATCTGAACGATTATAAGAATCGATTGTGGGTGACTTTTATTTAGTTATTAAATCCAAATTCCATAATTTCTTCTAATTCTAATAGTGTTACTGTTTTGCCGCTAATATCGATAATACCTTCATCGCGAAGGCGACCAAGCTCACGGCTAAGGGCTGTGCGAGATACATTGAGAACTTCCGCCATTTGCTCTCTATTGTGAGGTAACAGAAGGGTTTCACTATGTTGGATGGTATGTAAATCTGTAAAATAAGCAAAGATTTTTTCGCGCATGCCCTTTAATGTTAAATAATGTACTTTACGAGTTAAGAGTAATGCTTTTTCTGATAAATCTTCTAATAGATTAGAAAGGATTTTTGTTTGACATTGATGACAATCTGGTAATGTTTCAATAAAGGTCTCTAAAGGGATGAACATGATTTTTGATGGTTTCATAGCTTTTATGGTAGCTGGCCAGAGAGGGAGTTTACTAAATAATAATGCTTCACCGAACATGGCAGATGATTCAAGGTTGGCCATAATGACGCGTTGGCCCAGTACATTTTCTCTAGTAAGCATAGCGCTACCTTCCAAAATGACACCGATGCCTTCCATAGAATCTCCAGAAATAGCAATGAAATCATTTTTCTTATAAGATTGGATGATAACTTTCGCGTTTTGTAAATAGCTTTTTAATTCAGGTGTGTCTAAACCTTTAAAGAGAGGGCATTTTTTTAAGACAGGCATATATTGATTGATGATAGTTTCCGATAAGATTTGTTTAATCATGGAAACCTCCTATATTTTTATAATGAAATGTATGCTTAATCGATTCATCTTGTTTGTGATGATTGATACCGATAAATAGCAATAATTATTGTATAATAATTGTAAATAGTCATAGGACTATAATATTTTCTAAAAAGTTTTATTTTTGTTGCTCAAGCTACAGAAATTGTAACACGTATAGGGTATACTTTCAATGTAATCACGAATCATACTCGTAAAAACGAGCGTATCGTATATGTGTTAGAGTCTAAGATGCGAGGAAGTCTCGCAAAGGAGGAACTATAATGAGCATGTTCTGTTATCAATGTGAACAATCGGCAGCACCAGGTGGCTGTACTGTACAAGGCGTATGTGGTAAAACTGCTACTGTTGCAAATCAACAAGATGAGTTAACGGCTGCTTTGGTTGGCTTAGCTCGTGCATTAGATGTTAAAGGTCACACAAAAGAAGGCATTGATTATTTAATGCGTGGTTTGTTCATGTGTGTAACAAACGTAAACTTCTCTGAAGATCGTATGCAAGAATTCATCGACGAAGTAAATGCATATCATGCGAAAATTGATAGCACTCAACAAAATTTTGATTGGGAACAATTGTGGAAAGGTGAAGAAGATATCGTATCTCTTCGCTCTACATTATTACTTGGTATGCGCGGTATGGCTGCTTATGCATGGCATGCAGCACGCCTCGGTTTTCATGATGCTGATGTTGATGCATGGTTCGTAAAAGGTATGGTTGAATTTGCCAAAGACCACAGCGCAGAAGAATGGTTGAACCTATTGATGGAATTCGGTCATATCAACTTGAAATGTATGGCTATCCTCGATAAAGCAAATACTGAAACATATGGTACTCCAGTGCCAACAACAGTACCTTTGACAATCGAACCAGGTCCTTTCATCGTTGTAACAGGTCACGATTTACACGATCTTAACATGTTGTTAGAACAAACAGATGGTAAAGGTGTTAACATTTATACCCATGGTGAAATGCTTCCTTGCCACGCTTACCCTGAATTGAAAAAACATCCTCAATTGAAAGGTAACTTCGGCACAGCATGGCAAAACCAACAAAAAGAATTCGTTGATGTTCCTGGCGCATTCTTGTTCACTACAAACTGCATTATGCCACCTAAAGAAAACTACAAAAATAATATCTTTACTACAGATATGGTAGGTTTTGATGGCTGTGCACACGTAGAAGAAAAAGCTGATGGCACTAAAGATTTTAGCGCAGTTATTAATCGTGCTATCGAACTTGGTGGCTACAAAGAAGCTCAACATTTCACTGGTATTAATGGCGGTCACGAAGTAACTACAGGTTTTGGTCATGGCACCGTACTTGGTATTGCTGATACTGTTATTGATGCTGTGAAAGCTGGCGCTATTAAACATTTCTTCCTTGTAGGCGGTTGTGACGGTGCTAAAGTAGGTCGTAACTACTACACAGAATTCGTTAAACAAACACCACAAGATACAGTAGTATTGACATTGGCATGCGGCAAATTCCGTTTCAATGACCTTAATATCGGCGAAATTGGCGGCATCCCTCGCATCCTCGATATGGGGCAATGTAACGATGCATACTCTGCTATTCAAGTGGCTGTAGCATTGGCTGGCGCATTTGAATGCGACGTAAACGATTTGCCATTGACACTTGTATTGTCTTGGTACGAGCAAAAAGCTGTGTGCATCTTGTTAACATTATTGGCTTTAGGAATCCGCAATATTTACATCGGACCATCCTTGCCTAAATTCTTCTCTAGCAATGTACTAAACATTCTAGTAGACAAGTTCCAATTGCATCCTATTACAACACCAGAAGCTGATATGAAAGCTATCTTGGGCTAGTAAAAATCGAAAGTATTAACAATAGACTAATCTCGACTCCTCTATGATAGGGCTGTTGTTATATTGACCACATCGTCTTTGGGCGGTGTGGTCTTTTTGTGTTGTGTGTTTAATTTTCTTGATATAATATAGATATAACATTTACATTTGTATTATCTGTAGAGGTCCTACAATGAACAGCATTTTTGATATTATAGGCCCCGTTATGATTGGGCCGTCTAGTTCGCATACTGCAGGGGCGGCGCGGCTAGGAAAAATGGCGCGGTGTATTTTCGGTGCTACGCCACAACGTGTAGAAATGACTTTGTATGGGTCATTTGCAAAAACTTATAAAGGTCATGGCACGGATCGTGCTTTGTTGGGCGGTCTTTTAGGGTTTAAAGAGGATGACGCTCGTATTCGCCATGCTCAGGAACTAGCAGATGAATCTCGATTAGACTATACTTTCATAGAATCCCCTCTCGATATTGGACATCCCAATGTGGTGAAATTCGATATGTTCGGTGCCAATAATCGACATATGTCAGTGGTGGGCCGTTCTATCGGGGGCGGTCAAATCATGATTACCGAAGTGGACGGCAACGATATGTCAATTACTGGTGACGAGTTTACTCTTGTTGTGTTTCACGAGGATCGGCCAGGCGCGATTTCCCTCATTAGTCAAGCGCTTAGTGAGTCGGATATTAACATCGCCTCTATGCGGGTATTTAGAAAAGAAAAATATAAGGACGCGGTGATGGTCATTACCACTGACACTGTGGTGAATCCTATTACGGTACAATTTATGCGCGAATGCCCAGGTATACAAGATGTTATGACCTTTGAGGCATTGTAGGAGGATGATATGAGTTATACATATGAATCTATTGGTGATATCCTCCGCCTTAGTGAGGAACATAGAATTTCCTTTAGTGATGTCATTTTGCGTAATGAACTAGAAAAATACGACCGCAACGAAGCGGAAATTACTGCTGAAATTGAACGTCGTCTCGCTATTTTTGAAAGCTCTATCAAGGATGGTTTAACTCACCTCGATAGAACACAATCGGATATGTCTGGTGGTGATGCGGCAAGGTTGTATGAACGTAAACCTCTATTTATGAGCGATATCGCATATAAAGCAATGACCTATGCCATTGCGGTAAATGAAGCAAATGCTAAAATGTTTCGTATTGTAGCATGTCCTACAGCTGGGTCCTGTGGTGTTATGCCCGGTGTGGTACAGGCCGTGGCGGAGCATTATGACATCGATAGGCAGGGCATGGTAAAAGGTTTTCTTGCAGCAGCTGGTGTGGGGAATGTGGTAGCCAACCGCGCTTGTGTTGCTGGTGCTGTTGGTGGTTGCCAAGCGGAAATTGGCACTGCTGCATGTATGGCGGCGGCAGCTATCGTAGAAATGATGGAGGGCACACCGCATCAAGTAGGCAATGCTATTGCGTTGTGTATGAAAAATCTCCTCGGTCTTGCCTGTGATCCTGTGGCAGGTCTCGTTGAGGTGCCTTGCGTGAAGCGAAATGGTATTTATGCGGTTCATGCTATTACAGCTGCAGAACTCGCATTGGCAGGTATAGAAAGTCAAATTCCACCAGATGATGTTGTGGAAGCGATGAATAATATCGGTCGTGCTATGCCGGCGGCGTTGCGCGAAACAAGCGATGGTGGTCTTGCTGTGACACCGACAGGATTGGCTATTGCGGAAAAGGTAAGGTCTTTATAATGCAATCGTAGATATCTGCTCTAGATGATAGTCATTATAGCGGGTGTTTATCATAAAATAAGAAGGCTTGTATATCATGTCTTGTGGTATACGAGCCTTTTTTCGTTTATCTATTTGTAGTACAATGAATAGATGAGACGGATTCGGCAGAAAGGAGGTTCCTATGGAACGCGCATTACGCTTGTTAACAATTTTAGAGGATGCTGGCTTTGAGGCGTATATTATTGGTGGTGCTGTGCGCGATATGATTATGCATGTGGAGCCTCATGATTTTGATATCGTTACGTCCGCCCGACCAGAGCAGGTTGTAGAGATTCTAGGAGAATATGGTATCGATACGCCTGGCGTAGTAGGCAAATCGTTTGGTGTTGTAGTAGCTGTCGTAGATGGTGAACATTATGAAATTGCTACATATCGAAAGGAGCGTTATGGTGTAGATAGTCATCGTCCAGAGGAAATCATCTATGCCGATAGTTTAGCAGAAGATGTGAAGCGCCGTGATTTCACTGCCAATGGTATAGCCATGAACCGCTATAAAGAAATTGTCGATTTTGTCGGTGGTCGTCGTGATATAAAGCATAAAATTTTGCGTACTATTGGTAACCCTGAGGATCGGTTCCAAGAAGATGCACTTCGATTGTTCAGAGCTTGTCGTTTTGTAGCAAAGCTTGATTTTTTGCCGTCTAGAGATTTGCTAGATGCCATGCCAAAGGCATTTCATCGAGTATCAGGGCTTTCACTAGAAAGAGTGCGCAATGAATTAAATCGGCTGTTGTTAGAACCAGCAGTGGCCAAAGGGCTGGATGTATTAGTTCAGTCAAGATTAGCGGAATGCTCTTGTCGAGTTGTGGAGAATGGTGTCATTCGAGAAGTGCCCATTTTACCAGAGCTATATCATTTGGTGGATTTGCCACAAGAAAAAGCATTTCATGAATTTGATGGATGGTATCATACATTAGCTGTTGTAGCTCATACAGAGCCAGATTTAATATTACGATGGGGAGCTTTGTTGCACGATGTAGCAAAGGGAATGCCTGCCATTCGCGAGATTATTAATGGACGCCTCACAGACAGGGGCCATGACATAATGGGAGCCAATATGGCGTATGATTTGTTGATTCGATTGGGATATAATAAACAATTTGCTAGTCGCGTGTCATGGATTGTGAAAAATCATATGCGATTTCATTTCTTTTCACAGCATCAAGAAGCGGACGAAAAAAAGTGGTTGCGCAAGGAAGCGCGTAGTGGTGAATTCAGAGATAGTGCCATTATGCGTGAAGCATGGCAACAACTAGCAAAGGTTTGCGCCGCTGATGTACTGGGGTGTGGTAAATCGTATGCTAGTACAGATGGTACCTTAGCCTTTGGTGAGTGTATGGCTGATTTGAGTCTAGTTATGCCTGTGCACACTAAGGATTTGAATTACGACCAACGGGTTTTTGATGTGGCAGGCAATCGCGTGGCAAAGGGGTTGCAATATTTATTACAACAGGTACAAAATGGGGTCATACAAAATGAGCCAGATGCTTTGTATGCGGCGTTAGTTCATAAATTTCAACGTACCGAATAGGGAATAGTATAATGAAATTCAAGTTAAATATAAATCTGTCAGGGAGTCAGAATAAACGAATCGAATTTTGTGCACGAGCATTTTTAGTTGTCGTACTCGTTTTGGTGTATCGTTTGGTAGACTTGCAAGTGATAGACCAGTCTGAGTTACAAGCGAAGAATTTGAGCCAAGTGCAGGTGGATAGAAAATTACAGTCACCGCGAGGCACTATTTATGACCGTCATGGCAAGCCATTAGCCATGAGTGTGGTTACAAAATCACTATATGCGGATCCGAAAATGATCAATAAATCACCTCAGGACATGGCGGAACTCCTTGCTCCTTATGTAGAGATGAGTAAGGATGATATTGTGAAGGCTTTGCAAGAGGATACTGCATTTGTGTGGATTAATCGCATGATGGAACCAGCACAATCAAAAGCTGTACAAGCTATCATTGATGAACAAAAACTGGTGGGTATCAATTTTGTAGAGGAATCTAAACGATATTATCCAAATGGCAATTTAGCTGCACAAGTGCTGGGGTTTGTAGGCACTGATGATAAAGGATTAGATGGCCTTGAAATGGTATTGGATGACGAACTCAAGGGTGGTACACAGCAAGAACTAGTGGCCACTGATAATAAAGGGTACGCTATTTTTGGGTCTGTATTGTCGAAATTTTTACCTGACAAGGGTAAAAGTGTGACACTTACTATTGATGCAAATGTTCAATTCATTGCGGAACGAGCTCTTGATAAAGCCATGGAATATACTGCTGCCAAACATGCTAGTGTTATTATTATGGACCCTAAAACAGGGGAAATTTTGGCTATGGCAAACCGACCAACATATGATCCAAATCATTATAATCAAGGGTCAGAAGAAGACTTTAAGAACATTGCAGTCACTAATTTGTATGAACCTGGCTCTACCTTTAAACCGCTTATCGCATCTGCCGCATTGGCATCTGGTAAGTGGAAATTAGAACAAGTGTATAATGATAAAGGCGCTTTTGTAGCTAATGGTCACGTGATGCAAAACTGGAATGGAGAAGGTTATGGACCTGTTAAGCTTCTGGATATCCTAAAATTCTCTATCAATACAGGGATGGCAGAAATTGGTACTACTACAGGGGCAGAGATTTTATCTAAATATGTGCGTGCCTATGGATTTGGATCTACTACGGGTATTGAACTTCCTGGGGAAGGGGAAGGGATTCTATACGACCCAACGGATATGAGTAAATTAGATGTAGCAACTATGTCAATTGGTCAAGGTGTGGCTGTAACACCGTTGCAAATGGTACGTGCTTTTGGTGCTTTATCCAATGGGGGCACCATGATGAAACCGCATATCATTAAATCTTATAGCGATGTAAAAGGAGAGGTGACTAGCACTACAGAACCGCAAGTGGTAGGTCAACCGATTCCTGCAGAAACGGCTAAGACTGTTGTAGATATTCTTGAAAAAGAGGTGTCCGAAGGTGGTGGTACTAAGGCGATGGTAGAGGGCTATCATTTCGGTGGTAAAACAGGGACAGCTGAAAAATTGGATACTCAAAACGGTGGCTATTTAGATGGACAATATATTGCATCCTTCATTGGTTTTGGACCTGTAGAAGACCCAAAATTTGTAGTCCTCGTCGCTATCGATGATCCGCAAAAAGGTTCTATTTATGGTGGGCAAATTGCGGCGCCTGTGTTTAAAGATATTATGGTTCAGCTAGTAAGGTATTACCAATTATCTCCTTATGTAAAGGATGAAGTAGCCGTATCTACAGTGCCAGTAAAAACATTGCCACCTGTGAATTCAAGTAGTTCAGGTAGTATTACGTTGCCAAATTTTACAGGATTTACTTTCGGAGAAGTACGGGATTGGCTACATCAGGCGGGCCTTAATTTTAAACCTGATGGCACGGGACGTGCTGTATCACAAGATGAAATGCCAGGCACCACTGTTAAACAGGGCACAGCTATAACGGTTCATTTTAATCATTAATATAAATTTCACAGATATAAGAATTGGAGATAACAATGTTAGAATTACGAGGAAAAGCAGTTGCTGATGCACATAAAACGATTTTGCAAGAGAAAATGACATCCATTGGTGAAGGCGTAATCACGATGGCTATTTTGCTTGTAGGGGATGACCATGGGGCCAATATGTATGCAGATTTTATGGAAAAAACAGCAAAAAATTTTGGTTATGGCTTTGTTCGTAAACAATTACCTGCTACGGCAACGAATGAAGAGGTATTCGCTGCTTTAACAGATTTGAATAATGATGATGCGGTACATGGTATTTTGCCACTTATGCCTATGCCGAAACATATTGATACAGAAGCGCTTATTGATGCGTTAAACCCTAAAAAGGATATAGACGGACTAACAACCCATAATATTGGTCTTGTAACGGCTGGTAAAGGCGGTTTTGTTCCTTGTACAGCCAAGGCATGTATCGCTATTCTCGATCATTATGGTATTCCTTTAGAAGGGAAACACGTGGTGGTTATAGGGCGTAGCCAAGTGATTGGTAAACCAGTGGCATTGATGGCACTAGAACGTCATGCAACGGTGTCTATTTGCCACTCTCGCACTGCCGATTTGGCGAGTCATGTAAGAGAAGCTGATATTGTTATTGCCGCAGCAGGGCGTGCTCATATGATTACGGACAACATGGTGAAATCCGGCGCTGTTGTTATCGACGTAGGTATTAATGAATTAGATGGAAAAACTGTAGGCGATGTAGATTATGTTGCTGTTAGTAAAGTAGCTAGTGCTATTACACCTGTGCCTGGCGGTGTTGGTTCTGTAACAACTACTATGATGTTAGAAGCTGTATTTGAGGCTTATCATGCATGAAATGTCCATTGCTGAAGGTATTTTGGATATTGCTTTAGATACGATGAGACAAAATAATGGAATTATCATTCACTCCGTGCAACTCGATTTGGGTCTTATGAGTGGAGTTGAACCAGATGCGCTTTTATTTTGTTGGGATGCTGTTGTCAAGGGAACAGCTGCTGAAGGTTCGAAAATTGATATTCACACCATTCCTATTACTGGACAATGTTTAGATTGTGATGCTGTATTTGATGTGCAAAATTATGCCTTTATTTGTCCACATTGTGAAAGTAAATATATCAATACTATTGGAGGGCGCGAATTGCAAGTCACATCAATTGATATAGATTGAGGTTAGTATGCAAGTAGAAGTTAAAACAAATGTGCTCGCTAAAAATGATGCCATTGCTAGCGATTTGCAACGATTGTTTAAAGAAAAAAACATATTCGTATTTAATTTAATGGGGTCTCCAGGGGCTGGTAAAACATCTTTGCTTGAGGCCACTTTACAAGAGCTGGTGAAAGATTATAACATCGCTGTTATTGAAGGTGATCTATTTACTAACCAAGACGCAGAACGTATTCATGCATTGGGAGTGCCTGTTATTCAAATCAATACGGTCGGTGGGTGCCATTTAGATGCTCACATGATTCAAGATGCGGTGGAGGACTTAGACCTTGATACATTGGATATGATTATCATTGAAAATGTTGGTAATTTAGTATGCCCTGCAGAATTTGAAATTGGCGAATCTATGAAAGTAACAGTTTTATCTGTTACAGAGGGGGAAGATAAACCTCTTAAATACCCATTGATTTTTAAAGAATCAAAAGCAGTATTGCTGAATAAAATAGATTTGCTACCATATGTGCCGTTCAATAAGGATAAAGCGGTGAAGGACATTCGGAATTTAAATCCTCAAGGTTTTATATTTGAAGTGAGCTGTATTGCGAAAGATGGATTAGCAACTTGGATTGATTGGCTAAAAGAACAATTGAAGATGTACCGATAAGAACTCAGTTAGAATAGAAATACACGATACATCTGCAGCGTAAATTTAGTGATGCAGATGCTGTAATGAATTTCAAATGAGTTGTATAAATGGAGAATAATTAATGAAATATGTACTATCTAAGATGGCGTTAGCTGCTGCGTTTGTATCGATTGTAGTCCCTGCGTCGGCGACTTCTGTTGTAGATGATGCTATACGCTTAGCTAATGATATCAATACAACGCGTGTTGCATCTGTTGCAGCAGATACGGTGGTTGGTGATGTAGGGGACAGTACTGTACCTCATGCAGTAGATGATACGGCCCGTGAAGTTAGCGATGATAATGTTAATTATGCTACGGAAGAGCCGACACCAATTATTATTATTAAAACTAATGATGAAACAATACGCTCTAAAAAAGGTTGGCTAGCAGAGCAATTGGCGGTGACCGCTTTTGGAGATTCTCTTCAATATTGGCAAGCAGCCAGTGAAAATGATGGAGAAATGCCTTCTGATACGCGTAATAATTTAGCTGATATCGGTCGTTCTTATACGTCTAATAATTTACCTGCATTAGGAGTGTTAGACGATTTTTTAGTGTTTATCAAAAACGGAAAATCATCATCAGCTGAGATGAATTCTGGTGATGATAAACTACGTGATGACACTGCTGATACAGCATTTACCCATGGGTATGCTATTGGTGATATTTATACACCGGCATTAGCTACCAAGAAAACAGTAAAAGGTGTGTTCACGACATATCATGAGAAACATATGGATATAACTGTATATACTGGACCGGATAAATCCAGACTAACTAATCATCAGTTGCGCGGACAAGGAGCTACTTATTTGTATCCTGTAGGTGCTATTACAAATATTCATACTACAGATAAGCAAGCAAGTACTGTCCGCGATGTTGGCATTGGTACTTCTCGTATGGAAATGATTTTTGCATATGGTAGCCCTAATGCGATGTGGCGTAATTCATCGGATGAATCTTATATATTCTTATATAAAAGTGATAACGAAAAAGTATGGAATGAAAAAAAGGAGTTTACTCCTGTTATAGCGAATACAAATAATAATAGCCAATCTAAGCGTGCTATAGAAAAAGGGGTTGCGTATATTGCTTTCACCATCAAGAAGAATAATATTGAATCAATTGATATTATAGATGGGCAAGTATGGCCTCGTTTTGGTCTGCCAACTACGGATATGTATGATTTTAAGGCAGGGCAATTGACTGAGGATGATTTTGTTTTGCGTGGGTTGCATTTGAATCAAAAGTTTTCCAATGATTCGAATAGTGAATGGCGCACCCAAGGTATGTTATTTGGTTCCAGTTTTATTGGCTATAATGAATATGGTGTCAGTGTGGACAAAGCATCTCTTATCAATCGGGTATTACTCAATATATATACACCGACGAGACGGGGAATTTCCATAGGGGATACAAAATATCTATTGCTATTCGTCTACGGTATGCCGACACGCATCGTAGAATCTAGCACAGATAATGGCACAGCTACTGTATATGAGTACAAAAATCCAAGGTCGAATACTTCTTATTTACAGTTCGCCTTAGATGATAAAAACCAATATATCAAATCCGTTATGTTATCTGATCGACCAGTTAAGTAGGTTTATCTAAGCGAGGAGGTAAAGGATATGGTTACTGTACAAGATGTGAAAGAACGTTGGGAGCAAATTCAAGGTGATGAAGAACGTATATTGTTCATCGTAGGTGGTCCTGGTTCTGGCAAAAGTTTGTTGATTCGTGAATTAGCTGAGCAAAAAGGATGGAAATATTTAGAAGCGAAACAGCTCATTGAAGAGGAGTTTTTGTTAGTTCCTCGTGACGAACGTCCTAAACTCGCAGAGGATGTGATAAGACGGGCTCTAACCCGCAGTGATACGGAGGTAGTCCTCTTAGATGGTATTAATGTGTTGTTTGCGCCTATTTTGAATTTAGAACCTTTAGATATCTTGAAAACAATCAGTAAAACCTATCCTATCGTGGTTGGATGGCGTGGTCACTTAGAAGGCGATCAGCTCTATTTAGAACATAATAACAATCCGAAACATGCAGTGGTTACTATTTCACAACCAGAACATGTAATTGTAATTGATTAAAATACTCTGCTGATTCATTATGTGTTATGCAGACTGTATGTTGCTGCTTGTATTGCGGTAACCGTTAGTGAGATTTTAAAGATATATGTGCTAATTTTATATTGTATCTACAATAACAGCCAGCAAAATCTAGATAATACTTAGGTTTTGCTGGTTTTTGGCTATTTTTGAAATGAAAAATAAAATTTTTTTGATAAAATACTTGCATTAGAAATTCATTCGTGATATATTGATATAGCACTAAGGAACACCGCAGTGAAAGAACGAGAACTTAATTAAAAAAGTTTAAAAAAGTTCTTGACACTTAGTGTGGCAGATGATACAATACATCTTGTCGTAATGATGCTGGCGTAGCTCAATAGGTAGAGCAGCTGACTTGTAATCAGCAGGTTGTGGGTTCAATTCCTATCGCCAGCTCCATTTTATTTTGGAGGGATTCCCGAGCGGCCAAAGGGAGCAGACTGTAAATCTGCCGTCTTCGACTTCGAAGGTTCGAATCCTTCTCCCTCCACCATTTACATAGCGGGGTGGAGCAGTTGGTAGCTCGTCGGGCTCATAACCCGAAGGTCGCAGGTTCAAGTCCTGTCCCCGCAACCATAATTGCAGTGACGTGAACGTTCATTGTGCTGGTGTAGCTCAGTCGGCAGAGCGTATCCTTGGTAAGGATAAGGTCACCGGTTCAATCCCGGTCACTAGCTCCATACATGGCGGCATAGCTCAGTTGGCTAGAGCAATCGGTTCATACCCGGTGTGTCCGCGGTTCAAATCCGTGTGCCGCCACCATTAATTTCACTTGGTGAAGTTTTTACTCCTAACTATAGATGTCTATAGGATAGGAGTTTTTGTGTTTTATAAATTATTGTTGGGTTTTAAGAGGACTTTGTTAGATGTGGGAATGTATGCCTAACATTTATGATAGAGCCGATTTTAACAAACTTTATTGGACATATGGATATTAGACTATGCCTGCGCTGATAGGGACTTATTAAAGATTTGCACAGTATGGTATAATGATGTGTAAGGGATGAATAGTCCATTGATTAAAATAGTTTATTATTATATAGTAATACTATAAAGTATTTTGTTTTTCAAAAGGAGGATTATTTCCTAAAATGGCAAAAGAAAAATTTGAACGTAATAAGCCGCATGTTAATATCGGTACAATCGGTCACGTTGACCATGGTAAAACTACTTTGACAGCTGCAATCACAAAAGTATTGGCTGAAAAAGGTCAAGCTGATTTCCAAGATTACAGCATGATCGATAAAGCTCCAGAAGAACGTGAACGCGGTATCACAATCAACACTGCACACGTTGAATACGAAACTGACAGCCGTCACTATGCACACGTTGACTGCCCAGGCCATGCTGACTATGTTAAAAACATGATCACTGGTGCTGCTCAAATGGACGGTGCTATCTTGGTAGTATCCGCTGCGGATGGCCCTATGCCACAAACTCGTGAGCACATTTTGTTGGCTCGCCAAGTAGGTGTACCTGCTATCGTTGTATTCATGAACAAAAAAGATATGGTTGACGACGAAGAATTGTTAGAATTAGTAGAAATGGAAATTCGCGAATTGCTTTCCTCCTACGAATTCCCTGGTGATGACATCCCTGTAATCGCTGGTTCCGCGTTGAAAGCGTTGGAAGGTGATGCTGAATACGTAAAAGCTATCGAAGAATTGATGGCTCAAGTAGACGCTTACATCCCAACTCCAGTTCGTGATACTGACAAACCTTTCTTGATGCCAGTAGAAGACGTTTTCACAATTACAGGTCGTGGTACAGTAGCAACTGGCCGTGTTGAACGTGGTGAAGTAAACGTTGGCGATACTGTAGAAGTAGTAGGTTTGAAAGAAAAAGCTGACTCCTACGTAGTAACTGGTCTTGAAATGTTCCGCAAAACTTTGGATTCTGCAGTAGCAGGTGACAATGTTGGTGCATTGCTTCGCGGTGTAGACCGTAAAGACATCGAACGTGGTCAAGTATTGGCTAAACCAGGTTCCATCAACCCACACACTAAATTCAAAGCTGAAGTATACGTATTGACTAAAGAAGAAGGTGGCCGTCATACTCCATTCTTCTCCAACTACCGTCCACAATTCTACTTCCGTACAACAGACGTAACTGGTGTTGTAAACCTTCCTGAAGGTGTAGAAATGTGTATGCCTGGCGATAACGTAACTATGGATATCGAATTGATCACTCCAATCGCTATCGAAGAAGGTCTTCGTTTCGCTATCCGCGAAGGTGGTCACACTGTAGGCGCTGGCGTAGTTACTGCAATCGAAGGCTAAAAGGCTAATCTGAGATTAGAACCTATATATTATATATGGAGAAAAATGCATCCTCTATTTTGAGGATGCATTTTTAAAGAATAACTGCTGTAGCATCTTGCTATAGCAGTTATTCTTTGTTATACTAAACATGTCCAGGAGATATGTGCCTGGCTTTTTTGAGTTGCTCAAAAACTTGACATCGCTTGACTCATATGATATAGTTTTTTAGTATGTAGTCGACCGATTTTCGAGTACAAGAGACATATTTAGATTAACATATAAAGCGAGGTGTATCCGGATGCGTAATGCCATTACTTTAGCTTGCACAGATTGCAAACAACGTAACTATCAAACGAACAAGAATAAGAAAAACAATCCTGATCGTATTGAAATGATGAAATATTGCAAATTCTGCGGTAAACATACATTACACCGTGAAACAAAATAATTCTTATCATTCATTACCTGTTGATTTGAGGATGTGAACAAATGGCAAAGTCTAACTCAGCAGTGCAGCAGCGTGGTGGATTTGGTAAATTCTTCCGCGGTGTAAAGGCTGAACTGAAAAAAGTAGTCTGGCCAACAAGAAAAGAGCTCATCAATTACACAATTGTAGTATTTTTGGTAACGATTTTTATCGCCTTACTCATTTATGTATATGATGCGATTTTTGCTCAACTATTTAATTTGTTGTTGCGCATTGTTGGATAGGGGGCCATTACATGGAAGCAGATAAGAAGTGGTATGTAATTCATACCTATTCAGGCTACGAAAATAAAGTAAAAACCACTCTTGAACTTAAGGTTCAATCTATGGGTCTACAAGATGTAATTAGCCGTATTCTAGTACCTCTTGAAGATGAAGTGGATGAAAAAGATGGGGTTAAAAAAGTAGTAAAACGTAAGATCTTTCCTGGGTATGTATTGGTTGAGATGGAAGTTAACGACCGTTCTTGGTATGTTGTACGCAACACACCAGGTGTAACTGGTTTCGTTGGTTCTGCTACAAAACCAGTTCCACTTTCTGATTCCGAAGTAGAACATATACTTAAGTCTCAGGGCTTGGATAAGAAACCAACAATCAACATCGATGTAGAAGTTGGTGAAACGGTACGCATTACGTCCGGAGCCTTTGAAGATAGACTAGGTGTTATTACCGAAATTAACCCTGAAAAAGGAACATTAAAACTTAACGTTGAGATGTTCAACCGAGACACAGAGGTAGAGGTAGAGTTTTCTCAAGTTGAAAAAACTCTTTAATATATATACTATAACTCTAAAAGTGCAATCGATTTTGGTTGCCAGTGGGAGGATGTAGATCCGTTACCACCACAGTATAAGCATAGGAGGTTTAATTACCCATGGCTAAGAAATTAGTTAAACAAGTAAAACTACAAATTGAAGCCGCTAAAGCTACTCCAGCACCACCAGTTGGTCCTGCACTAGGCCAAGCAGGTGTTAATATCGTTGCTTTCACAAAAGAATTCAACGAACGTACTGCTAAACAAGCGGGCTTGATCATTCCAGTAGTTATTAACGTATATGAAGATCGTAGCTTTGACTTCATCACAAAAACTCCACCAGCTGCAGTATTGTTGAAAAAAGCTGCAGGTATTCCAAAAGGTTCTGGTGTACCTAACCGTGATAAAGTAGCTAAAGTAAGTCGCGATAAAGTTCGTGAAATTGCTGAAACAAAAATGCCTGACTTGAATGCTAATACCGTAGAACAAGGTATGCGCATGGTAGAAGGTACTGCTCGCAGCATGGGCATTGAAATCGTTGACTAATAAGCGTACGATTGGTGCATAGGCGCTAATCGGTGGGAGGGAATTCCCGTTTGACCACATAAGGAGGATATTATAATGGCAAAAGTAGGTAAGAAATACGCTGAAGCAGCAAAACTTATTGAAGCTGGTAAATTTTATGAGCCAGTGGAAGCAATTGAGCTTGTTAAGAAAACTGCAACTGCAAATTTCGATGAAACAGTTGAAATCGCTTTCAACTTGAATGTCGACCCTAAATACGCTGATCAACAAGTTCGTGGTGCAGTAGTATTGCCTCATGGTACTGGCAAAACTAAACGCGTTCTTGTATTCGCAAAAGGCGACAAAATTAAAGAAGCTGAAGATGCTGGCGCAGATTTCGTTGGTTCTGAAGAGTTGGTAGCAAAAATCCAAGGTGGTTGGAGTGACTTCGACGTAGTAGTTGCTACACCTGACATGATGGGCCAAGTAGGCCGTCTTGGTAAAATCTTGGGTCCAAAAGGTTTGATGCCAAACCCTAAAGTTGGTACTGTAACTCCAGACGTTGCTCGTGCAGTAAACGAAATCAAAGCTGGTAAAATCGAATACCGTACTGATAAAGCAGGTATTATTTCTTGCTCCATCGGTAAAGCGTCTTTCGATGATGAAAAATTACTTGACAACTATCGTACAATCGTTGATACTATTATCAAGGCTAAACCTGTAGCTGCTAAAGGTCAATATATTAAATCTGTAACTTTGGCTTCTACAATGGGCCCTGGTGTGCCTTTGAATGTGTTCAAATTGAGCGCAGTTTCCAAAGAGCAATAATCACATATGTCTCTTAGCTGTAGACGGCAGGTATGTATAATGGATGAAAATCCGCCCGCTGAGGCTGACACCTAGAATAAACTGGGATAGTTACGACCTCATCGGCAACGGTGAGGTCTTTTTACGCTAAGATAGTACATAGAGCACCACAAAAATCTATAAGGAGGTAATCTAATGGCTGTCACTGAATCAAAAAAAGCAATTGTTGCTCAAATGAAAGAAACTCTTTCCGAAGCAAAAGGTGCTGTATTGATTGGTTACTCTGGTTTGACTGTAGCTCAAGCTACTGATCTTCGTCGCAAAATGTTGGCTGAAGGTGTTGAATACAAAGTAATCAAAAATACTTTGACTCGCATTGCTGCAAACGAATTGAATCTTGAAGGTTTCACTGAGCATTTGGAAGGCCCAACTGCGTTGGCTACTTCTAAAGAAGATGCTGTTGCACCTGCTCGTGTAATCGAACAATTCATTAAAGCTACAGAACAAGAAGTTGTTACTGTTAAAGCTGGTATCGTTGAAGGCGAAGTTATGGATGCTGCTCAAGTTAAAGCAATTGCAAACCTTCCAAATCGCGATGGTATGCTTTCCATGTTGCTTTCCGTGTTGCAAGCTCCTGTTCGCAACGTTGCATACGCTGTCAAAGCTGTTGCAGAAGCTCAACCAGCAGAAGCTGCAGAATAATATCTGCAAATTATCCGCTAGTCGCTTAGTACTAGCTCAATAAAAACTATTTTATGGAGGAAATCTAAAATGGCATTGAACATTGAAAACATCGTTGCTGAATTGAAAGAAGCAACTATCCTTGAACTTAATGATCTTGTAAAAGCAATCGAAGAAGAATTTGGCGTAACTGCAGCAGCTCCTGTAGCAGTAGCAGCAGCTGGTGATGCTGGTGCTGGCGCAGCTAAAGATTCTTTCGACGTAATCTTGAAAGATGCTGGCGCATCTAAAATCAACGTAATTAAAGTTGTTCGTGAAGCAACTGGTCTTGGCTTGAAAGAAGCTAAAGCTATCGTTGACGGCGCTCCTGCACCTGTAAAAGAAGGCGTTCCAACTGAAGCAGCTGAAGCTTTGAAAGCTCAATTGGAAGAAGCTGGCGCATCCGTAGAATTGAAATAATTCTTAGCCCTAACATATTAAGGCGTACCGAGAGGTACGCCTTTTTTGTATAATCAAATACATACTTGTTTCGTCCTATAGCGGGTTCTATAATCCCTAAATGTATTAACGAGAAACAAAGAAAATCCCTCATCGTGATAGAAGAGGGATTTTGCTTATAGAATTAATGTAATTGGTAGATTTTGCCAGACTTAGTTTGACCGATTTTTTTACTTTGTTGATATATTTCGGTAGTAATAAAATCTCTATCATATTTATTGGGTACAATAACAATAGCTTTATTAAGGTTTTTGCTATTGTTTAAGAGTTCTTGTTTTGTGATAGTAGGCATTAAATTTTTGCCTTTAGTCCAACGTGGATCGTCTTTTGTATCTACAAATACTTGAGTTGGCATTGTGTCTGTATAATAGATTAATGAGGTATAGTAGGTGCCGTATATAGGTTGGTATATCTTTTTGAAGATAAGGTTTAAATTGTATACCTGATTGTGATGTTAATATTGGTGGAACAGTTATGGTGATGGCAGAGTATATACATAGGATTGGGAGTATTAGATACATGATAGTAGATTTTGTGATTGTTTTTCTACGGGTTATAATAATACAACTACCTAAACATAATATACTGCTTATGATGAGTGGAGTAGGGCTAAGAGAAGAATCAAAGAACGTAGCTATTAGGAATATAAGATTAAAAATGATATAAGGTGTGAGTACCAGCTTTATAAAGGCGAATGAATTCTTGCAATCGCTAAATCTATTGTGTAATACTGAGACTAATTGCTCACCCGTCCAAATAATACATGGAATAATGGCTGGTAATGTATAGGTTAAATATTTAGTAGCTACTAATGAATAAAATAGGATAATGATGAAAAACCAAAGAGCACTAAGTTGATTAAAATTATGGTGCCAATCTAATTTACGGAGCTTCGATATCAATAGCGGTGTCCAAGGTAATAGTGCTATGGGCACAATGATGAGATAGTAATACCACACATCGAATTTAGGATGCTCTGATACAAGAGCACGGTCCACATTATGCAGCCCTAAGAATCCGAGAATAAAATCGATGCCATGCATGTTGTACATGGCGATATACCATGGACTGGCAATGAGTAAGCAAACTAGGATTCCTAAGGGATTAAATAGAATACGCCATTCTTGGAGCAACGCTTTGCATTTACTATCCTTTGATTGCAAAGCTTTTACAAAGGTAAAGAGGAGTAAAATTAATCCCGGCAATAGTAATCCAATAGGACCCTTTGTTATAATAGCAAAGCCTGTGGCGGCGTATGCTTTCACCATGGCACTGCGGTCGTGATATTCTAAAGCAAGATAAGCGTAGCCGAAGGTTGCGAGGGAAAAGAAAAACAGGAAACCGTCGGTAATGATTGCATGGGATATGTACCAAAATTGTAATGTACTCATAAGTAATATGGCACTAGTTATGGCAATCGGGATGGATTGTTTGATGCGATACACGATATGATATATAAAACTAACTGATATACCTGCAATTAATGTATTGGGAATACGCGATGTAAAATCGGAAATACCAAATAGTTTGTATGTAATCATCAGTACCCAATAGGTGAGCGGTGGTTTGTCGTACCACACATTATCATAAATCATGGGGGATATCCAAGAATTATGTTTAAGCATGGTAACGGCAGATAGTACATAATTAGATTCTACTGGATCTGTGATCGGTAGATAGGCATTATAGAAACCGTAGCCTACGACGGTGAAGAGGAATAAGCAGAACATCCTTATTAGGTGATTGACGTTAATCATGGTAAAACTCCCTTACATAAATTGATTTCTTTTATTGTACTATATATTACGTATCATTAATATCAATACTTCTGTAAAACTACTAAGCACTGACGGATTGTGAAAGCATACATAATATAGATTCTCTTTTTGTTTAGTGAATGTAAAGAAAATCAAAATATTGCACTACAAAATGGGTGAGACTGTATCAAATTTGAATCATTGAGATTATATAGAATATTGTTTTTACAGAATATATAAAATGACTTTTATGTATACAAAATACATGCTATAATGAAGTCGATATAATAATGATTGTTAATACAATGGTATTCATAATATAGAAAGAAGGCTTAGTATGAGAAAAGAGCATGATTTTCTAGGTGAATTAGAAGTAGCAGATGAGTTATATTATGGAGTACAAACCATCCGTGCTTTAGAAAATTTTCACATTACAGGCAAACATTTAGATCAAGATTTTATCAAAGCCTTGGCGATGGTAAAAAAAGCATCTGCAATGGCAAATATGAAAACTGGTCGCCTCAATGTATCTGTTGGCAAAGCTATCGTGCAAGCTGCTGATGAAGTTATTCGCGGCGAATTGGCAGATCAATTCCCTGTAGATCCGATTCAAGGCGGTGCAGGTACATCTGTTAATATGAATATGAACGAAGTATTGGCAAATCGTGCATTAGAAATTTTAGGTCATCCAAAAGGTGCTTATGATATTGTGAGTCCCAATAATCATTGCAATATGGCACAGTCCACTAATGATGCCTTCCCAACAGCTATTAAGGTTTGTGCTATTTTGAAATCGAAACCTCTACTTGAAGCATTACAACGTCTTGTTGATGAATTAGAGAAAAAAGCTGAAGAGTACAGTGAAATTTTAAAAATGGGTCGCACTCATTTGCAAGATGCTGTACCAATTACATTAGGGCAAGAAATGGCTGCTTATGCATCTGGTGTGCGCCGCGGTATTAAACGAATTAAATCGGCGGTAGAAGGTGCTCATGTTATTAATATGGGGGCTACTGCTGTAGGTACAGGTCTCAATGCAGAACCTAGTTATATTGAAGATGTAGCCTATGAGTTGAGTGAAGTTGTAGGTGAACCATTCTACACTGCAGATAATCTCATTGATGCGACTAACAATACTGATATTTTTGCAGATATTTCTAGTGGTTTAAAAGTTACAGCCTTAGTACTCATCAAAATGGCTAATGATTTTCGCTTGATGGCATCTGGTCCTCGCTGTGGTATTGGGGAATTAAAATTACCACCACGCCAACCGGGGTCCTCCATTATGCCTGGTAAGGTAAATCCTGTTATCGCAGAAGTATTGAACCAAGTGTGCTACCAAGTTATCGGCAATGATCTTACTATCACATTAGCTGTAGAAAATGGTCAATTTGAGTTAAACGTAATGGAACCTGTGTTGGCATATAACTTATTTAACAATTTGTGTTATTTGAAAAATGGTGTAAATACCTTTGTTGATAAGTTGCTTGTGGATCTTGAGGTGGATAGAGAGCAATGTGAATATTGGCTTAATCGATCCGTTGGTATCGTTACGGCTTTATTACCTCATTTAGGTTATGAAACCGCATCAGGGTTAGCAAAAGAGGCGTACACTTCTGGCCGAGCTATTCGCGATATTATTTTGGAAGAAGGTTTGTTGACAGAAGAAGAAATTAATTATATCTTATCTCCAAAGGAAATGACCCGACCTGGTATTGCAGGTGTTGATCTTTTGAAAAATACAGGTAACTAGTTGGACTCTTGTTGTTAAGAGCAGTAAGATATTTGTAATAACGAAAACAGTATATATAAATTTTAATTTTTACTTCTAATACTTTTTATGGTCAATGAAGTTTTCAAAAGAGCTGTCAATAGTTTTGTTGACAGCTCTTTTTTGTGGTGATATAATTATAAATTGCAAAAGTAGCATTTTCTACTTTTCCATGTAGAAGCTATAACTTAAATAGTAGTAAGGTTTTTCTTCCAAGGTTGTGCTTGGATAATGGAAAGCAAGGTTATTTTAAAATGATAAAAGGCCTTGCTTATTTGACGTTATCGGAGCAGGAAAACTGAGACCTGTAAGATGTCTTTTCTATGCCGTTATAGAATATGGTAGACCGTGTATTTGAAGGAGGGCAAGCAAATATGTTCAGACCTGAACAAGTAGGCAAACGGACTCGTTACACCTATGCAAAAATTAACGAAGTCATTAAAATGCCGCATTTGTTGGACATTCAACGCAAGTCGTATGAGTGGTTCTTGGAGAGTGGTTTACAAAATATTTTCAACGATATTTCTCCTATTAAAGACAATTCAGGTAATTTAGCACTTTCTTTTGAAGGTTTTAGCTTAGGTGAGCCTAAGTATGATATTAATGAGTGTAAAAATCGCGATGCGACCTATGCAGCACCGCTTCGTGTAAATGTACGTCTTGTTAATAATGATCCTGAAAATATGGATATTAAAGAACAAGAAGTATTTATGGGTGATTTCCCGTTGATGACGGATACTGGTACTTTCATCATCAATGGTGCAGAACGTGTTATCGTATCCCAATTGGTACGTTCTCCTGGCGTGTACTATGGTAAAGAAATTGATACCATGGGTAATCGTTTATATGAATCTACTGTTATTCCTAATCGTGGTGCGTGGATTGAACTTGAAACTGATGCCAGTGAAGTCGTTGCTGTTCGTATTGATCGAAATCGTAAATTACCAGCTACTGTGCTTGTTCGTGCTTTGGGTTGGGATACAAATGAAAGTATTCTCGATTTGTTCTGGAGTGGGCAAGTTGATGAAGATGGTTTGCCAGTTTATGATGAACGTATCGTTCGCACATTAGAAAAAGATACTACTCAATCTGCTGATGAAGCTTTGGTAGAAATCTACAAAAAATTACGTCCAGGTGAACCACCTACTGTGGAATCTGCTCGCAATCTATTTGATAATTTATTCTTTGATGCTCGTCGTTATGATTTAGCGCGCGTAGGTCGTTATAAATTAAATAAAAAATTAGGCTGGCGTCAACGGATGCTGGGTCAAACATTGGCACAACCAATCGTAGATACTGAAACTGGTGAAGTAATTCTCGATGCAGGCGTACAAGTCGGAGAGGAACAGCTCGATATCGTTGCGAGCAGCCATGTATTTGATGGCGAAGGTTTTGCAGAATTTTTCGTGACTACTACTGATGGTATCGAAGCAAAAGTTATCTGTAACAATTGCAATTTAGAGTTTGATCATCGTACGGTAACAAGAGAAGATATGATTGCGAATATTTCTTACTTGTTAAACTTGATGGATGGTATCGGTCATACTGACGATATCGACCATTTGGGAAATCGCCGTCTTCGCTGTGTAGGTGAATTGTTGCAAAATCAATTCCGTATTGGTTTAACACGTATGGAACGGGTTGTGCGTGAACGTATGACGATTCAAGAAATTGAATCTATTACTCCACAAGCATTAATCAATATTCGTCCAGTCGTAGCGGCTATTAAAGAATTCTTTGGTTCATCTCAGTTGTCCCAGTTCATGGACCAAACTAACCCATTAGCAGAATTGACTCATAAACGTCGTCTTTCCGCATTGGGCCCAGGTGGTTTATCTCGTGAACGCGCTGGCTTCGAAGTTCGTGACGTGCATCATTCTCATTATGGCCGTATGTGTCCTATAGAAACACCAGAAGGCCCTAACATTGGTTTGATTAACTCCTTGTCTAACTATGCAAAGGTTAATGAATTTGGTTTTATCGAGGCTCCATACCGTAAAGTTGAAAAAATTTATGGTGAAGGCGCAGATGCAGACAAAGTTATCAAAGTTCGCGTTAGTGATTCTGTAGTATATATGACTGCTGATGAAGAAGAAGGCATGACGATTGCCCAAGCGAACTCTCCACTTGATGCAGAAGGTTATTTCGCTAACGACCATGTTGCATGTCGCCGTGGACATGATGTATTAGAAGTAGCACCTGATAAAGTTGACTACATGGACGTTAGTCCAAAAGAAGTTGTATCCATTGGTACAGCCATGATTCCATTCCTTGAAAATGACGATGCGAACCGTGCACTTATGGGTGCGAACATGCAACGTCAGGCAGTACCGTTATTGCGTGCTCAGGCTCCATTAGTTGGTACAGGTATGGAATATACAGCGGCTACTGACTCTGGCGTTTGCGTATTAGCACGTGAAGCAGGTAAGGTTGTTCGTTGTTGGGGTAATGAAATCCACATTCTTCGCGATAGCGATGGTCGAGTTGATACATATCGATTAAATAAATTCTTACGTTCTAACCAATCTACATGTTTCAACCAAAAACCAATCGTTAACCGTGGTGATCATGTTGTAAAAGGTCAAGTATTGGCTGATGGGCCTGCTACTGATGGCGGTGAATTGGCTCTTGGTTATAACGTTCTAGTTGCGTTTATGCCTTGGGAAGGTTATAACTACGAGGATGCTATCTTGCTTAGCGAAGAGCTTTGCAAAGAAGATATTTATACTTCTATTCATATTGAAGAATATGAATGTGATGCTCGTGACACTAAATTAGGTGCCGAAGAAATTACTCGTGAATTGCCTAATACGGGCGATGATATGCTTAAAAACCTTGATGAAGAAGGTATTATCTGCATCGGTGCAGAAGTACATCCTGGTGATATCTTGGTTGGTAAAGCAACACCAAAAGGTGAAACTGAATTGACACCAGAAGAACGCTTATTGCGCGCTATCTTTGGCGATAAAGAACGTGAAGTTCGGGATACTTCTTTGCGCGTACCTCATGGTGAATCTGGTAAAGTCGTAGACGTAAAAGTCTTCACTCGTGAAAATGGTGATGAATTAGCACCAGGTGTTAATAAACTTGTACGTGTATATATTGCGCAAAAACGTAAAATTCACGAAGGCGATAAAATGGCCGGCCGTCACGGTAACAAAGGTGTCGTTTCTCGCGTTATGAGAAAAGAAGACATGCCTTTCCTTCCAGATGGCACACCAGTTCAAATTGTATTGAACCCATTGGGCGTACCTTCTCGTATGAATATCGGTCAGGTGTTGGAAACTCACTTGGGTTGGGCTGTTCAAGGTTTAGGTATGAAAATCAAAGCTACTGACCTTCATATCCAAAATGTATTGAAAGAAGCTCGAACTGATGCATCTTATTGGGAAGAAATTGATGTTATTCGCGACTTATACGCAGAAATACAAGCATTAGAAGCTAAAGCAGCAGAAGATGTGACTACTGCGCACTTCGATATTGATGAAAAAATTATCGATTTGAAATCTCAAATCCTCGAACATGTAGAGGAAGCTGCACAAAAGAAATTAGCTGCTCTTGGTGGTGAAGAACGTTATAATGAACTTAAAGCGTTAGAATCTAAATATAACGAGCTTCATATGGAATACTTCGGCACTGAGGAAGAAGCTCCTGTAATGGAGTCTGCTTTAGTTGAAGAATTAGAAGCTATCAATAAAGTTAAATCCACTATTAATCACATCGAATCTGCTCGTGCAAAACGCATCGAAATTAGACATGAATTGGAAGGTTTAGGTTACGATTATGATGCATATGGCATGCCAAAACCAGATGTAGCGGGTATTCATATTGCTACACCTGTATTTGATGGTGCCCATGAAAAAGATGTTTTCGAAACTTTAGAAATTGCTGGACGCAGTGATGATGGTAAAACTGTATTGTACGATGGTCGTACTGGTGAACCAATGGATAACAGAGTTACAGTTGGTTATGTATACATGTTGAAACTTCATCACTTGGTTGATGATAAAATTCATGCTCGTTCTACAGGTCCGTACTCCCTTGTTACACAACAACCATTAGGTGGTAAAGCTCAATTTGGTGGTCAACGTTTCGGGGAAATGGAAGTGTGGGCTCTCGAAGCTTATGGCGCAGCGTATACGCTTCAAGAGTTGTTAACTGTAAAATCTGATGATGTTGTAGGTCGTGTAAAAGCTTACGAAAAAATCGTTAAAGGTGAAAATATTCCTGAACCAGGTGTACCTGAGTCCTTTAAAGTATTGCTCAAAGAACTTCAAAGTATCGGTCTTGACGTAAAAATCTTGAACGAAGATCAAGAAGAAGTAGTAATGAAAGAACTTGATGACGAAGATGAAGTAGTAGAAACTGGTATTGAAGATGTAATGGATGGTTCTGCTGTTGAAACATCAGATGTAACAGTATTAGAAGTGGAAGAAGAGGCTGTTAATAATGGCGGTGAAGATGATATTCTTAGTGAATTAGCATTCCCTATGGATGATTCCACTGAAGATGAAGACTGACACTTATCATAAGGAAGGGAGCGATAGTAGTGCTAGACGTAAATGAATTTGATTCCATGCGAATCGGTTTAGCCTCTCCTAAACAGATCTTAGAATGGTCTTATGGAGAAGTCAAAAAACCAGAAACAATTAACTACCGTACGTTAAAGCCAGAGCGTGATGGCCTATTTTGCGAACGCATTTTTGGACCAACAAAAGATTGGGAATGTCACTGTGGTAAATATAAACGTATTCGTCATAAAGGCGTAGTCTGCGATAAATGTGGTGTTGAAGTAACTCGTGCAAAAGTACGCCGTGAGCGTATGGGGCATATTGAATTGGCTACACCTGTATCTCATATTTGGTACTTTAAAGGTATCCCATCTCGTATGGGGCTCATACTTGACGTATCTCCACGTTCCTTGGAACGCGTATTATACTTTGCTTCTTATATCGTTGTAGATCCTGCAGGAAGCCCATTGGCAAAACGTCAATTGTTATCAGAGCAAGAATACCGCGAATATGAAGCACAATTTAACGAAGAAGGATATACTATTGGTGGTAAATCTGTCGTTATTGAAACAGTAGCACAACGTAATGAACGTTTGTCAATTGTTCGTGAAGCACAACGTAAAGAGCGCTATAATGCTGCTCTTCGCGATGATGCAACTATCCCTGAAGCGGATAAAGAGTATGAAGAATTAACTCGCGAAGAACGTTACGAATTAGGCGCTTCTGAAGAAGTTGTATTTGTATGTATCGATATGGGTGCGGAAGCAGTTAAAGCGTTGTTAGCTGAACTTGATTTAGAACAATTAAATGCTGAATTACGCGAAGAGTTAAACTCCGCTAGCGGTCAACGTAAAATTCGTGCCGTTCGCCGTTTAGAAGTTGTAGAAGCATTCCGTCAATCTGGCAATCGCCCAGAATGGATGATTATGGATATTGTTCCTGTTATTCCTCCTGAATTGCGCCCAATGGTTCAGTTAGATGGTGGCCGTTTTGCTACATCTGACCTTAACGATTTATATCGTCGCGTTATCAATCGTAACAATCGTTTAAAACGTTTGCTAGATTTAGGCGCTCCAGATATTATTGTACGTAATGAAAAACGTATGTTACAAGAAGCGGTTGATGCATTGATTGATAATGGTCGTCGTGGTCGTCCTGTAACAGGTCCTGGTAATCGTCCATTAAAATCTTTATCCGATATGCTTAAAGGTAAACAAGGGCGTTTCCGTCAAAACCTTTTGGGTAAACGTGTTGACTACTCAGGCCGTTCCGTTATCGTAGTAGGACCAGAGCTAAAAATGCATCAATGTGGTTTGCCAAAGGAAATGGCTTTGGAGTTGTTTAAACCATTTGTTATGAAACGTTTAGTAGAACGTGGTCAAGCTTCTAATATCAAAGCTGCTAAACGTCAAGTAGAACGTATTGGTCCTGGCGTATGGGAATCTTTAGAAGAAGTAATTAAAGAACATCCAGTTCTCTTGAACCGTGCCCCTACATTACATAGACTGGGCATTCAAGCGTTCGAACCAATTCTTTGGGAAGGCCGCGCTATTAAATTGCATCCACTCGTATGTACAGCTTTTAACGCCGACTTTGATGGTGACCAAATGGCATGTCACTTACCATTGTCTGTAGAAGCACAAGCAGAAGCTCGTACGTTGATGCTTTCTAGCCATAATATTTTGTCTACAAAAGATGGTAAGCCAGTTGCTGTTCCATCTCAAGATATGATTCTTGGTACGTACTATCTCACTGTAGTACGCCAAGATACTAAAGAAAAAGCAAAAGTATTTGCCACTTACGACGAAGTGATGCTCGCTTATGAAGCTCAAATTATTGGACTTCAAGACGTACTTTATATTCGTATGCCTGGGTATGGTCGCGTGGAAACTACTGCAGGACGTTTGATTTTTAACAATGCTTTGTATCCTGAATTATGGCAATATGAGCAACAAAAAGATGGATCTTATACCTTGGGTAAAGTCATGGATAAGAAAACTGTTGGTAAACTTGTGGATCAATGTTTCCAATTGTTTGGCAATGAAAAAACTGCAGAACTGTTGGACCGCATTAAATCACTTGGTTATTCCTTTGCTCGTCGTGCAGGTATGACTGTAGCAATTGCAGATATTAAAGTGCCAGAAGTTAAATTTGAATTACTTGATACAGCAGAACAAGAAGTAGAAAAAGTATCTCGTTTATATCGTCGTGGTTTAATTACAGAAGAAGAACGTTACCGTAAGACAATTCAATTATGGACTCAAGCAACAGAAGATGTTACTGATGCTATGATGGATAATATGGCGCGTGACAAAGACGGCTTTAACCCTGTATATATGATGGCTATCTCTGGTGCCCGCGGTAATAAACAACAAATTCGTCAGTTGGCTGGTATGCGTGGTTTGATGGCGGATCCATCTGGTCGTATCATCGACTTACCAATTAAAGCAAACTTTAAAGAAGGTTTGACTGTATTGGATTACTTTACGTCTTCTCATGGTGCGCGTAAAGGCTTGGCTGATACTGCACTTCGTACAGCTGACTCTGGTTATTTGACTCGTCGTCTCGTTGACGTATCTCAAGATGTTATCGTTCGTGAGGATGATTGTGATGTGGTGGGTATCGACTTAGTTCGTGAGCGTGCCCGTCTAGCTACATCTCCACGGCAAGCTCTTGAAATGTTGAAAGACAAATTATTGGGACGTGTTCTTGATAAAGATGTTGTGAATGCTGAAACTGGCGAACTTGCTGTGCCTGCGGAAACGATTTTGGACGAACAATCCTTGGCTGATATCGCTGATGCAGGTGTAACATCTATCGCATTGCGCGGTGTACACTTAGGTTCAGATAGTGATATTAACCATACTAATTTGGTTCAAAAGATTCTTCTTGGTGAAAGCGATGATAGTATCCGTGCAACATTAAAAGAAACAATGGTTCAAAATATGTTGAACAAAGATACTGTACATGCTATTGTAGATAGCCATGGAATTGAAATTTTCCCTGCTGATACACGCCTTACAGAAGAAGGTATCGAAGCTATCCTTAATAGTGATGTTAAAGAAGTACAAGTTCGCAATAACGAAATCAATGGTATCGAAGTTGAGGCTATCGTTGAAGGAACTGGCGTTATCGAACCATTGAAAGATCGTATTGTAGGCCGTATTGCTGCAGAAGAATTAATCAATAAAGAAACTGGTGAAGTCATCGTTCCATTGAATGGTGAAATCACAGAAGATTTGGCTGATGAAGTCGTTAAACATTATGACCTCGTTAAAATCCGTTCTGTATTGACTTGCCGTAGCCCTTATGGCGTATGCCGTAAATGTTATGGTCGCGACCTCGGCACTGGCAACCAAGTTCAAGTTGGTGAAGCAGTTGGTATTATTGCTGCTCAATCCATCGGTGAACCGGGGACCCAGTTGACGATGCGTACATTCCATACAGGCGGTGTCGCTGGTGACGATATTACTCAAGGTTTGCCACGTGTCGAAGAATTGTTCGAAGCTCGCAAACCAAAACGTAATGCCATTATTGCGGAAAATGAAGGTATGGTACGCGTCGTACCTAATGAAGGTAAAAAAGGTACCAATACAATCTTTATCACTGGCGAAGATGGTGTTGAGCTTGATTACTTAATCCCTTATGGCTCTCGTATCATTGTTAAAGATGGTGATGTAGTATCCTTGGGTGCTCGTTTAACAGAAGGTTCCATTAATCCTCATGACATCATGCGTGTCATGGGTACACAAGCTACACAACGTTATTTGGTATACGAAGTACAAAAAGTATACAAATCTCAAGGTGTAGAAATTAATGATAAACATATCGAAGTTATCGTTCGTCAAATGCTTCATAAAGTAAAAATTGAAACAGCTGGCGATGCAGATATGCTTCCTGGCGATATGATCGACATCAATACCTTTGATGAAGAAAACCGTCGTCTCACTTTAAATGGCAAAGAAACAGCTACAGGTAAACGTACATTGTTGGGTATTACTAAAGCTGCCTTGGCGACAGACTCCTTCTTGTCTGCTGCATCATTCCAAGAAACTACACGTGTTCTTACTGATGCTGCTATTAAAGGCAAAATTGATCCATTATTGGGTCTTAAAGAAAATGTTATTATCGGCAAGTTGATTCCTGCTGGCACAGGCATGAGCCGTTACCGTAAAATCGAAGTGGTAAAACGGCCGCCTGAAATTATCGATATTACAGAAGAAGTATTAGTAGAAGACTAATTGTTTATTGACTCATGCGGTATCTCTTTAGTTTGAGTTGTCGTGTTTAGTGATTTTGATTTAAGTATTTTAAACAATGTCACTTAAAGGTAGTAAATAAAATTAGAGATATATCATTTTGGTAGTATACCAAAATGATATATCTCTTTTGTTTTGTATATTGATTTTGCATGCATGAAATGCTGTTTCTGAAATAGAAATGCATAAAATGAATAAAAACTCATTTAAAATCTTGGAATTGTATAAAATATCGAAAAATATTCACGGGATGATATAAAATGAAACACACGGATGAGTGTGCATATAAAATGCCGTAGTAATGCTACTTTATACGTTCAAAAAGTTTGACATGCGGTTTGGTAATTGGTATACTTACATAGTGCTCAGAGAAGAGGTGTGTCTCGAAAGCATAATTTCGTAAGGAGAAGATGTGACTATGGACATAGGCCATTTGGCATCGGCGAACAAAACAATAGGTGCTAAGCAAACCATTAAGGCTATTGCTAAGGGCTCTGTTAAGTTTGTGTTTCTCAGCTATGATAGTGATAACTATATAGTAGAGCCTGTACGGATTGCTTGTATGGAACATGATATACCGTTCGACGATAAGCATACGATGGACGAACTCGGTCGTGCGTGTCACATAAAGGTACGTGCTACAGCAGTAGGCGTTCTTCGTTAACTCGGTAATATCCAACAAAGTCTTTTGCTTTGGTGGATCAATTATAAATCTCAAATTTGGAAAGGAGGTGCCCAAATGCCAACAATTAATCAGCTAGTACGCAAAGGTCGCGAAAGCATGACTAAAAAGTCTACTGCTCCAGCACTTCAAGAAAGCCCACAAAAACGTGGTGTATGTACTCGTGTGTACACAGCTACTCCAAAAAAACCAAACTCCGCGCTTCGTAAAGTTGCCCGTGTACGTTTGACTAACGGTATTGAAGTAACTGCTTACATTCCAGGCATTGGTCACAATTTACAAGAACACAGTGTTGTACTTATCAGAGGCGGTCGTGTTAAAGACCTTCCAGGTGTGCGTTATCACATCGTTCGTGGTGCATTGGATACAGCTGGCGTACAAAACCGTATGCAAAGTCGTTCCAAATACGGCGCTAAAAAAGCTAAAAAATAATTTTAGCTATTAAACGAAATTAACACACATCTTATAAAGGAGGAATTGAACATGCCAAGAAAAGGCCCTGTTCCGAAACGTGATGTACTTCCAGATCCGGTGTACAATAGCAAATTAGTAACACGTTTCATTAACAAAGTTATGTACGATGGCAAAAAAGGCATTGCTGAAACTATCGTATATGATGCATTTGAAATTATTCGTTCCAAAATGGGTCAAGACCCTATGGAAGTTTTTGATCAAGCATTGAAAAATGTTATGCCTGTACTTGAAGTACGTGCTCGCCGTATTGGTGGTGCTAACTATCAAGTGCCAGTTGAAGTTCGTGCTGATCGCCGTCAAACCCTCGGTATCCGTTGGGTAGTAAATTACGCTCGTCTTCGTGGTGAACGCACTATGAAAGAACGTTTGGCAGGCGAATTGATGGATGCTTTCAATAATGCAGGCGCTGCAATCAAGAAAAAAGAAGATACTCATAAAATGGCAGAAGCTAATAAAGCATTTGCACATTATCGTTGGTAATAAGAGGAGTTGACAACTGTGGCAAGAGAGTTTTCCTTAGCAAAAACTCGTAATATCGGTATCATGGCTCACATCGATGCTGGTAAAACAACTACTACAGAACGTATCCTCTACTATACTGGTATCGTTCATAAGATCGGCGAAGTGCACGAAGGTGCTGCTACGATGGACTGGATGGAACAAGAGCAAGAACGTGGTATCACAATCACTTCCGCTGCAACAACTTGTCAATGGAAAGAACATCGCATCAACATCATTGATACTCCTGGTCACGTTGACTTTACTGTAGAAGTAGAACGTTCTCTACGTGTACTTGACGGCTCCGTTGCTGTATTTAGTGCTAAAGGTGGCGTTGAACCACAATCTGAAACCGTATGGCGTCAGGCTTCTGGTTACGGCGTACCTCGTATCGCTTATGTAAATAAGATGGATACTGTTGGTGCTGACTTCTTCAACGTAGTTGATATGATGAAAGAACGTTTGGGTGCTAACTCTGTAGCTATCCAAGTGCCAATCGGTCAAGAAGATACTTTCGAAGGTATTATTGATTTGATGGCCATGAAAGCGGAAATTTACAAATCCGATGATGGTAAAGAATATGAAATCACTGATATCCCAGCAGAATATGTAGAAGTAGCTAACGAACGTCGTGAAATGATGATCGATGCTATTGCAGAAACTGATGACGAAATCATGATGAAATATTTGGAAGGCGAAGAAATTTCTGTTGAAGAATTGAAAGCAGCATTGCGTAAAGCAGTTATTGCGAACCAATTATTCCCAGTTCTTTGCGGTTCTTCCTATAAAAATAAAGGTGTACAAATGTTGTTGGATGCTGTAATCGATTATATGCCAGCTCCAATCGACATTCCAGCAATTAAAGGTGTAGTTCCTGGTACAGAAGAAGAAACTACTCGTCCTTCTTCCGACGAAGAGCCATTCTCTGCATTGGCATTCAAAATCATGGCTGACCCTTATGTTGGTAAATTAGCGTTCTTCCGTGTGTACTCCGGTACATTGGAATCCGGTTCTTATGTGTATAACTCCACAAAAGGCAAAAAAGAACGTATTGGTCGTATCCTTCAAATGCATGCTAACTCCCGTAAAGAAATCGAACGTGTTTATGCAGGTGACATTGCGGCGGCAGTAGGTTTGAAAGATACTACAACAGGCGATACTCTTTGTGATGAAAAGAATCCTGTAATTCTTGAGTCCATGGAATTCCCTGAACCAGTTATCTCTGTTGCTGTTGAACCTAAGACAAAAGCTGACCAAGAAAAAATGGGTACAGCGCTTGCTCGTTTGGCAGAAGAAGATCCTACTTTCAAAGTTCGCACTGATGAAGAAACAGGCCAAACTATTATCTCTGGTATGGGCGAACTTCACTTGGATATCATCGTTGACCGTATGAACCGTGAATTCAAAGTGGAATGTAATGTAGGTAAACCTCAAGTTGCTTATCGTGAAACTATCCGTAAAGCAATTAAAGCAGAAGGTAAATTTGTACGTCAATCCGGTGGTCGTGGTCAATATGGTCACTGCTGGTTGGAATTGATTCCTCAAGAGCCTGGTGCTGGTTTTGAGTTCGAAAATAAAGTCGTTGGTGGTGCGATTCCTCGTGAATACATTGGACCTGTTGAGGCTGGTGTTAAAGAAGCTATGGAATCTGGTGTTATCGCTGGTTACCCAATGGTTGATATCAAAGTTATCGTATTTGACGGTTCTTACCATGATGTTGACTCTAACGAAATGGCCTTCAAAATCGCTGGTTCCATGGGCTTTAAAGAAGGTGCTCGTAAAGCAGATCCTGCATTGCTTGAACCATACATGTCTGTAGAAGTAGACGTGCCTGAAGAATACATGGGCGACGTAATCGGTGACTTGAACTCCCGTCGTGGTCGTATGGATGGTATGGAAGCTCGTAATGGTAGTCAACATATCAAAGCATACGTTCCGTTGAGCGAAATGTTCGGTTACGCAACTGACCTACGCTCCAAAACTCAAGGTCGCGGTAACTATTCTATGACATTCGATCATTATGAAGAAGTTCCTAAGAAAATCGCTGAAGAAATTCAAGCAAAGAAAAACGGTTAATCTCATAGATTAATAGATTTAATATTTTCCTCGGAGGATAATTTAAAATGGCAAAAGAAAAATTTGAACGTAATAAGCCGCATGTTAATATCGGTACAATCGGTCACGTTGACCATGGTAAAACTACTTTGACAGCTGCAATCACAAAAGTATTGGCTGAAAAAGGTCAAGCTGATTTCCAAGATTACAGCATGATCGATAAAGCTCCAGAAGAACGTGAACGCGGTATCACAATCAACACTGCACACGTTGAATACGAAACTGACAGCCGTCACTATGCACACGTTGACTGCCCAGGCCATGCTGACTATGTTAAAAACATGATCACTGGTGCTGCTCAAATGGACGGTGCTATCTTGGTAGTATCCGCTGCTGATGGCCCTATGCCACAAACTCGTGAGCACATCTTGTTGGCTCGCCAAGTAGGTGTACCTGCTATCGTTGTATTCATGAACAAAAAAGATATGGTTGACGACGAAGAATTGTTAGAATTAGTAGAAATGGAAATTCGCGAATTGCTTTCCTCCTACGAATTCCCTGGCGATGACATCCCTGTAATCGCTGGTTCCGCGTTGAAAGCGTTGGAAGGTGATGCTGAATACGTAAAAGCTATCGAAGAATTGATGGCTCAAGTAGACGCTTACATCCCAACTCCAGTTCGTGATACTGACAAACCTTTCTTGATGCCAGTAGAAGACGTTTTCACAATTACAGGTCGTGGTACAGTAGCAACTGGCCGTGTTGAACGTGGTGAAGTAAACGTTGGCGATACTGTAGAAGTAGTAGGTTTGAAAGAAAAAGCTGACTCCTACGTAGTAACTGGTCTTGAAATGTTCCGCAAAACTTTGGATTCTGCAGTAGCAGGTGACAATGTTGGTGCATTGCTTCGCGGTGTAGACCGTAAAGACATCGAACGTGGTCAAGTATTGGCTAAACCAGGTTCCATCAACCCACACACTAAATTCAAAGCTGAAGTATACGTATTGACTAAAGAAGAAGGTGGCCGTCATACTCCGTTCTTCTCCAACTACCGTCCACAATTCTACTTCCGTACAACAGACGTAACTGGTGTTGTAAACCTTCCTGAAGGTGTAGAAATGTGTATGCCTGGCGATAACGTAACTATGGATATCGAATTGATCACTCCAATCGCTATCGAAGAAGGTCTTCGTTTCGCTATCCGCGAAGGTGGTCACACTGTAGGCGCTGGTGTAGTTACTGCAATCGAAGGTTAATTTAACCTTTTCTGCTCATCGCAGTGAGGCGTTGGGCACAATATTACAGCATGTAGAGCGGCACACTTTGCCGCTCTCGTGTTGTGTTTTTAAACTATGAAGTAGAAGGTTGCCTCTGCGGAGGAGAATTTCTATGGAGCAGTTCATTCGAGAAATGGACGACAGGAGGAATTATTAATAATGGCTAAACAGCAAAAAATTCGTATTCGCCTCAAAGCGTACGACCACAAAGCTCTCGATCAAAGCGCTGCTAAGATCGTAGACACAGCAAAAAGAAATGGCGCTATGGTTTCTGGTCCGATTCCATTGCCAACAGAAAAGAATATCTTCACAATTCTTCGTTCTGTACACGTAAATAAAGATTCCCGTGAACAATTCGAAATGCGTACACATAAACGCTTAATCGATATTCTTGAACCAAATTCGAAAACAGTAGATGCTATCACTCGTTTAGATTTACCAGCTGGTGTATCTATTGAAATAAAACTATAAGGAGGTGCGATAATGTCTAAAGCTATTTTGGGTAAAAAATTAGGAATGACACAAGTCTTCACAGCTGAAGGCCAATTAGTTCCTGTAACAGTAGTGGAAACTACCCCAAGCGTAGTAGTTCGCGTAAAAACTGTTGAAACAGATGGTTACGAAGCTATTCAAATTGGTTACGGTTCCATTAAAGAAAAACATTTGACAAAACCTGTAAAAGGTCAGTTCGACAAAGCTGGCGTAGCTCCAGTTAAATATCTTCGCGAAGTTCGCGTAGAAAATGCAGCTGACTACACAGTAGGCCAAACTCTGGCAGCTGATATCTTCGCAGAAGGTGAATTGGTTGACGTAGTGGGTACAGGTAAAGGTAAGGGTTTTGCTGGCACAATTAAACGCCATAATTTCTCCCGTGGTCCTGAAACTCATGGTTCCAAATCTCACCGTGAACCTGGTTCCATCGGTCCTATGATCTCCGGTGGCGGTGGTAAGGTATACAAAGGTAAAAAACTCCCTGGACAAATGGGTGGTTACAGAGTTACCGTACAACGCTTATCCGTTGTGAAAGTTGATGCTGAACGTAACCTTTTATTGGTTAAAGGCGGTATTCCAGGCGCTAAAGGTAGCTTGGTTAGAGTTCAAAGCACGGTTAAACCTGTTAAATAATCATTTGTCGAAAGGAGGATTATGTAATGCCTACAGTAGCAACATATAATCAATCCGGCGTTAAAGTCGGTGAAATACAGTTAAACGATGCAGTATTCGGCGTTGAAGTAAACAAAGCCGTTATGCATCAAGCCGTAGTTCGTCAATTGTCTAACGAACGTCTCGGTACACATGCAACTAAAACTAGAGGTATGGTACGTGGCGGTGGCCGCAAACCTTGGAAACAAAAAGGTACTGGTCGTGCTCGTGCTGGTTCTAGCCGTTCTCCAATTTGGATCGGCGGTGGTACTACATTTGGTCCACAACCTCGCAGTTATTACAAAGCAATGCCTCGTAAGGCTAGACGTTTAGCAGTTAAATCTGCTCTTAGCGATAAGGTAAATAATAGCGAATTATACGTTTTGGAAGAAATCACATTAGCAGCTCCTAAAACTAAAGAAGTATTGAACATTCTTAATAACTTCAATGTTGGTGATGCAAAAGTATTGTTCATCACTGAAGGTGATGTGAATGTTGAACGTTCCGCTCGCAATATTCAAGGTGTTAAAGCTTTGGCTTGTGAAGGTATGAACATTTTCGATCTTCTTCATCACGATAAACTCTTCATTACTAAGGGTGCTGTCGCAAAAATTGAGGAGGTGCTCGGATAATGTTATTACATGATGTATTAATCCGTCCGGTTATTACCGAAAAATCTACAAAGCTTATGGAAGAAGGCAAATACACTTTCCGTGTGCCTTTAACTGCAAATAAAGTGCAAATCCGTCAAGCTGTTGAAAAAATCTTCAATGTAAAAGTAGAAAAAGTAGCTACTATTCGCGTGTTAGGTAAAACTAAACGCATGGGTCGTACACAAGGTAAACGTAGCGATTACAAAAAAGCTATTGTAACTTTGAAAGCTGGCGAATCCATTACATTATTTGAAGGTGTCTAAGAGTCTAGTTGTAAGGAGGCCCACTAATGGCAATTAAATCATTTAAACCGTACTCCGCTGGTCGCCGGTTTATGACAGTATCCGCCTTCGATGAAATTACTGCAAGCAAACCAGAGAAATCTTTGCTCGCTAAAATTTCTCAAAAAGGTGGTCGTAACAATACTGGTAAAATGACAGTTCGTCACCAAGGTGGCGGTCATAAACGTCAATACCGTATTATTGACTTCAAACGTACTAAAGATAATATTCCAGCTAAAGTAGCAACTATTGAGTATGATCCTAACCGTTCTTCTCGAATTGCTTTACTTAACTACGCTGACGGTGAAAAACGTTATATTTTAGCGCCAAACGGCTTAAAAGTTGGTGACGTAGTTTTCTCCGGTCCTGAATCCGATATCAAACCTGGTAACTGCTTACCGTTGATGAACATTCCAGATGGTACTCAAATCCACAATATCGAATTGAAAATCGGTAAAGGTGGTCAAATCGTTCGTTCCGCTGGTACATCTGCTCAATTAATGGGTAAAGATGCTGGTTATGCAATCCTTCGTCTTCCTTCTGGTGAAATGCGCCGCGTACGTCAAGAATGCCGTGCTACAGTTGGTGTTGTTGGTAATGCAGACCACAGTAACCTAGTAATTGGTAAAGCTGGTCGTCATCGTTGGATGGGCGTTCGTCCAGGCAACCGTGGTGTTGTAATGAACCCTTGTGACCATCCACATGGTGGTGGTGAAGGTAAATCTCCTGTTGGTCGTAAACATCCTGTTACACCTTGGGGCAAACCAGCACATGGTGTTAAAACTCGCGACAAGAAAAAAGCTTCTAATAGCTTGATCATTAAACGTCGTACAAAATAGGATAAAGGAAAGGAGATAAAATAGTGTCCAGATCTATTAAAAAAGGCCCTTTCGTAGCAGATCATTTGCTTAAGAAAGTTGATGCTTTAAACGAAACTAACGAAAAGAAAGTTGTAAAAACCTGGTCCCGTGCCTCTACTATTATCCCTAGTTTTGTAGGCCACACAATTGCTGTGCATGATGGTCGCAAACATGTACCTGTATTTATTACAGAAGATATGGTAGGTCATAAATTAGGTGAGTTCGCTCCTACACGTACTTATAAAGGTCATGGTAAGGACGAAAAATCTACAGGCAGAAAATAGGAGGAATAATTAATGGAAGCAAAAGCAATCGCTAGACATATCCGAATCGCGCCTCGTAAAATCCGTATCGTTGCTGATTTAGTGCGCGGTAAAAACATCGGCGAAGCATTTGCCATCTTGAAGTTCACTCCGAAAGTTGGCGCTGATGTAGTTGAAAAAGTAATGCGTTCCGCAATTGCAAATGCAGAACACAATTTTGATATGAATGTTGACAATCTTTACGTATCCGAGATCTTTGTTGATCAAGGCCCTACATTAAAACGCATTCATCCTCGTTCCCGTGGTCAAGCTTTCAAAATCTTGAAACGCACTAGCCACGTAACAGTAGTAGTTAAAGAAAGAGCTTAAGAAGGAGGGAAATAGAGTGGGTCAAAAAGTTAATCCACACGGTTTGCGTGTCGGTATCGTAAAAGATTGGGACGCAAAATGGTATGCAGATAAAGACTTCGCTGCGAATCTTCATGAAGACGTAAAAATTCGTAACTTCTTGAAAGAAACCCTTTTCATTGCTGGTATTTCCCGCATTGAAATCGAGCGTACAAACAAACGTATTAAATTGACTATCCACACTGCAAAACCAGGTATGGTTATCGGTCGTGGTGGTGCTGGTATTGAAGATATCAAAAAAGCAATGACTCGTTTCACTGATAAACAAGTTGACGTTAACATTGCAGAAATCAAACAAGCTGACATGGATGCAATTTTAGTTGCTGAAAACATTGCAAGCCAATTGGAACGCCGTATCGGTTTCCGTCGTGCAATGAAACAAGCTGTTGGTCGTACTATGCGCTTAGGTGCTAAAGGTATTAAAATCATGGTAAGCGGTCGTCTTGGTGGCGCTGAAATTGCTCGTAGTGAATCTTACCGTGAAGGTTCTATTCCTTTGCATACATTGCGTGCAGATATCGATTATGGTACTGCTGAAGCTCATACAACTTACGGTTGTATCGGTATTAAAGTATGGATTTACAAAGGTGAAGTTTTGCCAGAAGCTAAACAAGCACCTGCTAAAAAGGAAGAAGGTGGCAAGTAATGCTTATTCCAAAGCGCGTAAAACATCGTAAACAATTCCGCGGCCGCATGAAAGGTCGTGCTATGCGCGGTAATACAGTATCCCATGGTGAATTCGGCTTGGTAGCATGCGAACCATCTTGGATTACTAACCGTCAAATCGAAGCTGCCCGTATCGCTATGACTCGTTATATCAAACGTGGTGGTAAAGTATGGATTAAGATTTTCCCTGACAAACCAATTACAGCTAAACCAGCTGGTACTCGTATGGGTTCCGGTAAAGGTTCTCCTGAATACTGGGTAGCAGTAGTTAAACCAGGTCGTGTAATGTTTGAAATGGACGGTGTGCCTGAACATGTAGCTCGTGAAGCTATGCGTCTCGCAAGCCATAAACTTCCAATCAAATGCAAATTTGTTGTTAAGGGTAAAGAATTGGGTGGTGACGTAAATGAAGGTTAATGACATTCGCAATATGAGCGCTGCCGAAATGGAACAAAAAGTTTCCGGTCTTAAGGAAGAGTTATTCAACCTCCGTTTTCAGCTTGCAACAGGTCAATTAGAAAATCCTATGCGCATTCGTGAAGTTAAGAAGACAATCGCTCGTATTAAAACTGTACAACGTGAAGTTGAACTTAAATCTGAAAACGCATAATAACAGATTTGTTAAAGTTTGAAAAGGAGGCTTAAAATCGTGGCAGAAGAAAGAAACGTACGTAAAGTCCGCGTAGGTAAAGTTGTTAGCGACAAAATGGATAAAACTGTTGTCGTTGCAGTAGAACGTAAAGTACCTCACGCATTATATAATAAGCCAATGGTTAGCAATAAACGCTTCAAAGCTCATGATGAAAATAATGAGTGCCAAGTTGGCGATACAGTTAAAATTGTAGAAACTCGTCCACTTTCTAAAGATAAATGTTGGAGAGTTGTTGAAATTCTTGAAAGACAAAAATAAGAGTGATGTAAGGAGGAATAGACGATGATCCAGCAACAAACAATTTTGAATGTTGCCGACAACACTGGTGCAAAACGTATTATGTGCATCCAAGTCATGGGCGGTTCTTATCGCAAATTCGGCAATATCGGTGACGTAATCGTTGCTTCTGTAAAAGATGCATCACCCGGTGGCGTTGTCAAGAAAGGCGACGTAGTTAAAGCTGTTATTGTTCGTTCTAAAAAAGGTATTCGCCGTCAAGACGGTTCCTATATCCGTTTCGATGAAAACGCAGCAGTAGTTATTAAAGAAGATAAAACCCCTCGTGGTACTCGTATCTTCGGACCTGTAGCTAGAGAACTTCGTGAAAAAGATTTCATGAAAATCGTTTCTTTAGCTCCAGAAGTATTATAAGAAGGAGGAACGCAGCATATGGCTAAATTACAAATTAAAAAAGGCGATACAGTTGTTGTTATCTCCGGTAAAGATAAAGGTAAGCAAGGTACAGTAATTGCTACTGAGCCTAAAAAAGAACGCGTATTTGTAGAAGGCGTTAATATCGTAAAACGTCATACAAAACCTTCTCAAGCTAATCCTCAAGGTGGCATCGTTACTAAAGAAGCGGGTATTCACGTTTCTAACGTAATGGTTGTTGATCCAGAAACAAAAACAGCTACTCGTATCAAAAAAGTAGAAGGTAAAGACGGTAAATTCGTTCGTGCCACTGTTAAATCTGGTACAGTACTTAATTAATCAGGAAAGGAGGAGCTACATAAATGTCTCGTTTACATGAACAATATAACTCTGAAATCAAAAAGAGTTTACAAGAAAAATTCCAATACAAAAATGTAATGGAAATCCCTAAACTTGAAAAGATCGTTATTAACATTGGCGTTGGCGATGCAGTAGGTAATGCAAAGGCTTTGGAATCTGCAGTAAATGACTTGACTATCATTGCTGGTCAAAAACCTGTAATTACAAAAGCTAAAAAATCTATTGCGAACTTTAAAGTTCGTGAAGGCATGGCTTTAGGTACTAAAGTTACTCTTCGCGGCGAACGCATGTATGAATTCCTTGACAGATTGATCAATGCGGCATTACCTCGTGTACGTGACTTCCGCGGTATCAGCGCAACAGCATTTGATGGCCGTGGTAACTACGCGTTGGGTCTTAAAGAACAGCTCATCTTCCCTGAAATCGAATATGATCAGGTAGAACGCGTTACTGGTATGGATATTATCGTAGTAACAAGCGCTAAAACAGATGAAGAAGCTCGTGAATTGTTGACTCAATTCGGTATGCCTTTTGAAAAATAATAGGAGGAACATATAGATGGCTAAAAAATCTATGATTGAACGCGAAAAGAAACGCGCTAAAATCGTTGAAAAATATGCAGCTAAACGCGCAGCGTTAAAAGAAGCTGGTGATTATGAAGGTTTATCCAAATTACCTGCTAATGCTTCCCCAACACGCTTGCACAACCGTTGCAACTTAACTGGTCGTCCTCACGGCTATATGCGTAAATTCGGTATCAGCCGTATTGCGTTCCGTGAATTGGCGTACAAAGGACAAATTCCTGGTGTTAAAAAAGCCAGCTGGTAATATTAGACGAGAGGAGGTTTTTAGATTATGGTAATGACCGATCCTATCGCGGATATGCTTACGCGCATCCGTAATGCAAATGCTGCACTTCATGAAACGGTAAACATTCCTGCATCTAGAATGAAAGCAGCTGTTCTTGAAATCCTTTTACAAGAAGGTTTCGTAAAGAGCGTTGAAAAAGAAGAAAACACTTTAAAAGTAACATTGAAATATGGTTCCAATAACGAAAAAGTTATTACAGGAATTAAACGTATTTCCAAACCTGGTTTACGCGTTTACGCGAAAAAGGAAGAACTTCCTCGTGTACTTGGTGGTTTGGGTATTGCAGTTATTTCTACATCTAAAGGCGTTATGAGCGACAAACAAGCTCGTAAAGAAGGTCTTGGTGGCGAAGTAATCGCATACGTTTGGTAATAGTAGCAATAGGAGGTAGAAATAATGTCACGTATCGGTAGAATGCCTATCGAGATTCCTGCAGGCGTTACTGTTACATATGATAACCATCATATGGTGGTAAAAGGTCCTAAAGGCGAATTATCTCGTGATTTGCATCCAGATATGATCGTAACTGTAGAAGGTAATGTAATTACAGTAGCTCGTCCTTCCGAAGACAAAGCTCATCGTTCCCTTCACGGTTTGACTCGCGCTCTTGTTGCTAATATGGTAACAGGCGTATCTGAAGGATTTACTAAGACTCTTGAAATCAACGGTGTTGGTTACAGAGCGGCTAAACAAGGCAATAAATTAGCACTTACACTTGGCTTCTCTCATCCCGTAGAAATGGAAGCTCCAGCTGGTATTACAATTGATGTTCCAGCTCCTAACAAAATCGTTGTTTCTGGTGCAGACAAAGAAGTTGTAGGCGCAGTTGCAGCTGATATTCGTAAATGGAGAAAACCAGAGCCTTACAAAGGTAAAGGTATCCGCTATGAAGGCGAAATTGTTCGTCGTAAAGCTGGTAAAGCTGGTGCAAAAGGTAAATAGTAATATCATCTATATGAATGAAAGGAGTGAATATCTTGCCTCGTAAATCTAGTAGAAACATCGCTCGAGCAAAACGTCATCTTCGTATTCGCCGTCACATTTCTGGTACGGCAACATGCCCACGTTTGAACGTATACCGTAGCTTAAGCAATATTTATGCTCAAGTTATCGATGACGTAGCAGGTACTACTTTGGTAGCTGCAAGCTCTTTAGATAAAGACTTAAACTTAAACTATGGTGGTAACGTAGCTGCTGCTAAAGCTGTTGGTGAAGCAGTTGCTAAAAAAGCTATCGCTAAAGGTATTGACACAGTAGTGTTTGACCGTGGTGGTTACATTTACCATGGTCGCGTTGCAGCCCTTGCAGAAGGTGCTCGTGAAGCAGGCTTAAAATTCTAAGAAGGAGGAACTATAGACATGGCGAGAATTGACTACACCAGTCTTGATCTTAAAGAAAGAGTAGTATTCATCAACCGCGTAGCCAAAGTAGTTAAAGGCGGTCGTCGTTTTTCCTTTAGCGCTCTTGTAGTTGTTGGTGATGGCAACGGTTATGTAGGCGTTGGCTTAGGTAAAGCTGCGGAAGTACCTGAAGCTATCCGCAAAGGTATCGATGATGCTAAGAAAAATATTGTAAATGTAGCAATTAAAAATGGTACAATCCCTCATAGCGTAACAGGTGTATTCGGCGCAGGTCGCGTATTTTTGAAACCAGCTGCTGAAGGTACTGGCGTTATTGCTGGTGGCCCTGTTCGTGCCGTATTGGAATTAGTAGGTGTTCGTAACATCTTGACTAAATCTTTGGGATCTTCTAATCCTAACAATATGGTTCGCGCTACAATCGAAGGTTTGAAAGATTTAAAACGCGCTAGCGAAGTTGCTGAACTTCGTGGTAAAACCGTTGAAGAAATCTATAACGCGTAATAAGGAGACAAGAAATGGCACAAGTTAAAGTAACATTAACAAGAAGCTTAATCGGTCGTCCTGAAGATCAACGCGCGACAGTTAAAGCTTTGGGCTTGAAAAAAACTAATTCTCAAGTCGTTAAAGAAGTAACACCTCAAATTCAAGGTATGCTTCACAAAGTTAGACATTTAGTTAAAGTTGAAGAAGTTTAATACTGATAAGGAGGTGCACTGAATGAAACTTCATGAATTACAACCAGCAGCTGGTTCCAAACAAACAAGAACTCGCGTAGGTCGTGGTCTTGGCTCTGGCTTAGGTAAAACTTCTGGTCGTGGTCAAAAAGGTCAAAACTCTCGTAGTGGCGGTGGCGTTCGCTCCGGTTTTGAAGGCGGCCAAATGCCTCTTTATCGTCGTTTACCAAAACGTGGTTTCAACAACGTTTTTGCTAAACAATATGCAGAAGTAAACGTAGAACAATTAAACCGTTTTGAAGACGGTGCAACAGTTGATCCAGTAGCTCTTATTGAAGCTGGCATTTTGAAAAATGTACGCGATGGCATTCGCATTTTAGGTAATGGTACTTTGGAAACTAAAAACCTAACTGTTATTGCTAACGGCTTCACTAAATCTGCTGAAGAAAAAATTACAGCAGCAGGCGGAAAAGTAGAGGTGATCTAGGGTGCTAGATAGCCTCTCGAACACCTTTAAAATTACCGAACTAAGAAACAAGATTCTATATACATTGATGATGTTTGCCGTGTTTAGAGCCGGCATTCACATCCCTGTACCAGGTGTAGATGCATCTGTTATTGAATCTTTGTTTACATCGGGTAATCTATTCGGTCTACTAGATTTGTTTGCTGGTGGTGCGCTAAGTAAGTTCTCTATCTTTGCAATGAGTATTACTCCTTACATTAATGCTTCCATCATCATGCAATTACTTCAGGCTGTAGTTCCACAGTTCGAAGCGTGGAGTAAAGATGGTGAAGAGGGTCGTAAGAAAATTGCTAAGGTAACTCGTTATGGTACTGTTGTACTAGGCTTTGTACAAGCCTTCGGCATGGCATTCGCACTTCGTGCAAATGCAGCGCTCGTAAATAATGATCTCCTTAGTGTTTTTGTTGTCGCTATTATTCTCACAGCTGGTACATGCCTTTTGATGTGGATTGGCGAACAAATTACTGCTTATGGCATTGGTAATGGTATATCCTTGATTATCTTTGCTGGTATCGTAGCTCGACTACCAGATGGGCTTCACACTATTTACCAATACATACAAACAGGAACAATTAATATGTTCCAAGCATTCTTATTTGCCGTAATTGCTATTGCAATGATTGCTGTTGTAGTAGCTGTTACGCAAGGCCAACGTCGCATTCCGATTCAATACGCAAAACGCGTAGTAGGTCGTAAAATGTACGGTGGTCACTCTACATTCTTGCCGTTGAAAGTCAATCAGGCAGGTGTAATTCCAATTATCTTTGCGTCATCTGTGTTGATGTTCCCTGTAACAATTGCTCAATTTATTGATAATGAATTGGTTCACAAAATTGCGGACTTATTCACTTGGGGAACGCCGTTACAAACGGCACTATATGCAATATTGATTTTTATCTTTACATATTTCTATACTGCAATTTCTATCAACATTACAGATATGGCAGATAATATGAAAAAATACGGTGGTTTTATCCCAGGTATTCGTGCGGGTAAACCTACTGCTGATTATGTGGATAGCGTGATGACCAAGATTACATTGGCCGGTGCTGTATTCTTAGCCATCGTTGCCATCGTTCCAAATTTCCTTGGGTCGATTACAGGCGTACAAGGCGTATACTTTGGTGGTACAGCTCTCTTAATCGTTGTAGGTGTAGCTCTTGATACAATGCAACAAATTGAGTCGCTTATGGTAACACGCCACTATAAGGGCTTTGTGAAATAGGAGGGAAACAGGATGTATATTTTATTAATGGGACCTCCTGGTGCTGGTAAAGGCACTCAGGCGGCTCGACTTATTGAAAAATACGGTATTCCCCAAATTTCAACAGGTGATATGTTCCGCGCTGCGATTAAGAACGAAACACCTCTTGGAGTTGAGGCTAAGAAGTATATCGATGCTGGTCAATTGGTACCTGACAGTGTAACTGTTGGTATCGTACGTGATCGCTTGGTTAAAGATGACTGCAAATCTGGATTTATTCTTGATGGATTCCCAAGAACTACAGCACAAGCTGTATCCTTGGATGCAATCCTTAAAGAATTGGGAATTGCTTTGGATGCAGTGCTTAATTTAAATGTTCCTTCTGAGGAATTGGTTAAGCGCATTAGCGAACGAGCAGTTCTTGAAAATCGTGCTGATGATAACCCTGAAACAGTGCAGAAACGTCTAGCTGTGTATGAAGAATCTACTAAACCTTTAATTGATTACTATCGTAATAGCGGTTTATATCAAGAAATTAATGGTTTACAAGATGTAGACGCAGTATTTGCTGACATCATTTCGGCGTTGGAGAAATAATCCATGATTATTTTGAAATCGTCCCATGAGATTGAATGTATCCGCAAGGCAAGCAAGCTTACAGCAGACACGTTGTCCTTGTTAGTAGAAAAGGCTAAACCTGGCATCACGACGCTTGAGTTAGATACAATTGCCGAAGAATATATTCGCAGCCACGGTGGTATACCAAGTTGTAAAGGGTACTATGGTTTCCCTGCTACAATCTGTGCTTCAATCAATGAAGAAGTTGTTCATGGTATTCCGAGCGCTAAGCGTAAGCTTAAAAATGGTGATGTTATCAGTATTGATCTCGTATCTAGTATTGATGGTTACCATGGCGATTCAGCTGTGACGGTTCCTATCGGTCACGTCAAACCTGATGTGATGAAATTGTTAAAAGTAACAGAGGAAAGTCTATTCAAGGGAATCGAACAGGTGAAAGTTGGCAACCGTATTGGTGCCATCGGTCATGCTGTTCAAACGTATTGTGAGAAACATGGCTACGGTGTCGTTCGCGACTTCGTTGGTCATGGCCTAGGCCGCGAAATGCATGAAGATCCACAAATACCAAATTATGGTAGTCCTGACCAAGGACCAATTATGAAACCTGGTATGGTATTGTGTATTGAACCGATGATTACTTTAGGTACGCACCGTGTTCGTGTATTAGGGGATGACTGGACGGCAGTTACCGCTGATGGTAAAGCTGCTGCTCATTTCGAACATACAGTGGTTGTTACAGAAAACGGCCCTGAAATATTAACTATGCGGTCTGAGCCGCGGTTAATTAAATAAACAGGTAACCGGAGGAAAAAATATGTCAAAAGAAGACGTTATTGAGGTGGAAGGTACGGTAGTAGAAGCTTTACCTAATGCTATGTTCCAAGTTGAGTTGGAAAATGGTCATGTGGTTTTAGCTCATGTGTCAGGTAAAATGCGTATGAATTTTATCCGTATTCTTCCTGGTGATAAAGTTACTATGGAACTGACACCGTATGACTTAAATCGTGGTCGCATCACCTATCGCTTTAAATAAGCATAGGGCCCACAAAGGAGGTACTAATGAAGGTTCAACCATCAGTTAAAAAGATATGCGAAAAATGTAAAATCATTAAACGTAAAGGCCGTGTAATGGTTATTTGCGAAAATCCAAAACATAAACAAAAACAAGGATAATCTGATAGGAGGTGGATGATTAGATGGCACGTATCGCCGGTGTAGATTTACCTCGTGATAAACGAGTGGAAATTGGTTTAACTTATATTTATGGTATTGGTCCTACTTTGGCAGAAGAAATTCTTGCTAAAACTGGTATCAATCCTGACACACGTGTTCGTGATCTTTCTGAAGATGAAGTAGCGAAAATCCGTGAATTGTTAGATGCTGATTACAAAGTAGAAGGTGACCTTCGTCGTGAAGAAGCTCTTAACATTAAACGCTTAATTGAAATCAACTCCTATCGAGGCAAACGTCATCGTATGGGTTTACCACTTCGTGGTCAACGTACTAAAACGAATGCACGTACTCGCAAAGGTCCTAGAAAAGCAATTGCTGGTAAAAAGAAATAAGATAAAGGAGGGATAAAGCGTGGCTAAAAGAGTAGTTAGAACAAAAAGAAAAGAAAAGAAACATATTGAATCCGGTGCGGCTCATATTCGTTCTACATTCAATAATACTATCGTTACTTTAACAGATACAAACGGTAATGCGTTGTCTTGGGCTTCCGCTGGTGGCTTAGGTTTCCGTGGTTCCCGTAAATCTACTCCATTTGCTGCACAAATGGCTGCTGAACAAGCTGCTAAAGCTGCAATGGAACATGGTCTTCGCACTGTTGAAGTATTCGTAAAAGGTCCTGGATCTGGCCGTGAAGCTGCAATCCGTGCTTTGCAAGCTGCAGGTCTTGAAGTTACTTCTATTAAAGACGTAACTCCAATTCCTCACAATGGTTGTCGCCCTCCAAAACGCCGTCGTGTATAATATATAGATACGGTCGATTGCCGGCCGTGCTATAATTAAACTATGAACGTGTGTTATATAGGAGGATGTTCCTGATGAGCGAAGAAAAGAAACTTAAAATCGAGAAAGTGGACATCGCTGACGGCGGTCGTTATGGTAAATTTGTTTGTGAACCATTAGATCGTGGCTATGGCATCACCCTCGGTAATAGCTTACGCAGAATTTTGCTTTCATCCTTGGATGGGGCAGCTATCACATCCATCAAAATTGGTGGAGTCCTTCATGAATTCTCTACAATTCCTGGTATCCGTGAAGATGTAACTGATATCATCCTTAACTTAAAGCAATTGTGCATTAAACTTGAAGAAGATGCAGAGTGGCCTTTGGAAGTTCATTTTGATTTCCAGAAGGATGGTGTATTGACTGCTGCTGATTTGGCAGAACAATTTCCACCAGAAGTAGAAGTATTGAATCCTGAGCTCGTGATTGCGACAATGGATGAAACAGCTCACCTCGTTATGGACGTAGTGATTGAACGTGGCAAAGGTTATGTTCCTTCTACGAAGAATAAAAAGGATACAGATGTAATTGGTTGTATTCCAATTGATTCTATTTTTTCCCCGATTCTTCGTGCAAAATATGAAGTGAGTGATGTGCGCGTAGGTAATGAAATGGACTTCGACAAACTTACATTAGAAGTTTTGACAGACGGTTCCATTACCGCTGCTGAGGCAGTGGCTAAATCTGCTGCTATTATGATTGGTTATTTAGGGAACTTCACTAAATTAGCACATTCTACAAGTGTTGTTGAATTAGACGATAAAAGTCTTGAAGGTGACGTGGTTGATCCTGTACCTCAAGAAGTTCAAGAGGATGATGGGCCAGCGAAAATTTCCATCGATGAGTTGGAACTTTCCGTACGAGCTTACAACTGCTTGAAACGTGCTGGTATTAACACAATTGCAGACTTGCTAGACAAAACCATTGATGACTTAGGAAAAGTTCGCAACTTGGGTAAAAAATCTATTGATGAAATCGCTGAAAAACTCAGCAATCATCCAGGTGGATTTAATCTTAAGGAAAAAGGCGAATAAGGAGGAAGACGAATGTACAGAAAATTAGGCCGCGACAGCTCCGCTCGTAAAGCGTTGTTCCGTAGCATGTTAACTTCTTTCTTCCAATATGAGCGTATCGAAACTACAGAAGCGAAAGCAAAAGAATTACGTAGCTTAGCTGACCAAATGGTAACTTTGGCTAAACGTGGTGATCTTCATGCACGTCGCCAAGTACTTGCATACCTCATGGATGAAAGCGTAGTAAAAAAATTGTTTGACACAATTGCTCCAAAATATGCAGAACGCCAAGGTGGTTACACTCGTGTAATCAAAACTGGTCTTCGCAAAGGTGACGCTGCACCTTTGGCTATTATTGAGCTTGTTTAATCAAACTTATAAAGGTGTTGTAACTTTTGTTGCAACACCTTTTATTATGTTTAATTTGATTTCTATGTTGTAGTAACTAATTGTAAAATTATTGTTGAATATCCATGGTTGATTTGGTGTTCAGCATTTTTTTATTGTCATTTTTATGGTACAATCGATGAGTAAAGTAACCGTTATAGAGTAGCAGTTATCGTAGTTGTGAGAGAAATATTTGTTAACCTTATAGAATTTTATAATAATATGGCGTAGTTTGATATATAGTATTTGCGTTATATTTACGACTAGATATTACTTTCACAGAAAGCGAAATTGACTAGAAAGATACGAGGCAGTTCATGAAAGAACAAGACATAATGATTGAGGCGAATCATGTAAGTCATATATATACTGATGAGAATGGTAATGATGTACACGCTTTGAAGGATGTGAATCTAACGATTCGTCGAGGCGAATTTGTTAGTATTATAGGTACTAATGGTAGTGGTAAAAGCACATTAGCTAAACATTTTAATGTATTACTACAACCTAGTGAAGGGAACATTATCGTTTGTGGACATGATACGTTAGATGAATCGCATATTTGGGATATTCGTCAACATGTGGGCATGGTATTTCAAAACCCAGATAATCAAATTGTCGCCGCTGTAGTGGAAGAGGACGTTGCGTTTGGTCCAGAAAACCTTGGCATTCCAAGTGATGAAATTAGACAACGTGTTGATGAGGCATTGGCTGCTGTCAATATGACTGATTATGCTGAGCATGGACCACATCTCTTATCTGGTGGGCAAAAGCAACGTGTTGCTATTGCTGGTGTATTAGCTATGAAACCAGATTGTATTGTTCTCGATGAACCGACGGCCATGCTCGATCCTAAGGGGCGCCAAGAAGTATTAGATACTATTCATCGTTTAAACAAAGAAGAAGGCATTACCATCATTTTAATTACCCATTTTATGGAGGAAGCTGTTACTGCAGACCGTATTGTGGTTATGAAAAATGGCATGAAATTACAAGAAGGTACACCTCGTGAGATTTTTACTCAAGTAGATACCCTTAAATCATTAGGCCTTGATGTACCTGTAGCTGCGGAAGTAGCATTGAAACTATATCGCAACGGCATGGATGTATCTACCGATATTATTACTAATGATGAATTAGGCAGAGCTTTGGAATCCGTTTTTTCCTCATCTAAGTTAGAAAAGGAAATTTCCATATCTCTATCGAAATCAACAGAGTCAATATCTAAGGAGGTTCGTTAATGGCTATACAATTAGATAACATTACGTATACCTATGGTGTAGGGACCCCTTTTGAAAAACAAGCGTTAAAAGGTATTTCTTTAACTATTGAAAATGGTGAATTTCTTGGAATTATTGGGCATACTGGTTCGGGTAAGTCTACCTTTGTGCAACATTTGAATGGCCTTTTACATCCTACCACTGGTGCGGTTATCGTTAATGGGGTGGATGTGAGCGAAAAAACCGATGAAGCGAAGCGTATGCGCCATAAGGTGGGAATGGTATTTCAATATCCAGAACATCAATTATTTGAAGAAACTATAGCTCAAGATATTGCCTTTGGTCCTAAAAATCTAGGTGTTGATGAAGAGGACGTGGACAGACGGGTGCGAGAAGCTATGCAATTTGTAGGACTCGATTATGACACCTATGCTGATCGATCTCCATTTCATTTGTCTGGCGGTCAAATGCGCCGTGTTGCTATTGCTGGTGTGGTTGCTATGGAACCAGATTTTCTCGTTCTAGATGAGCCATCAGCAGGTCTTGATCCATTTGGACGTGAAGAAATTTTTGAGGAAATTATCAAACTTCATAAGGAAAAGGGAATTACCGTTATCCTCGTATCACATAATATGGAGGATATTTCTCGCATGGCTAGTCGCCTTATTGTTCTTGATAAAGGGCAAGTCGTATTGGATGGTAAACCCTTAGAGATTTTTAATAATCATCGTCACATATTACAACAACTCGGTGTTGATGTACCTCCTGTATCAGTTTTGGTCGAATCACTTCGCCATCGGGGGCTACCTATTTCAAATGAAGTGCTCACCGTTGATGATGCTGTACAAGCTATTATAGAGGGAGGTTGCCATGTTAAATAATATAACCATCGGTCAATATTTCCCTGGGAATTCTCTGTTACATCGTATGGATCCAAGGGCTAAGATTATAGGTACTACCATATTTATTATCGCTATATTCTTAGCTAACACACCAGTTGCGTATGGTATTGTAGCTGCTTTCACTATTGGGGCAATGCTATTATCGAGACTGCCTATGCAGCTCATGTGGACAGCCATTAAACCACTATGGATTATCATTGTGTTCACTATGGGAATTCATATTTTCACTACCCCTGGTGAAAGCCTTATTTCTTACGGGATTATCAATATTACCGATAGGGGGCTTGCTATGGGATTACAAATGGCAGCTCGATTGATTTTCTTGATCTTATTTTCGTCATTGTTGACATATACGACATCGCCTATTCGTTTAACCGATGGTATTGAACATTTATTAAATCCATTCCGTCGTATTGGCGTACCCGCTCATGAATTGGCTATGATGATGACTATTGCATTGCGGTTTATTCCTACATTGTTAGATGAAACGGATCGTATTATGAAAGCCCAATCCGCGAGAGGTGCAGATTTCGTAACTGGTAGCCTTATTCAACGGGCTAAAAATATGGTGCCTTTATTAGTACCCTTGTTTATTAGTGCCTTTCGGCGTGCTGACGAATTGGCTATCGCTATGGAAGCTAGATGTTATCGTGGTGGTGAAAATCGTACACGCATGAAAGAGCTGTCCATTACTTATGTTGATTTTATCGGTGTTGGTGCTATCATTATTGTAACGATTATTTTAGCTGTATTATGGTGGCTAAATTAATGAGAAATATACGTTTAATAGTAGCCTATGATGGTACGAATTTAGCAGGCTATCAAAAACAGCCTTCCGATAAAGGGCTTACGGTACAAGGAGCTTTAGAAGCAGGATTATCAAAAATTTGTAATGAACCGATACAAATTTATGGTGCATCGAGAACTGACGCGGGGGTTCATGCTAAATTCCAAGTATGTGCATTTCAAACATCTGGTACGATTCCAGTAGATAATATTCCCCGTGCTATGATTGCTCATTTACCAAAGGATATCGTTATTACTGAAGCCTGCGAGATTCCTTTAGATTGGAAACCACGATACAATATTTTTGGTAAGCACTATATTTACTCTATTTATAATCGAGAAATAGCTGATCCTTTATCTCAACGATATCACTGGCATGTAAAAAAGCCTCTTAATATAGAATTGATGAAAGAGGGCGCACGTTTTCTAGAAGGCACTCATGATTTTAGTACGTTGAAAGGTGCTAATACAACCCCTGTGGATCCGGTGAAAACTATTTACAGAATTGGTATTTCTGAGAACCAAGGGTATATTAAAATTTCTGTTATTGGTGATGGTTTTTTGTATCATATGGTTCGTAATATTGCTGGATTATTAGTAGATATTGGACTAGGAAAAAAATTGGCATGTCAAATTCCTGATTTGCTAAAGGCCAAGGATAGACGACAAATTGGTAAGACTGCACCAGCGCAAGGGCTTGTATTAGAGGAAATCTTTTTTTCAGAGCAGAGTTTAACAGAAGCGGTTGCAATGAAAATTAATAATATGGAATAAATATTCTATATAATTTTAGCTTGATGTTTAGATAAATACTTATCAGAATAATATATGAAACTGAAGTAAATGCGGTAGTTATAATTGATAGCTACCGCATTTAGTTATAATTTTTTGTAATATTAGGTTTTCCTATTTATAGAATTATATGAAATGATACATTGTAAACCAAAGTGAGAAATGATACAATGACTTTGTAAGACAGGTTTGTTACTTGGCTGTAATTCAATTAAGTAGGGTAGACTCTTGTCAGCAGTGTAATTTTTATCCTAAGGAGGGTGAATCTCTTGCAAAAACGTAAAGATTTTATCTGGAAAATGGGCGGCCAACAAGGTGAAGGTATCGAGAGTTGTGGCGAAATTATGGCTACAATCCTAGCAAAAGAGGGGTATTCTTTATACAGTCAACGTTTGTTCGCATCCCGTATTAAAGGTGGTCATACCACATTCGCATTGCGTGTAGCATTAGAACAAATTATGTCCATCGGTGAAAACATCGATTTCTTGCTTGCACTAGATCAAGAAACAGTGGACATGCATGGTGTGGAAGTACGCGATGGTGGTTATATTATTTGTGATAGCAAGGTAAAACCGGACTTCTCTAAATATGAAGGCTCTAAGGTTCATTGCTTATCGTTGCCAATTTCTGAAACGGCTTTGAAACAAGGCTCTTTATTGATGCGTAATATCGTAGCATTAGGGATGTCTGTTGCATTACTTGGTTTTGATAAAACTCCGTTCCGCGATGCTATTGCAGAAAAATTTGCGAAGAAATCCCAAGAGATTGTTGATAAAAACTTACAAGCTTTTGAAGATGGTTATGCTCTCGTTATAGATGGTATGGGGGATGTAGAAATTGACACCTTACCAGCCCCTGGCAAAAAAGATCAAATGTTCTTATTAGGTAACGAAGCATGTGCGCTTGGTGCTATTGCAGCAGGCTCTCGTTTTATGGCATCCTATCCTATTACTCCAGCTTCTGAAGTTATGGAATATATGATTAAACATATGGATAAATTAGGGGCTACTATCGTTCAAACTGAGGATGAAATCGCTGCTTGTATGACGGCTATGGGTGGTGTATACGCTGGTGTACGCGGTTTTACATGTACATCTGGCCCTGGTCTTTCCTTGATGGCAGAATCATTGTCTATGGCATCTATGGCGGAGTTGCCAATGGTTGTTATCGATGTACAACGTTCTGGCCCATCTACAGGGATGGCTACTAAGGTAGAACAATCTGATATTGATGCGGCTTGTTATAATGCACATGGCGATTATTCTGGTATCGTTATTTCTCCAACATCTATTGAAGAATGCTTCTATGAAATTCAAAAAGCATTCAACTTGGCTGAAATGTATCAATGTCCAGTCATCTTTATGCCAGATTTACAACAAGGGTTGAATAAACAATCGGTACCGACTTTTGATTTAAATCGTGTACCTATTAATCGCGGTAAAATGATGAAAGAAGCAGATCTTCCTGAGTTGGAACAACCAAATTATTTCAAGCGCTTTGAGTTAACAGAAGATGGTATTTCTCCTCGCGTAATTCCAGGTATGAAAAATGGTTTGTTCTTGTCTACAGGTCTAGAACATAATGAAGAAGGTAAACCAGCAGAAGCGCCTTCTATGCACGTTGCACAAACCGATAAACGGTTCCGTAAATTGGAAACTGTAGCAGATAACTATGAACCATTCTTGAATAATGCTAAATATGATGAAGCAGATGTTCTTGTTGTGGGGATGGCTTCTAGCCGTGGTGCTATCGAAGAAGCAGTAGCAGAATTCGATCAAGAAGGTGTAAAGGTCAACCATTTACAATTACGTCTTATCAAACCATTCCCAGCAAAACAATTGCAACCATTTATGGATGCAGCTAAAAAAGTAGTTATTGTAGAACACAACGCGACTGGTCAATTGACTAATTTATTTAAAATTAATATGCATAAAAAACATAAAATTTCCAGCTGCTTGAAATACGATGGTAATCCATTCACAAAAAGTTATGTGAAAAATGCAATCAAGGAGGTCCTATAATATGACAACAGCTAAAGATTACAGAAATGATATTCGTCCTAACTGGTGTCCTGGCTGTGGCCATTATGGGGTACAAGCTGCCATCACTGACGCTGTAGTAGCTAAAAATATTCCGCCTGAAAAATTAGCAGTTATCTCTGGTATCGGTTGCTCTAGCCGTATCGGTGGTTACTTCTATGCGTATGGTGCGCATACTACACATGGTCGTGCTCTTCCTTATGCACAAGGTGTAAAATTAGCGAACCAAGATTTGAATGTGATCGCTTGTTCTGGTGACGGTGATGCTTTCGCTATCGGTATGGGCCATACTATCCATGCTTTTAAAAGAAATGTAAATATGACATATATCGTAATGGACAATCATGTATATGGTTTGACTAAAGGCCAAGCGTCTCCACGTTCCGATATCGGTTTTGTTACTAAAACAACACCACATGGTGCATTTGAAACACCATTGTCCATTTGTGAGACTGCTATTGCTGCAGGTGCTACTTTTGTAGCACAAAGCTATATGATTAATCGTGCAGAATTAGTTGATTTAATTCAACAAGCAATGGATCATGAAGGTTTCTCTTTTATCAATGTATTCAGTCCTTGTGTAACATACAATAAACGCAATAGCTATGATTGGTTTAAAGAAAACCTTACTACATTACCAGAAGGATATGATCCAACAGATCGGGCAAATGCATTAAAAGTCTTGGGCGAAAAAGAAGGTCTTGTGACTGGTTTGATTTACCAAGATACAACTCGTCCTTCTTTTGAAAAGGCATTGGCTAGCGTAAATGGTGGTATGCATCCACGTCCATTGACTGAAGATGTGGTGAAACCAGATCAAGCATTGTTTGATAGTCTTTGTAACCAATTTAAATAATAGTATTAATTGGTTAGATTTACTCATATATTGGTGTACTTCCACAATTTGCTGTGCAAATCATATGCAAAAACGTGCCATCTTCGGGTGACACGTTTTTGTGTTATAATAAAATTATTGCTATTACATAGTCTATAGAACTATACGGACAGACTATGTTTGTATTGTAGGATGCTTTCAAGACATTAAAAGAAAATATAGATTACCTATTATGTAGTAGCAAATTACTATTATAGTTACAATTATATAAAGGGGATACTATGAAACCTTATGAAAAAGGTATAAGTCTATCGATTTGGACATTGAGCTGGCCTATCTTTATCGAAGTATTCCTGCAACTGTTAGTGGGCAATATTGATCAATTGATGATGAGCCAATATTCACCGCAAGCTGTGGCTGCCGTAGCTAATGGTAATCAAATACTCAATGTATTTATTATGCTCATCGTTGTTATGAGTACCGCTACGACCATTATGATTGCACAGTATTTAGGGGCTAGAAATAGTGAAAAATTATCGGAAGTTTGTACTGTTAGTTTAGCTTTTAGCTTTGTGTTTTCTTCTGTAGCAGCCATCTTTTTTATCACTTGTCATGAGTGGATATTTCGATGGCTCGGTATTCCGCCAGAAACGATGGAAGATACATCAATGTATACATCTATTGTAGCGGCTGGTTTGCCTATACAAGCGCTATACTATACATTAGTAGCCGTTTTTAGAGGTCATTCTTTGACTCGTATCACCATGTATGTGGCATTGGTAATGAATATCATCCATATTATAACGAATTACTTCTTTATCTTTGGTCATGGACCTATACCGGGACTTGGTGTTCTAGGTGTGTCTATATCGACGTGGCTTTCCAAGTTGGTGGGTCTTGTTATTATCGTTTATTTGTTTACTCGATTGCTCTCTGTAAAAGCTAAGCTTAGTTATTTGAAACCATTCCCGTGGCATACATTGAAATCTATTTTGCGTATTAGTGTGCCATCTGGTGGAGAAACGTTGAGTTACCAGCTTTCACAAACGACTATCATGAAAATGGTCAATATATTAGGTCTCGCCGTTATTAATACGAAGGTGTATGTCTATATTATCGCTATGCTTTGTTATGTATACACGATAGCATTAGCTAATGCCTCGCAGGTTATAGTGGGTTTTTTGATGGGCGCCAAACGACAAGGTGACGTGTCGAACAGGGTATGGCATTCTATGTTTCTAGCAATTTGTATTAATGTAGGTTTAGCTACCTTCTTTTATATCTTCAGTGATTCCGTGTTATCTGTATTTACGTCAGACTCAGAGATTTTGGAATTAGCGCATAAAGTCTTATTTGTAGAAATTTTCCTTGAATTAGGGCGCGCTGTCAATATCGTTATGGTCAGCTGTTTACAAGCGACGGGTGATATTCGTACACCTATGTTAGTGGGAATCTTTGGCATGTGGTTCTGTGCCGTGCCATTGTCCTATCTATTGGGTATTTATTGGAACTGGGGGCTTATCGGCATTTGGATAGCAATGGCGATAGATGAGATTATACGAGGCATATTATTTGTGTATCGCTGGTATAGTGGAAAATGGAGAAATAAAGCATTGATACAATCCTAATAATATATATGGTTTACTTTATCTATGATAAACATGTAGGGTTATCACATTTTGTATGGTCCTATGAGTTGTATACGTCTGTCGACTAGATGGTATTGTAGTTAGAAGTATGAGGAGTTATATGAATAAAACGGTAGGCATTATAGGCCTTGGATTATTAGGTGGTTCTTTAGCAAAAGCATTAAAGGCGTACACCGATTATAATGTAGTAGGATATGCTCGTCGCTGTGAAGTGTGTGATGCAGCTCTACAAGATGGTGTAGTATCGCAAGCATGGACTGATGTAGAATTGATGATTAAAGCATCGGATATTATCGTATTTTCTTTGCCACCAGATACGAATGCCAGCTTATTTAGAGAAGTGGCACATCTATTAGAGCCGGGACAAATCGTTACAGATGTATCTAGTGCAAAGGCTAATTTTGTACATGCTGTATATGAAACGATACCTAGAGGTGTTTCTTTTGTTTCGGTACACCCTATGGCAGGCTCTGAAAAAGGAGGGTATGAAGTATCACACAAAAACCTCTTTAAAGGGATGGGCTGGATTATATTAGAAGATCCTACATCAGATGTATATGATGCGGAGGTAGCCGATGAATTAGAAGCTATGGGGCGTGCTGTAGGTTCTCGTATTGAACGGGTAGGTTTATATGAACATGACGAATACCTTGCTATGGTGAGCCATATGCCTCATTTAATGGCTGCTATGTTGACAAATGTAGCTGGTGGAGACGAACTTGGTGAGTTTAGAATGCGTTTATCTGCAGGGGGGTTCCGCGATTGTACTCGTGTAGCTGGTGGGTTGCCTAGCATGTGGAGAGAAATCATCTATGGGAACCGACACAATGTACTATTAGGGCTTTCAAAAATACAAGAAGAAATTGAAGCAGTTAAACCATTATTAGAAGTGGATGATGATGGCGCGGCATTGGAAGCATATCTTGAAAAATGCCGTGATATCCGCAATGAATTGCCGTATTTAACGGGGCAAATTCGCAAATAAGATGGAGGTAAATTTGTAATTATTATCATGATATAGAGTTATAAATATATGTTATGATATTAACTTTTTAGTACTAGTAACGATACAGATTTCTTAATAATGAGGAGGAAGATTTGTATGAGTTTATTGCAAGATACATTAGTACAGATTACTAAGCGCAGTCAAGCTATTGAAAGTAAAGTTTTAGAACGGTGGTCTCACGTTGGTGGTGTAGATGTATACGGTCGGTTGGTGCCCGTAGTAGCACAATATGCAGCAGCTACGAATCAAGAAGTGGTGACCATACCAAAGCCGTGCATGATTATTGCTAGTGCGGATCATGGTGTGGCGGATATGGGCGTTAGCGCCTATCCTAAAGAAACCACTATCGGTATGACACAAAATTATTTGATTCCTAAAGGTGCTGGTGCTAATTCTTTGGCTAATTACTGTGGTGCCGATATGGAAGTTATCGATATGGGCGTTGCGGCGGATATGACTTGGGTCCCAGGTCTTCGCAGTCATAAGCTCGGCATGGGAACAAAAAATTTCGTAGAAGAACCTGCTATGACTCGTGAACAAGCTATAGACGGCATTGAAGCGGGTATCGCATTAGTAACAGAAAAAATCAATGAAGGGTACAATGTATTTCTTGTTGGTGAAATGGGTATTGCTAATACAACATCTAGCGCTCTTATGACCGCGAAATTCGCAGGACTCACTGCTGAAGAGGCTACCGGTCGAGGGAGTAATATTTCTAATGAGCGATTGAAGTTAAAACAACGCATTGTTCACGATGTATTAGAGAAATATAAAGATATCGATAAAAACGACGGCCTTGGTATTTTAGCATCTGTAGGTGGTTTTGAATTTGCTTGTATCGTAGGTATTATGTTAGGTGCTGCAGCGCATAAAGCATTAGTTATCATTGATGGATTTAATACGAGTGCCTGTGCATTAGTGGCTAAATCATTAGCACCTAGTACGATGGACTATGTGATGGCATCTCATTTGTCTGCAGAGAAAGCAGCAAAATCAGCCCTAGAAAACTTAGGACTTGAAGCTTATGTAGACTTAGGTCTCTGCTTAGGCGAAGCGTCTGGCGGTTCTATTCAAATGGGAATGCTTGATTTGGCTTGTCATATGTATATTGCATTACGTGGAGGTGAGCAATAATGAGAGAGTTTCATATTGAACCATTACATGATTCATCTATGACAGCGTGTCGCTTGCGTATTGATAATTTAACTAAACCAATTTATAGTTTGGCTATGTTAGAAACTATGGCTGAGCGTCTAGCAGGAATTTTGGCAGTAGAAAAACCAAATCATTTACAGTATGGTGTGTTTGTAGTAGGTGCCGATCATCTTGTAGATGGACCACAAAATACGAAACATGGTGCAGAAAGTTTAGCAGCTATAACTAGATTTAATGATGGTTGCACTGCTACACAAGGTGCGGCATGTAAACTAGATGCTCCTGTTTATGTAGTGAATGTAGGGCTTGAACAAGATACAGACTCATTAGACCATATAGATACTCACGTGATTCGTAAAGGTTCTCATTTTTTTGGTATGGAATCTTCTATATCGAAAGATGAATTAGAGGAGGCTATTGAATTAGGTTTTACTTATGCAGAACGATTACATGAGGACCGTATTCAAGTAGTAGCTCTTGGCAATATAGGGGAACATGCTTATTTAGATGCTCTTGTTACTACAGCATCTATTACAGGAGCAGATTATACTGATTTGTTGGTACATACAGATTGTGGGCCTACTATTGAACAAAAATCTAATCATATCCATTCTTTTGTAGATTCTTATGATATTGCTGTTACTAATTGGTCTACTATGAATGGTGAAAGCCGCCGTGATGCGGTTCTTAACATATTGTGCGTAGTAGGTGGTATCGATATCGCTGTGTTAACAGGATTTATAATTGGTGCCGCTAGTCATCGTATGGCTATTGTATTCGATAATGCTATAACAGGGGCGGCTGTATTGGCGGCAACAACGATGGAACCATTGATTAAAGATTATGTATTCCCTTCTGCTGTTTACGATGAGCCTATCCATAGAGAACAATGCAAATATATGGAATTGAAACCATATTTACATTATGATTTACACATTGATGAAGGCTTAGGTTCTACTATGGGGTTATCTGTTATTGATGCATCTATGCATATGCTCAATGATATGAAGACATTTGTAGAAGCAGAAGTTCGTGCTGCAGAAGATGGAGCAGGTAAAGGGCGACAAGAGGATATAGAATAATATAGAGAAAAAGGATTGTACTTCAAACTTACGGTACAATCCTTTTTGATAGAAATTTGTAGATTTTATTATAAAAACCATTGACACTATGTATGGAAATTGATATTATTATAAGGCAGTCAGAATTAACAGGTTGATTCTTGACGATGGAATCTTAATTATGATATAGTAATTAACGGTTCTAAATGCGGGAATAGCTCAGCGGTAGAGCACCGCCTTGCCAAGGCGGGGGTCGCGAGTTCGAATCTCGTTTCCCGCTCCATACATTCCTCGATAGCTCAGTTGGTAGAGCAATCGGCTGTTAACCGATCGGTCGTAGGTTCGAGTCCTACTCGAGGAGCCACATGACTCACTAGCTCAGTTGGCAGAGCACCTGACTTTTAATCAGGGTGTCCCGCGTTCGAGTCGCGGGTGAGTCACCATCATGGCCCGTTGGTCAAGCGGTTAAGACACCGCCCTTTCACGGCGGTATCCCGGGTTCGATTCCCGGACGGGTCACCACATGGACGATTAGCTCAGCTGGGAGAGCGCCTGCCTTACAAGCAGGATGTCGGCAGTTCGATCCTGTCATCGTCCACCATATGCGGGAATAGCTCAGCGGTAGAGCACCGCCTTGCCAAGGCGGGGGTCGCGAGTTCGAATCTCGTTTCCCGCTCCATACATTCCTCGATAGCTCAGTCGGTAGAGCAATCGGCTGTTAACCGATCGGTCGTAGGTTCGAGTCCTACTCGAGGAGCCAACTTTATATGGCCCGTTGGTCAAGCGGTTAAGACACCGCCCTTTCACGGCGGTATCCCGGGTTCGATTCCCGGACGGGTCACCACATGGACGATTAGCTCAGCTGGGAGAGCGCCTGCCTTACAAGCAGGATGTCGGCAGTTCGATCCTGTCATCGTCCACCAAATATAAGGACTATCTTCGGATAGTCCTTTTTGCTATGGGAAACTTGTGTTATAATCGGTGCTGGAGATAGTATTGCATAACTATACTCTAGCCTACTGTTATTTTCATGATAAACAGATTCATTGTGAATATTCGATCCGACCATGTGGCGGGTACTTTTACACAAGGAGTTTAACATGATACTAACAATGTTGAAGAGTAAAATTCATAGAGCTACGGTTACACAAGCTGAACTTGATTATGTAGGGAGCATTACAGTCGATACAGACCTATTGAATGCATCTGGAATACGAGAATATGAACAAGTTCAAATCGTAGATGTTAATAATGGAGCGCGTTTTACAACGTATACTATTGCAGGAGAATCTGGTAGTGGTGTTGTATGCTTAAATGGGGCAGCCGCGCGACATGTGCAGGTGAATGATACTATTATTAGTATGTGCTATGCACAATTGGATGAAAAAGAAATTGAACATCATAAACCTCTAGTCGTCTTTGTAGATGAGGAAAATAAGATTAGTCATATTACAAATTATGAAAAGCACGGTTTGTTAGCGGATCAACAGCGATTGGATTGATTAGTAATATTATCAAACATACGTTAATGAGTAGATAACTAATAAAACTATTTTAAGAACTGTAATAATGAAATACAGTAGGCTGTATAGACTATCTTCGAATTATCTTATAATGACGGAGGTTGTGTGATGAAAATAATACATACTATACAAGAATTACGTGAGCTATTACACATATGGAGAGCAGAGAGGAATACTATTGGTTTTGTGCCAACTATGGGCTTTCTGCATGATGGACATGGTGCGTTGATGAAAGCAGCGCGCCAAGATAACGATAGAGTCGTGTTATCGGTTTTTGTAAATCCTACACAATTTGGTGAACATGAAGATTTAGAAGCGTACCCACGAGATTTAAAAGGAGATGCTAAATTAGCTAGCAGCTGTGGTGTAGATGTTATATTTGCACCGACTCCAGAGGAAATGTATCAAAATCCTAAAGCTTTTGTGGATATTGTGGATTTATCAAATACCCTTTGTGGTGTAACGAGACCTATTCATTTTAAAGGGGTTTGTACGGTAGTAACTAAACTTTTCAATATCGTACAACCTACACGGGCTTACTTTGGCGAAAAAGATGCCCAGCAATTGGCGATTATTCGTAAAATGGTGAAGGATTTAAATGTTCCTATTACCATTGTGGGAGTTCCTATTGTAAGAGAGGCTGATGGTTTAGCACGGTCTTCGCGAAACACCTATTTATCTGCAGAAGAACGACAAGCGGCTACAATTCTATATAAATCCATACAAGTTGGTAAAGAACAGATAAAAATAGGAATGCCAGCATCAGAGTTAATTTCTAGTATGAAATCGGTTATTCAAGGTGAGCCGTTAGCTCGTATCGATTATGTCTCGGTGGTGGATGCTGAAACGATGCAAATTGTAGAATTTATCGATAGACCTGTCTTAGTTGCTATGGCAGTATATATAGGGAAAACACGTCTCATTGATAATTTCTCTTATACGATAGGACGGTGATAGCTATGGACATGCTTTTATCTATTAACCGTTTATTATCAAAATATGTAACTGCATTAATTTTGATACTTTCAGTGTGTGCGTATTTCGAGCCTAATTACTTTGCTTGGGCTATAGCATATACACCATTTCTATTAGGTGTTGCTATGTTTGGTATGGGGCTCACTATACAAGTGAAAGATATTGACTGTTTGATTAAACGCCCCCGTGATATTGCTATTGGTGTAATCGCCCAATATACTATTATGCCTCTTGGCGCATGGGCTTTATGTCATATATTTCAATTGTCGCCTGAGATGGCTATAGGTATTATCCTTGTTGGCTGCTGTCCTGGTGGCACTGCTAGCAATGTAATCACCTATATTGCTCGTGGCGATGTAGCATTATCCGTAGGAATGACGATTGTGTCTACACTGTTGGCACCTTTAGTTACACCACTATTGATTTTTGGCCTTGCTGGTGCTTGGGTGGATGTAGCATTGTTGCCAATGATGATGACGGTGGTGAAAGTTATTATTTTACCTATTGGGCTAGGTGTTTTAGCGCAATGGGGGGCAGGACATCGGATTGAACCTGTACGTCAGATTAGTCCTATGCTATCTATTATTGCTATTGTATTGCTCATTGCTGCTATCATTGCTACAAATCGTCATAATATAGTGTTGTCAGGTCTGTTAACTTTGGGGCTTGTATGCTTACATAACTTGTTAGGACTTGTTATGGGATTAGTGATAGGTAGAGTTTGTGGATTAAGCTATGACAAAACAACGGCTTTGGCTATTGAGGTGGGCATGCAAAACAGCGGGCTTGCCGTAGCTTTGGCAACAGCAAATTTTGCTATCAATCCATTAGCTACTTTGGCAGGCGCACTATTCAGTGTATGGCATAATCTATCAGGCGCTGTGTTTGCCGCATTTCGTAGACATCACTTGGCACAGCATGTGCCGAAACGAATTGTGGAGGCTGATATATAATTTGAATTGTATAATATAATGAGGCACTAAAATAAAACCCCGTTGTGATATGTATCATAACGGGGTTTTTACTATAATTTTGCTGGCGATTCTTGGTGAACGTAATCCATAAAGGTGTTCATGGTTTCGGTTTTTGAATTATTTTTTTTGTATGCAAAGCACACTTGTAATTTTAATGGTTTTTCTAATGGTAAATAGCCATCTTTAATGTTGAGTGCATCTAAGATTTGGCGCGCTACGATACAACCTGATTCATTTTTGTCACAGTAGTCGATCATAGTGTATGGATTTGATAAACGGCTACCGCGAATGTGTAGGTTTTGCTGACCATTTCCTACATAGGATTTTATAGTGCGATACATAAAATATTTAGGTGGATACATCAATAAAGGATATTGCTGTATATTTTTTAATGTTGCTGATTGTATTTTTGGAATAAGGCGTGGCGCATAGTAGATGAATTCGTCTTCTCGTAACGCTTTTGATTCATATAAGGACATATCCTTATTGTTTGGTAAATAGAGGAGGGCGATATCGATGCGATTTTCTCTCAAATCTAGTAATAACTCTTCTTCTTCCATATCATAAATAGATACAGAAAATTCAGGGTGATTTTTAAAAAAATGAGATACATATCCGTTGAGGCGGATATCACCTAAACTACGAAGCACACCTATATTAAGAACAGGCCGCTCTACTTTGCTAGCGAGACGAATTGATTGGATAGCCTTTTCTAGTGTGTTGAGAACAAGTTCTGCTTCAGGTAAGAATAATTCCCCTTCTGGCGTCAAACGGCTACCACGAGTGGAACGAGAAATTAATTTGACACCTACAAGGCGCTCTAATTTCTTCATTTGGGCGCTGAAAGCCGATTGAGTGATATTCATTGTTTGTGCAGCTAATGTAAAGCTTCCTGTTTTATTATAGGTAATAAAACTTTGTAGCTCTTGTATTGTTGGCAATTCTTTCATATGAGTACCCCAATTCAATCATAAGACTCCAAATTACTATATATTACCTTTCTTAATCATATTGTATCATAGTGACATTGTTTTTTCATCTAAATCTGTATAATCCGATGAATAATGCAGAATCAGTATAGTTGACCTGTATTATAACTATTATATCTTGATGAAAGGCGAAATTATACAATATTATTCATGACTTTCATAGGTAGTATTGATTGACATAGGTCTATTGAAAGTGATATGATTAACCAGTACCTTTATGTTTTGGTACATGTTATATTAAATTATGAGGTGATAATCACATGGCAACGAGAAGAGAGGCTCGATTCAAACTTTGTCGTCGCTTTGGTGTGAACGTTTTCGGTCACGCAAAAGCCTTGAATCGCGTCAAAAAAGACCAACGTCAGAAAAAAATGTCTGAGTATGGCACACAATTATTAGAAAAACAAAAAGTTAAAGCTTACTACAACTTGCTTGAACGCCAGTTCGTACGCTATTATGATAAAGCGAAAAAAATGCAAGGTATCACAGGTGCAAATATGCTTGTTCTTTTGGAACAACGCCTTGATAATCTTGTATACCGCATCGGTTTTGGCAATTCCATTCGTCAAGCTCGCCAAATGGTAAACCATGGCCACATTTTGGTAAATGGTCGTCGTGTAGACATTCCATCTTACTCCTGCAAACCAGGTGATGTAATTGAACTTCGTGAAGCTTCCCGCGACAACGAAATGTTCAAATCTAATTTCCAAGAACTTCGTTCTTTTGAACTTCCTTACATTGAAAAAGACTTAGAAGGCTTCAAAGCTACTTTCACTCGTCTTCCTCAACGTGAAGAACTTCCTATCGAAGTTAACGAAACACTTATCGTCGAATTGTACTCCAAATAATTTGGCGCATACAAACCGCTACCTTCGGGTGGCGGTTTTCTTTTTTGTAATCGGTCATTGTGGGGCTAATAAGAGTATAGGCTAATCATGTAGAAATCGTGAGGCGGAGGCTATGGTTAACGCAAAATAGTTATTACTGTGATATAACACATATAGGTGCCACCAATGACCAGTTATTGGTGAGGAATATTTCTCAAATACAGATGCCTTTGTTATACTAAGCATGTAGTTAATTACCGACAGTCAATTCGGTAGATAATAACTGGTCACTAAAGCTAGTATGTAATGTAGGCTTATAGGACAAAAAGTGTGTGTAAAAACCCTTGTAATACTAGTAAATATCTAGTGTTATAAGGGTTTAATCT
>NZ_RQUY01000006.1 GCF_003992125.1 Veillonella caviae | reverse complement strand
ACATGGGGTGATGCTATTGTTTGGAGTGATTTACACTTTTATGATAAAAGTTTCAATTCTTCATGGGATTAAAAACCAACACCTTTTGTCCTATAAGCCTTAATTTATAACTTTTTAAATACAATGCGGCGATATACACCAAAATCTACCCACTTATCATACCAATCTTCGGTAAAGGAAGTATCTAAGGATTGATAAAAATCCTCAGAGTCAGTCTCATTATGAATAGCTAATGCAAAACCACGGCCATTAAGTATTGGCAATTCACTATATTGATAATCTCGCAAGGCTATGATATTTGCAATTTGCTCATTTCGTATAGAAATAGCAACTTTATCACGAATGACGATAATATCAAAATCTGCTGGATAATCATAGCTTTCACCATGTACGGGAATATTATCTCCAACGCGATATACATAATCGTTAGACTGTACCTTGTTCACTGTAAAACCTTCGATATCGTAGAAGAATTCTTCAAAAATATCGCCCCGAGCCTTTATAGTACCGTTTACAAAGGTATAGAGCTCCTTATCGCCATCAAGACGTTTTACAATGGTACCACACGCAGATGTCATATGAGATACACGATCGATGAGAATAAATTCACCAAGCGTCTTATGTTCCACAAAAGAATCTACTGCAACAGGTTCTTGCAATGATAGCACCACGTGAGCAATTTCATTTTTACTAAGCTCATCAGCTTGCAATAATTCACCACTATTTACATCGATCTTATAGCGGATTTTAGAAATTATAGCAGACACCGTTTTTGTACCAATCATAGCAATGTATTCACGACCTTCCACGAGAGGGCTGTCATCCATCCACAATACATTAGTATCGATTTTAGCACTCACATAAAGGTCAATATCTTTGTATAACACGCAACCTCGTGATACATCTACTTCCCGATTCAATTGTATGGATACAGGTTGATTTGCATATGCTTCTGTAACTGCATCAAAGCCAACTATAATAGACTTAACTTCTGCTTGTTCTCCGCTCGGTAAAATAGTAACCCTATCACCTACACGAATAGATCCAGATTCAATTTGACCTTGAAAGCCCCTAAAGGTATGGTCTGGTCGTGATACACGTTGTACAGGCATGTAGAATCCAACTTCGCCTTTTGTGGCAATATCTACATTTTCCAAATACGGCAATAAGGCTTGTCCTGCATACCATGGTGTATTTTGGGATAAGGTAGTAATATTATCCCCTTCTGTAGCGGATACAGGGATTAAAACAATGTTGGCTAATCCTAACTCTTCTTGAAGGGTTAGGATTTCTTTTTCAATAGTACGGAAACGGTTTTCATCATAACCAACAAGATCCATTTTATTAATGGCAAATACGAAATATTCAATACCCATCAATTTACAGATGCGAGCATGTCGACGAGTTTGAACGAGAACGCCTTGTTTTGCATCTACCAAAATAATCGCCAAATCTGCAAAGGATGCGCCTACCGCCATATTGCGAGTGTACTCTTCATGACCCGGTGTATCAGCTACGATAAAACTACGATTATCAGTAGTAAAATAACGATACGCTACATCAATAGTAATACCTTGCTCCCGCTCTGCCATCAAACCATCTAATAATAAAGAATAGTCGATAGCACCACCGCGGCTCCCCACCTTACTTTCCAACTCTAAGGCTTCCTTTTGGTCTGCGTAGAGCAATTTAGAATCGTAAAGGATATGTCCAATCAATGTAGATTTGCCATCATCTACACTGCCACAAGTTATGAATTTTAGTAAACTTTTCATTAGAAATACCCCTCTCTTTTTCTTCGTTCCATACTGCCCGCTGCTTCACTATCGATAACGCGAGTAGTTCGCTCAGAGGATACTGCACTCAATGTTTCATCGATAATTTCATCTAAAGTATGCGCTGTAGACTCAATACCACCAGTTAATGGGTAGCAACCGAGAGTTCTAAATCGCACGCTTTTCAATTCTGGTACTTCGCCTTCACGCAATGGAAATCTATTATCATCAATCATAATAATATTGCCATCTCGCTCTACTACAGGGCGTTCTGCAGCAAAGTATAATGGCACAATATCGATATTTTCACGTTTGATATATTGCCAAATATCTGTTTCCGTCCAATTAGAAATAGGGAATACGCGCATGCTCTCCCCTTTATTGATTTTCGTGTTAAACAGTTTCCACATTTCTGGCCGTTGATTTTTAGGGTCCCACGCTTGCTCTTTAGTACGGAATGAGAAAATACGTTCTTTGGCACGCGATTTTTCTTCATCTCTACGCCCCCCACCAAAGGCTGCATCAAAACCATATTTATGTAATGCCTGCTTCAAAGCCTGTGTTTTCATAATATCCGTATACGCTGAACCGTGATCAAAAGGATTAATACCTTGTGCTACACCATCTGCATTGATATACTCAAGCATAGTAATGCCAAGTTTTTTCGCTGTTTCATCGCGGAATTTAATCATTTCCTTAAATTTCCATGTTGTATTTACATGTAAAAATGGAAATGGTGGTTTTTCTGGATAGAAAGCTTTCAAAGCTAAATGGAGCATAACAGAGCTATCTTTGCCAATAGAGTAGAGCATAACAGGATTTTCACATTGTGCTGCTACCTCTCGAATAATATATATGGCTTCCGCCTCTAATTCATCTAAGTGGGAAAACTGACTCATAGTATATTCCTTTCTAATATTGATTCGATTCTCGTCGATCGATGGTTATAGTTTGTGTAGTACCATCATATTTTTGAATATGCCAATGTAAATAGGAATCTTCTGACGAAACAGTCATGGTGCTGCCACGCCCCCCCATATCGGCGCCGAGGTAAAAGTCGATAGCCGACACAGGACATTCCTTCACACAGGATACACAACCCCAACAATCACGAGGATAGGCAATACGAGCTTTTTTATCATCATCTATAACGATAAGGGAACCAGGGCATACAATGCTACACCGTTTGCAACCTATGCATTTGTCCTTATGAATAGCTATGCTCATAGCGTTCACCTCGTTTCACTAATGGTCTTTCTAACACTTGAATGCGGCCATCTACTAATTTAGAATTCACATAATGTAATCCTGCATCAGAAGACTCAGGATAATCTAAGAACTCGCCAAATGTATGCCATCTCGTTTCCTTTCGCCCCAATAAATGAGCAATTAATACGTGACATACGGTGAGGCGCTCTTTTAATTCATATACGAATACTAGTTCTCGCACCGCTTCAACTTTGACTTGTGTAACCAATTCTTCAATACGAGAAATTTCTTGTTCTGCCTTTTCCAGTTGTTTCGTCGTATATTGATACATAGTGCTAATACCGCCTGCATAAGTATCCATCACCTTCTGCATAGCTTCCTCTAAATCATAGACGGAAAATCTTGGTTTAGGCTCTCCTGGTGAAAGCAAATATTGATTGTATTCATCCTGTAAAGCTAGATTCTGCAAATGCTCATGGGAATTAATATGGGTTCCTAAATGCTTTTCTTTTTCTATAATAGCAAGGGCTGCTATTTCCCCTTCTACTAGAGCACCAGTAACGTATTTTTGAGGACACCCACCAGCTACATCACCAGCAGCGTATAGATTTTTAATGGTCGTTTCTCGATTGGTATCTACCCAATAACCGCTTGCTGTATGTCCACCAACAATATATGGTTCAGTGCCTTCTATTTCTACATTTTCTGCTTTAGGTCCTGTACCATTTTCAATCCATCGCAAGGTTTGGCTAGGTGCCATATTTAAATAAGCTTTTAATAAATCTGAATTTTGTTCATCACTAATATTTGTAGTTTCTAAATAACAAGGTCCATGTCCATCAATATTCTCTTTTACAGTACCATAAACACGTTCTGATGTGGTGATGCCATATTTTGTTTCATACACCTCACCTCGACTATTTACTTGAAGGGCTCCTACACCTTGTGCAATAGTGCCCGTAGGGGCAATTGTATCCTTACAACGCAAAGCAATAAATCGCATTTCAAAAGTAGTCATTTCTGCGCCATGACGAATCCCCATGGCATAACCAGCGCCTGTATTAAATGGAGAATACCACATCTTATGGCGAGAAAATCCTGGATTATTAGGTCGATAGAGACCTGATGCACCACCAGTGGCAATAATGACATACTTGGCACGAATCTCATAAGCTATGCCTGTATCAATGTGAAAACCTACTGCACCTAATATAGTATTGTTTTCAACGATGTAATCGGTTATAACCAGTCGATTAATGATAGTCACATTATCTAATGACGCCACCGCATCAGCTAAAATAGGTTTTATATTTTCCCCATTGATTTTAATGTTGCGATTGCCCCTCGCCACATATGTGCCATCAGGATTCTTTAGTATAACTAAGCCTAGTTTCTCTAGTTCTGCTGTGACGCGATTTAATCCTTCACACATAGTGATGGCTAAATCTTCCCGTACAATGCAATTAGCATCTTTTAATTGGTAATTTACATAATCATCAGCAGTGCGTCCTTCTACAATATACGCATTCAACGCATTGACGCCGGCTGCCAAACAACCGCTCCGTTTAATATGCGCTTTCTCTGCAATCATAATAGATAAATCGCTATGTTTTCGCAATGTAAGTGCACCATAACAACCGGCAGTACCGCCACCTATGATGAGCACATCAGTATGTAACAACTTTGTTTCTTCAATTTTCACAGCACTTCACCAACCTAAATATAGTACACATCATCAACATTCATCTTGCTGTTTTCTACTACTTGTGTAGTATTGTGATCAAAAATATACAATCGATAAATCAAAACATCTACGCTTTCACCAACGGAAAAATGCGCACTGTCCATATCCGCATTGCTATAAATCAACATGTCTCCAATGCGAACCCATAATTCCAAATGATTGCCTTTGAATAGAATCCGTTCGATTACACCTTCTTCAGCAGCACTCATAAATTGGCGAAGCGTTCCTTTTTTATAAATCTTGATAGCTTCTGGTCGTATGATGGCAGATGAGCCATAATCGATATGCTGAAAGCCCTTTAAATCACGGTAGGATAAAACTTCTGTAGATTTTCCCATAAACTGCGCCACAAAAGGCGTATTAGGAGCTCCGTATATTTCCTCTGGCGTTCCCATCTGCTCTACTCGACCTTGATTAGTAACAACAATAATATCGGCTAATTCTACGGCTTCCTCTTGATCGTGGGTAACAAAAATAGTTGTAATACCGATTTTATGAATCGTCTCTTTTAGCCAAATACGTAATTCTTCCTTTACCTTTACGTCGATAGCGGCAAAAGGCTCATCTAATAGAAGCACCTTTGGATTCGGCGCTAACGCACGAGCAAAGGCAACACGTTGTTTTTGTCCACCCGATAATTCCATAGGATACCGTTTCTCTAAACCTGTTAATCCAATAAGTTCAATCAATTCCGCTACACGAGGCTTAATCTCTTTTTGTTTTAACCCCTGCATTTCAAGGCCAAAGGCGATATTTTCAAATACTGTCATATGGCGAAATAATGCATAATTCTGAAATAAAAATCCTATTTCTCGTTCTCGCGGCGGCATAGTATTTACGATTTGATTCGCAATAGTAATATCTCCAGAATCAGGTATTTCAAGCCCTGCGATCATACGTAGAATTGTTGTTTTACCACTGCCACTAGGCCCTAACAATGCAAGAACTTGTCCTTGTTCGATACCAATAGATATATCTTTGGATGCGTGATACGTATCATAGTACTTATTCACCTGTTTTAGTTCTACATACATGTGGACTATCCTTTCTTTTCAACAATACTGCGAATCACTAACATGATAAGAGCCATACCTACCAGTAGAGATGATACGGCAAAGGCCGATACAGCACCGTTTTCAGAACCAGACATATAGAGTGCATCGATCTCTAAGGGCAATGTAAAAGTTTGCCCTCGCGCCTTAGATACGGCTGCAACGGCACCAAACTCACCAAGCGCACGAGCACTGCAGAGAATAATGCCATATAAAAATGGCCATTTAATAGCAGGAAATGTGATGCGTCGAAATATAGTCCACCCTGAGGCGCCCATCATGGCTGCCGCTTCCTCTTCATCCTTCCCTTGACTGAACAACACAGGAATGATTTCCCTGTAAATAAATGGGAATGTAACAAATACGGTAGCTAGAATAACACCAGGTACAGCAAAAACAATGCGAATATCGAGATTAAAATAATTGTTAATCGCCTCAATATAAGGATGAAACCACCCCATTCGTCCAAAGGTCATAATTAGGGCTAGCCCTGCAATAACGGGAGATACAGTAAAGGGAATATCAATGAGAGTCGTCAATATAGACTTGCCTTTAAATTGAAATTTACCAATACAATAGGCTGCAGCCACACCGAACACGCCAGTAATCAAGACTGTGACAATCATAGTACCTATAGTTAATCCCAAAGCAGATATAACATGAGAGGTAGAGATAGCTTTCACAAAAAAATCTAACCCTTTGGATAGCGCATTGGTGAGCACACTAATAAGAGGTACCACGAGCATAAGCAGTACAAAGAGTACAGCTATAATAATGGCCGTCAATTCACCTAGGGAGCGACGTTTCATATTATGCACCTCCCCGTTTTGACTGATGAATATGCATAGCATTAATAGTTAACATAACGAGAAAAGAAATCACTAACAATACTATAGCCACCGCCGTAGCACCAGCATAATCGGCATAATTCAATTTCTGCATGATAACATAGGATACAATCTGTGTATGTTCGCGTAAACTATTGCCAGAAATATAAATAACACTGCCATATTCACCAATTCCTCGCGCAAAAGCAAGCCCAAATCCTGTTAAAATCGCAGGTTTTAATTCAGGAAAGATAACGCGGCGATATAAATCAAATGTACTCGACCCTAACATATAGGCCGCTTCCTCATAAGTAGAGTCAAAATCTTCTAATACTGGTTGTACCGTGCGTACCACAAAGGGAATGCCCACAAATACGAGGGCTACAACGATACCGATGTGGCTATATGATGCATGTATTCCCCACTGTGAAAGCCAAGCACCGATGAGACCTTGATCAGAATACAGTTTAGATAATGTAATCCCTGCTACTGCTGTAGGTAGTGCAAAAGGAATCTCAATAAGCCCGTTGATAAGCGACTTTCCTGTAAATTCATAGCGTACGATAACCCAGGCAAGGAGTACGCCAAAGATAACATTCATAAGAGCCGCTATAAAAGATGTACCAATGCTAGTAGCAAACGCATAGAGTACATTAGGCATAGTGATGATATGCCAAAACTCCATCCAAGATAAGGTGGTACCAAAATACAATACGGATGCCAAAGGAATCAGTACAAAGATGGATACCATAGAAATAGTGATTCCTAACGTAAGACCAAATCCAGGAATCGGTGTATGTTTTTTAAGAGCCGTAAATCTCATCAAATACACCTCCATCTTTGAAGAATTTAGTATAAATCGCCTTCCAACCTCCAAAATCATCCACTGTTCCTAATTGAATAGATGTATCAAATTTGTTTGAAAATTCTCGTAATATTTGCTCATTACGAGGTCTGAACCCATAATTGGCCAATAATCGTTGCGATTCTTCTGTATATAAATTTCGTAAATAATCATTAGACACCTGTGTAGTGCTATCTTTTTCTGTTATTCCTGTAACAACAGCAACACTAGGTTCAGCTAAAATACTCATAGACGGTACAATGAGGTCAAAACGCTCTGGATAATGTTCCATTAGATATAGCGCTTCGTTTTCCCATAAAAGAAGTACATCTCCTTGTCTATTTTCCACAAATGTAGTAGTCGCCCCCCGTGCACCAGAGTCCATAACACTTACATTCCGATACAATTGGCGCACAAATTCTTTAGTTCCCTCTTCTGTGTAATAATGATGTAAACCGTAATACCAAGCACCGAGGAAAATCCAGCAGGCACCGCTACTACTTTTCGGATCTGGCGCGATAATACGTACATCGGGAGCTATAATATCATTCCAATCATGAATATGCTTAGGATTGCCTTTTCTTACGAGCATAACGATGGTCGATGTATAAGGTGCCGAATTGTTCGGCAGTTGACTTCGCCAATCACTATTAATAAGCCCTGCTCGGGCTAATAAATTAACGTCTTGCTCAGACCCCAATGTCACTACATCCGCATTATTGCCTTCCATAACAGCTCTCGCTTGACCGCCGGAACCACCATGTGATTGTAAGACCTGCACATCAAGACCTCTTTGTTGTTGGTACAAATCGTGAAATCGTTTATTATATACCTCGTAAAATTCGCGAGTCGTATCATATGATACATTTGTTATAGTTACATGATTGCCGTCCACCTTGCTTTGCCTTGTACAGCCAGATAAAATGACTATCGTAAACAATACAGAGAAAATCAATACAAATCTCATAGGTGCTATTTGTTTATTCAAAACTTTCATCGAAAACCATTGCTTCCCTACGCCTTTTATAGGTAAATAGTTCTTATATAAATATTTCATAGCCACCTCTATCTACCGATGAGAGCACCTACAGATAAGATTGTATGTAACGCTAATAAACTATTGAGATTGTTAGAAAAGCTAATATAGTGGCGCAATCGATGTTGCCATACTGCGATGCAGCACATAGCTATGTACCCACTGACGATAAATATTAGTGTTTCTATATTAGTTATGGCTACATCACTCATGATAAACATCCTTTCTACATACTTATAACTTAATACACCTATCTCGCATTTATAACAATACTGCGGGATTATTACAAACTAAATCCAAACTAGATATGGTCGAATCGATTATTCAAATTCCGCCACTAGTTGATCAAATACTGCTGTATTATCTACAATCCAATCGGCAAATCGAGTTTGCTCTTTTGTAAGCAATTCACCGAGAGCGATAAAGAATTTAGGAATATCGCTACTTACAATAGTACCTACTTCTTCTGCAAAATGTTCACGACCGATAGTTTCATTACCACCGCGGAAAATTTTAAATGCCGATGTAGGAACCTTGTCCACCACCTTCATAGCCCCATGGAATCCAATAGCATCTATTTGGTGTGTCCCACAAGAAGATGGACATCCAGAAATGTGGAAGGTTGGTAGCAAATCACTATTGACTTGTTTAGCATCGCGCACAGCATCAAAAATATTAATTAATAATCCAGACGAATCTTGTAATCCTACTTGGCAAAAATTGGCACCAATGCAAGATACAGAACGGTAAAAATCATTGTCGCCACCGTTTTCCGTTAATGACAGCACATGACGCGCTTCATCAGCTGTAAGATTTACAATATATACAGATTCATCAGCGCAGAGACGCAATTGTACCTCATCATCAAGGCTCCCCACATAGTCAAGAAGTGCCAAGAATTCGTCCTTTGTCGGGTTGCCACCAAACGGATGATAGGACACATAGTATAAACCTTCTTGCTTTTGCTCTCCTACACGACTATCTACCAATGTAGGATCTACAGTACCACGCTTGTTAATTGTAAAAGCAACCTCTTCTGGATTTACAGTCAATTGTTCGGTATTACGAACTTTAGCTAAATACTCTTGGAACGTATCATACAATGCTTCTGGGCCACCTAGAATATCTTGTAAATAACGAACGCGAGCTTTGCTACGATTGTTGTAGTTACCATGTTCAGAAAAGATGAGCGCCAAGGTTTTCACATAGTACAAAATATCTTCTGGCGCAATATGACTACCTACTAAAACACCCATTTTAGGATTTGGTCCAAGACCACCAGCTACATACACAGAAAAAGTGTTATCCTCCACATTTGCCACTACACCAAAATCTTTGAATGTTACATGACTAGTATTTTCAGTGCCATCAGAAAAAGCTGTTTTAAATTTACGAGGGAATTTAATCCCTTTAATCAAGGTCAACACATATTCAGATAGTGCACGCACATAAGGTGAAAAATCCCAAGATTCGTCTTTGCGAATTCCTAGCAATGGAGATGTACCAGTATTACGAGGGTGATCCCCACCAGCACCACGATTGTAAATACCATGACTATGACATTCAGGGAATAATTTAATAATCGTTTCTCCATCAAGGCGATGAAATTGAATACATTGTCCAGTGGTAAAATGCGGATATGCTAAATCATAACGACGCATAGCATCTGCAATAAATAAGATTTGCTCTTTATTAATGATGCCACTAGGAAACCGCCAGCGGGACATGCCTGTTTCAGCCCCTTTTTCAGCATAACTACCAAAAGGGCCAGATAATCCTTTATAATCTTGCACTGAAATTTCCTTATTATAAAACTTCCGAGTATTTTCCACAAAAGTAGGATAGTCAACGATTAATTCTTCTTGTAATGCTTTTGAGATAGCCATGGAAAGACTCCTTTCTCCATTCATATACGATACCGTACAAACTCACTTCGGTTTATAACCTATTGCTTGGATAGGATATTACTACTTTCTCAACTACATGTCAACATCAATATTGTATAAATTTTTATATCTATGTATATTTCTAATTTTTTAAGGAATTTATGAAGCCTGTTATTTACTAAGTTTATAAATTCCTCCATTATATGTGATTTTTATTACAAATTTTTTTAACTTCATTTATCTTTAATTTACTTATTTTATAGGCATTAATTTATAGGATTTAACCTATAGGAATTGACTTATAGGAGTTAAAAAGAGGAAATTAAATATATACTGGCTAAAACAAAAAAGCACGGAATGTATAAAAAGAATTTTTATACATTCCGTGCTTTACATTTATATTTATTAACTTATTTACACTCTCAAGTAGATTCGCCAGCCTCACCTTCATTTCCCACCTAGGACCTATAGGACTTTTGGCGGATTAGGTTAAAATCTATGTCTATCTATCATAGAAATGCACATATAGTACCAGCTATAAAATAGTAATTAATCGGTATATGCCATGTGATTCACCGGTCCACGACCCTCTCCCAATCCTGGATTCATTTCGATAGCCATAGAAATATATTGTTTACCAATACCGACGGCATCTACTAAGCTCTTTCCTTTCGCTAACTCTGCCGTAATAACAGCACTAAAGGTACATCCTGTACCATGGGTATGGATTGTATTAAATTTAGGACTACTCCATTGATATAACTCACCATTTTTAGTAAATAAATAATCTGTTGCATCAGCGCCAATATGACCACCCTTGATAATCACCGATTGAGAGCCTAATTCCTTTAGAATAATCTGAGCCGATTTTTTTATGTCCTCCTCTGTTTCAATAGACATACCGGACAATACCTCCGCTTCACTACGATTAGGTGTAATAACAGTAGCTAAAGGTATTAATTTAGTTGTTAGCACCTCTACGGCCTTTTCCGAAATCAATCGATCTCCGCTAGTAGCAATCATAACAGGATCCATCACATAAGGAACTCCCTTTTTGAGATATGGATATATTACATCCATCATTTCCGGCACCCCAATCATCCCTGTTTTTACAGCATGAGGCATAATATCTGAATATACAGCGTACAACTGCGCCTCTAGCATAGCTATCGACACATGCTCTACCAACTGCACGCCCATAGTATTTTGTGCCACCACCGATGTAATAGCTGCCATACCATAAACACCTCGACTTTGAAAGGACTTTAAATCTGCCATTATACCTGCACCACCACTAGGGTCAGTACCAGCAATAGTTAAGGCTGTTTGCAATTTCATTATAATACCTCCACTCAGAATTAGCATCAGTTTACATTCAACCTAGCAATCCGAATATACTACATCTAAAATCAATACAAAAAGGACCATTCATGGAATGGTCCTTTGTTATATCTATCCTACAGAGAGAGTCACTCCACTTTCCTACGCCAGCATTATCTGAATCAGGTCTAGGGTTTTGAATATTCAATCTCAGCTACTGCACCCCTAGTGGTCAATTATGTTGTTATATGTATTTATATCATCCATTTACCAAATATACAAGGTTTATTTGCTCAATTCAACAGATTTTACCTTAATGTAACATATTAAATTTTTCTGTATTGACACTTTCCACAGAACATACTACAGTATCAATATAATTGTATATTTTAATCATAAAGGAGTTGTACTTATGAAGTTAAAAACTAAGACGATATCCACGGCTATGATTCTCAGCCTATTACTAACACCTGCAGTCTTTACTTATGAGGCATGCGCCAGTACTACTGCAATGCAAGGAACTAGTGTTGACCCTTTACAGGCAACAACTACAACCAAGGTAGCACAGGAAACTGATACAGCACTATTAGCTACACAACAACAATTAGCAGAGCAAGAAACGATGTCTCTATTGTGGATGAAAACCGCTGCGGAATATCGTGCGCTTGCATATCAAGCGTACAATATAGCCTCTATGGAAATAGATAAATCTATAACTAATCATAAATCTAGCGATAAACCATTAGCCATTATTCTTGATTGTGACGAAACGGTAGTATCCAATATAGATGCGCTTTCACAAGAAGCCGCCAAAGGGAACGGACAGTATCGAGCACCATGGTGGCGTAAAACTGTTCACGATACTACGGCCTATGCATTGCCTGGGGCAAGAGAATTTTTACAAGCCACTGCAGATAAAGGTGTCGCCATATACTATGTGTCCAATCGCTACGAACCAGTCAACCTCGAACCAACTTTAAAAGCACTACAAACGGTGCAATTTCCACAAATAGACAAAGAACATGTTCTCTTGATGAAAGATTCTAGTGATAAACAGCTTCGATTTAATCAGATTTTAGAAACACATGATGTAATTCTGTATGTAGGCGATAATTATGGAGATTTCCCATTACCAAAATCAAAGACCATCGAGGAGCGAAACAAGTCAATCGATGATACCGCATCAGAATGGGGCTCAAAATTCATCATGCTACCTAATCCTGTTTATGGCAGTTGGGTATCAGCCTTATCAAAAGAATATTTAACGATGTCCACTGATGAGCGTAATGTGCTAGTAAAAAACATATTACAAAAATAGACTTCACGACTATGTATTACACGATATCAATGTGCACTGTAAAAAATTTGATATAATATATTAACATGCAAAAAGGCACCATTAAATTGGTGCCTTTTTTATATAGTTATGTATGTTTGCAGATACACCCAGTTCTAATAATCCCCGCTTCACAGATCCAATGTCTATCCCCCACTGCGGCTACATCCGATTCATCATGGGTAACCCACAAACACGGTACATCCCATTCACGGATGATATCCATCAGTTCTTGGCGTACTTGTTTACGCAGATTCCAGTCTAGTGCAGATAAGGGTTCATCTAGCAACAGTACGGTCGGTTTCGAATATAAGGCCCGTCCCAAAGCCACCCGTTGTTGTTCGCCCCCAGATAACCGTCCTGCTTTAGTGTGGCGATATTTTTCAAGGCCCAAGCGTACCAATAACTCATCACATATTTTCGGTGTACCACGATTACTATAAGTAATATTTTTTTCCACCGACATATGAGGAAACACTATATTTCCTTGCGGCATATAACCCACTTGACGCTCTTGGGCAGGCACCCAAACCTTACGGTCCCGATCCACCCATGTAGTCTCATCGTAACGAATAATACCGGTGCTAGGCTTTACAAGGCCAGCAATACTTTTTATAAAAGTACTCTTTCCACTGCCAGATTGACCAGTAAGGACGGTTATACCAGATGGCAAAACGCCATCCGCTTTCACAATGATAGTAGGTCTCGCTACGGTAAATGAAAATGTAATCATAGTTCCCCTTTTCTATAGGATACATTCTGTTAGCATACAGCATCAATGTACTACTAGAAAGTGTTTTAATCTAACTGCGTTCAATATTACGAAACATAGAAGCTTTAGTGAGCAGATGAATACCGCTCAACAGAGCCAACGTAAGAGCACAAATGTATATAACCAACTCAAAGGCATCCATATATTGACCAGCCTCAACATAGGAATAAATGGCCAGTGGCATAGTGCGTGTTAATCCCGGAATATTGCCGGCAATAAGAATAGTAGCCCCAAACTCGCCCATAGCACGACAAAAGGCGAGTATAGAACCAGTCAATATCCCTTTCCAAGCAAGAGGAATTGAAATAGTAAAAAATATACGCAACTCCGATGCCCCAAGTGTTCTCGCCACGTCCTCAATATTATGGTCTACGGACTGTAATGCAGAACGCACGGTTTGATAAAATAATGGAAATGAAATAACTGCAGACGCAATGACGGCACCAGCACTAGAAAATACAACACCTAAATTATGTTTTTCCAACCACCCGCCAAAGGCGTAACCAGGAGAAAATACCATCAACAAAGCAAAACCTACCACTACCGGAGGTAATACTAAAGGCAATGTAATGATAGCATCCAATAAAGCAATAACATTACCACGCCATCGATTCATCCAAAAACAAACACATAAGCCTATGGTAATAACAATGATGAGGGCTATAACAGCGACCCCTATGGATAACCAAAAAGGATTCATAATTACCCCTTCGTAAATCCGTATTTTTCTAAAATCTGTTGACCTTCTGGAGATGTTACATATTTATAAAAATCACGAGCTAATTCATTGTCGTATTTTTTTATAATCCCAATTGGATAAATTACAGGATCATGGGAATCTGCAGAGGTAATGGCCGAGATTTGTACTGCGTCACCGGCTGCGATAGCATCAGTTTTATAAATAAAACCAGCATCCCCAGCACCTTGGCTAATAGCGGCAGTAACTGCTTTTACATCCTTAGCATATACTACATTTGGTTCTACTTGTTCCCACATACCTAGTTTAGTCAATACTTGCTTGCCATAATTACCTGCTGGCACAGTGTCTGGGTTTCCCAATACAATCCGTTTCACTGTTGGTAATTGTTCCAATGTAACTTTGCTTCCGTCTTTCGGTACTACTAATACGAGCTCATTTGTAACAAAGGGCTTTACATCGGTCATTAAATCTTTCTCTTCTAACATTTTCATATTTTTTTCGTCTGCAGAAATGAATAAACTTGCTGGTGCGCCCTGTTCAATTTGTTGACGCAAAGTACCAGAACCAGCAAAATTAATAGCTATTTGATCATCTGATAAATGGTGGGCTTTCTTATAATTATCTGAAAGTTCCGTCAAGGCACCTTTTAAACTAGCCGCTGCTTGAATAGTAATTTTTTGTTCTTTAGTCTTATCACTAATCATGCCGCATCCTACAATAGCCAATGCAAAACACATCATCATAATCATAGATAATAAACGTTTCATAATAGCCTCCTATCAAAATAACTACATTAAGTATATATATTTTTTATTATACATGATTCATGGATAAATACCATGCTTAATTTCACTATAAAAACTCATGGTTACAGGGTTCATTACTAATATAAAGCTCAGCTATTTATATATGCAAAATATCTCAGAACTTTACTTTCACCAACACACAAATAATTGAGAATATGATATGATAGTAGTATACATAATATATATAAGTATGCGATATAAATCGCATAAATTCGATGATGAATCTAGGTGAGATGATGAATATTTTCACTATAATGGGGCATATTTTTATCAATTCTATGGTCCCTATATTTATGCTCATTAGCATGGGCATCGTATTAGACAAAAAATTTAAACTCGATTTATATACACTAAGCAAATTAAATTTCTATATATTATTACCAGCCTTTGTATTTAGGTCTCTCTATGAGGCACATTTTACATGGAGTACCTTGGAAATCGTACTCTGTGCGGTAACAGTACTCATTATAAACTATATTATGTCTAGCGTAGTAGGAAAATGGCAAGGCTACGATATAGCCAAAACAGCAACATTAAAAAACTGTGTTATGTTCAATAACTGTGGCAATATGGGCGTTGCTTTAGCATTATTTGTGTTTAGCAATGTCCCGTACATCATAGATGGTAAGACGCCATATGCGGATTTAGGCATGCTAAGTGTCGTATCTATCATGGTTATCCAAACGATTACAAGCAACACCTTTGGTTTCTACCAAGCTGGTGCAGGACGTTTGAGTGCTCGTGATGCCCTACGAGTAGTATTTCATATGCCTATGGTATATGCTGTACCGATAGCGCTATTAGCAAAATTATTACCCTATGATTTACACAATTTATTCGCCTATGCACCACTCAATATTTTTGCCAATGCCTTCGTCGGTGTGGCTATGCTCGCCTTAGGGGTGCAAATTAATCGAACACCGCTCAACTTCTTTAAGGGGGACGTCATGCTCGCCGCAGTATTGCGATTAGTAGCTAGTCCGATTCTAGCAGCAGGAGTAACATTACTATTCATCAATTTCTACGGTCCTATGCACCCTATTGCGGCACAAACCATTATCATTACTTATAGTGTTCCTAGTGCTATTAATATGGCTCTTATCGCTATAGAAATGAAAAACAATCCGGAGTATGCTACACAAATCGTTATGGGATCCACGATTCTATCCGCCATAACGATGCCAATATTTATTACCATGGCGTATTATCTATTTCCTATTTAAATAATTCATAAACACACCGTACTATGTTTATATATACATTACTCGTGTGGATATACACCTAGCTGCTAATTCTAATATATAGGTACTCCAAAGCGAAACAATCATAAAAACTGAGAAAACCGTCTACCTTTACAAGAGTAGACGGTTTTCCTGTATCCTACTGATGCGCCACATGGTCCATGCCCATACGAACAAGTCCTTCTACATGGTCATCATTTAAGGAATAATATGCTGTTTTACCTTCTTTGCGATATGTTACCAATCGAGCTTGGCGCAATACGCGCAATTGATGAGAAATAGCGGATTGCCCCATCCCCATCGTTTCTGCAATGTGGTTCACACACATCTCATTTTCTAATAATAACTGAACGATTTTTAAACGCGTTGGATCGCCTAAAATCTTAAACAATTCTGCTAATTTTAACAAATTCCCATTATTGTTAGTCATTATTTTACAACCAATACTGGACAAGAGGAATGACTAGTTACATAACTACTTACACTACCCATGAACAAGCCTTTCAATGGTCCAAGGCCACGGCTGCCCATTACGATAAGATCTGCATTGTATTTCTTAGCCACTGCCAAGAGAGCAGGTCCAGGAGAGCCAACTTCGAATACGCTTTTAATTTTAACGCCTGCAGGAATATGTTTCACCACATCGTTTAAAATCTCTTTGCCAGTTTCTTCCATGTCTTCTGCAATTTGCTCTGACACATAGCCACCACTAATCGGTGTTTGGTCAAAGTTAGAAATAGCAGATACGATGTTCGCTACGTGAACAACAATTAATTCCGCTTGGTTGCGGTCTGCTACAGCTAATGCATGTTCCAATGCACGTTTCGCATTTTCAGAACCATCAGTAGGTACAACAATAGTTTTGTAGGTAACCATAATAACCCCTCCTATTTCTAATCCCTCATCGGGGATATGATTAATGATCGTTTAGTCTATACTTATATATTCTATACGAACTAGGAAAACTCCTCTTTTCTTCTGAGGATTTATATACATTATAGCACATTCTTTTGCAGATTAAAGAACTATAGACGAATTATTAATATTCAATGTATTGTTTAATTTAAACCCATCTAGGATTTCTACTAATTGCGGTGTCGTTAATGTTGTTCCCACAGGTGCTACTAACCGTGCCACTCCCACATTGCTACCGCTACCTAATATAATAGATGCTGCAAATGCTACCGGTTCTGCTGCCGATGTATCAGAGGTTTCTGGATTTTTCATAGTTCCCACTACATAGAAGGACACATCGCCATCATTAATATGTGTTTCATAATGCTCAATAGTGGCTTGATTCACATCTACTAGCGATTTAACATATTGGTCCCCTAACATCTGTTTTCCCATCATAGTTGGCATAGCACTGCTCACCGCTTGAATAGGTACAGAGAAACTTTCAATTTCTAGACGCATATTATCTTTTGTGAAAGTAATTTTGCGCGGTTCTTTCACTCTTGTGAACCCCTTCGGATAAGTAAACTTTATACCATCAGCCACAACGATATCGCTAGTCCCCGTTAAGAATTGTTTCACTCCTTTAATGGTAGAACTACCGCCCGCAGTGTTTAACAAACTAAAAGATGGAATAGTAGTTTCTAATAATCCTTGTTCCATAAATCCTGATTGAATAGGTGGATAGGTGCTCACCAAATTATAACGATGGGTAGGATCCTTTTCCATAATAAATTCCGCTTCAAATATAGAATGAACTGGTAATGTAGAACTCATATCGGAATAGGATTTAGGCGTAATCTTACTCCAACGAGCTGCTTGAGCACCTTTTTTAGAGAAAAATCCCCCTACCACCTCATTATTTTCAAACACATTGCTATGTTGGCGCCAAATGCGGAGATATTCGTCATCGCTCATCCCCTTAATGGGCACATCGTACCACGTCGTATTCCACACCTTTTGAGATACCTTACCTTGCGGTGTATTATTGCGTTTCGTAAAAGATACCGTATACGCATCCTCTTGATTTGGTCCCGTCAAATTAAACGAATATCCTTGAATATGCTCGCTTTCACTACGCACATCCATATCAATCATCACGCCATCGCTAACACGCCAAGGGATGGTAAAAGTATATCCATTTTTTCGGTCCGTCACGACGGTTTTCATTTTCGTTGCATATTGTTTATACTGTTCAGGTAACACCGACGTCGCATCTTGTTGAGATGCACTAATTGCCTTCGGCGTCGCCGGAATCGTCTCCGTTGCATACGCAACCGGTGTAATAATAGACAATCCCGTTAGTGCTAATATAATAGGTAATTTCATCGTATTGCCTTTCTTATATGGAATTACCACCTATAATTCCATAGGTGGTAATCGATATTAACTCTGTACAACTCTATTCTATCAGAGTTGTGCAAATTAAAATATAACATATTATTTACAGCATATTTTCTAAAAATGCTTTAGTCCGTGGCGACTGTGGGTTTGTAAAGATTTGTTCAGGAGAGCCCTCTTCTTGAATGACACCATCGGCCATAAAAATAATACGATCTGATACTTCACGGGCAAAGTTCATTTCATGAGTTACGATAATCATAGTCATGTGATCATCGGCCAATTGTTTTATGGTTTTCAATACTTCTCCAGTTAGCTCAGGATCTAGTGCAGACGTAGGTTCATCGAATAACATAATTTCAGGATTCATTGCTAATGCACGAGCTATAGCAACCCGCTGTTGTTGCCCGCCAGATAGACGAGATGGATACATATCACGTTTTTCCCAAAGCCCTACCTTATTGAGCAATCGTTCTGCAATCGGTAAAATCTCAGCATCTTTCATGGCTTTCACCATGCGTGGTGCTACCATAATATTTTCTAGTACCGTCATATGTGGAAATAAATTAAATGATTGGAATACCATGCCCATGCGAAGAAGTAAATCGTGCATCGTTTGTTTATTTGCATAATGCACCATGCCACTACTATCTGTAGAAACCAAAGTTATACCATCTACGGTAATAGCGCCACCATCAATAGTTTCCAACTGCCCTAAACAGCGCAAAAATGTAGATTTACCAGAACCAGAGGGACCGATAATAGATACGATTTCCCCTTTGTTCATTTGCAAAGAAACATCTTTTAATACTGTCTGATTATTAAATTGTTTCTCTATGCGTTCCATATTTACAAAAGCCATAATTACCTCTTATTCGTCGTATACAGAGAAACGTTTTTCCAAATAATTGAAAATATTCGTCAAAATAAATGTAAAAATCAAATAGAATATAGCTGCTACGATGAACGCAGAAATATCAAAATCTCGTTGCACGATAGATTTTGTAATACGCAAAATATCATTCATGGCCAATACATATACGAGAGATGTATCCTTGAGCAAATTAATCGTTTCATTCGCCAATGGAGGCAATACGCGTTTAAACATTTGTGGCAAAATAATGGTACGCATCGTTTGACCATATGTAAACCCAAGTACCTTAGCACCTTCATATTGACCACGCGGAATAGATTGAATACCACCGCGGAAAATCTCACATAAATAAGCTGCGTAATTTAATACGAATGTCACTACCGCTGCAGTGGCATCATCCATTTGAATGGCACCATCCGTCATAATAGGCAGCGCAAAATACATAAATAAAATTTGCAACATCAAAGGGGTGCCGCGCATTAGATACACGAAAGCCTCAACGATTTTATCGATTAGCGGTAATTTAGATAGGCGCAATAATGCTAGTACAATGCCCCCTGGAATAGACAAAATCCACACCACACAAAACAGGGATATAGTTACCTTTAACCCATCGGCAATAGTGGGGATAATTTGCAATAAATAATCCATGAAATACTCCTTCAAACACAATTAGAGAAGAGGCGCTAAGGCCTCTTCTCTAGTTTACTATTTAGCATCTGCTTTATCAAGGTCAGCTCCTGTGCCGAACCATTTTTCTGCAATTTTATCAGCAGAACCATCTTTTTTCATGTCTACTAAGATGCTATTAATTTTATCTCGCAATACAGTATCGTCTTTGCGGAAACCTACACCAAAATCATCAGAACCGTAGTCAACGCCCTCTACAATTTTGTATTTACCAGGCTCTTTTGTCATAAGGTAACGAGCTATAACACCATCAGCGATAACAGCATCAACACGACCAATACCAAGATCCATGAAAGCACTTACAAAATCACCATAAGATTTAATATCTTTTACCAATTTACCGCTTGGATCTTCATTCAATGCTTTTTCACCAGAACTTGCTTGTTGTACGCCTACTACCTTACCTGATAAGGAATCCTTACCAGTAATGGAGTTATCATCACTGCGAACTACGATGTATGCTTTATCTTTCATATATGGGTTAGAGAACAAAATATTTTGCTTTCTTTCATCGGTAATAGTCAAACCATTCCACAAAGCGTCGATTTTCTTGGATTTCAACTCCGCTTCTTTACTGGACCAATCGATAGCTTTGAACTCTACTTCCATACCAGCACGTTTTGCCGCTTCCGTAGCCATATCGATATCAAAACCAACTAATTTACCGCTATCATCCTTAAATCCCATTGGTGGGAAACTATCATCTAAACCAACAACGATTTTTTTAGGTAATGCATTATCAGATTTAGTTTCACTACCACAACCACTTACAAATGCCATCATAGACACAGCGGCTAAACCAACAGCCATAATTTTCTTCCAGTTCATATGAGCCTCCAACGATTATTGCTATACACATCAATACGATTTCATTTTAACTTATGAACTTATTATACTTTAGTACGCTAAAGTTGTAAACTAGTAAAATTGCATTCTCCATTCTTTATTAACATATTTACTATGTATTAAAAGCATTTTATAAATTTCTAAAGACAGAACATCTACAAATATTCTCCCTCTGTAGCAGACAAAAGAGAAGGAAATCATGTAATCCCCTTCTCTTTTGATTCTAGTCATGATTTTCACGGTAATACCGTACAGCCTCTTGCAATCGTAATTTATCCTTATACGACGCCAATTGCAAATCGAGAGGCACTACATAAATACCTCCATGAGGACTCACAGCCTGTAGTTCTTTCCAATTTTCTGTAAATCCCACTACGGTATCAAAAGCAACATACATATAATACTCATCATGACAAATTACACTGCGAAAATAATCACGCAATGTGCTAGGCCTTTGTTTTAATACAAACCCACGCTCACAAATATATACTAGCACCTCATCGAGACCATGCATCCACCACATAATGCACCCTACTAGCATATAACACAATATCCGATTCCCCACATCCGATGGAGCCCATTTTATGAGCAACACACAAACTAGAAGCCCTATAATCCGTCCAATCCACTGTACACCTTTATGCGTACACACCTCATGACGCACTTTTCCACCTGAAAAACGTTCACTTACCTCTTGTTTTGTCATAACTATTCCTCGCTTGTGATGGTAGGTTGTTGTATGCTCCATGACCTATTTTGCCTACAGCCGGTCAAATTCGCCAAAAACAACCTACCACCCCATCTAACCACAACAATAACAATAAGATAAAACCATACCTCATACTAACTTTAACATAATTATACCAAACCACCACATACGTGTATAAGACTAAAAACACATACCACACTGTGCCCATCAGCAAAGAAGCTATAATTAAAGAAACTACACCCCTGTCTTTGTAAATTATGTCAATCCACACATATATAGCAAAACATACACCCCTGTCTTTGTTCAGGTGAGCTTATCCCTTACGGGGCTCAATTCACAAAGACAGGGGTGTATGTTTACATCTTATAAAATTTTGAAACGACTACCTAAAACAAAGACAGGGATGTAGTTTCGTATTCTTATAGATTATTTGCGGCACAGCCCCATAGCATGAATAACTTTATCATACATCACGCTCGCTTTAGCTTGTGCTTTCACAGCCCCTTCGTCGAGGATTTTATCAAGTTCAGGGCTATTAATCAATTCATTGTATCGTTGTTGTAGTGGTTCTAATGTGGATACCACTAAATCAGCGATATCAGATTTGAACGCACCATAACCTTTACCGGCATACATTTCTTCGATGGCTTCATAGCTATCTTTTGTAATAGCACGATAGATGCCCATCAAATTGGAGATACCTGGTTTATTTTCTTTATCAAAACGCACTGCATTATCAGAATCCGTTTGAGCGCGCTTTAATTTTTTCACAATTTGATCTGGTGTATCCAACAAACGGATAGTAGCATTTTGATTGTCGTCGGATTTACTCATTTTTTTAGTAGGCTCTTGCAAACTCATTATACGAGCGCCCCCTTCGGACACCTTAATTTCAGGTACCACAAAGGTTTCGCCAAAACGACGATTAAAACGTTCCGCCAAATCGCGAGTCAATTCCATGTGTTGTTTTTGGTCATCCCCTACAGGAACGTAGTTTGTACCATACAGTAAAATATCTGCTGCCATCAATGGTGGATATGTTAACAAAGCTGTAGGAATGGATTCACCTTGCTTTTGCGCTTTATCCTTGTATTGTGTCATACGCTCTAATTCGCCAACATAGCTAATAGATTGCATAATCCAACCCAATTGCACATGTTGAGGTACTTCGGATTGCACAAACAATGTCACCTTATCGGGATTAAGACCAGCCGCCAAATAAATGGCTGCTAAACTACGCGTATTATGGAACAATTCCTTTGGGTCTTGTGGCACTGTGATAGCATGTTGGTTTACGATGCAATAGTAACACTCATCAGTATCTTGATAATCTAGGAAATTGCGCAATGCTCCTAGATAGTTGCCCAAGGTCAATTCCCCACTAGGTTGAATACCAGAAAAAATAACAGACATATATTTCTCCTATTCTACAGTTACAGATTTTGCCAAGTTGCGTGGTTTATCTACATCAGCACCACGTGTGATAGCTGCATAGTACGCCAATAATTGTAATGGCACAACAGCTAAAATTGGAGCGATAAATTTATTCGCCCGCGGCACATAGATAGCATGGTCTACATGTTTAGATAATTCTTCATCTTCTTTTAAACCAATACCAATAACAACTGCTTCACGGGCTTTCACCTCGCGAATATTGCTAATCATTTTATCATACACATCTTCTTGCGTAGCCAATGCAATAACAGGTACACCTTCTTCAATGAGGGCTAATGTACCATGTTTCAACTCACCACCAGCATATGCTTCTGCATGGATATAGGAAATTTCTTTTAATTTCAAAGCCCCTTCCATGGCTACTGCATAATCGATACCACGACCTAAGAAAAATGCATCCGATTTAAAACCATAATGTTTAGCAAAGGCTTTCATATCTTCGTCAACTTCAAAAATTTCGTGGATCAAGTTTGGTAATTCTTTGATACCACTGAGAATATCTGCACCTAAGGTTGCATCCAATTTACCGTTCAGTTGGCCAAGATATATGGCTAACAATAAACCTGCTACCAATTGTGTTGTATATGCTTTCGTGGATGCTACAGAAATTTCTGGGCCCGCCCATGTGTATACAGTATTGTCCGCTTCACGAGAAATACTGGAACCTACTACATTGGTAATCGCCAAGGATTTTGCGCCTAAACGTTTTGCCTCTTTCAACGCCGCCAATGTATCCGATGTTTCACCAGATTGGCTAATAACGATGCACAATGTATTCTCGTCAGTCAATGGATTGCTGTAACGGTACTCAGACGCAATTTCCACGTTAACAGGAATGCGCGCCAAACTTTCAATATATTGTTTCGTCACAAGACCTGCATGGTACGCAGTGCCGCACGCAACGATAAGGATTTTATTGAAAGCTGCCACATCATTAGCGGTCCAGTTCAATTCTTCAAATACAGCCGTTTTACCATCTTCGGAAATATGAGTACCGAATGTATCGCGTACCGCCTTAGGTTGATCATGAATTTCTTTCAACATAAAATGCTCATAACCACCTTTTTCAGCAGCCTCAGCATTCCATGTTACATGGTATACTTCTTTATTCACTGGATTGCCAGCCCGATCAGAAATAGCTACACCATCTCGTGTAACAATAGCTAACTCGCCATCATTCAAAATGTATGTATCACGGGTATAATTAATGATAGCAGGAATATCAGAAGCAACGAAATTTTCTCCTTTACCTAAACCGATAACTAAAGGATTTTCTTTTTTTGTACAAATAATTTTATCTGGTTCATCGCTACAAATAATTTCCAAAGCATAAGCACCATCAACACGAGCCAACATACGGCGCACAGTGCCCACAAAATCGCCATCGTACATATCAGCCAATAAATGAGCTACTACTTCTGTATCTGTTTCAGATTTGAAATGGTATCCCTTTGCGATTAATTCCTCTTTCAAAGGCATGTAATTTTCAATGATACCATTGTGTACTACTGCAAATTTGCCATCTTCACTAGCATGGGGATGGGAATTCATATCAGATGGACGACCATGAGTAGCCCAACGAGTATGACCAATACCAATAGTACCTTCGTTTGGGTCAGCTTCTACAATAGCTGCCAAGTTTGCCAAACGACCTACCTTTTTTTGAATTTTAATAACATTGTCAGCACCAATGACAGCAATGCCAGCAGAATCATAACCACGGTATTCTAATTTTGCCATACCGTCCAATAAAAAATCAGATGCTTGATTAAAACCGATGTATCCTACGATACCGCACATACTATATCCTCCTACGACTGCGACCTCAATCCCAGTCTAACTATTAAGGTTAATTGATTATATCTACGCTCTACCAGACACATTTTGTCCCCTCTGTTACCAAAGGTATTTTTAATGCCTGTCACGATTCGAGCTAACCGGAAGAGCATCCGCTGATGATTCGATAACCCTTCACCTCGTCTACCCATACGACTGCCCTCGTGGGTACTTGCGCTATTCGCCTTTACGAATTAGGAACTCCTTTTTATAATATGTGGCAGATTGGTACATGTGAAAGTTGTACCAACGTATATTATACTAAATTCGTCAATGTAATGTAAATGTTTAGCATAAGAATAAGCTATATGAGGGCAAAAGTCATATAAATATATAACAAAATACCTAACGCTACTAGAACATTAGGTATTCCTTCATTTCAGTATGTAGTTATTTTAAAATGTCTCTATCCCCAATTTACCTTACGGTTTCCAATTCGGCGCCAACAGTTCTTTAGACCCTAACACCGTTACTGGTGAATTGTAATCATTAGTACCAGCGCCGCGTTTCCCTGTTGGGTAATAGATGCTTTTAGATGCATCGTTTTTATCTTCTTTGAATAGATGTATGTCATCATGAATTTGTTTTGTTCCCATTCGGAATGGTCTGTTTAATTTCAATTTAGAGCGTTTCATTTCTGTATCTCGCGTTTGTTTGAGAAGCCACTCATAGGCGCTATGGAATCCGTGTCCATAAAACCAAGCAGACATATGGCTTACGTTGCCGCCGAGAACAACTTGGTATGTACCAGTTTTTTGTTTTTGTTTGGTAAGGGTGCGGATACTTTCATCCTGACTAACTAGCAAAGAGCTATCCCCCAGTTCCAAAGTAACGCGAGGGATTGTAACACCAGCGAGGTCATGGTAGAGGTTCACAAATTCCGTGTTTTCCCCAATAGTATTGAAGTAGAGGATATTGTCGTCGCTGACCATGTAGAACCAGTTTCTATAATCTGCTGGTTTACCATCGCTGTCCTTCGTCCAAATGATGGTGCCATCTGCTGGTGCTTCGTAGGCGCGATTGCCATTAAATTCATAGTCCTTATTATAGTTATTGCCCCATTTAGCACTCATCGGCAAAAGGCCAGCGAAGTAGTTATCCCTTTGTGCCGCCATAGCCATAACGGTCATACCACCCATGGATTGACCGCTACCGTAAATGCGATTAGTATCAATGCTGTATTGGCTAGTTATGGAGTCCATTAATTGCCAAATAGCAGGCACGCCAGCACTCAATGTCCAATTATCGCGAGCTAGGCGCAGTTCATAGCGAGGGTGTGCCTCGTCCATGTAGAAAAATTCTGGAATGGCTGGTGCCACTACGATAACCCCTGCAAGACCTTGGTCCTTCGCCATTTGTTGAAATTCAGGAGATGCATAATTCGCTGCCGCTTGGGATTCCGTCAATGTTAACATTGGGTCACTACTCATAGAACCTGCATCGTGAATGTGCAGTAGTAAGCCATATTTCTTAGCAGGATTATAATCTTTCGGCACATAGAGAGCATAATTCAAATCAAAATCCCAATACTCTCCATTTCCCTCATCAAAAGCATGGCTGGCGTGGAACGCATTGCCTTTTTCTGTGGTGTGCAGTTCGTACCCTTCTAGCCCTTTAATGCTATAAGTACCAGTATTGGCAAAATTATAATATTCCGGTGCGCGATTTTCCCCTGTTTGAGGGTTATAACTAATGTATGCATCCTTCGTGTAATTTGTTTTCTCAACCGTCGACGGCGTAATTATATCCCCCGTCACTGTTTCAACAGGTTTGATTTGCTTTACCCCAGCAAACATGGTAATAGGATATGCACGAGCAAAACGGCCGGCTTGATAATCTGTATTCACTTCAATGATGACATAGTTACCATCTTTTTTTATGCCACTTTCAATAGTAGTTGGTTCGTCATTAGTGTACACCCCTTTAATGACACCAGGATTTATGCCGTATGTTAAATCCTTTGGTGAAAGCGTCATTCCATAGTCTTCGATTTCATAGGTGTCGTTAGATACAGCATTCGCCGTAATAGGACGATCATATTGTACGGCGATGGCCTGTAATTTTGATCCATCCGTATCCACAAATCCGATAGCCTCTACAGACAAAATAGCTTTATCTGCAGACTGACTATCTAGCGAAAAACCATTGCTATAGGTCTTTACCTGACCATAGCCGTCCTTTACGATATACACAGGTTTGCCAACTGTAGTTGTATTCATCGCCTCTTTACTCTTTGTCATAGTCGCAATACTCGTAGCATTCGCAGTAGTTGTATTGTTAGCTAATACTGGCATACTTGCCGTTGTTAATGCTAGTACTGCCATAAAAACCACATAAGTTTGTTTCATCATTTTAATTCTCTCTAAAGCAAAACTACTTGGCACCAGAGCACCAAGTAGCTTTTACAATTATTGTAATATCACTATGTTCTTTAGTGTAGATTAGATTTACTCCGCCAGTCCTTGTTCTCTCCCAATGATATCAGCAATTTCTTGACAGAGGGACTGCAATGCTTCTTGGTCAGGGCCTTCAGCCATGACGCGGATGAGTGGTTCTGTACCAGAGGCGCGAACGAGGACGCGTCCTTCATCGCCTAGTTCACCTTCGGCAGTGACGATGGCAGCTTGGATAAGGTCATTGTCTTCCCAACCTGTTTTAGTAGCTACTCGTACATTCACGAGGACTTGTGGGTATTTTGTCATAATACCAGCTAGTTCAGATAAGGTTTTACCTTTTTCTTTCACCAACGCCGCCACTTGTACAGCAGTGAGCATGCCATCACCTGTAGTATTATGTTCTAAAAAGATAACATGACCTGATTGTTCGCCACCAATAGAAAGGTCGTGTTCACGCATGTATTCCAATACGTAACGATCACCTACAGCAGTAGATACTGTTTTCATACCCAATTCTTCAGCTGCTTTGTGGAAACCAATATTACTCATTACTGTGCCAACGATAGTATCATTTTTGAGTTTTCCTGCTTCTTTCAATTTCAATCCGCAAAGAAGCATGATTTGGTCGCCGTCTAATACATTTCCTTGTTCATCAACTAGTAAACAACGGTCCGCATCACCATCATTAGCGATACCCATATCGGCATTGTGTTGTTTTACTGCCACTTGCAAACCTTCAATATGCGTAGAGCCACAGTGATGATTGATATTTTTACCATCTGGATTAATGTTAATATTGATAACTTTAGCCCCAAGGCCTGCCAAGATTTCAGGACCTACGCTAGAAGCTGCCCCATTAGCACCATCGTATACGATAGTCAACCCATCTAGGCTCGTATTGATAGTGTGGCGCACAAAATGGGCATAATGATGTGCTAAGTTTGGATTGAACTCGATAGATCCAATACCATCACCTGTAGGGCGAGGCAATTCATTGTCCGCACTTTGACGAACATAAAATTCTAATTGATCCTCTACATCATCTGGCAATTTATAGCCATTGCCATCAAAGAATTTAATGCCATTATCTGGAAATGGATTGTGAGAGGCAGAAATCACTGCGCCTGCATCAAAACCTTGTTGGCGCACTAAATACGCCACCGCTGGTGTTGGCACTACACCAGCCATCACTATATTGCCGCCTACAGAGCAAATACCTGCTGCTAGAGAACTGGCTAACATAGATCCAGAAATACGCGTATCTCGGCCAATTAAAAATGTAGGATGTTCCTTATCCTTGCTAAAATGCATTGCTGCAGCACGACCTAAATGATAGGCCAATTCAGGTGTTAAAAATTCATTGACTACGCCACGCACACCATCGGTGCCAAATAATCGAGCCATAATATCCTCCGTATATCTAAACAAAATGTTTAGTTCTATTCATTCTTGTGTGTATTATATCACTATTCCGGTTTTGCGTACACGCTCATGCAAGCGATGGCTGTTTCCGCCCCATCAAGGGCAGCACTCATAATCCCACCTGCATAGCCTGCACCTTCTCCCATAGGGTAAAATCCGTGTACCGTTGGGGATATGCGCTGTTCATTGCGCCCCATGCGAAGCGGTGCAGAAGTGCGCGTTTCTACGCCAGTCATGCAAATATGTTCGCCGTCGAATCCCTTAATACGGCGCCCCCAGTACGGCAATGCTCGTTCTAGCACAGATGTCACATAAGGGGGTAAGCAATCATGTAAATCTCTATCTACAATATGTGGTTCATAGCTATGAACGCTGTCTGCTATAGATGGTGCATTATCAAGGCCTAAGAAAGACCCCACTGTCTGCGCTGGGGCATCAAAATTAGAACCACCTAATTCATAAGCCTTGCGCTCCCATTCTCGTTGAAATGCAATTCCGTCTAATGGGTGTTGCCCAAAATCATCAGGTCCTACATTGACTACAATAGCAGAGTTAGCAACACCGCTGTCACGAGCATACAAACTCATACCATTAGTGACAACACCACCCAGTTCCGATGCAGAGGCTACCACTTGACCGCCTGGGCACATGCAGAAGCTATAAGCAGTACGGCCTGTTTCCTTGTCGTGGTACACCAAGGAGTATTCTGCTGCACCAAGGCCGAGACTTTCCGGCTCTACACCGTATTGGGAGTAATCAATCAAGGATTGCGGATGTTCAATGCGTACACCGATAGCAAAGGGTTTGGCAGTCATATCAACGTTACGGTGATAAAGCATTTCATATGTATCACGGGCACTGTGCCCTACCCCAGCCAATACAATAGTAGTATCGATGCGTTCATCGCCATTCACTTCTACGCCAACGATACGGTCATGTTCTATAAACAAATCTGTTACTTTTGCACCAAAGCGCACCTCGCCGCCCCATTCTATAATGCGTTGACGCATAGCTTTTACCATATGCCGTAATTTATCGGTACCAACATGAGGTTTATGTTTATATAAAATTTCCTCTGGCGCACCAAAGTTAACAAAATATTTTGAAATTTCATGTAATCGTGGGTGCGTAATGCGAGTTGTCAGTTTGCCATCCGAAAAGGTACCTGCTCCACCTTCACCAAACTGTACATTCGATTCCGATTTAAATTGGCCTGTTTTCCAAAATGTTTCTACGTCTGCACTGCGCGTATCTACATCTTGTCCCCGTTCCAATACGATAGGTCGGTACCCTTCGCGGGCTAGGTAAAAAGCCGCCAACATTCCTGCAGGCCCAAAACCCATGACTACTGGTCGATGCACCAATGGTACAGTACCAATGACGATAGGTTCTGGATCCTCAGGCGTAAACAAAGTAACGTCTTTGTTTTTACCGAGTTTTTTTATGATTTGTGTTTCCTGTTGAGCCTCTACTAATAGAGTATATACGAACACAATATTCGGTTTCTTCCGCGCATCTACAGCACGTCTCACAACGTGAATACGCTCAATATGTCCACGCAATGGAGGATATTTTTTTTCTACTATTTCTTCGATGCTTGACGATACGGTCACGGCAACGCGAAGATTTATAATTCTAATCATAGTATACCTTTTATATTATGGTTTCTGTGCAATTTCTATTTTTACACGTACTGTGGTGACTTTACTTGTAATACCATTTGGGAGCACAAGATTATAAGCCCCTTCAATATTAGCCGTAGCATTAGAAATATCAATTGGTTCTGTTTTGATATCCGTTACACTATCAACCACTTCTTCACGCCCAGAAATTGTGAGTTGCACTGGATTAACAACGATACCCTTTACTTCATAACCAAATGGAACTTGACCAACTAGCGGCACATTAATAGGCACCGCTTTGTCTTTCCTTAGCAAAGTAATTTCGTATTGTGCTTGCCCTTGAGCTGGGTTTATATTTACGTCCAATACATTACCTGCATTATCCCAAGCCTCTAAAGGAGAAACAGAACTAAAGTTTTTCGTTTGCCCCTCAGCGTTTACTTTCATAATCACACGAGTGGCGTTCATCACTTGTTGTTTACGGCCAGATATTGTCACTTCTTTTGGTATAACCGTTACCGATTTCAATGCGACCGTATCTGGGAATTTACCAATTGGCACAATTTCAACAGGTAATGTTTTCTCTGCATATTCGTCTACTGTGAGGGTAATATTCTCTGGACGAATTTCTACCACATTCATACCTGCTGGTGGGTTAAAACGAATGCTCACATTGTTATTTCCCACCCCTACGCCTGATGCATCGATATAGGCCTTGAGAACATCATTTTTCATAGAAATAATAGTGTCCCTAGGTCCACTGAGAGTGACACGTACAAATGGTGGCGCATCTTCTACAATATAGTTAGACGCTAGGTTTTGCACCTGCACAGGCACCGTATAGGTTACCTCCATCACAGGGTTTTGGTCACGCATGATGAAAAACCACATGACGATGGCTGCCAATAGTGAAAGTATTTTCGCAATCCAATTGCGTTTAAAATGTATCATCATTTTTTGCCACCCCATTTCCACATATTCGTAATGTTTTGGCGTGGTCGTTCCATAAAGGTACGGAGAGCCTCTTTAATTTGATCTTCTGGGAGGTGTCGGTAAATATGACCACCATAAGTATAGGAAATAACACCCGTTTCTTCGCTGACCACCACAACAACCGCATCTGTTTGTTCCGACAAACCAATAGCAGCACGATGACGTGTACCAAGTTCTGTACTCAAGGTGCGATCTTCAGTAAGCGGTAATAGGCAACCGGCAGCGCGAATACGACCGTTGCGAATAATCATGGCTCCATCGTGAAGAGGTGTACTAGGAACAAAGATATTCTTGATAAGTTCACGACTGAGCACTGCATCAACGATGATACCAGTATCGATGAAATCATTAAGACCTACTTCTCGTTCAAATACGATGAGAGCCCCTGTATGTTCGCGAGACATAACGCGAGCAGCGGCCATCACTTCATTAATAGCCATATCCATTTCTTCGTCATTTACGTTTTGCGCTTTAGAGAAAATCCGGCCTCGGCCCAATTGTTCTAAAGCTCGACGCAATTCAGGCTGAAATACTACTGGCAATGCGAAGAGAAGGGCTGTCATACCTTGTTGTAAAATCCAATTAATAACATATAAATTAAATAAATGGCTGATTAGATTTAATACAGCCAAAAAGAGCAAACCTTTCAGAAGAGACACAGCACGTGTATCTTTCAACAGCTTGTACATATAATAAATACCGATGGCAACTGTCAAGATGTCTATCACATCGAGAACCCGAAAGGTATGTATGAGAGCATCAAAATGCATAGGAATCTCCTTATACAACAAATAAGGTACAGCCTATTTAGCTGTACCTTATATTTTATCGTATTTTACTAGGACTGTAAATTCAAAACCATCCATTTAATTGATTACAATTTGATTTATTATTTCTACAATAATACTAGCGAATACAAAATGTACACGAAAGGAACTATACATTTTGAGTTTCAATCCATACATCCATGCGACCACCGCAAACCATGCCTTCTTTAACGGCTACATCATCGTTGAGAAGAACTTCAATGCGGCGATGAGATTCTCTTTTTTCTAACGAATCAAGGGCACTCAAACGGATTTCATTTTCCGCACGGCCACCGCCAATGGTGCCAAAAATAGACCCATCAGGGTATACTACCATGGATACACCTGCCTTGCGTGGCGTAGAACCATTTGTGTGAAGAATAGTAGCTACTGCCAATGTTGTATCTTGTCGTTCACTCAGATATTCTACAAACTCACGATTCATTGCTTACTCTCCCTTTTCGTAAAAACTGACCTTGTTTACCTCTCACTACTGCCAGATATTCACTGACTATGGATAGTGCAATTTCCTCCGGTGTTTGAGCACCTAAATCGAGGCCGATTGGAGCATACACCATATCAATTTCTTCCTGTGTCCAGCCTTGAGCACGCAAATTTTCAAGAGCGTAATATACCCGTTGTCGACTCCCCATAACACCCATATAGGTTGGCAATTGATCGCGCAATTGATCGAGGCAAGTATTATCAAATTCATGAGCTCTCGTTACCACAATAAAGCCATTATATTCAGATAAATCCAAAGAGTCTTTAAAATTATCAAGAGGTAAGCACTTTCTTATGACGCGCTCATCAAAAAATTCTGGCACTACGTATTCTGGTCTATCGTCTACAACGGTTACACTACATCCAATGAACAATAACAAATCTGTAATCGCTCGACTCACATGACCTGCACCGAGGACGAGAACAGATGGATCTTTTTCTACCGGTTGTACAAAATATTCTGTTCCTTCAAATACGCAAAGAGAATTGGGTTTTACACTAGCAAGAGAAAATCCATCAATGGCCTCTCCATAGAGAACATCGCCAGTTTCACTATAAATCGTTTTATCCCCCTGCCGTGGGCCGGAGAGAATAGTTACCATAAAGGTTGGCGCCGTCACTTGTAAACGGGCTTTCATAACATCATATATAGTTTGCATCGCGATTCCTTTCATAGTCCCAAGCAGTTACAGCCTCTAATACACCGCCACCAACAGCAAGGGATTTATCGGAAATACTATAACAATGAGATTCTTCACAACGAGCATCTACATCGGCTAATTTAAAGTGATCAGACACCATGAGTCCACTTTTCAAAATGCCCCGTAAAATACCATTAATTTTAGCTCGCACTGGTTCATCATCGACATAGCCGATAACTTCATTAGCTTGTACAGAGTCACCGATATGTCGTTTTGCCGTAAATAACCCTGATTTTGGTGAGTGGATAACACGTTCATGAGTGTAGCCCCCTACATTACCAGGAATACCAGTATTAGGTTCTGCCTCACCATCATAAATACAACGCCCTAAATAATGGCCTCGCATCGTTTCGATAACCACATTCACATCGTGGCCGGCACTAAATCCCGGTCCAATACCAATAACAAAAGGAGCATCTAGCCGTTTAGTGCCTAAATTGCGTTTCGCTAAAATACCATCTACAACGATATCTGGTTTAATAGCCGCTAATAATTCCTCATAAGAGCAAGTCACTACAGGAATTACACCAGTTGCCAAGGTATCTGTAATTTCGTCAACCGATACATGACGAGCTACTAATCGTTCTAAAATCATTTCCCCCATGTGTACCGCATTGCCATAGCTAACTTCGCGACGAATCATGGTAGGAATGGCGATTTCATTGATAACAACAGGATAACCTGCTCGCCATAATCTATATACAGCGCCGGACGCAATATCGCCGCCACCACGCATAAGTACTAATGGTTTCATATATCCTCGCTTTCACGATTTCCAATACGCTCATAATCCGTTGGCGTATCTACGTCATCCCCTATGTCAGCAGGAATCCATATGTTTCTGATATAATCCCGACCGGGACCTTGTATAATCGTTTTGCCTCCCTGATCACCTTCGATATGACAAAGAGCATCAAACCAATGTGCACCAAATAGTACAGGATTGCCTGGTGTGTAGGCTGCCCCATAATGTGGCATTACAATGGTCTTTGATGGTAATTCACCGTCCCTACACTCTATTATCCATTGATTCTGAAAGGCATTAATTAATTCACAAATAACAAATGGTGTTAATAACGGTTGATCTGCTACAGAGCAAATTATGCCATCTAATGGCAGCCATTCTTGGTTCACCAATTGTTGAACACCTAATCCGATAGATAACCCCTGTCCATTTTCAGGCCTAAGATTCCACACAGTAGAAAATCCATAGGACTCTACAATAGGATCCAAGAATTTATGGTCATAGCCTGTAACAGCCACAAAGGGGTAACGCCCTACTGGAGGATGTACACTTGACAAATCCCACCCGCCCCGTAAAGCTTCACATACCGCATGTAATACGGTTTTTCCTCGCCACGGCAATAGTTGCTTGTTTTGGCCCATACGTGTTGATTGACCTGCCGCTAATAGAAGAATACCTATATGCGGATTAGACGATGAAGTAGCGCTCCCAACGGGAGCGCTTTCATAAAACACACCATTCATATATACACCTATCGGCACTGAATGATACGGCGAATTTCACAACTCTCCTTATATCCATCTGCCAATACGATAGCACTAATGTCGCTATCTACTATATATCCAATAAAATCGTCAATAATGCGATGTTGCACGGTATCGTAGCCTGTACAGAATAGGATTTTCTTACCCTTACTGTATTGAAACAAACCTTGTTTATGTAAAACGATTTGTGCCAACATGTGAGGTGTTACAATAGCTCCCATATCGCGGTTCACAATGGATTGCACCAATTCAAGATTATGTACGTGTTCATCATCTAATGGAGATCCTAACATTTGTAAATTCACAACCCCAATGGTGGTAGTCGTCTTATTAGGCACCACAGGTTCCGTATCTTTTGGTGCTTTTAGCCATTTTTCTTTTGCTCCATCCGCCTCGACTACGATTTGCCAGTTAGGATGTAATGTGGTGAGATGATCGATGCTTTCACAATCTACAGAATCCACCTTAGTTCTAGAAATACCGGTAAACCAAGCTCCGCAATAACCTTGTAAGATACGATGTGTACAGTATTCATCTACATCATTAATATCCTTTGAGTAAATCGGCTCATATTGAGCCACCTGAGATTCATACAAACGAGTGGTAGTGGTGACCACCATAGGCTGACCTTTCAGCCGACCGTATTCTACCAACTTAGATAAAACCGTTGTTTTACCGCCTGCACCAACCAAGGCGACGATGCCCGGTCCGATTAAGCGATTCCAATACTGTGTTTGTGATGTCATAACTCAAGGCCCCTTTCAGGAATGCAAAAAATGGTTATACCTTATATTTCGCGTCCATTGCCATAAATACCTTCTCTGGTGTCATAGGTAATGTACGAACATCAGCACCGACTGCATTTTTCACGGCATGTTGTATAGCCGGACACGCCGTATTAATTACGACTTCGCCTATAGATTTTACACCGAAACCGCCTGTCGGTTCATAAGATTCGATAAATTCAGTATGCAATTCCCCTGTATCTTGACGAGTTGGGATCTTATAAGTCATAAAATTGTTTGTTTCTAAACGACCTTTATCGGAATACCGCACATCTTCATACAATGCCATGCCAATACCTTGGACTACACCACCTTCAGCTTGTACGCGACAGAGTTTAGGATTCACTACTGTGCCGCAATCAATGCAGGAATAGAAATGTAATGGAATCACTTGGCCTGTTTGCTTATCTACCTTAACCTCTGCAATGGATGCCATAAATGGCGGTGGCGATGTGTGGCTACCCCAAGTAGCAAATCCTGACAATTGTTCTGCCCGTTCCCCACCGACTAACAATTTAGGAGCCAATTCCTTCACTGTCATCTGCTTAGATCCATCTTTAGTAGTACCTATGAGACCATCAAATTCAATAGCCTCTGGTTCTACGTCCATATATTCTGCTAATTTAGCGATGATTTTTTCCTTCAACTGTTCCGCTGCCATCTTCGTCGCTGTTCCAGTTACATATGTCGTACTAGATGCGTAGGAACCTGGATCAAAAGGCACAATATCAGTATCTGATTCGACAACCGTTACATATTCCATTGGACAGCCCAATATTTCACAGGCCATTTGTGAAAGCACCGTATTAGACCCCATGCCCATATCAGAAGAACCAGTATACAAGGTATAATTACCATCATCACCGAGGCGAATTTCAACAGATGCGACATCGATATTAGCTACACCAGATCCTTGCAATGCCAATGCCATACCAAGGCCACCTCGATACCGCTCATCAATATCCCAACTATGAGGACGTTCATCCCAACGAGCCATTTCTTTTACTTTATTAACCGTTTCTTGGAATAAACCTGAATCCATCATTTCATCAGGATGATATACTAAACTAGTTTCACCAGCAGCAATTAAATTCTTTTGGCGCAATTCCGCTGGGTCAATCCCCATTTCATCGGCCAATCGATTAACAGCACATTCTAAAGGCCACAAGGCTTCCGTTGCACCATATCCGCGGAATGCACCACCTGGAGTATGGTTCATATACACCCCTTCGGTACCGTAATGAACGGCTTTGCCCTTATTGTAGAGAGGCACCGATTTATGTTCCCCTGCTGTTGTAGTAGTGAAACAATGTGTTGCATGAGCACCAGCATCGGTAATAGAGTCCATATCGATGACCTGAATGATACCATCTTTTGTAGCACCTACCCGAATATTCCATTCTCGCGCATGACGAGTAGTAGAACATGTTTGTGATTCTGGGCGATCATATAACAAATATACAGGTTTTTGTAATTTCCACGCACAGAAAGCAGTCATAATTTCTGTACACGCCGTTTGTTTAGAACCAAAGCCACCACCGATACGAGGTTTGATAACGCGAATCTTAGATGCAGGAATACCGAGAGCCCGTGCAATATGACGGCGTACATGGAACACGATTTGCGTAGAGCTGACAATAACAATGCGACCTAAATGGTCGATATAACCGTAGCTTTGGAATGGTTCCATTGCGGATTGACGCGTAGCTTGGTCAAAATAGGTGCCTTCTACGACATAGTCACATTTAGCTAATTCCGCCTCTACATCACCCACACGTTTATGATAGGATACACAAATATTGCGTTTATAATCTTGTCCTACAGGGATGTTATTGTGGATATCATCTTCTGGATGAACAATAGTTTCATGGCCGATAGCAGTATGCATATCCAAAACTGGTGTTTTCACATCGTATTCCACCTTGATGAGAGGCATCGCTTTTAACGCTGTTGCTTCATCTTTCGCCACAATCAACGCCACTTCATCACCTACATAACGCACAGTAGGTTCTAAAATCAATGTATCATAGGCAGATGGTTCAGGAAAAGTTTGTCCAGCCAAGGTAAATCGTGTTGTAGGTACATCTTCATAAGTGAAAATAGCTTCTACGCCAGGAATGAGTTTGGCCTTCGATGTATCGATAGATTTAATCGTTGCTTGGCCGTGAGGGCTACGCAATACTTTGATAATAAGCGCATCTTTTGGTACAAAATCACCTGTATAGGAAGGTTTGCCGCTGAGAATCCCTTTGGCATCGACTTTATCATAAGACTTACCAATGTATTTCATCATAGACCTCCTTTGAGGAACTTGCGTACACCCCGCAATTGGGATGCATATCCAGTACAACGGCAGAGGTTGCCGATTAAATATTCACGAATTTCATCATCAGATGCATTTGGATTTCTCCGTTTCAATGCGATGGCACTCATCATCATGCCTGTAGTACAGAAACCGCATTGGTCCGCCCCTTCCGATGCGAGGCAATCCGCTAACAAGGACGCTTCTTCTTGTAAGCCTTCTAAGGTCGTAATTTTATGACCTGGTGCGCGGAATGTAGGATATGCACAAGATAATGTAATTTCATCATCCACCCAGACGGTACATAAACCGCAGTTTGTTGTATCGCAACCACAACGCACACTGAAATAGCCAAGACTGCGCAATGTATGCAATAACATTTCATCCGTAGCAACATTAACGGTAACATTTTTACCATTAATATGTAATACTAATTCCATTATTGCGCCACCTCCTTAACTAATCGTCGAACCATAGATTTTACCATTTCCACACGGTATTCCTTAGATGCGTGGGAATTTTTTTGATACACCAACTCTTCAGACGCCAATTGAGCTGCTTCCGCTATTCCGTCCATTCCTTTTTCTGAAAGCACAGAGCTCGCTTGCGTTGCTAGTTGTGGTGCCCCTGGTCTCGTGCCGATGTACACTTCATATTGACGGCCATCACGACGAATCGATCCTGTTAAGTACGGGAAATCACCTCGAGAAATACGCAACGCTTCGATGGCAACAGGCACTGGATTATTAGGAATGCGAATTTCCACTAAAATATCTCGCTCCCGATAATTCATATAATCCTGTATAGACATGCGGCCCCCTTTGAAAGTGACCACATCTGCATGCACTGCAAGGAGTGCCGGAATAATATCGGAAAAGCCAAATTTGCTAGCTACGGATCCCCCCATAGTAGCCATGTTTCTAAATTGTACACCTAAGATTTCTTTCACGCCGCTCACTACGACACCGCCGCAAAACTGTTTAAGTGGTTCAAACCGTTCCACATCACCTTGCGTCGCCATAGCACCAATTACAAATTCATTATCCTCTTCGCGGACATACCGCAAATCTAGTCCTGCCATATCAATCACAGCAGGCCATGTACGACGCCCTAAACGCAGCCAACATCCGCCGGCAAGCATTGGGGCAGTCTTGTTTTTTGTGGCCATTTCAAAGGCCTCTTCCACCGTCTTCGGTTGTAATACTTTCAAAAAGGCTAACATAATCTGTCCTCTCAATGGTATACTAAAAACAATCGACCTCACAGTGCACAAAAAGGTGTCACTGAGTATTGCACAGATGACCTATGGAATCATCTACTTATATATTCTAATTGTATCAATTATTACATCGTAAATCTATGGTAGACAATATAAAATTACAGGAAATTTGCAAGGAATTACATATACCCGTAACAGGTGCCACATCCTGGCCATTGCCCGACGAGGCACAAGACATTTTATTCGATTCTGAGCCGTGTCCATTCACCGCTGCGAACGTAAAGGAACGAATACAAGGGCCATCTGATTTTACCCCAAAGAGCGCCATCGTTTGTTTGTTCCCCTACTATGTGCCATTCCATGGCGAAAGCAATCTATCCCGCTATACATGGAGCACGGATTATCACATCGTAGTGAATACATATTTACAACGCGTAGTGGATAAGCTTACCTCTTTAGTTCCATCTGCCCAACATTCCATTCACTGCGACACGAGTCCTCTCGCTGACCGATACATGGCATATCTGGCAGGACTCGGTTTCTACGGTAAAAATAAATGTTTTATCAATCCCACTTGGGGTTCTTATGTAGTTATCGGAACCATCCTCACCACCATCCCTTTTGAACCGAACCAACCAAACACAGAAACATGTCTAGGCTGCAATCAATGTATCCACACCTGTCTCGGTAACTGCCTCAGCACAAACCGCTTCCAATTTGAAACATGCAAAAGCTATCTAACGCAAAAAAAAGGTGACCTCACAGACGACGAACGAATCATCATCGGGAAATCACCATTGCTATTCGGCTGTGACCAATGCCAAGAAGTATGCCCACACAATCACAACATACCTATAACCCCCATCGTTGAATTTCAACATATCGAACCGCTACTAGACGCATCTGAATTAGAAACCATGACCAATAGAGAGTTCAAAGCGAAATACGGCAAACGAGCATTTGCTTGGCGAGGGAAGTCTATATTATTACGAAATCACGATTACATCAACAACTTATAAACTCTACATATCGTAATAGTTTAATTCATCTAGTGATTTACTCAACGCTGGTATGTACTCCTCTATAAACATGTCTACTTCTGGCATATGTAATCCTTGTAGTTTTGCCAAAATAGTATCATGAGCTTCTTTGAATTCGTCATTGCCTGCCTTTAATTCATTGACGCATTTCATATACGCCGACAATGTGTCCGCCGCTTTTACAAGTGGCCATTCTTCTGATTGTTCCGCATCGACGATGAGAGAGCGATACACAGACTGTAATCTCTCTGGCAAGGTGGTAAGCATTTTTTCTTGTGCCAAGGTTTCAATTTCACCGTACAGGGATCGTAATTTGGGATCAAAATATTTAATGGGAGTCGGCATATCACCTGTAAAAATCTCACTCACTTCGTGAAACATGGCAATAACAGCTACCTTGTTCATGTCCACAGAACCACCGAAATATTCATTTCTTAGGGCCCCTAAATTGTGGGCAATCATGGCTACCTCTAAACTATGTTCTTGAATATTTTCCGTTTCCGTATTACGCATCAAACTCCAGCGATTAATGAAACGCATACGTTTTAAAAAAGCAAAAAATGAACTCATACATTCTCCTATAACAAAGGTCCTACCCAAGTAGGACCTTTTTACATATATACATCAATTACAGATACACTATGCAACCGTAGAAACAGAGTACTCTAAATTACACCGCGCAATTTAAATCCATAATCTAAGAATTGTACTGCTTCCTCCCAGCGATTATCATCATTGAGCATAACCACAATCATGGTGTGCCCATCCCGAGTGGCTGATGCGATTAAGCATTCCCCTGCAGCATTGGTAAATCCAGTTTTTAAGCCATTGGCACCAGGGTACTTGTTACGAATAAAATGATTAGTGGTACGAATCGTTTCAGGCATCCGATTCTGATACGGCACCTTATAATAATCATTGGCCACCTTATCACGGAACATATCATATTTCATACCATATGCAGCGATGAGCGCCAAATCACGGGCTGTCGAATGATGACCCATTTGAGTGAGCCCATGAGGATTGAGAAACTTACTATTCTTCGCTCCTGCCTTGGCAGCAATGCGATCCATATCCTTTGCAAAATTCGCTACAGATCCGCTCACATTTTCCGCCACCACAACGGCTGCATCATTACCGCTAGCCACCATCATACCTTCAATGACACCTTCCAATGTAATTTGGTCACCTACACGAACGCCGAGGTTAGATTCTTCCATACTGGTCGCATAAGGACTAATGGTTGCTAACTCATCTAACTGCGTCCCCTTTAATTCAAGGGCAGTCAACAATGTAACCATCTTCGTAGTGCTAGCCGGATGCATCCATTTATCTGGATTCTTGGCGAACAAAATCTCTTTCGTATCTGCATCAATGAGAACCACCGCTTCCCCAATAGTAGATGGCGGTGTCAATACTGCGGCGTTTACCATATTATTCATGGTGAAAGCCACGCACAGTGCTACAAATGCAATAATTGTGTACGCCCATTTCCTCAAATTATTAGTATGTTTTACTATCATGTATTTCTCTTTCTTAATATATACACTCTACTAATTTATACGTTTTATTAACTTATGTACATTTTTAATTTCTACGCTTTCAAGTAAACACTCTAATTACAATCTAGTCAAACCTATTTAGTTGTACTGTCAGTACTTGTTGGTTTACATTCATGAGCACCGACATTAGCATCAGTGTCCATACGCGTTTCATTGTGTACATACACCACCCGTTGAGGATATGGGATGTCGATGCCATGAGCATCAAATGCATCCTTCACCTTAGACATAATGGTATAGCGCACATCTACATATTCCGACGTTTTCACCCTCGCAAAAGCCGCAATACGCACAGAATTATCGCCAAATTCAGTAATGCCAATTTCCATATTTTTTACATTGAGAACACGCGGCTCCTTATCAAAAATATCCTTTAAAATCGCTATCGCTTGATGATGATCATTATTGTATCCAATATCAAATACAAAAGGAATGGCGCGTTCTTTCATATACGAAAAATTCGTCACCGGCTGTGATGTGAGCTGAGAATTTGGAATATATACGCGTTTTTGATCCTTTGTAATAACGATAGTGTTCATAAATTGAATCGCATGTACATTACCTTCAATGGCCCCAGTAGAAATATAGTGCCCCGCCTTAAAAGGCTTGAAAATAAGGATGAGCAAACCAGATGCCAAATTCGCCAAGTTGTTTTGCAGAGCTAATCCAATACCTAAGCCAAAAGCACCAAAAGCAGCCACAAAAGATGTAGTAGGCACACCAATTTGATTCAAGCAAATCAAAACCAACCCTGCCAAGAGTACATAATTAATAATTTGTGCCACAAAACTCATGGCTGCCGAATCATACTGTGCCTTAGTCATAATGCGGATTGCCACATTTTTGATCCACCCAATAATACGACGTCCTATCCAAAAGATAATAAGTGCCAGCAAAATATTACCAGCTTGACTAAAAAACCAATCTCGTAATTTTAAGAGCATGTGAGCGTCATTAAAAATCAATTCTGACGCGGAAGCAATGAATTCATTAATATTCATATACACCTTTCTATGTTATAATTTTCCATATATATTCGTAATATGTTCATATATATCATAACTATCACAACAGGCTGTAGCAAGAACGTTTTAACTACTATCTATTGCCCTGTTACGAATGCGATATAAATTCATAGGGAGCCCTATTATGTTTACCAATCCATACGCACCGCCATTAGAACTTGCCTGTGGCGGTCATATTATGGCCGAATCCACATCGGTCACCATCTTATTTGACGATATTCACTACTCTTTGAGTAGTGGCCAATTAAATGGCGGTTTTCATCACACCTTAGGTGTACGCAACCAACAGTTAACGTATCAAATCGAAACAGAGTCCGATTTGCCTGGTGGTTCAGTGGCAAACTATTTAGCCCAAGAATTCGAGCACATTGATGTTCCCGTCCATTTTAGCACAGCCCTGTTAACATCGGCAACGATGGACCGTGCTGCCTACACCATTGTCGAAGAAGGGGATACTATTATTGAGACCATTATCACCGCTGGTGTTGACGAAACCGCTCATCGCGCTGGTACCGGCTATTGCTACGAAGAAAAGCAGGGGCAATTCCAAACACCAGGAACCATCAATATCCTTGTATTTACTAATAAGGCGCTAACTGACAGCGCTATGGTGAAAGCTATTATGACCATTACGGAGGCGAAAACTTCGGCTTTACAAGATTGGAATATTGAAGGTACCAATCACCACACTACCTATGCTACCGAACTAGACCACAACCTCGCTAAGTCTGTTCATACTTCCGCTACAGGAACTGCCACCGACGGGATCATCATCACCATCGACACCAATGGTGATGTGCTAACAGACGCAGGAACCTTCTCTCTCTTTGGCGATACATTAGCCAAAGCCGTGTACATGGGGGTGCAAAGAGCATTAGCTAATGGGATTTATGCGTAACAACCAAATAATATAACAATAAAGATAGCTCCCGCAGAATATACTGTAGGAGCTATCTTTTATCTTATAACTTATAAGATAAAAAGTGGTTTATAGGACCCCAAAGTGTTGTTTTTCGCCTATAAGCCTATCTTACTGAATTATCATATAACGATTAGTATTCTTTAAAAATCCGTTCTAAATCATTAGCAGTCCGTTCTTTTTGTAGTGCCAACATCAACAGTATGCGCGCCTTTTGCGGACTCAAGGAATCGCTTACATAGTAACCTGCATCTTCGTCTTGTGGAACTTTTGAAACAATACCACTACCTGTACGAGAGGCTCTCACTACAGGAATTGATAGATTTTTAGTTATGTTGCGTATGACTTGTGGAATTGTGCCATGTCCCAAACCAGTCAAGATAAGGCCCGCTGGATTTGTCGCCAATATGGCAAGCCCCATTACTTCTTCGATGCCAGCATAGCAAGTAAGAATATCTACACGAGGTAAATCCTGTTCCACTCCAAATTCAGAATCCATCGTATGCTTTCGCACAGGAACAGAATAGAAATGCGCCATTCCATCTTGAACAATGCCCATATGACCTGTATTAGGACTGCCAAAGGTGGCTACATTAGTAGTATTCATTTTCGTCACATCACGAGCACCATCAATATATCCATTTAATACAACTAATACACCTTTACCATGAGATTCTGGAGTCCTCGCTACTTGTACAGCTTGTAACAGATTTAGTGGTCCGTCGGCACTAATGGCGCCAGCTGGTCTCATGGATCCAGTAATAATAATTGGTTTATCTGTATGTACCGTAAGATGCAAAAAATATGCTGTTTCTTCCATGCTATCAGTGCCATGAGTAATAACAACAGCACCAATATCATCTTTATCTACACATTTTTGTACTGTTTTCGCCAATTTAATCCATTGGTACACCGTAATATCAGAGCTTTCAATATTAGCAAATTGTGTAGCCGCATAAGGCCCATAATCGCGCATGCCAGGAATATCTGCAACGATGTCTTGCAAAGACAATATTCCAGGAGTATAACCTGTTAAGTCCGTATCCGATGCACCTTGTCCAGCAATAGTCCCACCAGTGCCGATGAGGGCAATTTTTGTATCCATATGAGCCTCCTATTTTACGCCTGCGGGAATGAAAGCAGGCATCAATTCTAATTTATGACGATTGATACGTTGCAAATGATCAATTTTCTGTTTCGTAGTTTTATCATCAATTTCCCCAGTGCGAATATATCTATCTAGTACGGCATAGGTAAATCCTAATTTAGTTTCGTCAGATTGTCCACTCAACCCATCACTAGGCGTTTTATCTACCAAGTACTGTGGAATATCAAGCAATCTACCGATTTGACGCACTTCTTCTACAACGAGATTAGCCAAAGGGCTAAAATCACCAGCTGCATCGCCGAATTTTGTAGAGTACCCTACATAATCTTCAGAACCATTACATGTATTAGCTACACGAGCGCCGTTTGGCAAATTTTGCCCTACTCCGTACAAAGTAGCCATTCTAAGGCGAGGCGGCGTATTAATGGCTGCATCACTGCTCAAATCCCTGCGACCTGTAACAGCTGTAAAACCTTCAGCATTAACAATAGCAGATGTTAACGCGCGGTATGCAGAGCCGATATTAACGATTATATGAGGAATACCTAAATGTGCTACAACGGCTTTAGCATCGTCTATATCCGATTGTATATCATTAGGCATGAGAACACCAACGACGCGGTCTGCACCGAGCGCTTCTTTGCAAAGGGCTGCTACAATGGTAGAATCCTTGCCACCCGATATGCCCACTACAGCGGAGCATTTCGGGCCATTGACCTCAAAATACTGTTGTATCCACTGAATTAATGCTTCTTTTGTCTGTTCTGGATTCACTAACATAAGCCCTCCTCTATTATATGCAGTCACTGAGAACCACGGCACGCTATAATGTTGTATTACTATCGAAACAGTAGCAACACAAAGTAAACTAGTGCTATTTTTTTCGTCCCAATTTATTAAGCAAGTCCATCTTCATACGATAATAGTCTGGACTCATATCTAAATAATGACCATGCGGATTTTCAAAGCGTTGTTCTTCTTCCCAAATTTCATTGTCTAATTGATAAGACACATACTTACGAATGTCTTCTAACGATGGGGACTCTACAATTTGTGTGCCTCTACTGATAACCAATTCCTGCATATTTTTAAAGGTACAATCCTCAAAATACAATTCACGCCATGGTTTTTCTGGGTCAATATAGCGATATGGTTCCGTCGTAAAAGGTGTTTCATGCGGTAATGTTATAAGTTCCGCAATAGCCTTGCCTTCCTTACTGTATACCCGATATACCTTTTTAAGACCTGGGTTCGTAATTTTCACAGCCGACTCAGAAATTTTAATACGCGGTTCCCAAATCCCATTTTTTTCAATGCCTGCGATTTTATATACCGCCCCAAATACAGGATCCGATTTCGAAGTAATAAGTCGTTCTCCCACACCAAAACCATCGATAGGCCCTTCTTGGCTAATCAAAGATGTAATAGTATATTCATCAAGGCTATTAGAGGCAATAATTTTGCAATCTCCTAATCCCGCTTCATCTAGCATGCGACGTGCATGTTTTGCTAAATATGCCAAATCACCAGAGTCAAGACGAATACCTTGCAATCGGTATCCCTTTGGTTCTAACACCTCTTTGGCAACCTTAATAGCATTCGGTACACCAGAATTAATAACATCATAGGTATCCACTAAAAATACGGCATTGTCAGGATAGACTTCGGCATACGCTTTAAACGCCTCGTATTCTGAATCGTGATACATCACCCAACTGTGTGCCATAGTACCGCTTACAGGAATATTAAATAATTGACCTGCCATAACAGTAGCCGTAGAACAAACACCACCAATATATGCAGCGCGAGCTCCATAAACGGCAGCATCTACATTGTGGGCGCGACGAGCTCCAAAATCAGATACTACACGACCTTCTGCAGCACGAACAATGCGATTCGCCTTCGTAGCAATCAAGGACTGGTGATTCATCATGGCCAGCACTGCTGTTTCTACGATTTGTGCATCAATGAGAGGCGCCACGATAGTCATAATTGGTTCGTTTGGATAGATAATACTGCCTTCTTTGAAAGCATATACATCCCCAGTGAATGTAAAATCTCGCAAATAATCGAGAAACTCATCGCTAAATAGATGTAATGATTTAAAATACCCAATGTCCACCTCATCGAAATGGAGATTAGTAATATAATCCAAAATCTGTTCTAATCCGCCAAAAATGGCAAACCCACCTTTGTCTGGATTTTTACGATAAAATACATCAAACGCAACGCGATCTGTATTCTCTTGCTTTGTAAAGTACCCATGAGCCATGGTCATCTCATAAAGATCCATGAGCATGCTAATATTGCGTCCATCATGTTGCATACTTTCACCATCCTTAAACATACTTAAACATAAATATTTATTATACAGTACGTTCGTTATTCATTGCCTGTAGTTAACATTATAAACTATGTAGCCTGTCTTTTCTATTCATAGTACATGTGTTATAACTATAGTATAGAGTTTATCCACTATAATAATCAATTATAGTTAAAAATGCTTTCACCAATCGTAAAAGCATGACGATTAAGAATGAGAGGTACCCTATGGACACAATCGTTCAAGCAAAACGCGTATTAGAAATTTTTAACCACATGAGCCAAATTCCCCGCGAGTCTGGCAATGAAAAAGCCATTAGTGATTACATCGTGAATTTTGCCAACAATTTAGGCCTCGAAGTAATTCAAGATGATATTTGGAACGTTATTATCAAAAAACCAGCTACCCCAGGGTACGAAGATTGCCCTACCGTAATTTTACAAGGCCACATCGACATGGTATGCGTAAAAGATCACGATTCGAATCACGATTTTACAAAGGACCCTATTGCCAACATCATTGAAGGCGAATGGATGCACGCGGACCACACTACATTGGGCGCTGACAATGGTATAGGGGGCGCTATGATTTTAGCCATCCTCGAAGACTCAAACCAACAACACGGTCCATTAGAAGCATTGTTCACTACTAATGAGGAAACTGGTATGGATGGTGCTGCAGCCCTCAAAGAAGGCGATGTAACTGGCGATTATCTCATCAATCTCGACACAGAAGTCGAGCACGATTTCACAGTGAGCTGCGCTGGTGGTTGCCACGTCGAGGTGAGCATTCCCCTATTGCGCGAAAACAATTTACCAGGTTACAATGCAGGCCTATCAATTACGGTAAAAGGTCTCAAAGGAGGTCACTCCGGCATTGAAATCATCGAGCAACGAGCTAATGCAAACCAAGTATTAGCTCGTGTATTATACGATTTAAATAAACAATATGCTTACAATCTTGCCTCCTTTGATGGTGGCGTAAAGCATAACGCAGTACCGTCTAAAGCAGTAGCCACCATGTCGGTACGCACTGAAGATGTAGAAGCCATCAAAACATTAATTGCTTTCTACGAAAAACAATTCCAATACGAATATGCCGTTCAAGATCCAGGCCTCGTCTTCGTCGTTGAAGATATCGATACACCTGACGTAGTGTATGCAGATGATACAGCAGAAGCCCTCATCTCTTATCTATACCTTGCAGAAGATGGCGTTCATTCCATGAGCCAAACCATCGACAATCTAGTGGAAACATCGAACAACCTCGCCATCGTTTCCGAAGGCACACACACTATTAACATTCTCGTATCTGTTCGTAGTTCCAACATGAATAGCCTTGAGTATTTGTCTAAAAAACTATTGCTATTAGCAGATACATTAGGTGTCTCTGCAATACGTACTGGCGGTTATCCTGCATGGGAATACGACAAAGGTTCCAAATTAGAAGAGCAAGCTATCGCATTGCACAATGAAATGTTCGACGTACCTGCTAAGGTGAATGCCGTTCACGCAGGCCTCGAATGCGGTTTACTAAAAGGTATTTTACCAAATACACAAATGATTAGCTTTGGTCCTACCATCGTGAGTCCACATACACCGACGGAGCGAGTTCATTTGCCATCAGTAGAACGAGTGTATGTATACCTTAAAGCGCTGTTGCAAAAATTACACTAATACAACCAATCATACTATTTATTTAATAGACACCTAATGTTGGTTTTAGTGGAATGGCATAATATATTTTGAGACGGACCTATAGGCTTCGAAAAATTACATATAAAATTTACCATCTCTAAGAAAGTAAATTTTATACATAAAACTGTATGCCCTCATATATCACTATGAGGGCATACGCCTTTTCCGCATTAAATATCTAACACCATAATATGTATGAAATTATACTCACATATAGAATACACTCCACATTCTACTCTGCCTACACAAAATCTACAGTATATTCATAACTATACATATACCCATAGATGTATTTAATCTGTTAGCTTATAGGTGTATACTGTTTTTACATGACCCACGAATATTTATATATAAAAATGAATGGAAATATTCTATTTGCTTTAGGAGGTATACTATGATTCCTATCGTTATTATATCCGGTTTTCTAGGGGCTGGTAAAACAACATTCTTACAACACCTATTAGAAGAACACGGCCCAGATGACCGTGTATTGATTATCGAAAATGATTTTGGTGAAACGAGTCTAGATGCTATGCAACTACAAGAGCGCGGCGCAGCCGTGCGAGAAGTAACGGCTGGCTGTATTTGCTGTAGTTTACAAGGTAATTTTAAAAATACACTATTAGAAATTTTAAACACCCAAAATGTAGATACCATCTACATCGAACCTTCAGGAATTAGCAAATTAAGCGAAATCATCCATACTTGTGAAGATGAGGAAATAGCTAAGAAGGCTTATATTCAAGGAGCTATCACCATCGTAGATACCATGCAAGCACCTATAGGAATTCGCAATTTCAGCTCATTTTTCAAGGATCAGATCTCTCATTGTGACGCTATTTTCCTCAGCCATATCGAGGATGTACAGCAACAAGATTTAGCGGTTTCCATGATTCAATCCATTGCACCGCACACACCGATTCACAAAGAACCATGGGATACTATTTCTTTACGTAACTATATTAAACGGCTATATCATTGTGATGAAACTACCCTGCACGATGACAATCCATTTATAAGTCATACCTTTAGAGATTTACGCACCTTAACACCAAATCAATGGGTCACTATTCTAAAAGGCCTCCCTTTTACAGTGCTTCGAGCTAAAGGGATTATCCCCACCACTGATGGTCCTCGTGAGGTGCAATATACAACACATCATTGCCACATAACACCAACGACGCTAACAGATTACAATCTCATCATGATTGGCACGGAGTTTGATATTCCCCTCATTGCCAACGAAGTCTGTAATTCGTAGGCCGCTTTTATCTCAAACAGGTATCATTACTAGTTACTAATTATATGATTATGTACATTAGGAGGTATATCGATGACAATACTACTGAATGTTGAGATGATGTTCCTATGATTCCCATTTATGTAGTATGTGGATTTTTAGGAGCTGGTAAAAGCACCCTCATCAACGAACAATTGCGCTTGCGCCAAAAAATGGCATCCACTGCAGTATTTGCCTTTGAAGAAGGCACTACAGCATTACAAAATTTGATCATGTCATTTAGTATCAATGAAATAGATTGTACTAATATCGATGAAGTAAATTGTATAACAATACCGGAGAGGATAGCTAATTATATAGAACAACACCATCCCAAAGAGATTTGGATTGAATGGAACGGCACACTACCATTCCCACAACTAGAATCTATTCTCTACAATCCTCTTCTCAGTGAAAACTGCCGAATAGAGCGAGTTATTTTCGTCGCTACCGACTATCATCTGAACACATTACTGCCGGGAATGGGTGATATATTGCGTTCACAACTATACAGTGCCGATGTAGTTGTAAGGAATCAACAACCATTCCCTAACAATCCGAATAATGCTAGCAATAATCCTAACGACGTAGAGCATAATATTTCCTACAATACCGATAGCTGTCATTTCCAAACACCAACAGCAAAGGAGCTTCACCATATATTAAGTAAACCTCGTTTACCTTGGACGGTATACAGCATTATCGCTGTATTGACAGCGTATATCCTGTTAGCCACCATATGCCGCCATGACATTCCATATGAGTATCATCAAGTGTTAGCTGTTACGTTAGGCCTTATATTGGAGGGTATCCCCTTCCTCTTGCTAGGCACCATCGTGACCACTGCTATTCGCCTATTCATGCCTGAACGCTGGATATTGCACCATTTACAAGGAAATTCTTGTAAAAGCTATGCCCTCGCCATGGGTAGTGGCCTCGCTTTACCAGTCTGCGACTGCGCTACTATCCCCATGTTCAAGGCCTTATTAGACAAGGGTGTTCCTCAACATATAGCCTTGCTTTTTATGTTGACTAGCCCCATTATGAACCCTATTGCCATACTCGCTACCTATTATGCCTTTCCTAATGATGAAAGCATCGTTCTATGGCGCATAGTATTAGGTCTATTGGTGTCCCTCATAGTGTCGCTTACTTTTAAATTTCGCCCATTTACTTTTACCAAAAATCACAATAATTCTGTAAATGAAAACAATTATATCTATAATAGTGTAGCCTTGGTAAGCACAAAAAAACGTCTCGTTCTATTTCACACAGAGAGAGAATTTCTGCAATTACTCTCTTATTTCTCCATAGCGGCCTTTGTTATCGCTATGTTCCAAGTATGGTTAAAACCACTCATTCTAACCCAAAATTGGGCACTACCCATTTGGGCTGATAATATTTTATTATTAGGTTTTGCCTTCATCTTCTCCCTTTGCTCCACATCGGACGCTATCATCGGACGCTCCTTGACCAACCTGTTCCCCCTTTCTTCGGTACTAGGATTTCTCATACTTGGGCCTATGATGGATATAAAAAATGCTTATATATTAAATCAATATATAGGACCTGCCTTTACACGACGGCTCGCTTTTACCATTAGTATCGTTACACTTATAACAATTATAGTATTTCAAATATTTTCACCATATTGAGTACATACTCTCAATATGTTTATATGATGTATATATTACACATCCCAATACTATCAAACCTTATTTTTAGTGATAAATATTTCAGTTCCCCAAGAATTAAGGAGATGAGCATATGTTAATAGAGCTGAAATCAAAGGATTTATTATGTCTTGTAAAAGGAGCCTTATATAGCACCTTAGGAATTTGTATTCTCTATCTCATCGTTACGAATCAATACAAATTATATGTATCGCCTCGATATGAGTTATTTTTACTCCTCGCCGGTATCGCCACCTTGTGCATGGGCATTCTCACTATTGCCTGGGCGCCGCCAAAACAATATAAACACATTTGGAAATCTATCATACCTATTCTATTGCCCATCGTATTGTTAGTAGTACCACCGATTCTCGTACCTAACACCATACAAGTACAGGGCGTTGGCGCTGTGACAGAAGATCGCAACGATTTTAATTTTTCCCAAGATGATATTAGCGAAGTCATCACTATCAACAATGCCGCAAAAGAACCAGGCATTTCAAAATCAAAAAAAGAAATTGTATTAAACTCCGACAATTACTACCAAACCATCATTACTATGGGTTCCCATCCAGAAGAATATATAGGTTACAAACTCTACATGACAGGCTATGTCAATCGCGACGATAACACGTTAAAAGCTAATGAATTCACCGTGTCCCGTATGGCTATGTCCTGCTGTATTGCCGACGTCGCCCCTATCGGCATGACCATGCACAAAGACAATGGTGACACCATCTCCAACGACGAATGGGTAACCATAGAAGGGTCCGTATCAACACGGAACTTTCATGGGCGACAACAACCATATATTGAGGTACAGAAAATAAAAAATGCGGAACCAGTCTTAGGATATGTCTACCCTTAATATGTGATACGATTCTCTAACCATTATGCCTCAAAATTGTAGCTACCATCATCCTAATTATAAAAAATCCCAGCCGTTATATGCTGGGATTCTAATCGCCATATTTAGTTTTGATAATATATGTTATAACAAATATTAGTACATACGATTATTACCGTAATTGTGCTATAATGCGTCTACCTAACATAGCAGCAACAGTACATAAAAAGATATCTGGCCCTACAGGAATAAGAAAACAAGATACAACCACAGGCCACCATCCAATCGGTGTAGCAAGGTAAACATTCATAATCATGTACAAATAAACCATGCCAAAGCCATAAACGACGAGAAGGTTTAGGATAGAACCGATAAGCAATTGTTTAAAAGAATGATTAGGCGATGCTTCGCTAAATCGACCTACCACATAGGCACCAACCATAAAGCCCACAAGATAACCAAAAGTAGGTTGCAAGATATAGCCAGGACCACCGCCAGAGGTGAATACAGGCACACCAATAAGGCCAAGAATGATGTAAATTCCAACGCTGACGGCCCCAAGACGGCTACCTAAGATAATACCTGCCAAAGTAGTAAATAAAATTTGCAATGTAAATGGACAATTCGGCAATGGTATTCGGATAAATGCCCCTACCGTAATTAAGGTTACAAATAATGCCGTCATTGTTAATTCTCTTGTACTAATACGCTTCTTTGACATGGTGCTCATGGTATCCCTCCATCAGATGTATATACAGCCATTTACAGAAATAATTCTATGTTTATTAAATCACTTCGCGTTTATAATGTCAACATATTTGCATTTTAAGAAGTTAACAATGCACAAGTATAGTAATAGTATGCTATAGTTAAATATATAATGTACAATATCTCCTTTCTATGTTGTACATTATCATCTCAACTCTCACTCCATATTCATTTATATATATTAAATTATTTACAAGTAGATTGAGAAAAATCTACATTGATAAAATCTATTAGGCAATATTTTTACACTTTCCCTTTATGGAGGTAACAATGAAAACACATTATAATTTGTCAAAAGTATTATGTGCTCTTGGTGTAAGTACTATCCTACTTACAGGGATTGCAAGCGCCGAAAATATACAACCAGTAAACGCTATGCCAATAAACGGCATAAATAAACATAGCATGATGATGCCAGGCATGGGAACTGGCGTTGGCAGCGTAATGCCTGGCATTCAATCTAGTCAAGTAGATTATGTAGGTGCAGTAACAACTTTGCAACGCTACTATCCAAATGCTATGGTTACATCTATTTCCTACGATGCAAAACATCACCCAACATACGAAGTAGAAGCTTTCACCAAAAGACAAAAAATTGAAATGAAAATCGACGAAGCTACGGGGCAAGTTGTTTCTAACAAAGTAAAAATGATCGATATGAAGAGCATAAAAAAACTGCGTAGCTTCAATCCACAAAATACTATAATTCCTGAAAGCGCTGAAACGAAAGCGATTAAGCGAGTAGGTACCGAATTCCAAACTATGGAATGGGAATTAAAAACAGAAAGTAACAAGGTTGTTTACGAACTGGAAATGACCGATGGTGCCGACAAAGAAGCAGACGTGAAAGTGGACGCTATGTCTGGTAAAGTATTAAGCGCAAAAGTTAAAAATACTAAACGCTAAATGCCCTTCCTTACATGGACTCACACCATGAAGAAACCGTAAATACGTACAATATACACTCTTATTACTACATACAACATAACATGCGTATCATCATTTGATACCCTTTCTTACACATAACACACACTAAAAAGACCTTGCATCAATGAATGCAAGGTCTTTTATGTATAAGGTTTCCTTTTTACCTAGTGGCTCATAACCCACTAAGGGTGATGATGATTATCTATTTGCTAGCAACCATCATCTATAAAATTTCTATATCTGTAGTTATATGCCTATGGATAAGTAGAATTAGAAGTTGCGGTTATGCTTTATCCAATGCTTGTGCAAGATCTGCAATGATGTCGTCTACATTTTCGATGCCTACGGACAAACGAATCATATCTGGTGTTACACCAGCAGATTTTTGTTGTTCTTCGTTTAACTGTGCATGTGTAGTAGATGCAGGATGAATAACAAGAGATTTAGCATCTGCTACATTGGCAAGGTTAGAGAAGATTTCAAGAGCATCAACAAGTTTGATACCTGCTTCTTTACCACCTTGTACGCCAAATGTAAATACAGCACCAACACCTTTAGAGAAATATTTATCTGCCAATGCTTTATATGGGCTAGTTGGTAGTTCTGGATAGCTTACCCATGCTACTTTTGGATGATTATTTAAGAATTCCACTACTTTACGTGTATTTTCAACATGACGTTCTACGCGCAAAGACAATGTTTCAATACCTTGCAAGATTTGCCATGCTGCCAACGGAGTGAGGCACGCACCAGTATCACGCAACAATTGAGCACGAACTTTTACAGTGAACGGAATTGGTAAGTTTACATATTGCAAACCATTGTAATGTTCATCACCTTCTGTAAATCCAGGGTATTTACCAGATGCAGCATAATCGAATTTACCAGATTCTACAACGATGCCTGCCAATGTAGTACCATGACCACCAAGATATTTTGTAGCGGAATGAACAACTACGTCAGCACCATGTTCAAAAGGACGGAACAAATATGGAGAACCGAATGTATTATCTACAATCAAGATGATGCCATGTTTATGAGCAATATCTGCCACTGCTTGCACATCGATAAGGTTGATACCAGGGTTGCCGATAGTTTCGATGTAAATTGCTTTTGTATTATCATCAATAGCAGCTTCAAATTCTTCTAATTTGTCAGGGTTAACAAATTTTGTTTCAATGCCGAAACGTGGCAATGTAGCAGTAAATAAATTGTAAGTACCGCCATATAATGTAGAAGCAGATACGATATTATCCCCGGCACTAGCAACATTTAGAACGGAATAGGTGATTGCTGCAGAACCAGATGCAGTAGCAACAGCACCTGCACCACCTTCTAATTGTGCTACACGAGCTTCTAGTACATCAACAGTAGGATTGCCTAAACGAGAATAAATCGGGCCAAGATTTGTCAACGCAAAACGACCTGCAGCTTCTTCCGCATCTTTAAAAACGAAAGATGTAGTTTGGTAAATAGGCACTGCACGAGAACCTGTAGGATCTACTGTATGACCAGCATGTAATTGTAATGTTTCAAATTTGTATTGTTTGCTCATTCTATCCAACTCCTTTTTTCTAAAGGGAATAAACCTCATTTGTTATACCTAGTATACTACTATGCTTTAAAAACTATGTCCACTATATTTTTAATGGACTTAGCCATAGCTTGAGGTTATGGCTAAGAAGGAATGGATATAAATTTGTGTATTAAATATAAGCCCCCAAATTTTTATCTCTTTCAAATTTCATTTTTTGAATTTGTTCGATAATATATGGTGTTTCTTGATATACGTAGTAGTTTAACCAGTTAGTAAATAGTAAGGTACTAACAGATCGCCATCTTACAATAGGACGTTGTTTTGGATCATCATCAGGAAAATAGTTTTCTGGTACGGCAATGTCATCCCCTTTAGCAATATCTCGCACATATTCACGGTTCAATGTATCCCAATCATATTCAGCATGACCAAATACAAAAATGTGTTTATTGTCTAAGCTACGTACAATGGCCGCACCGCTTGGTTCTGATCCAGCCAATAATTCCAATTGCTTATTATCAAGGATTTGCTGCTGTGATACAGTAGTATGTCGAGAATGAGGCATCCAAAATTTTTCGTCAAATCCCCTCAGTAAAACAGGTCTATCATTATAAATATCATGTTCATAAACACCAAATAACTTGGAATCCATAATCGTTTTGTTAATACCAAAATGATGATATAAACCAGCTTGTGCCCCCCAACAAATGTAGAACGTAGAATATACATGTTCTTCGCTCCAATCCATGATTTTTACGAGCTCATCCCAATAGTCCACTTCTTCAAAAGGCATTAATTCTACAGGGGCACCAGTGATAATCATGCCGTCAAAGAACTCGTCTTTCACCTCATCAAAAGTACGGTAGAATGTTTCTAAATATTGTTCATCTGTATTTTTAGATTTCCGAGATGCGGTATGCAACAAGGTTAAATTCACTTGCAATGGGCTATTACTAAGAGCCCGTAAAATTTGTGTCTCCGTAATTTCTTTGGTAGGCATCAAATTAACTAATAAAATATGGAGTGGTCGAATTTGTTGATTTTCCGCCCGCTCTGTATCCATAACAAAGATATTTTCTTGCGCCAATTTTGTAATGGCCGGTAAATTTTTTATAACTTTAATAGGCATCTCATCACCTCATCTTTGATTGAATTTAATTACATCTCTAAATACACCCAATATATAACTTATATGTACATATCAATCAAGCCATATTGTAATACTAGCCAAAAGGGCTTAAAACCCTTTTGCTTCATATGCGCTGCGCAATGCTTCTAATCCATTCACTAATGTAGCACGAGGGCAGGCTACATTAATACGTTCAAAATTTTCACCATCTTTGCCAAACATAGAACCGCTGTCAAGCCAAAGTTTAGCATCATTCAACAACCATTGTTCCCGTTCTTGTGGTGTTAACGGCAATTCAGAACAGTCAAACCACATCAAGTACGTTCCTTCTGGCCGATACATGCGCAGTTTAGGCAAATATTCTCTAAAATAGTCAATAGTAAATTGAATATTATCTTGAATATACTCCTTCAATTCATCCAACCAACGCCCACCTACTTCGTAAGCCCCTTGGCAGCCAACGAGGCCCATGGTATTAAGTTGACTATACCCTACTCTGTCGATTTCTTTTACAAAACGGCGGCGCAAGGAATCATTTGGAATGAAGATATTCGATACTTGAAGGCCTGCAATATTAAAGGTTTTGCTCGGCGCTGTGCAGATAACAGAATGGTCTGCGTAGCTTTCACCAAGAGCGGCAAAAACTGTGTGCTCATGACCACGCCATACAAAATCGGCGTGAATTTCATCGCTAACAACGAGCACATTGTGTTTAATACAAATATCACCTAAGCGTTTCAACTCATCTCGAGTCCACACGCGCCCCACCGGATTATGTGGATTACACAATAGGAATAATGTAACATTCTGTTCCACAATGGCTTTTTCAATTCCCTCAAAATCGATAGTATATGTATCCTCACCACAGACGAGAGGTACATTTACCAATTTGCGATTATTGTCATCAATTACCATGCTAAATGGATAGTACACAGGCTGATTGATGAGAACCCCATCACCTTCTTTTGTGAAAGCACGTACTGCCATGGCCAAGGCAAATACAATACCCGGAGTTTTCACGACCCATCGTTTCTCAATGTTCCAGTTAAAACGAGATTTGAACCAGTTATGAAGAGCATTGAAATAGGCATCATCAGACTCTGTATATCCAAAAATACCATGATTTACGCGATTTAAAAGAATTTCTTTCAATTCCTGAGGAATTTCAAAATCCATATCTGCCACCCAAAATGGCAATACAGCCTCTGGTTTACCTCGCTCCGCTGCAAAATCGTATTTTAAGGATTTCGTATGTTTTCTATCAATGATTTTGTCAAAATTATAATGTCCCATATAGGCACCTTTCTACTTCATCACCAATTAACGAATCACTTTAACTAGCAATATGAGGGAATCGTTAATTGTTTTATTTACTGAAAGCTTGATCTAAATCAGCAATTAAATCGTCTGTGTCTTCAATTCCTACAGATAAACGCAACAAACGGCGTGTAATACCTTTGCGTTCAGCATCTTCTGGTTTTAAATCTGGATGCGTTTGTGTCACAGGGTATGTTAACAAAGACTCTGTACCACCAAGGCTTTCTGCAAATTGGATTAATTCAATACCTTCCAAGACTTTCTTTGCCGTTTCTTCGCTATCTACTTCAAAAGACAGCATACCGCCAAAACCTGTAGTTTGCGATTTGTTCACTTCATAACCTGGATGTTCTGGCAAGCCTGGGAACAATACTTTAGTTACTTTCGGTTGTGTTTTCAACCACTCCGCTAGAGCAATAGCGTTCTTTTGATGTTGCTCCATACGAAGAGCTAATGTTTTCACGCCGCGAATTACAAGCCAGCTATCCATAGCAGATAAACAAGCGCCTACTGTTTTATAAGTTAAACGTAATTTAGCTGCTATATCTACATCTTTTACAATAGTGAAACCAGAAATGACGTCATGATGACCACCGATAAATTTCGTACCGCTATGAACAACGATATCAGCACCTAGTGTCAATGGTTTTTGAAAATATGGGGACAAGAATGTATTATCAATAATCACCAACGCATTGCGTTCATGAGCGATCCCTACCAATGCGCGAATATCAGTGATTTCCATCATTGGATTAGTAGGTGTCTCAATATATACAGCCTTTGTATTTGCTTTGAAAGCTGCTTTCACAGCATCTAAATCAGATGTACCTACATAAGTAAACTCAATGCCATTCTGTTCATAAATATTGGTAAACATACGGATAGAACCACCGTACAAATCATCGCCTAAAATGATGTGATCTCCAGGAGAGAACAAATGGAACACCGCATCAACAGCCGCCATACCAGAGGAAAATGCCAATGCATCAGTACCTTCCTCAAGCCCTGCTATCAATTGTTCCAACCTGTCACGAGTCGGATTGGATTCACGGGTATATTGATACCCCGATGTATCACCAAGACTTGGGTGAGAGAATGTGCTAGACATATAAATAGCCGGCGAAATCGCTCCTGTACTGTCTGGTTTACCACTACCGTGTACGCATTTTGTATTAAATTTCATTATATGTCTCCTTCTCTATTACATAGGTATAATTATCTATTATTAATGTAGTGTTATTATTGCTATCGGTTCCACAGACAATAACAATCCTCTACATACAAAATCCTACCTTGATAAAGGCTATTCTATACCTACTATTAAACTATCCTATAATGCAATACATTCATTATAGATAAGACGTTTATAATTAGTCAATTAAAAGGGCCTCTCACCAGCGGTGAGAAGCCCTGTTTCGTCATATGTATTTCGCATGGTTTGCCATAGCTTTAAGTTTTAACCATCATATAATTATCATCTATGAAGTTTTAGTTTGTATATCGTTTCATAACTACCATAGCCATACCAATACCCAATCTAGATGTTACTAGTTGGGGCCAGCTAAAAGCCATAAGAATGGGCACCGTTTTAGGACCTGTAATATGTAAAAATTGTAACAACAACAATGCGCCAACATAGAGAACCACCATACGGCACAACGCCGATACACCTACTAATAACCACAACAGCTTATGACGCAATACATATACCAACACAACATACACCGATGTACCTAAACCGGTTATAAGAATAAGTGGTGCTATAGGCAACATCCCTTGCAGATATGCTACGATAGGCGTAATCCAAGCAAGAAGGAGCCCATATTTAACACCAAATCGCCATGTAGCTAATACATAAGTAGCAGAAACGACAGAACCGATTACAAACACACTCACTTGAGGTGGTATAAATGGAAATAAGAGACGCAAACTTTGCGCTACTAAAGCTATGGCTAATAGCATAGCTGTACCTGTCAAAGCTTTTATATTCATATACCCTCCCTCGTTCATTTAAATACAATCGATTGCATAATTCTTTCAAAAACCGACATAAAAACTCCTTTTGCATATATTACTACGAATACTATTACAACGTCCCTATACTGAACTGACAAGCCCTACACGCACTAATAAATGCGGGTTCCACCATACCTATACTAGTATAAATATTGAAGAATACAGAATTTTTTCTTATACTTAATGATAATGTACTTTCTAGTTTGTCATGAGGATACTATGCATATCACCATCAAAATAATTTTTTTATGTATCATTTTATTTTTATCTTTGGTGTCATCACTACAATTCGGTTCTACCTATATTCCCCTAAACCAAGTATTCAGTAGCTTAGGATACCACATAGGGCTAGAAACATTAAAAGTTCCACATATGACAGACACTATCCTATGGGATATACGATTACCTCGATTGTTGTATTCCATTATAACAGGTATCGGCCTGTCTTTGGTAGGTCTATTAATGCAAACGGTAACTCGTAATCCACTGGCAGACCCGTATATTCTAGGAGTTTCATCAGGGGCCAGTACAGGTGCGGTGTTCGCCATCATAGGTGGCGGTCTATCATTCTTAGGCACATATAATACACCATTTTTCGCAACCTTAGGTGCTGCGCTCTCAATTATCGCCGTATTGCTCTGTGTGGGTAAAAGTAGTAGCCCTGTAAAATTGGTACTCATTGGTATGGGGATGACTGGCATCTTTTCCTCCCTTACGATGATGATTATCTATGGTGCAAAACACGAAGCCCAAGTTCGGAGCGCCATGTTTTGGCTATTAGGTAGTTTTGCCGGTATACAATGGTCCGATTTACCATTATCTACTTGTATCGTCACACTATTCGCTTTATTTATTTACATCTATAAACAAGATCTAGACCTACTCCTTTTAGGTAACCAAGAAGCTACTAATATGGGGCTCTCTGTAAAAACATTACAATTATCCATCGTTATTTCATCATCTATTGTCATTGCCACCTTAGTATCAAAGGTCAGTGTTGTAGGCTTTATTGGGCTCATCATTCCTCATTTAGCGAGAATAACAGGCGGGCCAAAACACAGTCATACATTATCATTTAGTATACTTATCGGTAGCATCGTCATGATTTGGGCTGATGTACTATCCAGATTTCTCTATAGTCCAGAGGAAATTCCAATTGGGGTCCTCACATCCTTATTAGGAGCGCCTCTATTTATATGGATTATTATGAAACGCTACCAATACAACAACTAATTTCATCAAGTCATACATCAACCTCCATAACATTCAGAAAGTACCAGTTTAATTACACAATATGAGTCATTGTATATAGGAGTTTTATGTTTACTATACAACATCTCAGTTTCGGATATCCTAATAAGGACGTCTTACAAGATATATCTATCACATTTCCAAAGGATACCATGACTGCTATTATCGGTCCCAATGGATGCGGCAAATCAACAACATTGAAACATTTGTCCCGCGCGCTCCCTACAAAAGGACATATTACTTTAGGAAATATACCACTCGAATCAATTCCATCATCAGATTTTGCAAAGTCTGTATCCATATTATCCCAAATACGTGATTCTATGATTGACGATTTCCTTGTAAAGGATATTGTTCTCATAGGACGTTACCCACATAAAACACGATTTGGCAACTATACCGAAAAAGACTACGCTATTGCCGCTAAATATATGAACAAAGTCGGTATTGAGCACTTAGCAAATGAAGAGATACAACATCTCTCTGGTGGCGAACTACAGCGTGTATTTATTGCCAAAGCATTAACACAAGAGCCCTCTATTTTACTATTAGACGAACCAACCAATCATCTAGATTTAAAACATAAAATGGGACTCATGAACTTACTTCAAGAATTCAAAGGTACGGTCATCACCATATTACATGATATCAAACTAGCTGCTAACTATTGCGATTACATCGTATTAATGAATCATGGCAAAATAGTAGCTCATGGGACCCCACAAAAGGTGTTAACACCAGAGCTACTAGAACCAGTCTTTGAAGTACCTTTTGAATTAGTTATGTAATGTCCTATATCAAGAAAAGCTCATATTTGAAGAGAATTTAGTTTTTTATTAGCACCCTATGTGCATATGTATAGAAAGGAATTATCATGTTAAACAAAATCAAAAAATTTACTATTCTCGGCCTTCTCGTAACAGGATCTGTATTCGCCATCACCGGTTGTGGTGCTGACCACCAAGCGACTACACAAAGCCAACAAGCTATCGCTAATTGGAGCGAAACATTCGATGGTACTACAACAAACTTCTCTGTCCAAACACCACCAACACATGCTGTATCTATGTCACAGGCTACTACAGAAATGATGTTACAATTAGGCCTTGCTGATAAAATGGCAGGTACTGCATTCAAAGAAGAAGAAATCTATCTACCGCTTCAAGCAGAATACGACAAAGTAAAAATATTAGCTGAGAAATGGCCATCTTACGAAGTGTTTATGTCTGCTAAACCAGATTTTGCTACTGGCTGGCCTGATTCTTTCAGCAAGCGTGCTATTCCTGCGGACAAAATGATCGCTCAAAAGGTTAATATTTGGGTTCCTGAATCCATGCGGTCCACAAAAGCAGATTTGGAAACTAATTTCCAAGATATGATTATGCTCGGTAAAATCTTTGGCGTCGAAAACAAAGCCAATGAATGGGTACAAAACCAACGTAATACATTAACACAAATCCAAACACAATTAAAAGACTTGCCACGCAAACGCGTATTCATTTACGACTCCGAGGACGGTCAACCATTTACAGCATTTGAAGGTTACACTACGAATATACTTCGCCTTATCGGTGCCGATAATGTTATGAGCGGTCTTGGCGTCGATAAAACATGGGCTAAAGGCTCTTGGGAAACGGTTATCGCCCAAAATCCTGATTATATCATCATTGCAGACTATGGCAACTCCATCCGAAACGATGACGATTTCCAACAAAAAATTGCTAAATTGAAATCAAATCCACAATTACAAGACATTACGGCGATTAAAGAAAACCATTTCATACGTGTAAAACTTTCTGAAATCACACCTGGCGTACGTACTGTAGAAGCACTTAAACGATTAGCGGAAGAAATTCACGGCATTACCATTCAATAATAAAAAGATTCTTCCTCCTGCTCTACCAAATCATAGAAAATAAATTTAACAATACAAAAAAACAGCACTACTCATTACGAGTTCAGTGCTGTTTTTCTTATAATTCTTTTATAATACGAGCTTTATCTGTTATTTTGCAATCAGCGCAGCTACTAATGCTTCTGCTTTATCTAAATCACTCACCTCAGGATTCCAATTGCATTTGATTTCTGGTTCTACTACAGAGAACCCAAATTTATTCAATTCTTCGCGCAACACTTTTGTAGATTCCCCAGACCAACCATATGTACCAAATACAGCAGCTTTTTTATTTTTAAACTTAAGTTCTCGAAGAAAATCAAGCCATCCAGCCACTGCAGAAAGCACACTATTACCTACAGTAGGCGACCCTACTGCAATGGCTTTAGATTTAAATACTTCCGTCATAATATCATTTTTATTCGTTTTACTAATATTGAAAATTTTAACCCGTGTATTGGGCGATTGTTTAGAAACTTCTTCAGCAATTTTGTGCGCCAATTTCTTAGTGCCATCCCACATAGTATCGTACACGATAGTAATTTGGTCTTCTTGATATGCTTGAGACCATTCGTAGTATTTTTCTACAATTTGCAATGGATTTTCGCGCCATATACACCCATGGCTAGTAGCGATGATATCAATAGGTAAATTGAGTTTTTGAATTTCCTCAACTTTAGCTTTCACCAATGGAGAGAAAGGATTCAAAATATTGGCATAATATTTCATCGCCTCTTCCCACAAACGACATTGATCAGCTTTATCCGCCCACAATTCTTCTACTGCAAAATGTTGACCAAACGCATCGTTGGAGAATAGGATATTATCTCCTGTCATGTACGTCGCCATAGAATCCGGCCAATGAAGCATTCGCATTTCTACAAATACTAAGGATTTTCCGTTCCCAATATCAACAGAGTCCCCTGTTTTTACAGTTTTAAAATTCCATTCTGGATGATGATATTGACCCACCAAGGACTTCACCGCATTTTCCGTACAATAAATCGGCGTATTCGGAATTTTTTCCATCAACGCTGGCAAAGAACCGCTGTGATCTACTTCACCGTGATTACATACGATAAAATCAATTTTGTCCAAGTCGATTTCAGACTCTAGGTTATCGATAAATTCCGTAGAATGAGGTTTCCATACCGTATCGATGAGAACAGTTTTCTCTTCTTCAATTAAATATGCATTTTGGCTAGAACCATTATTTATACTGTAGTCAGATCCGTGGAACTCCTGTAATTCCCAATCGATTTTGCCGACCCAAGATACATTTTTCTTAATATGTTTACGCATAGGTACCTCCAGAACTACTTCATCAATTTTCATGAGCTTATTGTATCTAATGAAAGCTACGCTGTCTGTATCTGTAGCTACACTTTCCTCTCAAGTTTATACATTAGTAAAACAAAAAAACTGGCTCATCATAAAATAAGCCAGTTTTTATTATTAGCCTAACATCGGCAATACATACTCAATCCAAGGAATGCCTACAAGGATAAAGATAGCCAAGTAGATAATACCAAAAATAGCGCCCAGTTTCCAAAACTCAGGCCCTTTATTGTATCCGCTAGCAAACCAAATCGGACTATGCCCTGTACCATATGGTGTGAGAACCCCCATAATACCCATAGGAGTTAAAATAATGAGCATAACTGTAGCTGGATCTACACCAGGAATTTGAAGAATCAATGTAGCAAATAAACCAACCATTGCTGTTACATAAGCTGTGCCAGATGCAAAGAAGTAACGTAACAAACAAAATGCTAGCAATAATCCAATAACAGCCATAAATGGGTCCAAGGATAGTAACACTCCACCAGCAGATTTAGCCAACCAATCAAGGAAACCTACATTTTTAAGCCCCGCTGCCATTGGTACCAATGTAGCAAACCAAGTCAGCACATTCCATGCTGGTTTATTACCAAGGAAATCTTGCCATGTAATAATTTTGCAAAATACCATTAAAATAATAACGATAAGCGCTGTAGTAGTAGGATTTACTTTCAACGCATCAGCGCCAATCCACAGTACAAGTGCTAATAAAGAAATCAAGGCCATAAAAATTTCGCTACCAGACATAGCACCTAATTTAGCAAACTCTTCTTTTGCCCATTGTGCTATTTCAGGAGAGCCTTTAACTTCTGGTTTGCAGAACAAATATGCCAACAAAGGAGTAATGGCAAGCAAAATAACGCCTACTGGCAAAAATGCTAAGAACCAAGTTCCCCAGTTAGCTGCTACGATACCAGCTTTAGCAGATAGTTCTAGGGCCAATGGATTTGGTGCTTGCCCTGTTAAGAAAATAGAACTAGATATACAAGTCGTAGCCAATGCTACCCAGTTTAAATAGGAACCAATACGGCGAGGATTTTTATCTGGATAGGAATCAAACATCGGGCAAATACTAGATACGATAGGGTAAATCGTACCGCCAGAACGAGCCGCATTACTTGGAATAAACGGAGCTAACACGAGGTCAGTAATAGCGATAGCATAGCCTAAGCCCAAAGAGGATTTACCAAGTTTTTGAACTAAGAACAACGCAATACGTTTACCTAAACCAGAGTTTTCATAACCAATACCAATCATAAAAGCTGCAAAAATCAACCACACAATGGCATTAGAAAAACCGCTTAACCCCCAGTTAATGGCTTGCGCACCAGTGATTGCTTTCACGGCCCCTGTTGCCTTATCCACGACAGGAGCAGGGCCTACTTTAAATAAAACAGATACAGTAATAGCAATAATACCGATAAATGCAGGTGGCATTGGTTCTAAAATCAAGCCAACTACGAGACCTGCGAAGATACTCACATAAACCCAAGCATCAGCGCTTAGCCCTTCAGGTGCTCCAATGAGCCATACAAGAATGGCCACAATAAGCGGAGCAAATAATTTCCAATTTACTTTCATTAGAAACTCTCCTTACTTAAAGAAAAAAATTGCAATAAAAATGCTTTTCTAGTATACCAAAAAAATCGATATAGGTATATTAATTTACTGACAAATCCATTCTTCTCCGCTCAATACGCTGATCGTTTCCATTCCAATGTACATACTGCGTATATATTTAATCTATAAATAATCCCATCATTGATTTCAAAGATTGTATGCAATATAATATTATATTCAGACGAAAGGAGTTATAATGAAACCATTTATATCATATATAAAACCGAATATATGGTCCATCATAGCCATATCGCTTACTACGTTCATCAGTGTAGTAGGGTCTTTATACATCCCTACCCTTACAGCAACTATCATCAATGATGGAGTGTTGCGTGGGGATTTAGATTTTATTACCCACTCTAGCGTAACGATGCTCATTGCAGCACTCATTACAGTATTAGCAGCCGTATTAGGTGTTGCTTTAAGTGCCCATATTTCAGCCCGTATTGGTGAAACTATGCGCAATGATTTAGTCCATGCCATACAGAATTTTTCACTACGCGATTTCACTTATTTTGGAACTGGCACAATTCTCATGCGCACAAGCCGTGATGTAGAGAAAATTCAATCTGTTATAGATGAAAGCCTCAATATGATTTTCCCTACGCCTCTTATGATTCTCCTAGGGCTAGGTCTTACATTTTTTAAAAGCTGGCAATTAGGATTCATCATTCTCACCGTAATGGTACTCATGGTTATTTGTATAATGCTATTACAACGAAAAGCATTACCATTAGTAAAAAAAATGCAATTGAAATTAGATGACATTGCCGATATGGTACGCGATCATATCGTAGGTATGTCCGTTATCCGCGCTTTCAACCGCAGCCATGATGAAAACCATAAGGAGCAAGAACTATTCGGTGAAACTGCAGGTCTATCCAAATCGGTGCGCCAAACCTATGCCATCGGTTTGCCTACTATCCTTATCATGTTTAACATGAGTTCTGTTTGTATTCTATGGGTTGGCGGCTACAATGTCAGCATCGGTACATTTCAAATCGGTGATATTATGGCAGTTATCGAATATGCCAACCTTATCCTTCTCAATTTGCTCATGTCCGTTTTCGTCATCGTCGACGTACCAGAAGCCATGATATGCTACCAACGAATTCACGAATTGTTAGAACATAAAAATACTGACGTGTATGGTATAGGTGCAGCAGCTAATAACGCCATAACAACTACCACATCAAACACAACATCCGCATCAATCCTAGCTATAGCTAAAATGACATTGACAAACACAACCGACGATATCCCACTATTAGAATTCCGCAATGTTACGTTCCGCTATGACAATGCAGAAGCACCTGCGCTAGAAAATATTTCTTTTACAGTGCGCCACGGTGAAACATTAGCCATCATGGGGGATATTGGTTCTGGTAAAAGTACTATTACCAATCTGATTCCACGTCTTTTTTCCATTGAATCCGGCGATATTCTGTTCAAAGGCAAATCCATTTACGAATGGAACGTTAACGCTTTACGCGCTCTCATCGGTTATGTACCACAGCGCGCCTATTTATTTACGGGCACCGTAGAGATGAATATTCGTTACGGCGTATTCGGCACAGATAGTCCAGATATTTCGATGGACCGCATCGAAGAAGCATGCCGTTTATCGCGAGCTGACGAATTTATACCACGCCTAGACGGTGGCTACCAATTCATGGTAGCTCAAGGTGGGAGTAATCTATCTGGCGGTCAACGACAACGGTTAGCTATGGCTCGCGCCTTGGTAAGACAGCCGGAACTATTTATCTTTGACGACAGTTTTTCCGCCTTAGACGGCACTACAGAACGAGCTGTGCGCACTGCATTAGAAGGTGAGCTTTCAAAAGGCAATCGACCAGCCCTTATCAGCATAGAGCAAAAAGTAAGCGCTGCGAAAAAAGCAGATCACATTTTAATCATCAGTCGCGGCCAAGTGGCCGGTTACGGCACTCACGAGGAATTATCCCAAACATCCCTTGTATATCAACAAATCTTAGCATCCCAGGAGGTAACACCATGAATCCATTAAGACGATTCCTCATAGAATCAAGAAATCAATGGGGCTGGTTAATCCTCCTCATCATGGCCCTTATCGGCGCCTCTCTATTTGAAGTATCTGCTCCTGTGCTATTAGGTAAAATCGTAGATGCCATCATTCAAGGTTTAACGAACAACCAAGATATGTCCACCATCATGGGCTCTGTAGATACTATTATTTTCTGGCTCATCGGCCTCTATGCAGGGCATGCATTATTCACCTATTTTGGAGAGTATATGATGGCCTCCATCGGCGCCTCTATGGTATTAGCTTTGCGCAATCGCATGAGCGCTCATCTCTATACATTGCCAGTAGGCTACTTTCACAATCACCAACGAGGTGATATCCTCAGTCGCCTCACATCAGATTTAGATGCTATCGGCGAAACTGTCCAAGAAGGTGTGCCTGGCATCATTTCCGCTATAATCGGAATCGTCGGTTCTGTAGCCATGATGCTGTGGATTAGCCCGCTATTGGGATTCTCCATTATCGGCATCGTTGTAGTAGGCATGGCTTGTCTGGTTTGGACATCGAAACGAGCGCGACAAGTGTATTTAAAAAACCAAGAAGCATTGGGCGCTTTCAATAGCGGTGTAGAAGAAATCGTGGTGGGTAAATCTGTTATCCAAGCTTTTGGTTTGGAAAAAAAGACTACCCATACTGTGGATAATTTGAACGCCACCTTGTTTAAACGCATGCGTTCTGCCTCATTTATGAGCCAACTCATTTATCCGCTGGTCACATTTTTGAGCCAAATCAGCTATGTCATCGTCGCTATCCAAGGGGGAATCATGGTGCTCCGCGGCGCTATCAGTATCGGCGATATTCAAGCATTCTTCCTCTATGTAGGACAAGTATCTGACCCTATCGCCCGCAGTTCCTACATCATTACGAAATTCCAAGAAACAGCGGCTGCCCTCGGTCGTATTTACGAAGTCCTTGATACACCATCAGAATCGAACGACGGCACCATCACCCTCAGCGCTATCACAACAGCGACACACAACGGCACTATCGATTTTGAGCACGTTGATTTTGGCTATTCTGAAAGCAACGTATTCATGAAGGATTTAAACATTCATATCCCTGGCGGTTCTATGGCAGCCATCGTAGGCCCTACTGGTGCTGGTAAAAGCACCTTGGTAAACCTCATCATGCGTTTCTACGAAGTTCTCGGCGGCCGCATCACCATCGACGGCATTGATATTCGAAATATGTCCCGTGAAAGCTTACACAAGGAAATCGGCATGGTACTGCAAGATGCGTGGATTTTCACTGGTACTATTGCAGAAAATATCGGTTATGGTAAAGCGAATGCAACGCGAGAAGAAATCGAATACGTTGCGAAATTAGCCATGGCAGACCATTTTATCCGAACCTTACCTCAAGGCTATGATACAGTACTCAAACAAGGTGGCGATGACCTATCTCAAGGGCAACGACAACTAATTACCATTGCCCGCGCCTTCCTAGCGGATCCAAAAATTCTCATCCTCGACGAAGCCACCGCTAACGTCGATACCCGTACAGAAGTAGAAGTACAAAAAGCGATGAACACATTGTTACAAGGTCGTACTAGTATCGTTATTGCTCACCGCCTTTCAACAATAAAAAATGCCGATTTCCTACTAGTCGTAGAAAACGGCACTATTATAGAAAAAGGGACCCACCACGAACTCATTGAGCTTAATGGGAGATATAAAGAACTGTACACGAATTATGCAGCTGGTATGTCGGTTTAACTTCCATTCCATTTAACTCCTATATATTTTGATGGGACCACAATATTACAACTACATTTAGATGAAACAAAATCCCCCTACCTGTTCGTTCCATACGTTTAACGCACCTTCGTGCTACGTAAAGTCACTCACAGGTAGGAGGATTTTTGTTTTTACTGTAGCTATAAATAAGTCCCATCAAAATATGTAAAGCTAATTAGCATAACGTTATTAGCATTACAACATGAGTTTAATAAATCTACCTGCATTTATTAAACATATACAGCGACCCCAATATTATGGGCGACCCAATATACAACCCTAAATCTGGTATTTCGCCCAATAAGAGGGCAGCTACGATGGCTGCTACCACAGGGGATAGGTACATAAAGTTAGTTACGTCAGATACGCGTTCGGCGTGTTCTAAAGCATAACTCCAGAATACAAATCCCAAGGCGCTAGAGCAAATAGCAAGGTATGCAATGGCAAACCATGCTGTAGGTGGTGCAGCGATGATAGTATCCACCGCGTGGTTCACAAAGGGCAGTGTCATAACAGCACCGGTAAACATGGACCAAGTGGCAATGGTGATAGCGCTATGACCTTTCATAGCAAGACCACGATTAATAATATTGTATCCTGCAAACATAGACATACCTAGTAATGTCCACAAGGCTCCAATAGGAATCGACACCGCACCATGCCATAAAATAATAATGGCAACACCTATGAAAGCAGTCATAGTAAATGCCCACCCTAATGGGCGCATTTTGTCCTTATATACTATTAATGCCAACAACGCGGTAGTCATTGGCGTCAATGCCAAAATAATGCTTGATGTGGCAGCAGGAATCGTGCGTAACCCTTCATTAAAAACTACTTGGTACAGGAAATTTCCTGTTATCCCTAATAGTATATATAGCCCCCATTCTCGCCAAGTTGTAGGTATGTGTAATCCTTTGGCTACACCAATGATGAGCATAAATATAGCACCTATCAAAACCCTAGCCACCGATAATGACAATGGGTCGATATACAGTAGTGCTACCTTACTAAATGGAAATGCGGTGGCCCATACAGCAATGGTAGCTAAGGCACCTATAATCATTTTTGCTTTATTCGACATCATATCACGTCCACTTCCGATATATATAATACTACAACACAATTGAAATCAGAGCTTTCTCAAAGTTCACAATCCATCATACGCCAACCACGAGTTGCCTTTCATCTCTAATACCGAATTTTATTACTGATATTAAATTTCATTTATATGCTTTTCAGAGTATACAGCATTTCTTCATCATAACATATCTATAACTCCTCGTATGTAGCTGTAGATACACTTTCACAAGCATCACAAAAGAATGTAGTCATATCAACATCGCAATGATTGTTACGCATTTCGCATGCTATTTATTGAAAATACATATCATTAAATCATTGTATAATCGTCATAGATTGTGTACACTATAGACATAGAAAATCTATAGTTATATCCAATTATGGAGGTGCAAAATGCAACATACTGCATGGAAAGATTTTAACACAGGTGTGTGGGATAAAGCCATTGATGTACGTGACTTTATCCAAAGAAACTATGTCCCTTATGAAGGGGACGATTCCTTCCTAGTTGGTCCTACTGAAAGAACGACAAAATTGTGGGATCAAGTTATGAAATTGTATGAGGAAGAACGTGAAAAAGGTGGCATGCTTGATGCTGATACTTCTGTAGCAACACACATTACTGCGCATGCGCCAGGATATATTGACAAGGACCTCGAAACAATTGTAGGTTTACAAACTGATAAACCATTAAAACGCGCTATGTTCCCCTATGGTGGATTACGTACTGCAAAATCTGCTATCGAAGAATACGGATTCAAAATGGATCCACAAACAGAGGATTTCTTCAAAAAACATCGCAAAACACATAATGATGGCGTATTCGATGTATATACTCCAGAAATGCGTGCAGCCCGTACAGCTCATATCGTAACAGGTTTGCCAGACGCATACAGTCGTGGCCGTATCATCGGTGACTATCGTCGTATCGCATTGTATGGTGTTGATTATCTCATCGAAGAAAAGAACCAAGAATTCAACATCACTATGGGCGACATGTTAGAAGATGTCATTCGCGATCGAGAAGAGTTAAAAGAACAAATTAAATCTTTAAAAGAATTAAAAGAAATGGCAGCGTCTTATGGCTATGATATTTCTGGCCCTGCAAAAGACGTACGCGAAGCGATGCAATGGATTTACTTCGGTTACCTTGGAGCTATTAAAGAACAAAACGGTGCGGCCATGTCCATCGGTCGTAACTCTACATTCCTCGATATTTATGCAGAACGCGATTTGCGTAACGGTACATACACAGAAGAACAAATCCAAGAATTCGTTGACCATTTCATCATGAAATTGCGCATGGTTCGCTTTGCTCGTATCCATGAGTACAACAACTTATTCACTGGCGACCCTGTTTGGACCACTGAATCTATCGGTGGTATGGGCACTGACGGTCGTACATTAGTTTCCAAAATGTCCTTCCGTTATTTACATACATTAACGAACCTAGGGCCTGCTCCAGAACCAAATCTCACTGTATTGTGGTCTCCACGTATGCCTATCGGCTTCCGTCGTTTCTGTGCGAAATTATCCATCGAAACATCTTCCATTCAATATGAAAATGATGAGTTAATGCGCCCTAATTCCGGCGACGACTACGCTATTGCATGCTGCGTATCCCCAATGCGTATCGGTAAAGAAATGCAGTTCTTCGGCGCTCGTTCCAACCTTGCAAAATGTTTACTCTATGCAATCAATGGTGGCATTGACGAAAAATTGAAAAAACAAATCGGTCCAAAATATCGCCCTATTACATCGGAATACCTCGATTATGACGAAGTATGGGAAAAATTTGATGATATGATGGAATGGCTTGCCGGCGTATATGTAAATGCATTAAATATCATTCACTACATGCACGATAAATACGCTTATGAAAAACTTGAAATGGCATTGCATGACCGCAAAGTAACTCGTTGGTTTGCAACTGGTATTGCAGGTCTTTCCGTAGTTGCTGACTCTTTGTCCGCTATTAAATATGCAAAAGTAAAACCGATTCGTGACGAAAACGGCATCGCTGTTGATTTCGAAATCGAAGGTGACTTCCCTAAATATGGCAATGATGACGATCGTGTAGATGAGTTAGCGTCCATGGTTGTATCCACATTCATGAACAAAATCCGCAAACATCCTACATACCGTCAATCTGTGCCAACTATGAGTTTGTTAACTATTACTTCTAACGTAGTATATGGTACTGCTACAGGTTCTACTCCAGATGGTCGTAAAGCTGGTGAGGCTTTCGCTCCTGGTGCAAACCCTATGCATGGTCGTGATTCTCACGGCGCCATTTCTTCGTTAGCATCGGTAGCTAAAATGCCATGGCGTGATTGTTCTGATGGTATTTCTAATACCTTCTCTATCGTTCCTGACGCATTAGGTAAATCTGGTGAAACATTTGTATCTGTATCTGATTTTGATATTGAATTAGACCCTTCTCAATTGCCTAATTCCAATACTAACTTCGCATGCAGTGAACCAAATGTTACTATAGAGGAAGATAAATAGTATTTTCCAGCGTATCGTAAGGCTTTCACCAGCCCCGATACAATATCTATTTTGGTTGAAAGGAGGATACCTATGAGCAACCAACAACAAGTTGATAATTTAGTAGAATTACTAGACGGCTACTCCCAAAAAGGTGGTCATCATTTGAACGTTAACGTGTTTACTCGCGAAACATTGTTAGACGCTCAACAACATCCTGAGTTGTATCCACAATTAACTGTACGTGTATCCGGCTACGCTGTACACTTTAACAAATTGACTAAAGCACAACAGGACGAAGTTATTTCTCGTACATTCCATCAACAAATCTAATCGAGGTTTCCTATGACTGGACGTATTCATTCTATTGAAACGATGGGTACGGTTGATGGTCCAGGCATGCGCATGGTGGTATTTCTTCAGGGATGCCCCATGCGTTGTGCTTACTGCCATAATCCAGATACGTGGAATGAAAACTCAGATAATGTAAAATTCATGACCGTTGAAGACATATGGCAACAATTCGAACGTAACCGTCAGTTTTACACTAACGGTGGTCTTACCGTGACAGGTGGGGAAGCTTTGTTGCAAATCGATTTTGTAACCGAGCTTTTCATGTACTTCCGTGAAAGAAACGTCCATACCTGTTTAGATACAAGTGGAATTTGTTTTGATCCCCACCAAGAGGTGGCCTACCGCAAGCTACTCAGCGCGACTAGCCTTGTCATATTAGATATAAAAGATATAGACCCAACGGTGCATAAATGGCTTACTGGTCAGCCCTTAGAACCAATCTTAAACTTTGCTCGTCTTACAGCAAACGAAAACGTTCCCCTTTGGGTTCGCCACGTAGTAGTTCCCACTATTACGGATAATGCAGAACATCATTATCGTTTAGGATTTTTCTTAGGTTCCCTGAACAATTTAGAAGCCATCGACTGTTTACCGTACCATATAATGGGCGTATCAAAATATAAAGAATTAGGCCTTACCTATCGACTAGAAGGCGTCCCTGCGGCTACGAAAGATGTAGCATCAAAGGCGACGAAAACAGTAGTCGAAGGCATCAAAGCCTATCGTAGGCATTGGTGGAGCCCCATCAAAACACAATCAAATCATAATCAAGTTTTAAAATCACTATCTTCTTAATAGTATGTATATCAAGCCTCGATCTATACTATGGCCCTAATCGAGGCACAACAAAATAGCCCCTCCCTACAACCAGGAGGGGCTATTTTGTTTAATAAGTAATTCTATTAAGATACAACATTGATTGGTTTACCAGCGAAAAATCCATGAATATCATCTTTGATAATACCTACGAGGCGTTGGCGTGTTTCTAATCCTTTCCACCCCATATGTGGTGTAATAATTACATTGTCTAAAGTGTACAAAGGACTATCCTCTCTCGGTGGTTCTACCTCTTGTACATCCAGACCAGCACCGCCAATCTTATGTGCTTTCAAAGCTTCGCACAAATCAGCTTCATTGATGAGTGCACCGCGACCTGTATTAACAATGACTGCTGTCGGTTTCATCTTAGCAATTGTATCCTTATTAATCATATATTTCGTATGTTCATTCAACGGGCAGTGCAAAGAAATATAATCACTGTGAGCGAGTAATTCATCAAGGCTCACATATCTAATACCATCGCCATCCTCTTTTGGTGTCCGCGTATAAATCAAAATATTCATGCCAAGTGCTTTCGCTACCTTCACCACTTCCATACCGATATGACCTGCACCAATGATACCTAATGTTTTACCATTAATTTCAGTGTGGGGTACTTGCAAATGGTTCGTAAAGTTACTGCGGTCACCTCTAGCAAGCATAGCTATTTGCTGGTGCATAGTAGACGCAAAATTCATGATCATCATAATCGCCGTGTGGGCTACCCTCTCTGTACTATATGCTGGAATATTGCATACGGTAATTCCCTTTGCACGAGCCGCATCAAGGTCAATATTATTGTATCCTGTGCCTGCCTCTACGATAAGTTCTACAGACTTAGGAAATCGATGTATCAATTCTCCGCTTACAGGCAATTCCTTAGTTACAACTACGCGAGCGCCTTGAATGCGTTCAATGATTTCCTCATCGGTGCTATCATCATAAACTGCAACATCACGAGATAATACAGAAAAATCTAATAAGTGGTCATAATTCATTTTCTTTGCGTTTACTACTACAACTCGTTCGTTCATAAAAACCTCCTTACAAGCCCAAAATATCCATATCATATCAAAGAATTTACATATTAATTATACTACCGTTCCCATTATTTTATACATCATAGTCTCATCCTATTATATGAATTTTGCCTAATCCTCTTCAGGAGAATAGCTTTTATGATTTTTTATCATGCAAATCTGAAAATTTAAGTGAAACTTTCACAAAAGTATTGAGTATTTTCGAAAAAGTTATACAATAAAGATAATGTATATGAGGAGTGAATACTAGCATGAGACCAACCTATTTAACTATAGATACTAGCCTCGTTCGCGAGAATCTGAGGAAAATTAAAGATAGTCTCCCTGAATGGAGCACATCGACAGCAGTCATCAAAGCCAATGGTTACGGCCATGGTAGCGTCATGATGGGTCGCATCGCCGTCGAAGAAGGCTACGAATCCTTAGCGGTAGCCATTCCTGAAGAGGCAGTACCTCTACGCAATGCGGGGATTATGGTGCCTATTTATCTCTTAGGACTCACAAGACCTCAATCATTTGAACTCGTTGCAGATACAAATTCCATCCCTGCTGTATGTGAATCTACCGATTTAGAAGCGCTCAATCGAGTAGCAGCCAACCACGATATGGTGATTCCCGTTGCCGTTGCTGTCGATACAGGTATGCATCGCATTGGTATCCAACCAGAAAAAGCAATCCAATTTATTCAATATGTAGAATCCTTTGAATATCTTGAAATCGATGGTTTTTTCTCTCACATGAGTAATGCAGATGCTGCAGATCAAACCCATGCTCATGGTCAAGCAGAGAAATTCCACACCATGGTAGACCATATTCGCCAATTCAGACCAGATAATGAATATAGATTCTCCCTCGCTAATAGTGCAGGGCTCCTGTCTGTAAAAGACAGCCTCTTCACCGATGCACGACCTGGTATTATTCAATATGGCATCATGCCTTCCCTTGATGTGCCAAATCGTCTTGGTTTAAAACCAGTGCTCTCATTTCATAGCGAAGTAGTTCATGTCCAAGAATTACCTGCTGGAGAAGGAATTGGTTACGGAAGCACCTTTGTTACACCAGAACCTATGACCATAGCAACTATCCCTGTAGGTTATGCTGATGGCTATCCACGCAGTTTATCCAACCGTGGAACAGTCCTCATACACGGCACCCGTTGCCCTGTAGTAGGGCGTATTTGCATGGATCAGTTTATGGTAGCTGTACCGAGTACAATTACTGTGAAACCAGGTGACAAAGTAGTCCTCTTAGGTTCACAAGGCCACGAAAGCATTTCAGCCCTTGAAATCGCCGCACTAGCCTCTACGATTCCATATGAAATATTCTGCGGTTTCTCAGAACGAGTACCACGACAATATATATAATACACAGCCCCCTAATGCTATAACAACTATACCATTAGGGGGCTTAGTATATACACAACACACCTATTCTTATGATACAATTTGTACCATATATATTGTTTATATAAAGTGAGTAAATACTATGATTTCCTTATACCCCACCTTTTATCACACCTTCCAATGCAAAGCAGGTGATTGTAATCATACATGTTGTCAAAAATGGACTATTGATATTGATAAGGACACGGCAGAATTCTATGAACAGCTAAATACACCCTTAGGTGATACACTTCGCAAAGCTATCACTATTGATGAGGATGGTCACCATTTTGTGTTCTCCCATGAGCAGCCTTCTTGCGCTCTATTAAACAAAGACGGTCTTTGTCACGTTGTATTAGAACTAGGCGAAGATGCTTTGTGTCAGACTTGCCATATGCATCCTCGTTTTTATAAGTATGTGGAAGACTTGGAGTTATGTGGCGTTGGCCTATCCTGCGAAGCCTCTGTAGAAGGTCTATTAAGCGACGAGAATAATTATCTATCATTCACCATCGAAGATGACGATGGCGAATTCAACGCCGATGAAAGGCCTATACTAGAAAATATATTCCAATTATTGGCATTAGACATAGACCCTCAGTTCTGTAATTTTAAACCTATACTAGAACTAACATATTATCAAGAGTTAATAAATACGTATAGCAAAACAGAGCCCATCGATGACCAATGGACTCTGCAATTAGAAAATCTAAAACATTATCTTACCACTACAGAAGACTCAGAATATAACGGTGAAATGGATACTCCAAGAATTGCCCATGCAACGAATGACACTAAATGTAAGTCAAACTTGTTATCATATATTAAAACCCATGCATCACAACTAAACAAAATCTATCAATATATTATGTATAGGCAAATTGATATGTTGTCCGAATATTCCTTATATGCATTAATCCAATATGCAACAGACGCTACTCACTTTATTACTCTATCCGCTAGTATGTATGATAACTTGCCAGAGCAAATTAGACGGTGGTCAGAACAAATTGAATATGATGAAGATAATGTAGAATTATTATTTACTAATTATGAGACAATCACATAGCAGTTAAAGAATAAATGCAATACATTATTTTAAACTTGCCAAAATTTTGCGCAAGTTGTCATCCATTCTTTCAAGGTATGTTTTATCATCTTCGTTACTTTCCATAGTATAAATAGTTTCTACTTTTGCCCCTACTTCATCAGCTAATGTTTTAGATACATCAGGGCTTGCCATCTCTTCGGCAAAGATAGTAGTAATATTATGCTCTTTGCAATACGCCACAAGTTCTGCCAATTGTGCCGCATTAGGTTCCCCTTCAGCGAATACATCTTCTACGCTATTTTGTGCTAAACCAAAATCACGACAAAGGTATGCAAATGCAGCATGTCCAGTAACAAAATTTTTATGTGGTACACTAGCAAATTGAGATTCATATGTTTGAATCATATTATCTAGTTTAGCTACATAATCATTATAATTTTTTTCGTAGTAATCCTTATTATTAGGATCTGCTTTCACAAGGGCATCCTTAATATTTTTAACCTCTACCTTTGCATTTTTTAAAGATAGCCATGTGTGTGGGTCGTAATCACCATGTTCCTCAATTTCTTCTGGATCCTCATTTTTAATAGCCTCTACGCCATCACTAGCAACAACTGTAGTAAGTTGATTATTCTTTGCCGCCTCAATGGCTTTTTCTGCCCACGGTTCCATACCAAGACCATTCATGACAAATACTTTAGCACTAGCTAATTGTTTCATATTCTCCGGTTTTAATTCAAAATCATGTGGCTCTGTACCATCTGGAATGATTGTAGATACCTCTACCTTATCACCGCCAATAGCTTTTACAAATTCCGTCATGGCATTAAAACTCGTTACTACTTGAACTTTCGTACTACCTGCATTCTTCGATGTATCCGCACCGCATCCTGCTAGACATGCAGTCACTAATACACCAATCATTAACATTACCAATTTTTTAACCATAGTTACCTCCTATCTTTACATACTACAACCGCAACTGCATTTGCGACTCAGTTGCATTTGTATTATAGTTATAGTATAAACATTACCATTATTTTGTCAATTAGAAAGAGTATAGTATGTTAACTGTAGACCACGTTTATTTCTCCTATCACAATGAACCGCCGTATATCTTAAATGATATGAATCTCACGGTCCATCGTGGTGATTATATTTCCATCGTCGGCGATAACGGTTGTGGTAAAAGCACCCTCTTGCGCCTCATTCTAGGGTTCCTAACACCTATAAAAGGGCACATTACAAAGAGCACCCATAATTTACGCTATGTATCACAGAAAAACGATTTTTCTCACGCTGGATTTCCTATTACTGTACAAGAAATCCTAGATTCATACCGCAAATTATTGCATATAAAAGATAAAAACGAGGTGGACAGAGTCCTTGCTCTTACGAATATGGCAGATTACAAAAATCGTCTCATTAGCAAATTATCGGGGGGCCAAGCACAACGCATATCTATTGCACGCGCTCTCATCGGTGAACCAGACCTCATCATTTTAGACGAGCCGTCCACTGGCATTGACAGAAAAAGCCAAGAAAGTATCTATAGTCTGTTAAAAGAGTTAAATATAAAGTACGGCATTGCTATTTTATCCGTAGAACACAATCTTGAAATGGCTATCGCTAACTCCACAAGTATTTACCACATTGCCAATGGCCAGGGTCATCTTTGCTCGCCAGAACAATATGTGAAGGAAATCATGCACCGCTCCAATTCGGCGGAACATACAAATTGTTCATGCTTTACTGATGTGTCAGATCGTACTACACCTGGACCAAACGAGGTCTGCCAAAACAGTACACCCACTAGTGCTGTATCTACAAAGGAGGTGCACCATGTTTAATTACGATTTTATGCAAAATGCCTTCTTTGTAGCTATTTGTATTTCCCTCATTTGCCCATGCATCGGTATTTTCATGGTCCTCCGCAGATCCAGTATGATTGGTGACACTATGTCCCATGCATCACTAGCAGGTATCACCTTAGGACTATTGACAAATACGAATCCCATCATCGGAGCCTTCCTATTTACTGCTCTCTGTGGCGCCCTTATCGAATTTCTTAGAAAATACTTCTCTCATCATCTCGATTTAATCCTCACCATCATCTTATCCCTCAGTATCGGTACGGCCATTACATTGATTAGTTCTGGTCATCTGAAAGCTAACGCCAATGTATTTCTCTTTGGCAGCATCCTCACTGTAAATGCGACCGATATGATTAGCATTGCAGCCCTTACGGTATTATCTATACTGACCCTCTATTTCTTATATAACTCGCTTCTCTATATCGCTTACGACGAAGAAGCGGCCCGCGTGGCTGGCGTCAAGGTGGATTTGATTAACTATATTTTCGCCATTCTCATGGCAGCAGCTGTCTCTATTTCCATCAAAATCGTCGGAGTCCTCGTGTTGAGCGCTATGATTGCATTACCAGTGGCCTCTGCATTACAACTAGAAAAAGGATTTCGCACCACCTTACTATGCTCCATTGGATTTAGTTTACTATCTATGGTCATCGGTCTCTTTGGATCCTACTACCTCAATGTAGCACCCGGTGGTTTTGTGTCACTCACCTCAGTAGGTATCTTGTTAGTAGTATTAGTGATTAAAAATATACGAATTATCATGAGCCGATTACGGGTTAGATAAATACAATGCACAATCGATGTGTAACACTCAATGCCAGTACCGAAAATACATACATTAAGAAGTAACATTATCATAGAAAGGAAACCAATGTCTCATCCCAATTGGCCAAAAGGCATAAAAAAGACCAAACAGCGCGAAGCCATTTGGTCTGTTTTAACAAGATCCACTAAACCTATTACTGCCATCGATATTGCAAAGCAATTAGGGACTGGCAGTACAACGTGGATGTCCACTATCTATCGTACCTTGGAAATGCTAGAAACTAAGGGTCTCGTAACGCGAACAACACTCCGTGGTAGCGACATAGCATACTATGAAATTACACCGCATACACACCGCCACTACGCGGTATGTACCGAATGCGGTGCTATGATTCCCCTCCTCCATTGCCCTGTTGTGGAAATGCCACAAGAACTCATCGACTCAGGGTTTACCGTAACAGAACACCATTTAGAAATTGCAGGAATTTGTAAAGACTGCAAAAAATAAACTTATAATCCTAAATTGCAATATAAATTATATGACCTCGGACGACTATACAATTAACCTACGTAATTCTTAATATTTTCGTTGAACATAGTTACTGTAAACTCATGTACGGTGTAAGTAGCTAGTTGATTTACATAATACGCATCGGATGTAAGCATATCTTCAATTTCTTCACGAGATTCAGCATGAGCAATGATGAGACCTGTACCAGGCACATCTGGACATGGACCGAGCATTAAAAATTTACCTGCATCAAAAAATGTTTTGAACCATGCACGATGTTGATTTAACATCTCTTCTGCTTTACCTGTAGGAACTTTATTAACATCAATTTCAATATAAATAGTATACATAATGTAACTCTTTCTTATTTAGCCAATTCTTCAATACGTGCCACTAGGCGTTTTGCATGATTGTGACAAGCAGCATTCATAGCAGCTACTTGCTCAGAATCTTTACGACCTGCATAGGATACGCCACCAGTAAATACATAACCTTCGTATACCATGCCTGTAAGGTTTGCTATTTGCTCAAAACGAGTCATCATAGTTGCTACTGGAAACATTTGGATGCCCCCTTCTACGTACATATCTGCTGATGCACCAGTGGTAAAAGAAATCAACAATTTTTTACCTTGTAATGCGTGTCCTGTAGTACCATGGGACCAACCATGTTGGAATGTATCTTCCATCCATTTAGCCATCATGCTTGGCATACTGTACCAAAAAATAGGGAATTGCAACACGATAATATCGGCTGTCTCCAATTTCTTTTGCTCAGCGGCTACATCGATTTTGAAATCTGGATACTGGCTATCTAAATAATCATAACTTGCATTTGGCAATGCTTTAGCTACATCTTCTAAAATCAATTTATTGGCAAAAGAATCGTCTTGTAAATTAGTGTGACCAGACACAATTAATACATTCTTCATACATACACTCCTTTATGTCATTACATTTGTAAAAGTAAGCATTCAAGCCTAATATATAATATTTACATCATATATTATTGCCTAATAATGTTAGTATAGCAATCTGTATCTAAAAACACTAATTTATCAAATCTATAGCCATGTATAAATTTTATTTATATATGCCTTCGATACCTCTGCTGATAAGTATATTAACTAGATTAAAAGACTTATGACAAAGCTTGTATCTCCAAATAGAAAAGAGTACTTGTATCTTTTTAAAACAATAAATTGATGCTATTAATTTGTTTAAAAGATACTCACGAAATTATCGCTTTTTTTAGTATAATAATTATCGGAAAAATCGATGTGATGACATTCCCCCAACTTAGCTAGGTATAAGGAGACACTATGGAGTTACGCACATTACAATATTTTGTAACCGTTGTTAAAGAAGGCAATATTACAAAAGCAGCCCAAGCGTTACATATGACGCAGCCTGCTTTGTCAATTCAGATAAAAGATTTAGAAGAAGAACTGGGTACTCCATTAGTGAATCGCGGTAACAGACATATTACCTTAACCACAGAAGGCAATTTCTTTTATCAAAAAGCCCGTGAAATTTTAGGTCTCGTCAATTTTACGCGAGAAACATTAGAAGGCTTTTCTGAAATCAATGGCACATTGTATTTAGGCGGTACAGATAGCCAATATAATGAAGAATTATTCAAAACCTTTCACCAACTGCGCCAAGAATATCCTCAGATTAATCTCAATTTCCTAAGTGGTACTATAGAAGACACATTTAAACGATTAGATAGTGGTGATATCGATTTCGCCATCATCTTAGGCCCTGTAGATACGGAAAAATATAACACCTTGCCATTACCATGGTGGGATATATTCTCTGCCCTTGTACCGGACTCCTCTCCACTATATTTGAAAGAAGTCTTAAAACACGAGGATTTTGAAACACAGCAGCTCATTTTGCCAAATCACCCTATGATTCGCAAAATCGTAGCAGGCTGGCTCAACATGCCGTTGGAGATGCTTAATGTATCATCGGTATACACCTTTCCGTACACCGCATCTAGTCTCGTACAAGCGGGATTAGGCATTGCCTTGTGCAAGGATGCTATCCTCAATACGAGCCAAAGCAATCTACGGTTTATCCCTATTGAAGATCCCATCTCTTTGCCACTCCAATTATTATGGCGTCGCGACAGTGCCATGAGCCAAGTGGCGTTAAAATTTCTCGATGTAGTAACAGAAAAAGTAGCTACAGCAGAATACTACCCCCAATAGTTGCCCTAGAATAGCTGTACTAAAAAATAAGCGCTACAACAGAATTTAATAGAAAAAAATAAAAACGTAGCGCCCTGTGTTATACATCCTAACGATGACGTATCTGTACGCTAATCATTAGATGCCACACAGGGTGCTACGTTTTTTTATAATATCATCTTTACTATAGTATCATTATTATACTCATATAATATCACTACTGTACTAACGTGATATATACTGTTATATCATAATCGCTATTTCATTGCCTCTATAGCAGCAATGGCGCCACAACGAACCCAAGAGCTACTGCAATAGCAATTGTCAATACACCAGGAATAAAGAATGGATGATTAAATACAAATGTACCAATCCTTGTCGTTCCTGTATCGTCCATTTGTACAGCCCCTAGTAATGTAGGATATGTTGGCAACACGAATAATGCAGACACAGCTGCAAAAGATGCAATAATAATATACACATTATCTGTGTGCTCTGGTGTAATGCCGAGAGCTAGGATAACAGCTGGCACTAAAGCTTGTGTAGTAGCCGCTTGGCTGTACAGTAAGGTACTAGCAAAAAAGAACGCTACTGCCAATAAAAATGGATAAGCAGTTACAAGATTAGCTGCTACTGCTTTGATTTCAGGAATATGACCTTTTACAAAAGTATCCCCTAACCATGCCACACCTAGCACACAGACGCAAGCGGACAAACCAGATTTAAATGTACTAGTATTCACAAGATCCGCTGTATCGATGTGACAGAATAATGTGATAGCTGTGGCGATAGTCATCATGAAGCCCACAATGGCATCATTTCGGCCGAAAATAACTGGTGAAATGAGCCCAATATTTTTAGAGATAGCCGTTGCATAAAATACGATGGCTATAACACCGATGAGAAAGATTAATACCGATGTCTTCGCATGTGGTTTTAATTGAAAATCTCCGTTTTTTTCGCGTGGCACCGACACATGACCAGCAGCCAAACGTTCACGATACACAGGGTCAGTAGATAAATCATTATTACTAAGATTGGACATGATAAAAGCTGTAATGAGCACTGCTACATAAGTGGTGGAAATACAAATAGCAAGGAGTATGGGATAACTAACGCCAAAAGGTTCTAAAAATCCACTCATTGCGACTACCGCTGCCGATACAGGACTGGCGGTAATACCGATTTGACTAGCTACTACGGCAATGGATAAAGGTACCGAAGGCTTGATATTCTCGCTCTTTGCCACTTCCACAATAACGGGAATCATGGAAAACGCCGTATGACCTGTGCCCGCTAAAATCGTCAAGAAATACGTCACCGTTGGAGCTAAATAATTGATATGCTTTGGATTCTTGCGTAAAAGATTTTCTGCAATCCGTACCAAGTAATCTAGCCCTCCTGCCAATTGTAATGCACAAATGGCTGCAATAGCGGACATGATGACTAGAATAACATCCCACGGAATCTGCCCTGGGAACATTCCCATACCTAAACTCAATAACACTACGCCAAGGCCACCAGCATAACCAATACCCATACCGCCGAGACGTACTCCGAGGAAAATAGCGCCAAACAAAATGACGACTTGCATAATTACATAAATGTCCATACTATGACCTCCTTATGTACCTATCTTAACATATATAGGGAGGTTAGTCATGAAAATAAAGCCTTAACCTACCAAGTCTAGTAGATTAAGGCTTTAAAGCAACATATTAATATTATTTGTAAAATAAGATAACAATATCTGCCAATTACAAAATAATCGGCCTCATACCTTCCAACACATGTTCCTCTTCTGTAGCAATGCGGATGCTTTCACCAACAATGCGCACCATGTCCTCTATTTGTTCCACCGTAGATACCAATGGAGGCATGAGGATAACTACATCTCCGATAGGCCTGCAGATAAGACCACGTTCACGAGCGAGAACGGCCACTTTAGCGCCTACTGCGTCATTAGGTCGATATGGTGTATGAGTCGCTACATCTTGTTCCAATTCAATACCAACAATAAGTCCTCGTTGACGCACTTCTTTCACATGTTCCAATTGTTCAATCGGTTTCAATGCATTGGTAAAAGCCTCGATTTTGCGAGGAAGCCCTTCCATTACCTTTTCATCGCGGAATACTTGTAACGATGCTAATGCAACAGCACAGGCCAACGCATTCCCTGTATAAGAGTGACCATGGTAGAATGTTTTCTTTTCTTCAAAGGTACCGAGGAATGCGTCGAATACGCGTTGTGTTGTCAAAGTAGCCGCCAATGGCATATAACCGCCAGTAATCCCTTTAGATAGCGTCATGAAATCAGGCGACACGCCTTCTTGTTCACAAGCAAAGAATGTACCGGTCCGTCCAAAGCCAGTAGCTACTTCGTCGACGATGAGGAATACATCGTGGGCTGCAGTGAGTTCACGAACTCGTTTCAAATAACCATGAGGCATAACAAGCATCCCTGCAGCGGCCTGCACTAGTGGCTCCATAACGAGAGCTGTGATTTGATGGCCTTCTTCATCAAGTATACGTTCCAATTCTGCTAAGGATTCTTCAAAAGCCGCCTCCCGATCTGCTACATCCCGATATACCCCTGGGGACGGCAATGTAATCGGTTTGAATAATAAATTATGGAATACTTGATGGAATAATTGGATACCCCCTACAGACACGGTGCCTAATGTATCGCCATGGTACCCTGCATTAAGAGATATAAATTTCGTTTTTTCTGTTTGCCCCACTTGTTGACGATACTGATACGCCATTTTGATGGCAATTTCAATGGCCGTACTACCATCATCAGACAAGAACACTTTATTTAGCCCTTCTGGTGCTAATTCTACTAATTCTTTACACAATTGTGCTGACGGAGGGCTCACGAGCCCTAACAATGTGCTATGCGCGATTTTATCGACTTGCTCTTTCAATGCTCGGTTTAACGTAGGGTGATTATGACCGTGAATATTTACCCACAATGACGATACGCCATCATAATACTGTTTACCATTTTCGTCAATTAAATAAACTCCTTCGCCACGTTCTATAACCACTGGCTCCTGTGCCAACCAGTCTTGCATCTGTGTAAATGGATGCCATACAAATTCATGATCCCATTTTGCTACTTGTGAAAGTTTCCGTTCCGCCATTTTGTCACCTCATGTAGTAACCCACACTAAACTATACTAATTGTTATTTATCAACCTATATCAACTATTATCGATTAATCTCCACTAACTATTATTCATCCATACATAGCAAGTACAAAATTTAAGCTCTCTAATAACATCCTACTCTTAATGTATTACTGTCCTTTAAAATTATCGCCCCAAATAGCCGTCCAAATACGCTCTGTATCCAAGAAAGACCGCCCCCAGCCGAGGAGCACTTTTTGTTGGTCTGGTCCTTTATAAGGTGGCAACACACCAAGCACAGGAACGCCTGTATATCGTTCCATATCGGCTATATTCGTTTTCAACAAAAATGGGTCTACCAATGTAGTATCATTAACAATAATGCCTTTTACATCAATATTATGCTGCTTAGCATATGCACAAGTCAGTACGGCACGATTAATGGACCCTAAACGTCCATCTGCAACAACTAATGCAGGATAGGCAATATCTTTCATAAGGTCTGAAAACGTATAATCCCCAATGAGAGGTGTTGTAATACCTCCGGCTCCTTCTATGAAAGTAATGTCATAGTTCGGCACCACATGTTGAATATGATGAACTACCTCATCATAATCGATATCCACCTCAGCTAATTCAGCAGCTAAGCGTGGTGAATAATCCCCTGCTAGTGCATATGGATTCACTTCATGTCGACGTGACTCAGGAATCCCCACAGCACGCATCAAATACGTAGCATCTTTGCTCTCTAAATGAATCGCTAAATTATCTTCATCTGTGGATATACACTCAGGAAATGGCACTGCACTAGATGATACGGGCTTAACCATGCCCACATCGAAGCCATCCGCCACCGCCAAGGCCCCTAACAACCCTGTAACAAACGTTTTTCCTACATCCGTATCCGTGCCAATGACCGACAAAGCTAAACCTTTCATAACTGCTCCTCTCTAGCACTCCTAAGAATACATATGTCTTATAGAAATCGATTCATCAGCCTACTATTCTCCACATATCATTACAAAAATGTGATTTGACCATCAATTATAGGCTGTTTCTCATCAGTAAAACCATCGTCATTGAAAACCATATTGCACATCTAGGTTAACAATCTAATTGCAGTATACCGCCGTCACAGATATTTAGTCAACTATATTTTATCATGCAGCTTAACAAAAAGGATGCTCCATAATGGCCAAATACAAGGGAATTGCTCCCCATACATCAATTACGAAATAGTATGGGGGACATTAATACAAATCTATTAAACCTCAATATATCGGAACTCTCCTGTATCAGGATCCATCATTCCCCCATAAAACCCCATTCCCTTAGGAAATAATGGATGATGACGTAAAAACTGTACGGTGTATTTTACATTTTCTTCGGAAATGTGAAAACGGTCCATCCAATCGATAAGCCCAGGTTCAATCATACGAATAGCATCTTCACTAATGCCTTTCGCCTTCATAGATTCCATAAATTGTTCTGCAGAAAAATCAATCATCCCACAGTTTTCATGACCGATAACGAGCACATCTTCGATTCCCATACCATAAGTAGAAACGAGAAGGCTTTGTACAACATTATCAATCGGTTGGGTTACACTATTGCCAGCTGTCTTAATAGCAATCACTTCACCACGCTCAAATCCAAGTGCCTCTTCCAACATTCCCACAAGACGCGTATCCATACATGTAACTATAGCCAACTTTTTCGTAGGATGACTTGTAAGCCCTTTCATAGACAATTCAGGATGCGTAGCTACATACGCCTTATTATGTTCAATCATTTTATTGATATTAATCATAGAGCACCTCGCAATTACACAGCTTTGGCATTTCCCTAAACTATGCATTTATTTTTATAAGTTACACTATGGATTATAAAACTATACATAAAAAAAAGCTATGTATACATAACAGCTTTACTTTCATACTAAATTCTATGTATCGAAATTTTTCAATTGGATTTAATTCCCATGAATGTGGTACTATTAACTCATAAATATAAATGCACCCCTGCGTTACACCACAGAGATGCTGTATGTACAATAGGAGGTATTATGATGGGTATCAATACAAAAACATTTCCTGGCATTGCCCTTTGCTTTATTCTCGCCATTCCTTGCTGGTTATTAGGACAACAATTTCATCTTATAGGGAGTCCTATTTTTGCTATCATTCTAGGTATAATAATAGGTTCTCTATTTACATCGTGGAAACGAGAAAAAACAGGCGCAGGCATTGCTTTCACATCGAAGAAAATCTTACAATGGGCCGTTATCTTACTTGGTTTCGGGCTCAATATTACGCAAATTTTGCATGTAGGTTGGATTTCCTTACCTGTTATTATTTCCACCATTGCTACATCATTGATTGTATCTTATATCATTTTCAAAATGACTCATATAGAGTCCAATACAGCGGTGCTCATCGGGGTTGGTTCATCAATTTGTGGTGGTTCTGCCATTGCTGCCGCAGCACCTGTTATCAATGCTGATGATCAAGATATTGCACAAGCCATTTCTGTAGTATTCTTTTTCAACGTAGTAGCCGCATTCGTATTCCCACCGCTTGGAGATGCATTGCATCTATCCAATATGGGATTTGGTCTATTTGCAGGCACCGCCGTTAACGATACATCATCGGTAACAGCTACCGCTGCCGTTTGGGATAGTATGAAAGGAACAGGCACACAAGTTCTCGAATACGCTACCATCGTTAAATTGACCCGTACATTGGCTATTATTCCAATTTGCTTAGGCCTTGCTAGTTATCAAGTATATAAGGCAAAACAAGTAGCTGCCAACTCTGGTGATGCCGCTTCCGTCAATGTAGCCTCTATATTCCCAAAATTCGTACTATATTTTGTAATTTGCTCATTAATTACAACTATCTTATCCTATATGAACGTGGATATTCACTTCCTCGATATATTTAAAACTATTTCCAAGTATTTTATCACCATGGCAATGGTAGCTATCGGTTTAAACACCAACATTGTAAAACTTCTCAAATCTGGTGGTTCTGCCCTTGCTTTAGGAGCTGCTTGCTGGATTGCCATCGCCATTGTTAGCCTAGTGGCACAACATATAATTGGTTTATGGTAAAATAGAATATATAAAAAATTACCCTCACTATATATGAGGGTAATTTTCGTATATCTACTATTCACTTATCATTTACCATAAATTATCAATATATTAAGGGTTCTGCCATTTATTAATTAAAACAGGTTAATTATAAGGAGATTCTATGTATTTCTTACAAGGCCTACTCATCGGGCTCGCCACCTTTGCGCCTATAGGGATGCAAAATTTATTTGTTATTAACACCGCTTTAGTCCAACCTTGGTCACGCATTATGATAACGATAGCTATCGTTGGTTTATTCGATATGACCTTGAGTACTGCCGCTTTCTTTGGTATCGGTGCCCTTATTGAAATGTGGCCTCTGTTAAAATTAGTGATCCTCATAGTAGGCGGCGCCATCGTCACCTATATGGGATATACTGTGATTCGCAATGAAGCCTCCCTAGAAAAGGTGAACACCAATATTCCTATAAAAAAAATTATCACTATGTCCATCATCGTCACTTGGGGCAATCCCCAAGCCATCATTGACGCCACCATGATGCTCGGTGCTTTTCGTGCCAATATACCTAGCGAATACATTTACCATTTTTTTGCTGGTTTTCTTGCAATGACACCGATATGGTTTTGTTCATTAGCAACTATTATCTATCTATTAGCGAAGAACATCAAAATATCCCATCTCATTTGGATTAACCGCATCTGTGGCACTATACTCATTATGTATGGCATCAAATTATGTATAGACGGCACCATGTTATTATTAACAATCATATAGTCATCAAAATTATATCCAATCATAATATTACGATTGTTTACGTCCTACCGAAATGGCAGCTACTGCAAATATAGCAGCAGTCATCCAAAAAACCATACCATAGCCAAACCAATTTGCAACCATACCACTAATCATGGGACCTAATACATTGCCCATCATCACAAAACCAGATAGCGCGCCAAATACAATCCCCTTTCTTTCTACTGGTACCGATAAAGATATCAATGTATTTGCTACTGGCGTAATGAGGCCCATAAAAAAACCTGCTATACTACGACAAATACCAAGACTCCATACATCGGGCATCATATATTGAAGAATAAAAAAGATTGATACGCCGATGGTAGCAATCAATAATATCCGATGCATACCCATCAGTTTCGTCATTTTTGCAATAGATAATGATGCTAATGCACTACATATACCAGCTCCAAAAATAATAATACCAACTATAGTAGCAAGATAAGACTCGTCGACAGGCATGTAATGTTTAATATACAGCGGCAAAATAGGACCAATCCCAGTAATGCCAAAATTACATAAAAACATCAATATGGCTAACATTCTTACCTTTGATATGCCTAAGAAATATCGCAACAATGACCACTGTGACTCTTGTTCTTTATGTGGAAAACTAAGCGTAGGCATCCACTTGTATACACCTAAGCAACATATTGCTGATAGAGCAGAGAACATAAAGAATGGTGTGCGATAACCAAATACATCTGCAGCCAAACCACCTAATAATGGTCCAAATACAAGCCCCATCACAAGTGATGCCTGATATAGTCCCATTGCCCAAGGATGTTTTTCCTCTGGTATGGCAAAAACGATAATCGCCAAACCTATAGGAACAAATCCACCAACTAAGCCTTGTAATGTACGCAACACTAATAACTGCATCGGTGTTTGTGCAAAACCAGATAACGCTACTGCCGTAGCCAAGGTAGCTAAAATAGCCATCATAACAGGGCGTGGCCCTCGTTTATTAGCCTGCAAAGACCAGTAAGGTGCACTAAGCGCTACCATAAAAGGAGTTACACCAGACACAAGCCCAGCCCACACAGCTGCCTCACCAGGATCATGTAGACCTAACTCAACTAAATATAAAGGTATAAACGATAGGATGCCTACAATGGTAATACCTGCACCTATTTGAATGGCACATATTAAATACAACAATCGTTTCCACGATGTATCCATAATATACCTACTTTCAAATTAACTATATAATTGTATATCTCTATTGTATCCTAAAATTTAGGCATTTCCTATATTAATATGCGTTTTATAGGCGTCATTAGTTACGCCATATAGAACATAAAATGAGATGTTAAAATGAAAAAACCGCCACTGATTGTTTTCAACTTTACGTAGGCTAAAGGCCATACGCGTAGTGGAAATCAGTGGCGGTTTGTACACTGTACTAGAACTTATCTCGTTTTCTGTACACAATAAACGGACGTGTTAGATAATTAAGCGGTACACTGAGGCAATGTACGAGCCGTGTAAATGGGAATAAAATTGCCACGGCCATCCATGCCAACATATGGAATTTAAACATAAATGGTACACCTTCCATCAAAGATGGATTAGGCATAAAGGATAATAAGCTCCTAAACCAAGGTCCAATAGACACACGATAGTCAAAGAAGCCAGAGGCATTTAATAGTGTTCCTGCCATGCCGCTAAAAATAGCGAGAGTTAGGAACAGATATAACCATTTATCCGTGGTAGATGTGTTAGCTTTCATAGCAGGCACGGTAAAACGACGTTTCATGAGTAACAAGAACCCTGCAATGAACAGCAAACCCGCTATGGCCCCCATGTATAGGGCACCTTGATGATACATATGATCATCAATGCCCATCATAGCAGTCCATGTTTTTGGTATCAGCACGCCCACTACGTGTCCACCGATAACGCACAGCAAACCAAAATGAAATAATGGATTGGCGATGCGCAATTGTTTCTTCTCTAAAAATTCGCTAGATTTAGTAGTCCAATTTCTTTCAAAATATAAAAAACGAACTACAGTCCCAACGATGAGAAATGTGAAAGCAATGTAAGGCAATGCCCCCCAAAGAAATAGATTCATCGTCCATCGTCCTCCAATCCATTAGCAACAGATAAAATAATATCAAACAAGAATGCATAAGGCAATTTAGCTTCAATAAAGCGTTCCCGAATGTATTCTAATTTTGGCTTACAATAATCGTAAATTTCACGAGCTTTTTCTTCGTCAATAACGGCGCATAATTCGAGAAGAGCCGGAATATAGTCAGGCATTTCTTTCGGCAAATCATAGTCATTTTCAAGGAAAAAGGCTTTGAATTTTACCAGTTCTTCTGCTTGTTCCCCTGTACCTTGCAATTCATAGGTAGACAAGTACATGGTTGTATTTTGACTAAAATCAAAAGTGCGGACATATTGATCTTCAAATGCTTTCCTAGGCATTTCCTCAATGTAATCAAAGAATTCGAGAAGACCTTGTCGAAGTTGCGGATGTCCAACAGTGTGAGTATCCACTTTCCATTCGCCAATCTCATCGTACCAGGTTGCATCAGGATATCGAAGCAAGAAGGATGCAATGAGAGCAATTTTTTGAGCATCTTTCATTATTTACATCCCCCTGTAGGACATGCAAAGCCACGATTGTGTTGCATGTGTTGACGACCTTCCTGAGACATATCAATATCCGTAGGGATAACGAAGCGATCATTGTATTTAGAAAGAGCTAATAATTTATACATAGCATACATTTGCTTTTCCGTTAAATCTACGTCGTGAGCGATTGGCTCATCATTCGTTTCACGACGGCGCATATATTCACGCATATCAAGAATCCGTTGCAATGTATTGCTCAACGTTTCCACATTGCCTGCAGTAAACATATTTGCCAAATATTGAACAGGTACACGCATTTCGTGAGCATCTGGTAAATACACATCAGATGTAACTCGTTGCAAAATTGGGCTAAGCGGTGGTATATACCAAACCATTGGTAATGTACGATATTCTGGATGCAATGGCAATGCCACCTTCCATTCTTTTACCAATTTATATACTGGAGATTTTTGAGCCGCTTTGAGCCAAGCCTCTGATATTCCTGCTTCACGAGCTGCATCAATCACAGCTGGATTATTGGGATCTAACAACAAGTCTACTGTATGTTCATAAATATCTTGCTCATTAACAGTGCTCGCCATTTCCTCTACTTTGTCCATATCGTATAATACAACACCTACATAGCGCATACGACCTACACAAGTTTCAGCACAGATTTGAGGTAACCCATTTTCCAATCGTGGATAGCAGAACACGCATTTTTCTGCTTTGTTAGTTTCCCAATTATAGAAGATTTTTTTGTACGGGCAAGAAGGGACGCAATGACGCCAACCGCGACATACGTCTTGGGATACGAGAACTACGCCGTCTTCATCACGTTTATAGATAGCCCCAGATGGGCACGCTGCTACACAAGCAGGATTTAAACAGTGATTACAAAGACGTGGCAAATAACGCATGAATACCTCTTCGTAATCAAATACAATATGGTCGCCCATTTTTTTGAGATTCACGTCAGCGCGAGCATGTTCGCCACCTGCCAAATCATCATCCCAATTAGGTCCCCAAGTGACTTCCATTTTTTGTTTCGTCACAAGAGAGCGAGGTCTTGCTACTGGTTGATTATTTTTACGACCAGAATGAATCAATGTTTCATAGTCGTAAGTCCAAGGTTCAAAATAATCGGTCAATTCTGGTTGTTCTGGATGATAGAACAATTTCATTAAACGATTTGTTTTAGAACCTGTCGCGAGCGCTAGATGACCAGATTTGTCGAGACTCCAGCCACCCTTCCATTTTTCTTGGTTTTCCCAATTTTTAGGATATCCTACACCAGGACGCGTTTCTACATTATTAAAATACATGTATTCTGCACCCTCGCGGTTCGTCCATGTATTTTTACAAGTAATAGAGCATGTATGACAGCCTAAGCACTTGTCCAAATTTAGGACCATAGATATTTGAGCTTTAATCTTCAAGCCAATCTACCTCCTTCAATTTACGAGCCACAATGGTCATATCCCGTTGGTTACCAGTAGGGCCATAATAGTTAAATCCGTAACTCAACTGACCGTAACCGCCGATCATGTGAGTCGGTTTCATATGAATATGAGTTGGTGCATTATGTGTACCGCCCCGTTGTTTTTTCACTTGTGCACCTGGCACATTAATGTGACGGTCTTGGGAATGGTACATGTAGGAAATGCCGCGTGGAATACGTGGTGATACAACGGCACGTGCTGCTACGACACCATTTTTGTTGAAAGCTTCCACCCAATCATTGTCCTTCACATCAATTTCTGCTGCATCGTCTTCATTAAGCCAAATAGTTTGACCACCACGGAATAAGGTGAGCAATTGTTGGCTATCAAAATACATACTATGAGTAGACCATTTATGATGCGGTGTTAAGTATTTCAATGTAATTTCCGGAACGCCTTCAATTTTGTAATCCTTCTGTACTGGCTTATAGGACAATACAGGTTTATACAAGGCCATAGCCTCGCCGTAATCGCGCATAATTTCATGATCACAGTAATAGGATTGACGACCTGTAACGGTTCGGAATGGTACCTTATCTTCTGTAGATGTAGTGAACGGCGAGTAACGGCGGTTTTTATCATTTTTGCCAGTACTTGTTACAGAGCTGATGATAAAGCGTGGTTGTTTTACCATATCATCAAAGGTGATTTGTTCTTGTTCACGACCGATGGCATTTTTTTGTAACCCTTCAATGCCTGTTTTCTGCTCCATCGCTTCCCAGGAACGAACGGCTAATTTACCATTCGTACAAGATGACAATGTTAATACTACATTACATGCTTCTCGAGCTTCGTAAATGCTCGGACGTCCATGAGATACGAATTCTGGGTTATCAATGGTACCATTTTGTTCATACAAGGATTGGTACGCATCGGATACATCCCAAGACAAACCATGAGCACCCATTTTTTGTTCTATATTTGGACCTAAGCCGATGAATTTTTCAAAAATTTTACTGTAATCTCGTTTTACATGAACTAAATTTGGCATAGTTTTGCCAGGAATCGGCTCACATTCACCGCGACTCCAGTCGAGAACCTTGCCTTCTGGTTGCGCAATTTCACCAGGACTATCATGTTGCAATGGTACTGCTACAATATCTTCGTATTCAGTAAAACCAGACTCCTTCGCTACACGAGATACCGTTTCAGCTAATGTTCGGAATGTATCCCAGTCGGATTTAGTTTCCCATGCGCAATCAACAGCAGCTTGGAATACGTGTACATATGGATGCATATCTGTAGAAGATAAGTCTTCTTTTTCGTACCAAGTTGCCGCTGGGAATACGATATCAGAATAGAGTGCTGTAGATGCCATACGGAAATCGATATCGATGAGAAGATCTAATTTACCTGCTCCATCAGCTTCACGCCATTTAATTTCCTCTGGTTTTACTGATGCATCATCATCTTCTAAAACGCCGTGTTTTGTACCAAGTAAATGTTTAAGAAAATATTCGTGCCCCTTAGAGGAAGAACCGATAAGATTCGCACGCCATACAAATAGATTGCGCGGATGGTTTTCTTTTGCTGCTGGATCTTCGATAGCAAATTGTAATTCTTTATTCTTCAACGCTTGAGCTACGAAATGATTAATCTCCGTTTCGGAACCAGCACCAGCAGCACGAGCTTCGTTGATGAGCTCTTGGCTTCCTTTATTGAACGTAGGATACGATGGTAACCAACCTAAGCGAGCAGCCATAACATTGTAGTCACCAGGATGGCGATACCGAGGTGTAGCTAATTTAGAGGTACGATCTGCCAAATCGATACAGTCAGAACGATATTGTTCTGTAGCAAAGTAAAACCAAGATGTACCATTTTGTAAACGTGGCGCTTTACTCCAGTCATTACCAGTCATAATACCAGCCCAGCCTTCAACAGGACGTAATTTTTCTTGCCCTACATAGTGAGCCCAACCACCGCCGTTAACACCTTCTGTGCCACAGAACATGATGATGTTCAAAATGGTGCGATAAATGACGTCTGCATGATACCAATGGTTAATTCCACCGCCCATGATAATCATGGAACGACCTTTAGTTTTGATTGCATTATCAGCAAATTCACGAGCTGTACGAATAGCAATAGCAGCAGATACACCAGTGATTTTTTCTTGCCACGCTGGCGTATATGGAGCATCTTCTTCATAGCTGCTAGCCGCTTCACCGCCAATACCGCGGTCGATACCGTAATTCGCCAAAATCAAATCATATACGGTCGTCACTTGTACAGGCCCTTCTGCAGTTTGTACCGTAATGGTAGGAATAGCGCGTTCAATAATACCTTCGTGTTGTTCGTCACCGAAATATGGCAATTTAACCATCACTACATCTTGGCGATTGTCGAATACAGACAAACGAGGGGCGATGTTTTCACCAGTATCTCGATTTTCTAAACGCAAATTCCATTTTTCAGGATGGCTATGACGATCTCCTAATGTACCATTTGGCACAACGAGGGTATTCGTATTGTCATCGATGAGAAGATGTTGGAATTCAGCGCCTTCCTCATTTCTGCCGAGGTCTTTAGCATTGAGAAAACGACCTGGTTGTACAGCACCATTGATATTTTCTACTCGTACAAGGAATGGCATGTCCGTGAAAGCTTTCGCATAGTCAGTGAAGAATTTCGTTTCTTGATCAACGTAATATTCTTTCAAAATAACGTGACCCATAGCCATCGCCAAAGCCGCATCAGTACCAGCTTTCACATTAAGCCATGCATCAGAAGACGTCGTCGATTCTGCATAATCAGGGGATACAGAGACAACCTTAGTTCCTTTGTAGCGCACTTCTGTCAAGAAATGAGCATCCGGAGTACGCGTCAACGGCACATTGGAGCCCCAAGTAATGATATAACCAGCATTGTACCAATCACCAGATTCAGGTGTATCCGTTTGTTCCCCCCAAACTTGAGGGCTAGATGGCGGTAAATCTGCATACCAATCATAAAAGGACAAGGGCGTGCCACCCATCAAATTGAGGAAACGAGCACCTGCCGCATAGGACAACATGGACATAGCAGGAATTACAGAAAAACCTGCATTACGGTCAGGTCCATATGTTTTCGCTGTATAGAGTAAGGATGCAGCCGTAATTTCTGTAGCTTCATCCCATGTGGAACGCACGAAACCACCCATACCGCGAGCGGATTTGTATTTTTTACATTTTTCAGGATCTTCAACGATAGATTTCCACGCTTCTATAGGGTTTTTAGCGTTTTTCTTCGCTTCACGCCATAATTCAGCTAATTCACCGCGCACATACGGATATTTCACACGCAACGGACTGTACAAATACCAAGAGAAAGTAGCTCCACGAGGACATCCACGAGGTTCATAATCCGGCATATCATCAGGAGTTTCAGGATAGTCAGTAGCTTGGTTTTCCCATGCTACTACACCATTTTTAACGTAAATATTCCAACTACAAGAACCAGTACAGTTTACGCCATGCGTAGTGCGAACCACCTTATCATAAGACCAGCGATCACGGTAAAAATTTTCCCACTGTCGCCCCCCTTCTTCTGTGATTTGATGCCCACTACGAGATACGTCTTTTTTGCGAAGAAACTTGAATTTCTGTGATAACAAGCTCATCGTAATCCTCCTTACAAACTACAAAAAGACCCTTGCGTTAGCAAAGCCAACAACAAGGGTCTTACATCATTCTATATTGCTAATATCAGAATCAATACTATCAACATCTAAATCTAACAATGCAATAAGAGCATCGAAATCTCGAATGACTAAGTGGTGATTATCATAGGCAACATAGCCCAATTTACGCAACTCACTGAGCATACGGTTCAAACTTTCCCGAGATGTGGCTGCAAATTCAGCCAACTCTTGATTCGTCAAGGCGATATCGATGAATATACCATCGTCACGCTGAATACCATAGCTATTGGCTAAACGCAATAATGTAGAATAGAATGCGCCTTTTTTGCCATATAGCAGCAAATCTCTGTACTTAGCTTGTTGCCGCCGCATATGAAGTGTATAAATCTTCATCATCGCAATAGCCAATGAATGGTCCTTAGCAATAGCCCCCTCTAATACAGAATAGCGAATAGCATAAACAGAACTATTTTCCCGAGCAATAGCATTGAACACATAGGTTCGTTGTTTTTCCTCATATAACGGAATCTCACCCATTACATTTTGAGGACCTACGAGACGAAGTGCAAAAATATGACCACTAGCCTCAAATTTTTTTATACTCAATCGTCCGGAAAGAACTATATAAAAATGTTCTGCTATATCACCTTCATGAAACAAAAATTCACCTTTTACTAAATTAATTGTTTCACCTGGCAAAGCGAGTAATTGGTTTATCAATTCTTTCTTCATACCATCACCGCGCATCCTTAATCCATATTATAACGTATTTATTCTCAAATAAGTGTGCTATTTCTCACATTCATATTATATTATCTTTAGTATGATAAACGTGTAATTTTAATCACAGCTGCATATCTTCATTATGTTAATCCATTTGATAACGATGTTAACTGAGAATCCGTGCACATAGTAAAGCCGTATATAGTAAAGCCATATATTTTATAAGTTTATTATACTATGACTAGCCTATAGATTCTACTATGTGTGAAAGTAACCGTAATCATGAGTATAAAGAATGGAAAGGAAATTTCTTATGAGCTCAAGTACCACATTTACATCACGCCGCGATATCGTGGCAAATTGGCAACCAGACAACAAGGATTTCTGGGAGTCTTATGGCAAGAAAATCGCCAAACAAAACCTCGTAGTGTCCACGTTGGCCCTCACGCTTTCATTCTGTGTCTGGTATTTATGGAGTACCATTGCATCACAGTTAAATGGAGCTGGCTTCAATTTTACAACAGATCAATTATTTACCCTCGCCGCCTTTCCTGGACTCGTAGGTGCCACTTTGCGATTTGTGTACACCTATATGCCCGCCCTCGTAGGTGGTAAAAACTGGACATTCTTCTCCACTTTGATTCTTCTCATCCCAGTAGTGTGGTTAGGCCAAGCGGTACAAGACCCAACAACCTCGTATGAAACATTTATGGTTTTAACCGCTCTTATCGGTCTGGCGGGAGGCAACTTCTCCGCATCGATGGCGAATATCGGTAACTTCTTTCCTAAATCGGAAAAAGGTACAGCCCTCGGCATCAACGGTGGTATCGGCAACCTTGGCATTTCCATTCTCTACTTCTTAGCAGCATTTGCCATGGGCAGTGCAGCCCTAGGAAGTGTATTCGGCGTTACACCAGCCATCATCAATGGCGATGCTGTATATCTTGCCAATGCAGCCCTTATGTGGGTAATACCGCTCATTATTACATTAGCATTAATTTTGAAATTCATGGATAATTTGCCATTAGCCAAACCAAATCCTAAAAGCTTGGCTCAAATTTTCGGCAATAAACATACATGGGCAATGACATTAATCTATACTTGCGGCTTCGGTGCATTCTCCGGCTATGCCGCCGCCCTCGGCTTATTGGTAGGCAAAGAATTTCCTGAAATTCCATTCGCCTACATTGCATTCGTAGGTCCCCTCGTATCTGCTGGACTTCGCCCTGTAGGCGGTTGGTTAGCTGATAAAATCAACAGCGGTACGAAAATTACCTTCCTTGGTCTCATCGGCCTCTGCGTAAGCACCGCTCTCATCGCAGTAGGTGTAGATTTACACAGCTTCCCATTCTTCTTCGCGATGTCCGTTATCACCTTCGTATTTACCGGTTTCATTACAGGGGCTTCGTTCCGTATGATTCCACATATCTTCACAGATGGCTTACAAGGTTCTCTCGTAACAGGCTTTACCGCAGCCGTAGCTGCTTACGGTGCCTTCATAACACCAAAAATCTTCGGTTTCACTTACACCACATTTGGTAACATTCACCCAGCCTTCGCTGTCCTTCTCGCGTTTAATATTGTAACCGTAGCTGTATGCTACTGGTTCTACGTTCGTAAAGGCGCGAATATGAATGTGTAAAAACTTACAAATACACCAAAATAACCAATTCTTCCGATTAGAAGAATTGGTTATTTTTAATTATATATTCTAAATATATCTCTAAGATTCAAAACAGCCACAAGCTATCTCACTGGAGACTGCTTTCACCATTAACAATACTAATCAAAACCTATAAGTCAGTTATATATAATTATACTGGCCAACCAAGTGCTTCCCGTTTTTTATTGATGTCATCAATAATTTTTGCTGCCACTACAGCAGGATCAGTGTTAACATACATAACGGAACCAAGAAGTTCTTTTGTATCTTCTTTTAAGAATTTTGTTACCGCATCAGAACCTTGTGTTGGTGGCTCAACGCAGTGGTATGTGTTAATCCCCATCAAACGGAATCCCAGTGATGCATCGATGCCTTTTTCATTAGACCATTCAGGGCTGGACATAGCAAACGGCATTTGTGGCAAATTAAAACCTAATTCACCAGCAATACCAGCGAAAATACCGGAGGAGCGAGCATTATCCACACACTCCCCTACGTGCCATACAGGTGGTTGATCATCGCCAAGGAATTCTTGAAGGTTTTTACCGCATTTCTTAATAGCATCTGTATTACAGTAGCCTAATTTCATCAATGGGAAGGATGCACAACCATTAGTGAGAATGATGCAATCATTTTTGATGAGTTCTTCACAAATATCAACAGTAGCTTTTTCATAAATAACACGAGGGTTAGAACAGCCTACGATATTTACGATGCCCCGCACTTTGCCAGATTTCAAGGCATCTGCCAACGGTTTAAAAGAACCATAATGTTTCACTGTAGATTCTGGAGAAAAACCAACTTCTGCGGAAATTTCATATGGTGGAATGTATACTGGCATGCCTTTACGTTTTTCATGAGCTTCTAACGCACGATCAAGAATAGTTCTAGCCAATTGTTTTGTTTCACTCAAATTACTGTGGTGATGGTCATAACCAATATGTTCAGCCCCAGGTAAACGAGCTGCATCAGAAGTAGTAATTACTTTTGTATTAAAGCAACGAGCTACATCCATAATAGCAGGGTACACATCTTGTACATCCGCAACCCAGCAATCGAGGGCGCCAGTACCAAGAACAAGCTCCGCACCTACAGCATTACACAATGGAATCACATTTTCATAACGATACATACTGGACAAACCAGAGCAACAAATACCATAGAATTGAATGCCTTTCGCACCAATAGCTTTCGCTTTTTCTTGGTATTCTTCGGAATTACCGATAGTACAAATTTGAGATACTAATGTTGGCAAGTGACCATGAACCGCAATATTAACATAACCTTTTTTCAAAGCACCAATGTTAACCTTAGATGTACGGCGACCACCTAAACCAAACAATGCATCAGTAGCGATATCTGCTGCTACTACGCCAGTAAATGTGAAAGCAAGACCACAACGCAAGAATTGTTGCATATTACTTTTCCAATCCCCATCAGTACCTACGCATGTACGATGGTATGCATCAAATGCCTCATTATATGCAGAAATCGGTAAGATATCTAAGTTTTTCCACACTTCGCGACGCTCAGCTGGTGCCAATGCCGAAATTGTTTTATATTCCCCAGGCAATGCACGGCTCAAATCTTCCAATAGCACGTCTGCTAAATCGTTTGCGACTTCATGGACTGTACGACCTTCTTCTGGAATATCAAAGGCTTTACATACAGTGCGGATTTTTTCTTCCCCCATAATAGGAATATCTAATTCACCAGTAGCGGCAGCTTTCAAAGAAATCAAAATTTCACGAGCATGCGCACCATGTTGCGTTAAACCACCTGCAGCAGCACGTGTTAAGTTACGAGCCACAATGAGATCTGCATCAGCACCACAAACGCCGCGAGGACTCTTAGGGGTAATTTTACAAGGACCCATGAAACAAATTCGGCAGCATACGCCAGCAATACCGAATGTACATTGCGGTTGTTGTTTATCAAAACGGTCAAATACAGTATCACAACCAAGCTGCTCCATGCGAAGAATCATTTCACGCACAGCAGGATCTGGAGTTTGCTCAATCACATCTTGTTTCGTAGGCCATGTTTTACGATATTCCGCAACAGCTTGCATGTAATCATTTACACCATGCTCATGCACCTCACCTGGCGCATGCGTGTGTGGTACCCATTTATCAGTTGGCATAGCTTTTCCGTGACTATGGTCATGAGAATGCTCATGCTCGTGATGATGGTCATGTCCGTGCTCATGATGATGGTCATGCTCATGATGGTGATGATGACTATGTCCGTGATGATGACCATGTTCATGATTATGCTCGTGGTGATGATGACCACACTGACAATGATGCTCTTTCTGTTTATTATCGCTCATACTAACCTCCTCGCCTACTGTAGGCGCATTCTTATTCCCTCATACATTCGGGAATTTAAAACCTATCATATAACTATGCTTTAATAATACTCAGTATATTGTAAAAAACGGATATTTGTCAAATACAACTTACACCAAAAACATTACGGTCATTTTATAAAAGCTATATCCGCAGCATAAAAAAACATGTCCTACAAGATGAATTTACTTCCCCAACGTTCCGATTACTAAAAACACCAACGGCAATTACTACGAAAAGACAAAAATCCCCTATCCGAGATGAATTTACTTCCCTAGCGGCTGATGCGCTTGCACATTACGGTCATTTTATAAAAGCTATATCCGGGGTTATAGGACAAAAAGTGTGTGTGACTAATCCCAATAAGTTGGAAAATTTGTAGACATATGTAGCTCATTCCA